>NZ_JBFTRD010000004.1:0-822890 GCF_056399345.1 Arthrobacter sp. 01N442
CGGTCCCATTCCGAACCCGGAAGCTAAGACCCACAGCGCCGATGGTACTGCACCCGGGAGGGTGTGGGAGAGTAGGTCACCGCCGGACATACATTAGGTCGAGAGCCTCCAACCACCAGGTTGGAGGCTCTCCCCCTTTAACCACCAAAACCACCGCACCCACAGCACTGGCGCCCGCACCGCTGGGTATACGCCGGTCCCTCCCCCGAAGTGGCCGGCACATCCCCAACCGTCCCTCAGCACCGGAGCCCAAACCACCGACGCTCCCTCAGCACCGGAGCCCAAACCACCGACGCTCCCTCAGCACCGGAGCCCAAACCACCAACGCTCCTGCAGCACCGGTGCAGATATCCCAAATGCTCCTTCAGTACCGGTGCGGTCCCGGACGAACCTCCCTCAGCTCCGGCCCGCGTAACCTGTCGGAGGTGAGGGAGCGTCGGTGCGTAACCTGTCAGAGGTGAGGGAGCGTCGGTTGGTAACCGGTCAGAGGTGAGGGAGCGTCGGTTGATAACCGGTCAGAGGTGAGGGAGCGTCGGTTGGTAACCGGTCAGAAGCGAGGCAACGTCCGCTGACGGCTGAAAAGGGCCTCTAACACCCTCGAAACCCGGACTTTTTCCCAGAAAAGGGCGAAAACACGCGGAATTTTGCCACCTCGGCGGTGGCAAGCTGGTAAGTTTTCGAAGAGTGGCTTGTACGCATGCCGTGTGCAGGCTTCAGAGATTAGAACCGTCCAGGAGGACATAAATGGCTAAGAACCGTAGTGAACTTGTTGCAGAGGTAGCTGGCA
The DNA here is from genome assembly GCF_056399345.1 of Arthrobacter sp. 01N442. NCBI lineage: Bacteria > Bacillati > Actinomycetota > Actinomycetes > Micrococcales > Micrococcaceae > Arthrobacter > Arthrobacter sp. 01N442. The sequence goes on from NZ_JBFTRD010000004.1 coordinate 788, forward strand.
AGGCCGGCACCAGCCAGGCAGCCGTCAACTCCGTGCTCGATGCACTGTTCGAGGTTTTCGAGACCTCTGTCGCCGCGGGCGAAAAGATCACCATCCCGGGTTGGCTCGCCGTCGAGCGCACCGACCGTGCAGCCCGTACCGGCCGCAACCCGCAGACCGGCGAGACCATCCAGATCGCCGCAGGCCACAGCGTCAAGCTGACCGCCGGCTCCAAGCTGAAGGCTGCAGTCGCCAAGAAGAAGTAGTCTTCTTCGAACGCTTGAAAGGGGCGGCAACCCGATGGGTTGCCGCCCCTTTTGCGTTAACCGCCGCTTGACGGATTCGGCGCGCGGGCAGGGGTAGCGGACAATGGAATTGTGCCTTCTGCAGCGAAACCCCGAACCTCAGCAGCTCCCACCCCGACGGGCGGAGCTCGTGGTCGAGGAGTTGGCAGCCCGGGAATCTCCGGGCCCTGGCAGCTCGCCGGGCTGGCGGCGCTGTTCCTGGGCCTCGTGGTGGCGCTGCTCTTCTCCGGAGCAGCCGGAGCCCGCGCAGTGTCTGATCCCGGCTCACTGGTCCGCTGGGGCCTGCCCATCAGCAAGGCTATTCAAAACGTCTCCCTTGCCACCGTAATCGGTGGCCTAATCTTCGCCGTCGGCATCCTGCCCCGGAATCTTTCCGGGCGGCAGTCCAAGGCTAAGGATGCCCCCGAGCATCCCGCGTTCACGCGGGCCTTGGCCGTTGCCGCCGTCGCGGGCGTCGCGTGGACCCTCTCGGCCGTGTCAGTGCTGGTCCTGAGCTATTCGGACATCGCGGGCCAGACCATCTCGGGGGACCCGGAGTTCACCAAGTCCCTCGTCTACTTCATGACTGACATCGATACCGGCAGGGCCTGGCTTGCGGTGGTCATCATCGCCGCCGTGGCCACCACCGCGCTGTTTGGCGTCCGATCAAGGGGAGCGCTTGCACTCACGCTGATCCTGGCCCTTGCCGGGTTGGTGCCCGCTGCGCTGATCGGCCACTCGGCCAGCTCGAACGACCACGAAGGTGCCATCAACTCGCTCGGCCTGCACCTTGCCGGCGTCTCGGCCTGGGTGGGCGGCATCATCGTTCTGGCGCTGCTCTCCGGCATCCTGGGTGGCGCGCCCGGCACTGGAGCCCAGGGCAGGGCCGACATCACCGAGCCCACCCTGCGCCGCTTCTCAGCCCTCGCCGGCTTCGCCTTCGTCCTGGTCTTCGCCTCAGGCGTCGTCAACACCAGCATCAGGATCTCCAGCTGGAGCGACCTCTTTGGATCGGCGTACGGGCAACTCATCATGGCCAAGACTGCCGCCGTCCTGATCCTCGGCGGCGTCGGCCTGATGCACCGTCAGTGGGTCATTCCGCAGCTCGGTGTCAAGGGCGCTGGCCTGTCCGCCCGCCGCGTGCTCTGGCAGCTGGTCCTCGTCGAGCTCCTGATCATGGGGGCGACGTCGGGAATCGCCGTCGCGCTTGGCCGATCGGCCCCGCCGGAGCCCACCACCTTCGCCCCGGACGCGTCGCCGGCCTTCATTCTGTCCGGCTACGAACTTCCCCCGGAGCTGACTCCGCAGCGCTGGCTGACAGAATGGCGGTTCGACTGGCTCTGGGTCGCCGTCGCCGTCTTTGGCCTGGTCTCCTACTTCCTGGGCATCCGGACGCTGCGCCGGCGGGGCGACTCATGGTCTTGGTTCCGTACCGTGAACTGGGTGATCGGCCTGGTGGTCCTCACGTACATCACGTCCGGGCCGCCGTCGGTCTACGGCCGGGTACTGTTCTCGGCACACATGGTGGACCACATGGCCTTGACCATGGTGGCCCCGATCTTCCTGGTCCTGGGCGCGCCCGTCACGCTCGCGCTGCGGGCGCTGACCGCGCGGCGTGACAGCTCCCGGGGGCCGCGGGAATGGCTGCTGATCTTCGTGCACTCGAAGTTCTCGCAGCTCGTCACGCACCCGCTGTTCGCCGCGGCCAACTTCGCCGGCTCCATCATCCTCTTCTACTACTCGGACGCCTTCGGCTACGCCATGCGCGACCACGTGGGCCACGAACTGATGAACCTGCACTTCACGCTGACCGGCTACATCTTCGTGCTGACCATGATCGGCACGGATCCGTTGCCCAGGCGCGCACCGTACCCGATGCGGCTGCTGCTTTTGCTGGCCACCATGGGCTTCCATGCCTTCTTCGGCGTCTCCATCATGGGCGGCACCGGGCTGCTGGCCGCCGACTACTTCGGCAACCTGGGCCGCACCTGGGGGCCCTCGGCCCTGCTGGACCAGCAGATGGGCGGCGCGGTGGCGTGGGGGATCGGCGAAGTGCCCACCCTGCTGGTGGCGATCGGCGTCGCCGTCATGTGGTCCCGCTCCGACGCGCGGGAGTCTAAACGCACCGACCGCGCGGCGGACAGGAATAACGACGCCGATCTCACCGCTTACAACGATATGTTTGCCCAGCTCGCCGAACGCGACGCGAAGCTGGCAGAACGCAATTCAAAGCTGGAAGGACGCTGATGAGCGAAACCGTACGCACCCACCTCCGGGTCCGGGCCTCCGAACTTGTGGGCCGGGGCTGGCTGAACACGGGCGGCAAGTCCCTGGACCTCGAATCCCTGCGCGGCAAGATCGTGCTGCTCGACTTCTGGACCTTCTGCTGCATCAACTGCCTTCACGTCCTGGATGAACTCCGCCCGCTCGAACAGCAGTACTCCGACGTTCTGGTGACTGTCGGCGTGCACTCGCCCAAGTTCGAGCACGAAGCGGATCCGGTGGCCCTGGCCGCCGCCGTCGAGCGCTACGAGATCCGCCACCCGGTGCTGGACGACCCGGAGCTGGACACATGGAAGGCCTACACCGCTCGTGCCTGGCCCACCCTCGTGGTGATAGACCCCGAGGGTTACATCGTGGCGCACCTCTCCGGTGAGGGCCACGCGGACGGCCTGGCCGTGCTCATCCCCGAGCTGATCGCCGAGCACGAGGCCAAGGGCACCCTGCACCGCGGCGACGGCCCGTACGTGGCGCCGGAGCCGACGTCGGGCACGCTGCGGTTCCCGGGCAAGGCCCTCTATCTTCCGGCCGGCCGCGGAGACTCCGCTGCAGCCGCCGACGCCGGTTCCTGGCTGGTGACCGACACCGGCCACCACCGCCTGGTGGAGCTCTCCACCGACTTCGAGACGGTGCTGGGCACCTACGGTTCGGGCGAGAAGGGCTACGCCGACGGCGGCGCCGACGCGCGTTTCAACGAGCCGCAGGGCCTGGTCCTGCTCCCGGAGGAAGTCGCCGCCAAGACCGGCTACGACGTCGTGGTTGCCGACTCCGTCAACCACCGGCTCCGTGGGCTGTCCCTCGCGGACGGCACCGTCACCACGCTGGCCGGCAACGGGGTCCAGCGGCTGCTTGAGACCGGCCCGGCACGCGTGGACGAGGAGGGTGCCGCCTACGGCGCCCGGCTTGAAGCGGATCCGCTGCAGGTTTCACTGAGCTCGCCCTGGGACGTTGTCTGGTCCAGCAAGCTGAACGCGGTCGTGGTCGCGATGGCCGGCGTGCATCAGATCTTCAGCTTCGACCCCCTCTCCGGCGCCGTGAACATAGTCGCCGGCAACGGCCTCGAGGGTCTGCTCGACGGTCCGGCCGCAGAAGCCTGGTTCGCCCAGTCCTCCGGCCTGGCCGAGGACGCCGACGGCAACATCTGGGTGGCCGACTCCGAAACCTCGGCGCTGCGCAAACTCGTCATTTCCGACGACGGCGCCATCACTGTGGAGTCCGCCGTGGGCAAGGGCCTGTTCGATTTCGGCTTCCGCGACGGACCGGCCGCGGAGGCCCGGCTCCAGCACCCGCTGGGCGTGACGGTGCTGCCCGACGGTTCGGTGGCGATCGCGGACACCTACAACGGTGCAGTCCGCCGCTACGACCCCGCCACCGGGACGGTCTCCACGCTTGCCCGGGGCCTCTCCGAACCCTCGGACGTGATCGTGGACCACACCCATGTGGCCGGCGCCGAGCCGTTGCTGGTGGTGGTCGAGGCCAACAAGCACCAGCTCGTCTACGTGCCCATCCCCAAGGAAGCACAGCAGGTCGACGAAGGGGCGTCCCAGACCCACCGCCCCAAGAGCCCCGTCGCCCCGGGGCTGATGTCCCTGACGGTTCGGTTCACGGCACCGACCGGGCAGAAGCTCGACGACCGCTGGGGCGACCCGACGCAGCTGAAGATCTCCTCCACCCCGCCGGAGCTGCTGGTGGCGGGCGGCGGGACCTCCGTGGGCCTGCTCCGCACCCTGGAGCTCGCCGCCGACGTCCCCGAGGGCGTGCTGCACATTACTGCACGCGCCGCGGCCTGTGACGGCCCCGAAGACGCCGACGGCGAGATCCCGGACCACGCGGCGTGCCACCTGTACCAGCAGGACTGGGGCATCCCGGTGGTGCTGCAGGCGGACGGTGACACCGAGCTGGTCCTGGACCTGCGCGGCATGGACTAAACCGACCGGCATAGACACACGAAAGGCTGCCGCCCGCGACCCAGCTGGTCGCGGGCGGCAGCCTTTTGCGTGCCACGGGAGGTCCCGCGTGACGCGGTGCGGCAGTCCTAGTTGCTTAGCTGCGGGGTGAGCTTGACCGTGTCGCCGTCGATGTCCAGGCGGGTGGTGAAGCTGAAGTCGTGGACCGCGTTGAGCTCCGTGACGGCGCCGGTGAACAGGTCCTCCTGGCGGGCCTTGATCCGCGCCTTGCCGTCCAGTGGCGCGACCACCCAACGGCCGCCGAAGGGCTCGATGCTGACGGCAGGGTAGTCGGTGATGCTCCAGTCGATCGTCCCGTCCACCACCCGGTCGTTCGTGGCGTGGTAGAACGGGCAGTCGGGCTGCAGCCGCTGCTGCTTGTCGGCCTGGTCCGCGCAGTTGTCCAGGAACTCCTTGACCTTGGCGGTGACGGCGCTCTTGAGCCCGTCCGTGGCCTGGGTGAGCAGGTTCAACGGTGCCGAGGGCATATCCCGGCTGGCAACGGTTGTCCGGGTTGCGGGGGCGGCGAAGAACTGGCCGTTCAGGGATGCCTCGTACTCGCCAGGGTAGAACACGGCAAAGGAGTTGCGGCCGTTGGGCATGTTGACCGGGACCCCGTTGAGGGAGGCTTGGTTCGAATTCACGACGGTGACGTCGAGGACCGGCAGCGCGGACGGGACGAAGGACCAGTCGTGGAAGAAGAGCCACTGGGTGCCGGAGCGTTGCAGCAGGAACTCTGTGCGCTGTTGGCTGCCGTCGATCGTGTAGTCGATCGGAACCATCACCTGGTTTCCGCCGCGGTCCTGCGCGTTGCCGATCTTTACGTCGGAGATCTTCGCGGCCGCGGTCTTCAGCGCCTCACCGTCCAGCATGGCCGGGTTGCTTTGCGGCACGGAGGCATGCACCAGGCCGAGCGCCTTCCCGCCTTCGCCCTTCTGCAGCGCGTCCAGGTACTCACGGACCGGCTGCTGCGGGCTGGCAATGGAATTGTTCACCAGATTGATTGCGACGACGGCGCCCGCCACGGCGAGCATCAGGCCCAACAGCCACATGGCTGCAATCCTGACCAACGCCTGACTCATCTGCACGTACCTTAGGTTACCTGCACGCCCGCGGAACGCTGGTGTCAAGAGGTCCGGTTGTGACGTGCACCATTCCAGCCGGGCGGTCACGGCTTTCCGCCTGGCCGGCTGCCCGCCGGGCTGCCTAGCGCCGGCTGCCTCCTAGCGCCGGCGCCGCCGGGAGGAGGTGCCGAAGACGCCGCGGAGCAGCTCCCGGCCGATCTGGGTGCCCAGCGAGCGGGCCATGCTCTTCAGGCCGCCGCCAAGGGCGCCGCCCAGCGCGCCGGCGAGGTCGCCGGCCATTCCGCCGCCGGACTCCGGCTCCGGGGCACGACGCTGCGGCGCCCGGTCCCGTTCGGGTGCCGGTGACTGTGCCGGGCGGCTGCTGGGGCGGCCCAGGATCTCTTCCTCGATCCGGCGGGCGTCGGCGTCGACGGCGTTGGGGTCCACCCCGCCGTCGGAACCCGAACCGGAGGCGGAGCCGCCGGCTGCCGGGCCGGTGGGCGCTGCCTGCCGGCCCGCAAGCTTCTCGTAGGCGGAAACGTTGTCCACGGCGGTGCCGTACTTGGCGAGCAGGGCCGATCCAGCCACCGTGCTGGCAATCAGCGAATCGTCGCTCGGGCCCATCACTGACTCAGGCGCCCGCAGCCGGGTCAGGGCCACGGGGGTGGGTGCGCCCTTCTCATTCATGACGGTGATCACGGCCTCGCCGATTCCGGCCGACGTCAGGGTCTCCTCCAGGTCGTAGTCACTCATCGGGAAGGTGGAGACTGTCGCCTTGAGCGCCTTGGCATCCTCCGGGGTGAAAGCGCGCAGGGCGTGTTGAACCCGGTTGGCCAGCTGGCCCAGAACGTCGGCGGGAACATCCTTTGGCGTCTGGGTCACGAAGAAGATGCCCACGCCCTTGGACCGGATCAGCCGCACCGTCGTGGTGATCGCGTCGAGGAAGGCTTTGGACGCGCCGTTGAACAGCAGATGCGCCTCGTCCAGGAAGAACACGAGCTTCGGCTTGTCCAGGTCGCCCGCCTCGGGCAGGTCCTCGAACAGGTCGGCCAGCAGCCACATCAGGAAGGTGGAGAACAACATGGGCTTGGTCTGCAGGGTGGGCAGTTCGAGGCAGGTCACCACGCCGCGGCCGTCCGGCGCGGTCCGCAGCAGCTCGGCGGTGTCGAATTCCGGCTCGCCGAAGAACTTTTCCATGCCCTGCGCCTCAAGCGTGATGAGTTCGCGGAGGATGACGCCGGCGGTTGATTTCGAGAGCCCGCCGAGGTTCTCCAGCTCGTCCTTGCCCTCGTCCGAGGTCAGGAACTGGATCACCGCGCGCAGGTCTTTCAGGTCGATCAGTTCCAGGTTGTTCTTGTCCGCGAAGTGGAAGACCAGCTGCAGGCTGGACTCCTGGGTTTCGTTGAGCTCCATCACGCGGGACAGCAGGATGGGACCGAACGAGGTGATCGTGGAACGGACCGGGATGCCGGCGCCATCGCCGCCGAGGGCCAGGAATTCCACCGGGAAGGTCTTGCCGGACCAGGCCTGCCCGATGCTGTCGGTGCGGGCCTTCAGCTTCTCCGAACCGGTGGCGGCCGTGGCGAGGCCGGAGAGGTCGCCCTTGATGTCCGCCAGGAACACGGGGACGCCGGCCGTGGAGAGCTGCTCCGCCATCATGTGCAGGGTCACGGTCTTGCCGGTGCCGGTCGCACCGGCCACCAGGCCATGGCGGTTCATCATCGCCAGCGGCAGGCGGACGGGGGCGTCTTTGTGGAGTTCGCCGTCGACGATCGCGGCCCCCAGCTCGATTGTGGGCCCTTCCAGGGTGTAGCCCTTCTGGATGGTGGCGACTTTATCTGCAGTGGATTTGATGGCCATGCGGCTAGCTTAGCCGGGTCCGCCAGTGCCGACCCGGCTTCGGCCAATGTTTTATTCTCGTCCTTTTTTGCGGCCTAGCCGGCGCGGTTATTCGGCCAGGGCCTTCAGGACTTCCTTCGCCACGTCCTCGCTCGACTGGGGGTTCTGGCCGCTGATGAGGTTGCCGTCGCGGACCACGTTGGAGCTCCAGGCTGCGCCGTTTTCCACGGTCGAACCCTTCTCCTTCAGCACGTCCTCGACGAACCACGGTGTGTTCTCGCCGGTGCCGCCGCCAAGTTCCTCTTCGTTGGTGAACACGGTGAGGCGGCGCCCGGCGAAGGCGAAGGTTCCGGCGTCGTCGACGGCGCTCAGCAGGCCGGCCGGACCGTGGCAGAACGGCGCGATGATCTTTCCTGCCTTGTTGGCCTCGGTCAGCAGACGGCCCAGGTCCGCGTCCTGGTACAGGTCGGCCATCGGGCCGTGGCCGCCGGGCATCACGATCGCGTCGTAGCCGGAGAGGTCGACGTCGGCCAGCACCAGCGGGGCGGAGAGCTCGCCGTCGATCTCGGCAATGTACTTGCGGAAGCCGTCGGCGCGGTCCTGGCCGCCGGCGGATTCGGGGGCGAGGCTGACCTCGTCGACGGTGGGCTTGGCGCCACCGGGGGTTGCGATGCTGACGCTGTGCCCCGCGTCGCGCAGGGTCTGGTGCGAGACGACCAGCTCTTCGGCCCAGTAGCCGGTGGGGTGCTTGCTGCCGTCCCGCATGGTGAGGGAATCGGCGGCGGATACGACCATCAGGATGTTAGCCATGTTCTTGCTCCTGTTCTGCCGGCCACGGGGCCGGTCAAAGGTGGGGATGGGGTGGTGTGGGGCTTAGCGTGCGGCGTCGAGCTCGGCGAAGGTGGCGTCGTCGAGGACGACGCCGGCGGCGGCCAGGTTCTCTTCGAGGTGCTTGACCGAGCCGGTGCCGGGGATGGGCATCATGACGGGGGAGCGGCGCAGCAGCCAGGCGAGGGCCACCTGGGAGGTGGTGGCGCCCAGCCGCGTGGCGGCTTCATCCAGGGGGCCGCCGGGCCGGGCGAGTTCGCCGGCCGAGATCGGGGCCCAAGGGATGAAGCCGATGCCGTGCTCTTCGGCGTAGCCGAGGACGTCCTCGGAGCTGCGGTCCGTCAGGTTGTAGCGGTTCTGCACGGTCGAGACGGTGAAGTACTTCCCGGCCTGCTCCAGTTCGGCCACGCTGACCTGGGAGAGCCCGAGGGCCTTGACCTTGCCCTCTTTCTGCAGGTCGCGGAGCACACTGAACTGTTCTTCCGGATCCACTTTCGGGTCGATCCGGTGCAGCTGCAGCAGGTCCAGTGCGTCCACCTTGAGCTTGCGCAGGCTCAGCTCGGTCTGCTGGCGCAGGTATTCGGCGCGGCCCAAGGGGATCCATTCGTCCGGCCCGGTGCGGGTGAACCCGACCTTGGTGGCGATTTTCAGGCCGTCCCGGTAGGGGTGCAGGGCCTCGGCGAGGATCTCCTCGCTGATGTTGGGCCCGTATGAGTCGGCGGTGTCGATGAAGTCGACGCCGAGCTCGACGGCCCGGCGGACGACGGCGATGGCCGCCTCCCGGTTGGCGGGTTCGCCCCAGACGCCGTCCCCGACAATGCGCATGGCGCCGAAGCCCAGGCGGTGCACGGTTCCCACGTCTTTCAAGTCGATCGTCGCGGACAGATCCTGATACTGCGGGTTGTCGTTGCTCATAGTGGCGGCAACACAGTAAGGGTGCTGAGTATTCCGGCAGTGTGGCCACCGCAACGGAGATTGGCAGAAATAAGACGGGCACCGCCGTCGTTGCCACCTGTAGGCGCCCGACCGCAGGACGGCCCCGCGCACCTCCCAACTTCCCCGCTACGAAAGGCCGGCTTTTCCGTGACTGTTCCGCTTTCCATCCTTGACCTGGCAATCATCGGCAAGGGCCAGACGGCGGCAGACAGCTTCGCCGGCAGCGTGGCCATGGCGCAGCGCGCCGAGGAACTGGGCTACCGGCGCATCTGGTACGCCGAGCACCACAACATGTCGTCCATTGCCTCCTCGGCTACCAGTGTGCTGATCGCGCACATCGCCGCGCAGACCAAGACCATCCGGCTCGGGGCCGGCGGCGTGATGCTGCCCAACCACGCGCCGCTGACCATTGCCGAGCAGTTCGGCACGCTGGAAACCCTGCACCCGGGCCGGATCGACCTCGGTCTGGGCCGTGCGCCGGGCAGCGACCAGAACACCATGCGCGCCCTGCGCCGGGATCCGATGAGCGCGGACAGCTTCCCGCAGGATGTCCTGGAACTGCAGGGCTACCTGACCGGACCCACCCGCATCCCCGGTGTGGAGGCCACCCCGGGCAAGGGCACCAACGTCCCGCTGTACATCCTCGGTTCCTCGCTCTTCGGTGCCAAGCTGGCGGCGCAACTGGGGCTGCCCTACGCCTTCGCCTCGCACTTCGCGCCCAACGCCCTGCAGGACGCCGTGGCGCTTTACCGCCGCGAGTTCCGGCCGTCCGAGCAGCTCGAGGCCCCGCACGTGATCGCCGGCGTGAACGTGATCGCCGCCGATTCCGCCGCCGACGCGCAGGCGATGTTCCAGGCCACCAAGCGGGCCCGGGTGTCGCTGTTCTTCGGCAACGGCCGCGTCTTCAGCGACGACGAGGCCGACATGATCCTGGACTCGCCGCAGGGCCAGCACATGGCGCAGATGATGAAGTACTCCGCCGTGGGCACCCCGGGCGCGGTGCTGGAGTACCTGGACGAGTTCACGGCGCACGCCGACGCCGACGAACTCATCGTCGCGCACCAGAGCGCCGCGGTGGAGGACCGTCTGCGCTCCGTGGAGCTGCTCGCCGAGGTCGCGGGGCTCGCCCGCGTCTGACGCGACTGGCGGCCTAGGGTTCTGGCGGCCTAGGGTTCGCGGCGGGCGCCGCCGGCTGCCGTGACGGGAAAGATGCTCGGTGCGCTAAATCCCGCCCGGGCGAAGGCCTGGGCAATCCCCTCGCTGACCGTTTCGGCGTCGGCGTCCCGGACAAGTGCGATGGCGGCGCCGCCAAAGCCGCCGCCGGTCATGCGCGCACCGATGGCGCCCAGCTGCTGGGCGCTGGACACGGCGAGGTCCAGCTCGGGCGTGGAGATCTCGAAGTCGTCCCGCATGGACACATGCGAGGCGTCGAGGAACGCGCCGATGGCGCCCGGGCCTTCCGCCTGCAGCGCGGCGACGGTGTCCAGGACCCGCTGGTTTTCGGTGATGACGTGCCGGACACGGCGGAAGGTCTCCGGGTCCAGTACGGCCTCGGCGCGCGGCAAGTCCTCCGGCCCGAGATCCCGCAGGGCTTCGACGCCCAGGGCGCTGACCCCGGCCTCGCAGGCGCGCCGGCGGCTGGCGTAGCCGCCGTCGGCGTGGGAGTGGCTGGTGCGGGTGTCGATCACGAGGAGCGACAAGCCGCCGCTCGCGAATCCGAGGGGGACCGCTTGTGTCTGCAGGCTGCGGCAGTCGAGCAGGATGCCGTGGTCCGGCTCGCCCAGCAGGGACGCCGACTGGTCCATGATTCCGGTAGGCGCCCCGACCACCCCGTTCTCGGCAAGCTGGCCGATCCGGGCCAGCTCCGGTCGGCCTAGCTCCAGCCCCCACACCTCGTTCAAGGCAATGGCCACGGCGCACTCAAGGGCGGCAGACGAGGATAAGCCTGCCCCGGCCGGCACATCCGAGCTCAGTGCAAGGTCCAGGCCGGGAAGTGAATCGGCCGTTCCTCGCTCGGCCGCGGCGCGGGACATGGCCCAGGCCACCCCCAAGGGGTAGGCGGCCCAGCCCTGCAGGTTTTCCGGCGTCAGCGCCTCGAAGTCGAGCTCCACGACGCCGGGGAACGAATCGCTCGTGACCCGGAACAGCCGGTCCGTGCGGACGCCGGCCGCCACGGCGGTCCGCATCCCGATGGCCAGGGGGAAGGCGAAGCCGTCGTTGTAGTCGGTGTGTTCGCCGATGAGGTTGACGCGGCCGGGAGCGGACCACAGACCCTCCGGTGCGTAACCGAACTGGCTGGTGAAGAAGGCGCGGCTGCGCTGGGCAAGGTCGGTCATGGCTGTGCTGTTGCTTTCTGTGCTGGGGCTTTCTGGTTGGCGGCTTCCTGGTGGATGTCTACCTTGGCGATGGCGGCCCGGAGCCGCGCGGCCGCTGTCTCGGGCGGAATATCGGCGATGAATGCCCCCATGGCCGCCTCGGAGCCGGCCAGGTACTTGAGTTTGTTCTCCTCCCGCCGGGGCGAGGTCAGCTGGAGCATCAGCCGGACATCCTCCCGGTGGGAATGCACCGGAGCCTGGTGCCAGGCCGAAATGTAGGGCGTGGGGGTGTCGTAGAGCGCGTCGACGCCGCGGAGCAGCCGGCTGTAGAGCCGGGAGAATTCGTCGCGTTCATCGTCCGTTGTTGCGGCGAGGTCCGGGACGTGCCGGTGCGGGAGCATATGCACCTCCAGCGGCCACCGAGCGGCGAACGGGACAAACGCCGTCCAGTGCTCGCCACGGAGCAGGACCCGGTCGGATTTTTGCTCGAAGCTGAGGATGTCCTCGAACAGCGTGCCGCCGTAGTCCTCGATGGTGCGGATCAGTTGGGCGGTGCGCGGGGTGATGTACGGGTAGGCGTAGATCTGCCCGTGCGGGTGGTGGAGGGTCACGCCGATTGCCTCGCCCCGGTTTTCGAACGGAAAAACCTGTTCGACGCCGGGCAGCGCAGACAAAGCGGCCGTCCGATCCGCCCAGGCCTCCACCACGGTGCGCATCCGCGAGAGGGAGAGCCGCGCGAGGGACCCGGTGTGTTCGGGGGAGAAGCACACCACTTCGCACCGGCCCACGGACTGGCGGCTCCGGCCCAGGCCCACCCGGGCAAGGTCCTCAAGGCCCTCTGGCGCGTCCGGTCCGGACAGCGCGGGCCCGAAGGACGGGGACTTGTTCTCGAAGACGGCCACGTCATAAAGGCTCGGAATCTCCGAGGGGTTCTCCGGGGACGCCGGCGCCAGCGGGTCCAGGTGTGACGGCGGCAGCACCACCCGGTTCTGCCGGGCCGCGGCGATCGAAATCCATTCGCCGGTGAGGACGTCCTGGCGCATGGTGGCGGTAGGCGGCCGCGCTGCCGGCTCGCGAAGGTCCGGTCCGCGCTCGGGGCCGAGCGTCGTGTCGGCGTCGTCGAAGTAGATCAGGTCCCGTCCGTCGGAGAGACGGTGGGCGCGCTTGGTGATCTGGCCCATGCTAGGAGTTCCTTACGGGCTGGCCGCCGCTGGCGGGGTCGTGCACGTGGCGGACTGCGAGGAGGACGCCATGCTCGGGGTTGAGGACCGGCATCGGCATGCCGGACATTGCCAGGAACTGGCCGCTGGCCTCGATGCCGGTGCCGAGCCAGGGCGGCGGCGCGGTTTGGATGAACGCGTGGGAGTCGTCCGCAGACGGGTAGACGGCCTCCACCCGGTAGCGGCGGTCGGGCTGCAATCCCGGCAGGCAGACTCGCCCCGGCACTTCGGCAAACGACGTCGCCGTGGAGACCAGGGCGTACAGCGCTTCACTGCCGTCGTGCGCGACGACGCCGTGCAGCCTTAGGGCAGGATCGGGTTCGTCCGCCCGCACCATCCGGCCGCTGTGCAGCAGGGAACGGTACTCCTTGTACAGGGCTATCGCGTGCGCGAGCTCCGTGTGCTCGGCGGGGTCGAGTCCGCGGACATCCCACTCGAGGCCGAAGTGGCCGAACATGGCGGTGATGGCGCGGAACGACAGGTCGTGGGTGCGGGCCGTGGTGTGGCTCGTGGTGGGCCCAATGTGCGAGCCGACCAGCTCCGGCGGCACCACCATCCCGGTCCAGCGCTGGATGGTCTGGCGTTCCAGGGCATCGTTGCAGTCCGAACCCCAGACGCGGTCCGTGCGTTCCAGGATGCCGAGATCCACGCGGGCGCCGCCCGAGGAGCAGCTCTCAATTTCGACGCCGGGGTGTGCGGCGCGCAGTGCGTCCAGGAGCCGGTAGACGGCCATGGTCTGGGCGTGCACGGAGGGCCGCCCGGCGTGGCCCATCTCGGTCAGGTCCCGGTTCTGGTCCCACTTGAGGTAGCTGATCCGGTTCTCCCGCAGGAGGGCATCGAGCCGGTCGTAGATGTACTGCCACGCCTCCGGGTTGACCAGGTCGAGGACCTGCTGGTGCCGCCACCGCTCCGGCAACCGCACGTCGCCCGAGGCGCCCGTTCCCGGGTGCGGAGCCGGTCCGGCGATCCAGTCCGGATGCGCGCGGACCAGGTCCGAGTCCTCGTTGACCATTTCCGGTTCCACCCAGAGGCCGAACTCCATGCCGTGGCCTGTCACCGCGTCGATCAGTGGCGTCAGGCCATCGGGCCAGAGCTGTTCGTCAACGTACCAGTCGCCCAGGCCGGCGGTGTCGTTCCTTCGGCCGCGGAACCAGCCGTCGTCGAGCACGTAGCGTTCCACGCCGAGGCTGGCTGCGGCGTCGGCCAGCTCCAGCAGGGCCGGCAGCCGGTGGTCGAAGTAGACCGCCTCCCAGACGTTCAGGACCACCGGCCGGGGCTTGCCCGAGGCCACGCCCGGGTGGTGCGGCCGGTCGCGGAACCAGGCGTAGAAGGCCTCGCTGATGCCATCGAGCCCGGCGCCAGAGTAGGCGGCGAAGAGCCAGGGCGTGTCATAGCGCTCCGCGGGCGCCAACGTGACCTCAGCGGAGCCGAGCAGCTCCGATGCGCCGATCACCGTCCGGCCATCGCCGGCTGTGTCGACGAAGCTTTCGTGGTTCCCGCTCCAGCCCAGGTGGACAGCCCACACTTGCCCGTGGCGGTACCCGAACCCGCCGCTGCCGGCCGCGAGCAGCAGCGAGGCATCGTGGCCGGTCCTGCCGTGCCGGCCGGAGCGCACCCAGGTGCCCTGGTGGAGCGGGAGACGCTGGGGGTGGGATTCCCGGCACCAGCGGCCGGTCAAATCCAGGATTTCGTTGGCGGCGCGGCCCACCGGCAACACCGCCGCGAGTTCTTCGACGGTGTACTCGTCCGGTCCGTCGTTTGTCAGGCGGTGGCGCAACTGGAGCAGCCCGCCGTCGTTGAGCCGGATCTCGGTCTGGATGGTGATGCCGGCCTCGGGGTCGGTCTGCGTGATGACGGCGTAGCCGGCGTCGTTCACGTCGGCTGATGCCAGCCGGAGGCGCGGCGAGAACGCCCGGCCGTTGCGGTGGCCGCGGAGGCCGGGACGCCCGCGCCAGCCCGAGGACGCCTGCGGGACCAGCCCCAGCGTGACCGGCGTGTCCAGCGCCGAGTGCGGGACGGGGTCACGCAGCAGGGAAAGGTCCGGCAGGTCCGGCCCAAGGTCGGCGCCGAAGTGCAACAGGGCCGGTTCGCCGGTGCTGAAGTCAATCAGCAGCGCCGTCCCGGAGCGCCGCAGGTAAAGCGGTGCCGGGGGCGTGGTGGTGCCTGCCTGGGGATCCGCGGCAAGGTCTAAGTCCGGGTTGTGCACTGCAGCTCCTGGCGTTGTCAGGTTGGATGTGGGTCGTAGGGGGCCGGGGTGCGTCAGCCGGCAGCGGCGCCGGACGCTGCTCCGGTGGGGGCCAGGCGCAGCCGGCCGACGCGTTCGCCCAGGACGCGCCTGGCCTCGCTGCCCAGCCGGTCGTCGCTGATGAGTTCGTCTGCGTCCTCAAGCGCCGCGATGGTGCTGATGCCGAGCGTGCCCCACTTGGTGTGGTCGGCGAGGACCACCACCCGCCGCGCCGCGGCCACGAAGGCCCTGTCGGTTTCGGCCTCGAGCACGTTCGGGGTGGTGAAACCGGCGTCTGCATCGACACCGTGGACGCCGAGGAAGAGCACGTCCAGATGAAGCTGCTTGAGCGAGGACGTGGCCAGCGGTCCCACCAGCGCATCGGACGGGGTGCGCTCGCCGCCGGTCAGAATCACCGTGGATGACGAGGAGCTCTGGTGGAAGACGTCCGCAATCCGCACCGAGTTGGTGACCACGGTGATTCGTGGACCGGTCGACAGCAACTGGGCCAGCGCCCAGGTGGTGGTTCCCGCGCTCAGACCCACCGCCATGCCCTCGCGCACCTGGGCGGCCGCCTCGTGCGCGATGGCCATCTTCTCGTCCTTGAGCTGGGTTACTTTCAGCTCGAAGCCAGGCTCGTGGGTGCTGGCGCCGCCCGGTAGCTTGGCCCCGCCGTGGATCTTCTCGACCGCGCCGGCGGCATCGAGCGCGTCGATGTCCCGGCGCACCGTCATCAGCGAGACGCCCAGCATCCTGGCGAGGTCCGCGACCCGGACGATCCGTTCACGTTGGACCTCGGCGAGGATGGCTGAGTGTCGGGCTGCGGCGAGCATGTGGCGTCCTTAGAGGCTTGAGCGGCTTGGCTGTGCGGAGCCGCTGGATTGGTTGGAGTGGCTGGCGGAAGAGCCGGCGAGCTGGGCGGCGGGCGACCGGACGACGGCGACCGCGCCGGCGGCGAGGCCGAGTCCGCCGTCGAGTTCGGTCCCCGAGAGAACGTCAACGCCGTCCAGCGGCAACCGGACGTCCCGCTCTCCGTGGTTGATGCAGAACGTCCAGTCGGTCCCGTCCTTGCTGCGCCGGGAGACCTCCACCTGGTCCGGCAGGTCCGGGACCAGGGGTTGCACGCCGGCGTCGTCGCAGACGAGGGTCAGCAGTTCACCCAGCCCTTCGGGGGCCATTGTGGTGGAGACGTAGTACGAGCGGCCGCTGCCGGCACGGTTGCGGGTCACGGCGGGGGAACCTGACGCCGGGCCCTCTGCCACGGCCGCGAGGACCTCGGCGGTGGTGGCCTGTCCCAGTTCGTTCCAGCAGGAGCCGACGCCGAAGTTATCGAGCCGGACGGTTTCCGCTGCACGCAGCGGGAAGAATTCTTCCATCCGGACGCCCAGCAGCTCGCGGAACGCGCCGGGGTAGCCGCCAAGCCTGATGTGGTCATTTTCGTCCACGATACCCGAGAAATAGGTGACCACGAGGTGGCCGCCGGCGCGCACGTAGGCGTCGAGTTTCGCTGCTCCGGCGTCGCTGACCAGGTACTGCATCGGCGCAACGACAAGCCGGTAGCCGGACAGCTCGTCCGTGCTCTGGCGGAAGTCCGTCGGGATGCCGGCCCGGAAGAAGGCATCGTGCCAGCGCCGGGTTTCGGCGATATTGGAGGCGTCGACGCTCGGGTGGGAGTCCAGCTCCGAGGCCCAGCGGGCGTCGGTGTCGTGCAGGATGGCGACGTCCACCCGGCCGGATGCGCCGGTGACCGTCGAACCGCTGATTTCGGCGAGGCTGCGCAGCGCCTGGCCGAGCTGGACCACCTCGCGCCATACCTTGGTGTCCGTTCCGGCGTGCGGCAGCATCCCAGAGTGGAACTTCTCGGCGCCGGCGCGCGAGGCCCGCCACTGGAAGAACAGCGCGCCGTCGGCGCCGCGGGCCACGTGCTGCATGGCGTTGCGCAGCATCTCCCCGGGCGCCTTGGCGATGTTGCGGGGCTGCCAGTTCACCGCCGAGGTGGAATGTTCCATCAGCAGCCACGGCTTGCCGTTGGCCCAGCCCCGGGTCAGGTCCGCCGTCGCGGCCAGTTCCTGGAAGTTCCGCAGGTCCTCGGCAATCAGGTAGTGGTCGTTGGAGACCACGTCCATCTCCTCGGACCAGCGCCAGTAGTCCACCGGCTGGTGCAGGCCCATGTTGAAGCCCATGAAGTTGGTGGTGACCGGGTGCTTCGAGTGTGAGCGGATGATGGCCGCTTCGGCTTTGTAGCATTCGAGGAGTTCATCCGAGGAGTACCGCGCGAAATCGAGTTGCTGGGTGGGGTTGACCCAGGTTCCGGAGGTGCGCGGCGGCAGGATCTCCTCCCAGTCGTAGTAGCGCTGGGACCAGAACGCGGTGCCCCAGGCGGCGTTGAGCCCGTCGAGGGTGCCGTAGCGGTTCTTCAGCCAAACCCGGAAGCCGGCCGCGGCTCCGTCGGAGAAGTCCGGCTGGTTGTGGCAGCCGTATTCGTTGTGGATGTGCCACATGACGACCGCCGGATGGTCCTTGTAGCGGCTGGCGATCTGCTCGGTCAGCGCCGCGGCAGCGCGCCGGTAGTCGGGGCTGGAGGCAGCGAACGCCTGCCGGGAACCGTAGCTGTGCCGGACGCCGTCGGCGGTAACCGGAAGCGACTCCGGGTACTTGTGGCTGAACCAGGGCGGCGGAGAGGCCGTGGCGTTGGCCAGGTCAACCCGGATGCCGTTGGCGTGGAGCAGATCCAGCACCCGGTCCAGCCAGCCGAACTCGTAGACGCCTTCCGAAGGTTCCAGCAGCGACCAGCTGAAGATGCCCACGCTGACCAGGTTGACGCCGGCCTCGTTCATGAGCCGGACGTCTTCTTCCCAGGTCTCCTCCGGCCATTGCTCGGGGTTGTAGTCGCCGCCGAAGCCGAGCATCGGAGATCCCTCGGAACCGAGGCGTGCGGTGATGTAGTCCATGGCGGTGTTGTGGTGGTTGGTGGTGTTGTCCACAATTATCCTTTGCTGGAGCCGAGCGTCAGGCCGGCTACGAAGTGCCGCTGGAGCAGGAGGTAGATCACCAGGGCGGGGATGGCCGTGATCATGGCGCCCGCGGCGATGAGGTTGTAATTGGAGAGGAACTGGCCCTGGAGGTTGTTCACCGCTGTGGTCAGCGGGAGGCGGTCTCCGCTTTGCAGGAAGAGCAGCGGCCAGAAGAAGTCGTTGTAGATGAAGATGACTTCCAGCGTGCCCATGGCGGCCAGCGCGGGGCGGCACAGCGGCAGGATGATGTCCCAGTACTGGCGCCAGATTCCGGCCCCGTCAACCAGGGCTGCCTCCGTGAGTTCGGGGGAGAGCGCCTTCATGTAGTTCGACAGGACGAAGGTCACGAAGCCGATCTGGAACGCGGTATCCACCGCGATCACGCTGATGTAGGTGTTGAGCAGGCTCCCGGAATCGCTGACGCTGTACGGCAGCGGCAGCAGTTTGAACATTTCGAACAGGGGCGCGGCGAGAACCTGCGGCGGGAGCAGGTTGCCAGCCGTGAACATGATCAGCAGCGTGACGTTGAACTTCCAGCTGACCCGGCTCACCGCGAACGCCATCATTGAAGCGAAGAAGAGCACCAGGATGACCGAGGGGATGGTGATCAGGGCGGAGTTCCAGGCGTACTGGGCAAAGCCGCCCTGCGTCCAGGCCTGGCTGAAGTTGTCGAAATTAAAGGATCCCTCGAAGCTGAAGTAGCCGTACTTGTCCGTGTCCGCCTTGGGCCGCAGGGCCGTGAAGATGGTCCACACCAAGGGAATGAGCCACATGATGGCGAGCACCATGAGGAAAATGTGGATGCCGTAGTGGCGCTTGCCGCGTTTCGCGTTGGCCGGCTGGCGGGAGCCCGTACCGGCACTCCGCCCGGCGGCCGAGTTGCTCGCTGCGGGCGCATCCGTGGGCTGTGCGATGCTCATGCCTCTTTGTCCTTTCCGAATGCCCTGGACAGGTAGAACGTGATGGGGACCAGGGAAATGACAAGGAGGATGACGGCCAGCGCCGATCCGACGCCGATCACCTGACCCTCGCCGACCAGGTTTTGGATGACCAGGGCACTGATGAGTTCCAGGCCGTTGGTGCCGCGGTTGATCACGTAGACAATGTCGAATGCCCGGAGGGACTCGATCACGGTGATCACGATGATGATGACGTTCACCGGCCGCATGGCCGGAAAGATGACCCGGAAGAAAGTCTGTACCGCGTTAGCGCCGTCGATCTGCGCGGCTTCGCGGAGCGTGGGGTCCACACCCTTCAGGCCGGCCAAATACAGGATCATGACGTAGCCGGCGTGCCGCCAGGTGGCGGCGATGAGCGCGGCCCAGATGTTGACCCCGGAGTCGCCGAACCAGTCCACCGCCTGCGGGGTTCCCGCGGTGCCCAGCAGGAAGTTCAGCAGCCCGCTGTCCCGGTTGTAGAAGAGCTGCCAGATAACCCCGATCAGGGCCAGGGACAGCATCACCGGCGTGAAGAAGATGCTTTGGTAGATCTTGCTGCCGCGGATGTTCTGGTCCAAAAGGATTGCCAGCAGCAGCCCCAACGGCGTCGCAACGAGGGCGAGGAACACCAGCCAGAGCACATTGTGCTGCACGGCGGGCCAGAACGGGGGATAGTTCTGGGCGATGAATTCGTAGTTGCTCATCCCCGCCGGCTTGATGTCCTCCAAGCTCAGGCCGTTCCAGCGGGTGAAGGACAGGGCCGCCGACAGGAGCGTCGGGATCCAGACCAGGACCAACTGGATCAGGGTGGGCAGGCCCACCATGAGGCTCAGGACCCACTTATCGCGGCGGGAAAGCCGCCGGACCCGCCCCGCCGGGGCAACGGCGCGGGGCCGCACCCCGGCGGGGCTCGTATCTGATGGTGTACTCACAAGAACATTTCCTTAGTGCCGGATCGTGGTGGCCGGGAGACCCTATTGGGCGGCGTAGAGCGACTTGGCCTGGGCTTCCAGGTTCTTGACGTCCACGTTGCCGTCCTTGATGAAGGACTGCAGCGCCGGGATCATGACGTTGTTGGCCATGGCCGGCAGTGCGTCACGGTCAAAGAACTGGCTGATGCTCTTGGCGTTGGAGATGACGTCGGCCATCTTCTTGGTCAGGGGCGAGAACTTGGACGTGTCGGCACCCTTGGCGGCGGCGATATTCGAGCTGTCCACGGAGGCGTAGACATCCTGGCCTTCGGGGGTGCCGAGGTAGGCCAGGAAGTCCTTGGCTGACTGGTTCTGGCCGCCCTTCTTGGACAGCAGGAGCCCGTCGATGGGCGCCTCAACGGCGTCCCGGCCCTCCACCGCCAGCTCGGGGAACGGGAAGAAGTCGATGTCGGCGGCGACGGTCTTGTCCGTGTACTGCTGGGTGAGGAAGGACCCGAGCAGGTACATGCCGGACTTCTTGGCGCCGAGGTTCTTCGCCGAGTCCTGCCAGGTCATGCCCAGGGCGTTGGGGTTCTGGAAGGGCAGGAGTTCCTTCCAGGTGTCGAAGACATCGCTGACCTTCTTCTGGTCCCAGGATTCCTTGTGGGCCGTGAGGTCCATGTGGAACTGGTAGCCGTTCAGACGCATGTTGAGGTAGTCGAACGTGCCCATCGCCGGCCAGCCGTCCTTGTCGGCGAACTCGATCGGGATGAGGCCGTCGGCCTTCATTTTCTTGGCCAGCGTGGTGAGTTGGTCGAAAGTGGTGGGGACCTCGTAGCCCTTTTCCGCCCAGAGGCTCTTCCGGTAGAAGAAGCCCCAGGGGTAGTTGTAGTTCGGGACGAAGTACATCTTGCCGTCGGCGCCGGTGGAGGCCTTCTTCATGGCCTCGGAGTAGTTGCCGCCGATCTTCTCCCAGACGTCGTCGATCGGCGCCAGCAGGCCCTTGCCCGCGTAGTACTGCATGCGGTATCCGGCGAACCAGGTGAACGTGTCGTCCGGGCTGCCCTGCAGGTAGGTGTTGATCTTGTTCTGGAAGTCGTTGTGCGGAACGACGTTGGTGGTCACCGCGATCCCGGACTTCTTGGTAAACGCATCGGTGACGGCCTTGTACGCGGCCTTGGGGACCTCATCCGAGGAGCCCGAACCGAAGGAGACCGTCTTGCTGGCGCTGGCGGCCGGGCCGCTGCCGCCCGTGCATGCGGCCAGCAGCGGGGCGCCGGCCATGGCGATGGCACCCGCACCGAACGTCTTCAGCAGCGTCCGCCGGTCCCACCCGCCCTGGCTGGAGGCTCGGCGCAATGCGTCTTCTTGCATGGTCATGATTTCTCCTTTGAAACAGCGCGGGTGGTGTGAAGCAGCTCACATGATTATCTATCATAATCGCACAATAAGGAACGTCAAGAGGCAAAAACGAACATGACGGAACGCGGCAAGGGAATCTCGTGAAGGATGCCGCCGGAGGATGGCAGCTCAAACGACGGTCCGCTCAGCGGCACCAGCGGTACAGGCCGACGGCAGGGGCCGGCCGGCGGGCTACTCGCAGCCGATGCCGTCGCCGTCGCGGTCGAACTTGCTGCTGAAACCGGGCTGTCCCCGCCGGATCGGTGCCGCGCCGGCAGCCCGGACCGCGGTGCAGTTTGCGTAGTACACCGAGGAAGGCGCGGGCGCCGCAGGGGCCGCCGCTTTCGGGGACGACGGCGCTGCGGGCGCCGGTGCGGGCGCGGCCGCAGGGGGCGCCGCCTTCACGCCAGCCGGCGCCAAGGTCCCCGGGCAGGCAGCCAGAGTCCGGGCCATCGCGTCGTGCTCGGCCCGGGTGACCCAGAGCGCGTAGCTGGCTTTGACCGAGATCTGGCGTGCCACGTAGGCGCAGCGGTACGACTTGTTCGCCGGCAGCCAGGTGGCCGCGTCGCCGTCGCTCTTCTGCATGTTCGCTGGTCCGTCCACGGCCAGGAGGTTGAGCGGATCGTTGGCGAAGGCCAGCCGTCGGGCAGGGCTCAGCTGCTGGGCGCCTTTCTGCCAGGCGTCGCTGAGCGCCACGACGTGATCGATCTGGACTGCGCTGCTGGTGCCGGCACCGCGGAGGAAGTGAATGACCTTGGCGGTGTAGGGGTCTTTGAGGACGCCGGAGAGGACCACGCAGCCGCGGGTGCCGGGTTTCAGCGATTCCGCCGTGAGGTCCCGGCGCAACGTGTCGTTGCGGGTGTCGCAGCCGTTGCGGTCGACGTCGGCCCAGGCCTGGCCGAACTGGTCGCGCGAATAGCCGGTCTTGGGCGCCCTGCCCTTAACCGGGAGGGTGGCCAGTACGGCCAGCGCCTTGCTGGCGTAAGCCGGCCGCTTGTGCGCTGCCGAGGGCTGGGTCAAGGCTCCCTTGGGCGTGGAAGCCGATGCCTTGGGGGCGGCGCCGGCCGCGGTCGACGGCGCGGACGACGGCGCGGTCGATGGCGCGGAGGGGGAGGCCAAGGGCGCCGACACGACGGGCGGCGCGCTGTCGACGGCTGCCCTTCCGGGGGCGGCAGCGGGCCCGGCGCAGGCGGTGGACGAGACCAGCAGCAGCCCGGCGATGCCACAGGCGATCCAGTCGATGCCGCCCCGGCGGCGACCGGTGGCCGATGAAGCCATGCCGTTACCGGTGTCGCCAAAATCAATGCTGCGCAATTTTTCCCCCACTACTGGCCTGGCTGCGGCCGGTTTCCGGCCTTTCACAGCCTACCGGCGGAGTCCCCGGCGTCGTGCCGGAGCCACGCGGGGTATCCCGGCGGCCGGCGGGCGGCCCCCGAATGGAGCGCCGCGTCAAGAGGCGCTGAGCCGGCAGGGTGGCCCGGGGTAATGCAGGTCCGGCAGGGTGCAAGTAAGGGCAACAGGGCCGTAGATAATTCCAGCGCGTCCGTGCAGACTGGGATTTGATCGCCATCAACCAGCACAGCGATGCACTTTGGGGCCGGTGGCGTGCGGCCTGCGGCCGGGGCTGCCCCAGCAAGCTCCCCAAGCCTTGAACGGACCACACCGGATCTGAGGATGCCATGGCACCTGACCCTGAGCGCAAGAAACGGACCCTCCTGCCCTCCCGGCGCGCAATCCTGCTGTCGGTCGCGGGCCTCGCGGCGGTGGGTATTTGGCTCGGTTCGACCGTTGCGTTGCGCGGCACCCCGCCGGCGCCGCTTCCGCACGCCGACGGCATCATCAGCATCGAGATGGACAAGCCGGTGAACAAGTTCGATGGCCACCGGGCCATGGGGGTCGGCGTCGACGGCCTCGAAGAAAACGAAATCGATCGGGTCTGGTCGGCCCCGAATGTCCAAGCCATGAAGTCAGCCGGTTTCGGCCCGGTGAGTTACCGGCTGCGCACCGAACTGGGCGTCAAGGCGTGGCACTGGAACCCGCGCGGGACGTGGAGCCAGCCGGACAAGGAGCAGGGGTACTGGACTTCCTCCTCGGAGCCTGCGGAGGACTACGGGGTGTCGTACGGCTACCGCCTTCCCCGGCGCGGCAACACCATCGATCAAGGAAAAAACAGCGGCCACTCCCGCCTCGACGACGGCGACGTCGACACTTTCTGGAAGAGCAACCCCTATCTGGACTCCCACTTCACCGGGGAACCTGACAGCCTCAATCCGCAGTGGATCATGGTTGAGTTCCCGCAGGCCCTGCCGATGGACACCGTCCGCTTCGATTGGGGCACCCCGTACGCCACCCGCTTCAAGGTGCAGTACTGGACCGGCCGCGACGCGCGCTTCCCCGTTGACAAGGGCAACTGGCGGGATTTCCCCCAGGCCGTGCAGCAGGGAACCGGGGGGTCGCAGACGGTACGGATCGCGTCCACGCCGATAAACGCCCAATACGTGCGCATCCTGTTCACGGCGGACTCGAACACCGCCCCTGTCGGGTCCCGCGATATCCGCGACCGGCTGGGGGTCGCCGTGCGTGAAATCTACATCGGGCAGCAGCAGGCCGGTGCGTTCCTCGACCACGTGCGGCACCGGGAGTCCCAACGGCAGACGGTCATGTGGACCTCCTCGACGGACCCGTGGCATAGAAAGGACGACCTCGACAAGGATTATGAGCACGCCAGCTTCGAGCGGCTTTTTGCCAGCGGGATCACCAAGGACGAGCCCATGATGGTCCCGGTTCCGGCCCTGTACGGAACGCCCGACGACGCCGCTGCCCTGGCCCGCTACCTCGGTAAGCGCGGCTATCCGGTCAAACGGATCGAGATCGGTGAGGAACCGGACGGCCAGCTCGCCCAACCGGAGCACTACGGGGCGCTGTACGTCCAGATGGCCGCGGCCATGCGGGCCGTGAACCCGTCCCTGGAGTTCGGCGGCCCGGGCTACCAGACCACACTGCCCGACTGGGTGCACTGGCCGGACAGCAAGGGGGTCCGGTCCTGGACCGGCCGATTTGTCTCCTATCTGCAGCACCGCGGGGCGATGTCCGACTTCGACTTCTTTTCCTTCGAGTGGTACCCCTTCGACGACGTGTGCGCCAATCCGGCCGGGACCCTGCCCCAGAACCCGGAGTTGCTGAGGCGGCTGCTTAAACGCGAGGAGGATGCCGGTTTGCCGGCCGAAGTTCCCAAGGTCATCACGGAGTACGGCTATTCCTCGTTTGTCGGACAGGTCGAACTGGAGCTGCCCGGCGCCATCGTCAACGCGGAAACGTCCGCCATGTTCCTGGCGATGGGCGGGGAGAGCAGCTACTTTTACGGCATCGAACCGAACTGGGTGTTCCAGGACGAAGTCGGTGAGAAATGCGATACGCGGGGCAATCTGATGCTGTTCCAGTTCTACGATGAGTGGAAAATCCGGCCCGTGGCCGCCTACCAAGCGGCCAGGCTGGTGAACCACAGCTGGCTGGAGGCCGGCACCGGCAGCCACACCATGTTCAACACCACCAGTGACGTGCGAAACGCGAAGGGCCAGGAGCTGGTCACGGCCTATACGGTGCGACGCCCCGACGGCAAGCTCAGCGTGCTCCTGTTCAACAAGGATCCCAAACGGGCCATCACGGTCCGGCTGATGCAGGAAAAGGACGGCGACTCCCAGGTTGTTGAGGGCGGCCTTGAGCTCGACCAGTACTCCGCCGAGCAGTACAAGTGGAACCCGACACGGGGAAGGGGCAACGGAGGGTATCCGGAGCCGAATGATCCGCCGGTGAGTACCACGGTGGGCACGGACAGGCACGCCACCATAACGCTGCCGCCGTACAGCATCTCGGTGGCCACGGCCCCGGGCTAAGGCGCGGCGCATCATGTAAGTGCCGGACGCCGTCGTCGCTGTCCGTTTTCTCAGGCGAGGAGAAGGGCCACCCCGATCATGGCCGGGACGGCGACCACGGTGGTGATCAGTACGGTGTCTTTCGCGACCGTGAGTCCGGTTCTGTACCGGTTGGCCGCCACGAAGACGTTCTGCGCCGTGGGCAACGCGGAGGTAACCACCACGGCGAAGAGCGCCTGGTCCTGCATGCCGAGGGCGAACCGTGCGAAGAGGTAGGCGAGCAGCGGGTGGACGATGAGTTTGAAACCGCCGGCCAGCAGGGTGTCGGTCCGGCGTGCGGCCGAGGCCTGCAGCGGCCGGGAGCCGTTCAGGCTCATGCCGAAGGACAACAGCATGGCAGGAATCGCCGCGCCGCCGATCAGGTGGATGGGCTGCAAGACCAAGTCGGGAACCCGCCAGCCCGTTCCGGCCACCAGCAGGCCGAGCCCGGAGCCCACGATCATGGGATTGCGCAGGATCATGAGGGCGAAACTCAGCGGTGTTGTCCGGTGGGCGCTGGTCGTGGCATCGAGGGCCATGAGGAACAACGGCGTGAAGAAGGCGAGCTGGAAGATCAGCAGGGGCGCCACGTAGCTGGCGTCGCCGAGGACGAACACGGCAATCGGGATGCCAAGGTTGGCGGAGTTGGCCAGGGACGCGCTCATGGACGACACCAGGGCTTCCGGCAATGAGCGCTTCAACAGCAGGCGCACCACACCGAAGTAGATGGCAGCGGTCGTGATCGCTCCCACGGCTGTCACCAGCAGGGGAGCCGCGAAGACGTCATGGAGCTTGGCTTTGCTGAGGGTCTCGAATAGCAGCGCCGGGCTCGCCACGAAAAACGTGAGCGCGCTCAGGACGTGCCGGGCGTTGTCGCCCAAAATGTTGCGCCGGCCGACGAACATTCCCACGAGGATGATGAACCAGACGACGAAGAAGCCCGCCAATACGCCTAGCACGGGTCAACCGGCCAAGAAAACGGGGGCGGGAAAAGGGTGTGGAACACCGTCCCACAATAATCAGATTTATCCGGGATGCCGGCAGGGCCGGCCATGTGGCGACATGAAACGCCCCGGTCGGACGGGATGGGTCCGGCCGGCGGCGGCCACGCGCTAGTTCAGGGCAGCGTTGTTCAGTGCGTGCGGCGGGCGCATGAGGCCGGCGGTGTGCCCTTCGGCGGGGTCGCTGCCGATCTGGATGACTTTGTTGTCCTTATCCACATGGACCACCTTCGGGGTGTAGGCCTTGGCCTCTTCCGTGGTCATCTGGGCGTAGGTGATGAGAATGACGATGTCATTTTCGTGCATCAGGTGGGCGGCTGCGCCATTGATGCCGATAACGCCGGACCCGCGCTCGCCGGCAATCGTGTATGTCTCAAGCCGGGCGCCGTTGGTGACGTCGACGATCGCGACGAGTTCGCCGGGCAGGATGTCGGCGGCTTCCAGCAGGTCCAGGTCCACGGTGACCGAGCCGACATAGTGAAGGTCCGCGTGGGTGACCGTGGCGCGGTGGATTTTGGACTTGAACATTGTGCGATTCATAACGAGACCAGTCTAACGCCGGCACCCGCGGCGCGCTGTGAGCCAGGGTACACCGCCGTAAGGGTCCGACGACGGTGGCCGGGGGGCCGGGGGTCACGCCGCCGGGGCGATGGACGCAGCGGTCTCGGCGAGGATTTCGCGGGCGGCCACGATGGCCGGGCGCTTGGCGCTGGAGCGGCGGACCGAGGTGAAGACCGTGCGGTGCGGATTGCCCGGGAGGTCGATCAGCTGGGCCGTGGTTCCCCGCCCCGTCCAGACCAGGTCCGGCATCAACGCAACCGCATTACCCGATTCGATCAGCCGGATCTGCGCCTGCAGGTCGGCGGTTTCGAAGCGCACGTCCGGCTCAAACCCCGCACTCCGGCAGGCCTGCTCGGCCCAGTGCCGGGACGCCGCGCCCCGGGGTTCCATCACCCAGGACAGGCCCGCCGTGTCGGCGAGGGAAGCGACGGCAGGCCGGTCCGGGGAGGCGGGCGGCACCGCGAGCCGGATCGCGTCGCCGGTCAGGCGGATCCGGTCCAGTTCGGCGTAGCGGGGCGCCGCATGGCCCGGATACTGCTCGGCGATGACCAGGTCGAAGTCCCGGGCCCAGGTTTCATGGAGGGCCGTTTCGGGCTCGCGCTGGATCATCTCGATGCGGACTTCCGGGTAGCTGGCCGCCATCCGGGTCAAGGCGTCGGGCATCAGCGCCAGGGCCGCGGATTGGAAGACCGCTATCCGCACCGTTCCGGTCACGGTGGTCAGCGAGGCCGCGAGGTCGGCCTCGGCCTGTTCCAGGGTTTCCAGCAGTTGGGAGGTATGGGCGACCAGCACCTCAGCCTGCGGAGTGAGCTGGACGCGGCGGCCCGTCTTGCGCAGAAGTTCGACGCCGGCTTCCTTTTCCAGCAGGGCCAGCTGCTGCGAGACGGAAGAAGGGCTGTACTGCAACGCTTCGGCGACTTCGGCGAGGGTGCCGCGGATCTTGAGTTCGCGCAGGAGGCGCAGTCGCCGGACGTCGAGCATCGCTATTCCTTTGTGAATTCTAATGGTTATTGATTAGGAGAATTCACTTTATCTAATGCAATCGGGCTTGCATACTGTTCTCACCGAGTTACCCCCATCACAGGGTGGATTGATGGGCGCCACTTCCGAGCAGGAGACCCTGATGAGCACCAGAGAATTAGCTAAATCAATTATGCGGCGCAAGCCCATTGACGACATCGAAGAAGAGAGCAAGCACAGCGGCCTGTTCAAGAGCCTTGGCCTGTGGCAACTGACGGCCATCGGCGTCGGAGGCATCATCGGCGTCGGCATCTTCTCACTTGCCGGGCTGGTGGCCCATGGCAGCGAGAGCGAACCCGGCGTCGGGCCTGCCGTCCTGTTTTCCTTTTTGATCGCCGGCCTGGCCTCCGCCGCCGCGGCCCTGTCCTACGCCGAATTCGCGGGCATGATCCCCCGGGCAGGCTCCGCCTACACGTACGGCTACGTGGCGCTGGGCGAGGTGATCGGCTGGTTCATCGGCTGGGACCTGCTGCTGGAATACATTGCGATCGTGGCGGTGGTGGCCATTGGTATTTCCGGCTACTTCGACGCGTTCCTCTCCGGTATCGGCATCCACATGCCGGCCTGGATTACCTCGACCTTCGACGAGGGCAAGGGCGGCGTCGTCAACATCCCCGCCATTGCCGTCTGCCTGCTGGTGACCTGGATCCTTTCCCGCGGCACCAAGACCTTTGGCCGTTTCGAGCTCGTGGCCGTCGCCATCAAGGTTGTCCTGATCCTTTTCATCATCGGCCTGGGCATCTTCTACATCAACACCAACAACTACAACCCGTTCATGCCCAGCGGCTTCGGCCCGGTGCTGGCCGGCTCGGCCACTGTGTTCTTCGCCGTCTTCGGCTACGACGCGATGAGCACCGCCGCGGAGGAAGCGACCGACGGCAAGAAGCACATGCCGAAGGCGATCATCCTGTCCCTGATCGTGGCCATGCTCCTTTATGTCGCCGCGACCCTGGTCCTCACCGGCATGCAGAACTACCAGGACATCGATCCCAAGGCCGGATTCGCCTCCGCCTTCAACGGGGTCGGCCTGCCGGTGATCGCCACCATCATCTCCGTCTTCGCCGTGCTGTCCATCCTTACCGTCATGCTCACCTTCCTGCTGGGTGTCACCCGGGTGTGGTTCTCGATGAGCCGCGACGGGCTGCTGCCGGGCTGGTTCGCCAAGACCGACCGCCACGGCACCCCGCAGCGCGTCACCTGGATCGCGGGCGTGGCCTCGGCGGTGTTGGCCGGCGTCTTCCCGATCAAGGCCGTCGCGGACCTGACGAACATCGGCATCCTGGCCGCGTTCGTCGTCGTCTGCCTCTCTGTGATCATCTTCCGGTACAAGCGCCCGGACGCCCCGCGGACCTTCCGGTTGCCCCTGATGCCGCTGGTCCCGCTCTTCGGCATGCTCGCCTCGGCGTTCCTGATGCTCCAGCTGCACTGGGAGACGTGGGTCCGCTTCGGCGTCTGGCTGGTGGTCGGCCTGGCCATCTACTTCGGTTACGGCCGGAAGCACTCGCTGATGAACCCGGACAGTCCGCGGCACCAGGAGGCCGTGGAGATGCACCGGCACGTCGGCTGACCGTTACCTGGCTGACCGGCTGACCAGCCTCCGCCACCTCCCGCACCACCCCGGACGCTCCCTCAGATCCGGCACGTTTTCGCCGAACCCTCCCCCACTTCTTGGGGGAGGGTTTCGTCATTTCCCACCGGATGTGAGGGAGCGTCGCAGGGGACGGGCGGAGAGGGGGAGTGGGGGAGGACCGGCGGGGCTAAAGGTTCGAGTTTCCTAACCAGTATTGCTCAGAAAACATCGCTTTATCTTATGAAAATCCGGTCGCATACTGATTCAAGAACGGTCCACATTTTGAGAAAGAACGAGTGCCACCATGACCAACACCTCAACGGAATCCGGCCTGAACACCGGCGCGCTCGCGGGCAACGACGCCACGCATGCCGCCGTTTCGGAAGTCTCGCCCGTGCTTGAGGCCGCAGCCCTCGCCGAGGAGACCATCTCGCTGGTCCGCCGCTGGCTCACCGCGGCAGCGCAGATCCCCGTCGACGCCTCCGCCGCGCAGCTGGCCGGCGTGTTGAAGGACCCGAACGGCCTGGACTTCACCGTTGGATTCGTCGACGGGGTCGTGCGTCCCGAGGACCTGCAGGTCGCCGCGCGCAACCTCGCCGCCCTGGCCCCCAAGGTCCCCGCCTTCCTGCCCTGGTACATGCGCAGCGCGGTCCGGCTCGGCGGCACCATGGCGCCGGTCCTGCCGCAGGTGGTCATCCCGATCGCGCGCCGGGTGCTGCGCGAAATGGTCGGCCACCTGATCGTCGACGCCACCGACGCCAAGCTCGGACCGGCCATCGCAAAGATCCGCAAGGACGGCATCAAGCTGAACGTCAACCTCCTCGGTGAGGCCGTGCTCGGCGAACACGAGGCCTCCCGCCGGCTCGAGGGCACGCACACCCTCCTCGCCCGGCCGGACGTCGACTACGTCTCGATCAAGGTCTCCTCCACCGTGGCCCCGCACTCGGCCTGGGCGTTCGACGAGGCCGTGGAGCACGTGGTCGAAAAGCTCACCCCGCTCTTCACCCGCGCCGCGTCCTTTGCCGCAGGCGGCCGGAAGGCCAAGTTCATCAACCTGGACATGGAGGAATACAAGGACCTGGACATGACCATCGCGGTCTTCACCCGGATCCTGGACAAGCCCGAGTTCAAGAACCTCGAGGCGGGCATTGTGCTTCAGGCCTACCTGCCGGACGCCCTTTCCGCCATGATCCGCCTGCAGGACTGGGCTGCGGCCCGCCGCGCCGACGGCGGCGCCGCGATCAAGGTCCGCGTGGTCAAGGGAGCCAACCTGCCGATGGAGCAGGTCGAAGCCTCCCTGCACGACTGGCCGCTGGCCACCTGGAACACCAAGCAGGACTCGGACACCAACTACAAGCGGGTCATCAACTACTCGCTGCACCCGGACCGGATCCGCAACGTCCGGATCGGCGTCGCCGGCCACAACCTCTTCGATATCGCCTTCGCCTGGCTGCTGGCCAAACAGCGCGGTATCGCGGATACCGCAGAGCAGGGCATCGAATTCGAGATGCTGCTCGGCATGGCCCAGGGCCAGGCCGAAGCGGTCAAGAAGGACGTCGGCTCGCTCCTGCTCTACACCCCGGTAGTCCACCCGGCCGAGTTCGACGTCGCGATCGCCTACCTGATCCGCCGGCTCGAAGAGGGCGCCAGCCAGGACAACTTCATGTCCGCCGTCTTCGAACTCAGCGAGAACGAATCGCTCTTCGAACGCGAGAAGCAGCGCTTCCTCGCCTCCCTCGCCAAGCTCGACGACGAGGTTCCCGCCCCCAACCGCCGGCAGAACCGAGCCCTCCCGGCCGAGCCCATGCCGCACGACTCGTTCGAGAACACGCCGGACACGGACCCATCGCTGCCGGCAAACCGCGACTGGGGCCGCACCATCCTGGGACGCGTGGCGACGTCCACGCTGGGCAACGCCGCCGTCGAGGCCGCCACCATCAAGGACGAGGCGACGCTCAACACCGTCATCGAAACCGCCCTTGAAAAGGGCAAGGCCTGGGGTGCCCTCTCCGGCGCCGAGCGCGCCGAGATCCTGCACCGGGCCGGTGACGTCCTCGAGGCCCGCCGCGCCGAACTGCTCGAGGTCATGGCCAGCGAAACCGGCAAGACCATCGACCAGGGCGATCCCGAGGTCAGCGAGGCCGTCGACTTCGCGCACTACTACGCCGAGTCCGCCCGCAAGCTCGACGACGTCGACGGCGCCATCTTTGTGCCGGCGAAGCTGACCGTGGTGACGCCCCCGTGGAACTTCCCGGTGGCCATCCCGGCCGGCTCCACCCTCGCGGCGCTCGCTGCCGGGTCCGCCGTCGTGATCAAGCCGGCCAAGCAGGCCCGCCGCAGCGGCGCCGTCATGATCGAGGCGCTCTGGGAGGCCGGCGTGCCCCGCGACGTGCTCACCATGGTGCAACTCGGCGAGCGTGAGCTCGGGCAGCAGCTGATCTCGCACCCGGCCGTGGACCGCGTCATCCTCACCGGCGGCTACGAGACCGCCGAACTGTTCCGCTCCTTCCGCAAGGACCTGCCGCTGCTGGCAGAAACCAGCGGCAAGAACGCCATCATCGTCACCCCGAGCGCCGACCTGGACCTCGCGGCGAAGGACGTGGCGTACTCCGCCTTCGGCCACGCCGGCCAGAAGTGCTCCGCGGCCTCGCTGGTGATCCTGGTGGGGTCCGTCGCGACGTCCAAGCGCTTCCACAACCAGCTGATCGACGCCGTCACCTCGCTCAAGGTCGGCTACCCGGAGGATCCGGCCAGCCAGATGGGCCCGATCATCGAGCCCGCCAGCGGCAAGCTCCTCAACGCGCTGACCACCCTCGGCGAGGGCGAGGCCTGGGCCGTCGAGCCGAAGCAGCTGGACGAATCCGGCAAGCTCTGGAGCCCGGGTGTGCGCCACGGCGTCCGGCGCGGTTCCTACTTCCACCTCACCGAGTTCTTTGGCCCGGTCCTGGGCGTCATGACCGCCGAGACCCTCGAAGAGGCCATCGCGATCCAGAACCAGATCGAGTACGGACTGACGTCCGGCCTGCACTCGCTCAACTCCGACGAGCTGGCGCTGTGGCTGGAGACCGTCGAAGCGGGCAACCTCTACGTCAACCGCGGCATCACCGGCGCGATCGTTCAGCGTCAGCCGTTCGGGGGCTGGAAGAAGTCCGCCGTAGGAGCAGGCACCAAGGCCGGCGGTCCCAACTATCTCGCCGGGCTCGGCGAGTGGATCAGCAAGCCCAGCACCGCCGCGGCCACGCCGGCCCACTCCGGCGTGCGTCGGATCGAGGATGCGGCCAAGGGATTCCTGGCAGCCGACGAACTGGCGCCGCTGCAACGCTCGCTGGCTTCCGACGCCCTCGCCTGGGCCGAGGAGTTCGGCACCGCCAAGGACGTTTCCGGGCTGAGCGCCGAGCGCAACGTCTTCCGCTACCGCCCGCTGCCGGTCACGGTGCGCCTCTCGGAGGGCAGGCCGCTCGGCGAACTGGTCCGGGTCATCGCGGCCGGCGTCCAGGCGGGATCGAGGCTCGCGGTGTCCAGTGCCGTGGAACTGCCGTCCCAGCTGCGCGCCGTACTGTCCGGTCTGGGGATCGCCGTCACGGTGGAGAACGACGCCGACTGGCTGGCCGCCGTAGCCCGGCTCGCCGGAGCCGCGAAGCTTACCGTGACGCGGATCCGCCTGATCGGCGGGGACGCGAAGGCGCTGGCAGAAGCAGCCGGCGGCCGACCCGACCTGGCCGTCTACTCCCACCCGGTCACGGAGGCCGGGCGGGTGGAGCTGTTGCCGTTCCTGCACGAGCAGGCCGTCAGCATCACGGCACACCGCTTCGGCACCGCGAACCACCTCTCGGACGGCCTCATCTAGCCGCTCCGGGCGGGTGCCGCCGGCCCGGCCAGCTCCCTTTCCGTCAGACAGCATCGCCGCCGTGACCGCACCATTGTGCGGTCAAGGTAGACGAATTCGTCCGTCCCGCACCGCTCGCAGTAGGGAATCCCGACGAAGTCGTCGTCACTCCGGGCGAAGCCGGCATGCGGGTCGAGCCGTCCGAGGCTGGGGTGCGGCACGCTCTCGACGCGGCCGGTTGCAGCCAGCGGTCGGGCGGAACCCAGTGGTCGGCCGGACCGCACTGTGGGGTGGGGTCGGTTTATGGCTGGCGTCATTGCTGGCCTATCCCGAGCGCTTCCCCGGTGCCGCACGCAGCAACGTGGGCGAGCGTTCGTTTTTCGAATAGTGGTGGTGGGCCTCTGCTTGACCTTCAACAAGGTCAGGATAGGGCAAGTAACACTTGGGTTCAATGGGTGCGTTGAGACCCGTCCGGCCGAGTACTTTAGGGGGTAGCCCCGGGCCCCGGATGAGTAGCCGCCCGGGTAGGCGGGCTAGTTGGAGCGGTTCAAGGCCCGGCCGGCGATGGCCTGGGTAAGCGCTTCAATGACCTCGGTATTGGCCAGCGGATTCCGGATCAGGGTGAAGTCGACGTCGCCGACGGGCGGCAGGTCGAAACGCCGGGTAATGATTTTCAGGTCCTCCGGGACCAGCGACGACGGCATTACGGCGACGCCGATTCCCGCCCGAACGGCCGCCAGCACGCCGCTGATCTGCCGGGTGGTGCACGTAATGCGCCAGGTCCTGCCCGTGGCTTCGAGGGCGTCGATGGCCAGCTTCCTGCTCAGGCTGGGCGCGGGGTAGGCGATCAGCGGCACCGGGTCGCCCGGGCCGAGGACGGTTTGCTCAAGGCCCACCCAGGAGAAGGAGTCCTGCTGCACGACGGTGCCGTCCTTGGCCCCCGCCACCCATTTGACGAAGACCAGGTCCAGCTGGCCGGCGTTGAGGCGTTTGTACAGCTGATCGCTTTGGCCCACGGTCAGCTCAAGGTTGATCTGGGGGTAGATTTGGCGGAACTCGCGCAGGATCCGGGGCAGCCCGGTGATCGCCAGATCGTCCGCTGTGCCGAAGCGCAGCCGGCCGCGCATGGCCGAGCCGGAGAAGTAGCGGGCGGCGGAATCGTGCGCGGCGAGGATGCTGCGCGCGAACCCGGCCATGGCGTCGCCGTTGTCCGTCAGGCGGACATCGCGGGTATCGCGGGCAATCAGGGTGCGTTTGGCGGCGGCCTCCAGTTTCCTGACGTGCTGGCTGACGGTCGGCTGCGCCAGCCCAAGGCGTTCGGCCGCCCTCGTGAAGCTGAGCGTCTCGGCCACCGCCAGGAACGAACGGAGCTGGGCGGGCTCAAACATGCTGGCCCCTGGTCAGTGCGTGCCTTACTCGATCCACAATCGCCCCGTCCATTGCATTTCGTGATGCTAGTTATGCGCGGAATAGCCTTCCATTATCAATTCCGGCCAGCTTAGCGTTAAGGCAACCCCCGTAGGCCCGCTCCCTGAGGATTCTTCGTGCCACCCCCTTCGCCCCTCGAATCCGCCGAGGCTCAGCATGACCAAGCCGCGTCGGTCACCCTGCAACCCGTCACACAGCCGGTCGGCGTCGTTAGTGAGCGGCTGCCGTGGCGGCACACCTTCATATCCCTCAAGGTACGCAACTTCCGGATCTTCGCGATGGGACATTTCATCGCTGTGGTTGCCCTGTGGATGCAACGGATCGCCCAGGACTGGCTGGTGCTCCAGCTCTCCGGATCCGTCACCGCCGTCGGCATCACCGTGGCCCTGCAGTTCCTGCCCTCGCTGCTGCTCGGCCCCTGGGGCGGAATGGTGGCCGACCGCTTCGCCAAGCGCAAAATCCTGATGCTATGCCAGAGCGTGGCCGCCGTGCTGGCTGCGACCCTGGCGGGCCTGGCCCTGACGCAGCGGATTGAGGTCTGGCATGTGTACACGATTGCGCTGGTGCTGGGGCTGGTCACCGTGCTGGACCAGCCGGCGCGGCAGGTCTTTGTCAACGAACTCGTGGGACCTGCCTTCCTCCGCAACGCCATCAGCGTCAACTCCACGATCTTCCAGCTGGGCGGCCTGATCGGCCCGGCCGTCGCCGGCGTCCTGCTCAGCGCGGTCGGTGCGGGCTGGGCGTTCGCCGCCAACGCGGTGGCCTGCTGTTCCACGCTGACCATGCTGATGGTCCTCCGCAAGGATGAGCTGCACCTCACGCTGCCGGCTGCCAAACGGAAGGGCATGCTCCGGGAGGGGCTGAGCTACGCCCTGGCCAAGCCCACCATCTACTGGCCGTGGCTGATGGCCGGCTTTGTCGCGGTGTTCGCGATGAGCCTGCCCGTGCTGCTGGCAGCGTTCGCCGACCACGTGTACCACGCGGGTGCGGGCGGCTACGGGCTGCTCAACGCCTTGGTGGCACTCGGGGCGCTTGCCGGGGCGATCACCTCCGCCCGACGCCGGCAGCTCCGACTGCGCTCGGTCGTGCTGGGCGCGGGAATGTACGGCCTGATGCTCTGCCTGGCCGCTGCGGCGCCCTCGCAAGAGCTGTTCAGCGCAGCCATGGTGCTGGCCGGCTTCTGGTGCCTGATGTTCCTCACCGCGGCCAACCAGCTCGTCCAGGTCAGCGCCAACATGGGCATCCGAGGCCGGGTCATGAGCCTGTACATCATGGTGCTTATCGGCGGGCAGGCCATCGGCGGTCCGCTGATGGGATGGCTGGCCGAGCACCTGGATCCCCGCACGGCAATCCTGGTCTCCGGCGGCGTGCCGGCGCTGGCGGCCGCGGCGGTGGCCCTCGTGCTGGCCCGGCGCGGCGAGCTGACGCTCAAAGTGGACCTGGCGAATAGGCGCCCCTTGCTACGGATCGTCCGGGCCTAGACTTTCCGCGCCGGCTGCGGCTTTCCGCGCCGGAAAGGGACAGCCGCTACGCGGATCGGCGTAGCGGCTGTCCGAAAGCGGCGCAGAAAACCGGGCGCCGGCGCGGAAGCTGCTAGCCGGCCAAAGGCAGGTGCGGGTAGTCCGGCTCCCGCTGCTGGAACTCCAGCACATCCGGATTGAGCACGACGCCGTCGCGGATTTCGATCGCTCGGTGGATGGTTTCGTTGCTGTCCCAGGCTGCGGGCCCGGCGAGCACCGTCGGCAGGAACGGCAAAAGCGCATCGCTGATCTCGGAGGTGGCTGAGTTCCAGAGGTAGGACGGGCTGTGGTCCACAGCGTAGTAGTCGATGTGGTCACCCACCGTGAACATCGGCTCGGCGAAGGTGGTGGTCTTCGCCCAGGTGAAGCCCATGCCCTCGTCGCAGGACACGTCCACGATCAGGCTGCCGGACCGGAAAGCGTCCAGATCTTCGGTGCGCAGGTAGGTCAGCGGCGCGTTCGGATCCTGCAGGGTGCAGTTGACCACGATGTCACTCTCCGCGAGGAAGGGCGCCAGCGGCACCCTGCCCCGTTCGGTGATGACTTCGCTCAGGAACGGCGCCTCGCTGTCGTGGTCGAACTGTGCGATCCGCACCGAGTGGATGGGGGAACCCACTGCCGCGACCCCGCGGCTGGTGAGTACCTGCACGTCGTGTACGCCGTGGGCGTTGAGGGCGGTCACGGCGCCGCGTGCGGTGGCGCCGAAACCAATCACGACGGCACTCAGGCGGCGTCCGTAGTCGCCTGTGGTACCGGTCAGGGCCAGGGCATGCAGCACCGAGCAGTAGCCGGCCAGCTCGTTGTTCTTGTGGAAGACGTGCAGGCCAAAGCCGCCGTCGCTAGCCCAGTGGTTCATCGCCTCGAAAGCGATGAGCGTGAGCTTCTTGTCGATCGCCAGTTGGGTGATGGCTGCGTCCTGGACGCAGTGCGGCCAGCCCCAGAGGACCTGCCCGTCGCGCAGTTCGGCCAGGTCCGCCGGCTGCGGTTTGGGCAGCAGCACGACGTCGGCCTCAGCCAGCAGCTGCGCACGCGGCGCGATTCGACCGACGAGGCCAGCCAGCTGAGCGTCGGGCATGCCGAAACGTTCCCCGTAGCCCTCTTCCAGGATCAGCTGCTGCCTCAGCTCCGGGGTGATGCGTTCAAAGTGCCGGGGATGGATGGGAAGGCGGCGTTCGTCCGGCTTGCGCGTGGTGGCCAGGACGCCGAGGGTGAGGTGGTTCGGGGAACCGGTCACTTTTTCTTGGGGCTCGCGGTCTTGGCGGCGGCCACTTTGTCGAGGGAGCTGGGGGGCGCCGCAGCGGCCCTCTTGTCAGCTCGCTTTTCCTTGATGGACTTGCTGGATTTCTTGGATGCTGCTTGACGGGGGGACTTGTCAGCCATGATTGCTCCTGTAGCGGAACCGAAGAGGTTCCAGACTCCTGACGATACAGGTAGCTGCCTAACGGGCTCCTGGCGCGGACCGGAGCGGGGGAAATAACTGGAGCGGCTGACGGGAATCGAACCCGCGTATCAAGCTTGGGAAGCTAGCGCTCTACCATTGAGCTACAGCCGCAAAGGGGCCGGCAGGATCCTGTATCGGGGCCTGCTGGACAACGAGATTTACCTTACCCCAGCCGGAGGGTTTCCCAGAACAGCCACACGCCACTGAGCTCCACAAAGCAACGGTCGCTGCCCTGGCTGGCCGGTGCTGGACCCCTGCCGGCCCACTCACAAGCTCCGCCGTCGACGAAGTGCCGGCGTGAATCTTTCCAAGTAGTCAGTACACCCCTCGCCGACGCGTTCGGATGCGGCAACGGATACTTCGTGAAGCCCGGGGACTGGCGAGGGAAAGGGCCCGCGTGCCCACCCCCACTTGCTGCTTCTTGAGGCCCGTCGTTGCGTCGGGTTCGCACCGAATCCCCACGCCAATAGGTAGACCCATCTCAGTTCTGCGTAGTGCCTCCTGCCACGAAGCGTAATCCGGGGGCCAAAAGGGGTAGCGCACACTCGTGTGCGCCTAAAAGTCATCTATTTGACTAGGGGAGATCGCAGCCAACCCCTATTCACTAGAAGGTCTCACCATGGTTTGTGGAGCGCCGATCCGTGTTCATGTTTTTCGGCTATTGGATATGTTCCAAGGGCGTGCTTCCGTCTCCGGCCACGTCGACCCCTCTCCCCGAACGGCTGAAGAAGCCGCAGGCTCCGCGCTGGGGCGGGCATGAGCGAGGTCAAGCATCGCCGGCCGTTCCATGCAGTGGGCCGGCTGGCGGCTCCAACCAGGACCCATGCACGATCGCACGCTTCCCTGAGGTCCCAGCACTCGGTGTGGGACAACGAATCCCGGACTCAGACGACGGCTTCCAGGAGGGAGGTCTCCCTTCGGTGGCGAAAGTTCGCGAACCGCTTGCGACTCACCGACGTGGCGGCGATAGCCGTGTCCTTGGCTTCGGCATACCTGTTCAGGTTTGGGGTCGAGGTGCCGACCGGGGCCACAGCGGAATTCGAGGCGAGGTACGTGGCGGTTTCCGTGCTGCTTCTGGCTGCTTGGATCGCCGTCTTGGAGATCTATCCCACCCGTGACCCCCGGATCTTCGGGGTCGGTGCAGCCGAATACAAGCGCGTCGCACAGGCCACTTTGAAACTGTTCGGTGCCCTGGCCATCGCAATGGTCTTTGTGCGGTTCGACGTCGTCCGCGGATACTTCGCTGT
This sequence comes from Arthrobacter sp. 01N442, assembly GCF_056399345.1. Taxonomy (NCBI): domain Bacteria; kingdom Bacillati; phylum Actinomycetota; class Actinomycetes; order Micrococcales; family Micrococcaceae; genus Arthrobacter; species Arthrobacter sp. 01N442. The sequence continues at coordinate 39,492 of NZ_JBFTRD010000004.1, forward strand.
CGCCCTGCCTTTGGGGCTGGTGCTGCTGACCGGGAGCCGGTGGTTCTGGCGACGGTGGCTGAACCTCCAGAGGCACCAGGGCAAGTACCTGTCCCGGGTGATCGTGATCGGCGACCGGCCCGACGTCGAATACGTGATCAACCAGGTCCAGAAGAACCCGACCGCCGGCTACGAGATCACAGGCGTCGGGTTGTCCACCCTGGATAAGTCCATGGAGCTCCGGCCGCCCTGGTACCGGGTGCCCGTCGTGTCGACCCTCGCCGATGTATCGAGGATGGTGGAAGTCTCGGGCGCGGACGCCGTCATCGTCGCGGGCCGCGTCCCGGGTGGCAGCACCTACATTCGGGAGCTGGGATGGAAGCTTGAGGCGACGGGGACGGAACTCGTCCTTGCTTCAACGCTCACGAACGTTGCCGGTCCCCGGATCCACTGGCGCCCTGTCGACGGACTTCCCCTCGTGCACGTGGAACTGCCGCAGTATGCCGGCGCCAAGCACGTGCTCAAGCGGGTAATGGATATCGCCGTCGCCTCCCTGGCATTGATGATGCTGTCGCCGCTGATGCTGGCGCTCGCCATCATCGTCAAACGGGACAGCGCCGGCCCCATCTTCTTCCGCCAGCTGAGGGCAGGCAGGAACGGTGAGCCTTTCTACATGCTGAAGTTCCGGTCGATGGTCCAAACAGCCGAAACGGACCTCGACGCCCTGCGCGAACTCAACGAGGGGTCCGGGCCGCTCTTCAAGATGCGGAACGATCCACGGGTCACCGGGTGCGGGCGCTGGATGCGGAAGTACTCGCTGGATGAGCTTCCACAGTTCTGGAACGTGCTGACCGGCGAAATGAGCCTGGTCGGCCCCCGGCCACCGCTGCCCGCGGAAGTCGAACGCTACGAGAAGTTCACCAACCGCCGGCTGCTGATCAAGCCCGGCATCACGGGCCTGTGGCAGATCAACGGCCGCTCCACCCTCCCGTGGGAGGAGAGCATCCGGCTTGATCTCTACTACGTGGAGAACTGGTCACTCACCGGGGACCTGCTGATCCTGTGGAGAACCTTCAAAGCCATGCGCAGCCCAGTCGGCGCTTACTGATGGAGCAACCATGACAACGCGAATTGGCTACGCGGCCGGTGCTTTCGATCTGTTTCACATTGGCCACCTGAATTTGCTGCGGCACGCGAAGGCGCACTGCGACTTCCTGATCGCTGGCGTCGTGTCGGACGAGCTGCTGGTCCAGTCGAAGGGCCGGTCACCCGTGATTCCGCTGGCCGAGCGCCTGGAAATCGTCCGAAACATCCGCTACGTCGACGAAGCAATAGCAGAGACCCTGCCCCGCAAGATCGACACCTGGCGCAGCCATCCGTTCGATGTCTTCTTCAAAGGCGACGACTGGCGGGGAACGCCGAAGGGCCTCGCGCTGGAGCGCGAATTCGCGGCGGTCGGCGTGGAGGTTGCCTATTTCCCGTACACGATGCACACGTCCAGCACCGCACTCCGAAGGACTTTGGAGCTCATGAACTCCGGGGCCCAGGAGAGGGGGGCTCTGCAAAGCCTGCCCTGAAAGCCAGCCCGGCAGCTGTCCGCACGCTTACCAAGGCAACGCCCGGTCTCGATCAACGCTCGGTCTCCATTTACAGCTCGGTCTCTATCAACAAGAAACACCTGTGGGGGTAAAAGTGAAGCATTCAACTCGCCCGTCTGACGGTTTACGGATTGCCTTGGTGGGTACGCGCGGCGTGCCGGCACACTATGGAGGATTCGAAACCTGCGTAGAGGAAGTAGGGCGCCGACTCGCGGAACGCGGGCACCGGGTGACCGTCTACTGCCGCACCGGTAACAGCCCCGGCCAGGAAGCCCGGGAATTTGCCGGCATGCGGCTGGTGCACCTGCCCGCCCTACGACGACGCTCCCTTGAGACTTTGAGCCACACCGGACTTTCTGTGGCTCACCTCCTGACGCGCCGAGCGGATGCCACGATAGTTTTCAACGCAGCCAATGCGCCCTGGCTTCCACTGCTCCGGCTGGGCCGGCTTCCGGTCGCCACCCACATGGACGGCCTCGAATGGAAGCGCGCCAAGTGGGGCCCCGTCGGCCAACGCTATTACCGCTGGGCCGAGGGCTTCGCTGTTCGGTTCTCCAATGCACTGATCGCGGATGCGGCCGGCATTCGCGACTACTACCGGGCCACCTTTGACGCGGATACCGAACTGATTTCATACGGTGCGCCGTTGCTTGCGCCCCGGGAGCCCAAAGAGCTGGCGTCCCTTGATCTGGCTTCCGGCAAATACCATCTGGTGGTTGCCCGGCTTGAGCCGGAGAACCACGTCCACACCATCGTGGAGGGCTACGTACGCAGCAACGCCAAACTCCCCTTGATCGTCGTCGGCTCCACCCCCTATGGCCGCGAATACAACGAAAAGCTCACGGCGTCAGCGGACGAAAGAGTGAGATTCCTCGGCGGAGTCTGGAACCAAGACCTGCTGGACGAGCTCTACGCCAACGCGCTGGTCTACTGGCACGGGCATTCCGTGGGCGGGACCAATCCGTCGCTTCTGCGGGCGATCGGTGCTGGCGCGGCAACAAATGCGTTCGATGTGAACTTCAACCGGGAGGTCCTCGGCTCGGCCGGGCGGTACTTCCGGGACCCGGGCGACGTCGCGCGCCTGGTAGAGGAATCGGAAGCGCACCCTGCCGATATCCGGTCCAGGGGAAGCCAGTCGAGGGACGTCGCCACGCGGTACGACTGGGACGATGTGGCCGACCGCTATGAGGCCCTCTGCATCGCCTTGGCATCCCGGACGCTGACGAGGGCGCAGGGCCGAGGCCGGGGCCGGACCGCCGCCGTGGCCAGCCACGCTCCGGACGAAAGCCAGGTGGCGTCGTGACCCGCCTGGGCCGGGGAGCTCCCGGGAGTTCTGACTCGATCCGAAGCGGCTGTGGCGCCGCTCTGCCCGTTTCCAGTAGTGCGCTTATGGAGGTCCCAATGCACCAAAGCCCGGAGGTACAGCCAACCTTCGCTTATAGGGGTTCAAGAGGCGGCCCGCTGACGAGGAAAGTCCTCGCTGCCGTCGTAGGAGCTGCCGCAAGCATCGCCCTCTTGTCGGGCTGCAACGCTCCCGTCGCGTCCGGTGTCGGGCAGGCCGGTACTGTGTCGCACTCAGACGCCGGGGCCAGTGACCCCAAGCCCACGGCGGAAGGACCGACGTTGCCGCCTGGCGGTCCGGGGTTCGTCGACAACTCCAAGGTCGCCCCCGTGGTTAAGCGGGATAACGAAAAACCCGCTGCGGCAAAGGCCAAAGCAGTGGCGGGCGGTTTCGGTACCTCGCCGGCAAAATACGACGACGGAGTGGTGGTGTCCGTGGGCGGCCTGCGCGGCGGTGTGGTGACGGCCACTGGCCCGGGTTCAATAACGGGGGCGCCCTTCGTGCACATGGATGTGACCATTAAAAACGGCGCCAGCAAGGACCTGGCGGTCTCGAGCGTCGTAGTTACCCTGCGGTACGGAGGGCAAAATATTGCAGCTGCACCGCTCTACGACGGCGCTGATGAGGCCGACTTCGGCGGCACCATCAAGGCCGGTGAAAGCCAGACGCGGGGTTACGCCTTCATGGTCCCCAAGGGCACCGACGCCGGCACCATGTTCATCGACATCGACGGCGCCCACGCGCCGGCTGCCCTCAGCGGAAACCTGCCACGGTAGTGGGCAGCCACAAGGTCCGGCTAAAAGCCTCGGCTGCCACCGGCGGCCGGGGGATGGTGGGCGGTGTCGCGGCCCAAGGCTCCCAGGCGCTCGCAAGCTTTGGACTTCAGCTTCTGGCGGTGAGGGCTCTCGGGCTCGATGGCCTGGGGCAATTCGCCATCTTGTACGGCATCATTCTTTTGATCACCGCGGTCGTGAGCGGTTTCGTGGGCGACACCCTGACCGTACTGGACCGCCACGACTCGTCGATCAGGTTCACCCTTCAGCTCTGGTGCCTCGGCCTGAGCCTTGGGACCGGCCTGTGCGGCGCCGTGGTCGCGCAGGCTTCGGGTTTGTTGGCGCCGCCCGGAGCCTGGATCTTCGGCGGCGCGATCATCGTCTTCGTCCTCGAGGACACAGTGAGGCGGCTGCTCATGGCGCACCTCCTGTTCTGGAAGATCGTGGTGGTTGACCTGTTCGGGCTCGGTGGGGCCCTGGCGGCCTTGGGCTTGGCCGCAACTGCCGGTCCGCTTGACCTGACCTCCTTCTTCGCGGCCCTGATCTGGGGGCAATTGGCGGCGCTTGCGGTCGGGATCGTGCTCCTGCCGAAAAGCGACCGCTACCTCGTTGCCAGGGCCCGTAAGTTTTCCCCGGAGGTGGCACGGTACGGGATCTGGCGGTCCCTCCAGCAGGCCGTCCGCCCCGCACTGCTGACGGCCGTTCGGGTGACGGTCACCCTCATGGTCGGACTGGCCGCGACCGGTCACCTGGAGGTCGCGCGGATCTACGTCGCGCCGATCATGTTGATGGTCAGCGGGGCATCTTCGTACCTCTTTGCAGCCTTCGCCCGGGAACACACCGTTTCGATGAAGGAGCTGCTGCGGAGGGCAGACCGGGGTGTGGCCGTGCTGACCGTCGTCGCGCTGGGAGCCGGCATCATCGCCATGGCTTCGCTGCCCAGCATCGGCAGGGTGGTGGCCGGGCAGCAACCCGATGCGGCGGCCGTCCTCGGGTGGATCGCCTACGCCACCTCCGTGGCGGCAGTAACGCCGTACGGTGCCCTAGCCGCCGTCCGGGGAAAACAGGCAGGCGTCCTCGGCCTGCGCCTGGTGGACTCCGTTTTATCCCTCATGCTCGCCGGAGCTTTCGTCGCCTTCACAGCTGGATACACCTTGGTTCCGGCGCTGATGGCGGTGGGCTCCTTGCTGGGAGGGCCCCTCATACGCAGGTTGCTCATCCGGCCCCTGCTTACTTCCGAAATTCAATCACAGGCAGTAGTTCAATATCCGCGGTCTCGAAAGGTGGCACATCGTGCATAGCAGTAAGTATCCAGCGCAGGAACACTCGTTCAGGGGGGCGTCGGCCAGGAAGGCGGGCGATATCGGCTTCCGGCGTTCCATCCGGGGCCTCGCGGGCGCAACCGCAGCCGTCGTCATTGCTGCCTTCTTCAGCGCCGGGGCCGCCGCGGCAGCGGACAACCCCCCGCCGCCACCCCAACTCCCACCAACAGTGAGCGGCGATGTGCTGCCCACCCCACAGATCAACGGCGTCGTATGGAAGACGGCGGTCATCGGCAACACGGCCTACGCGGTGGGCAGCTTCACCAAGGCCCGACCGTCGGGCTCCGCGGCGGGTACCAACGAAGTTACCCGGAACAATGCGATGGCGTTCAACATCCTGACGGGGGCAATCCTGCCCTGGAACCCAAACCTGAACGCCCAGGCCCGGACCATCAAAGTCTCGCCGGATGAAAAGAAGATCTACCTGGGCGGCGACTTCACCACCGTCTCGGGCAGCACACGCGGCAAAGTTGCGGCCTTTGACGCCGCCACCGGCGCGCTCGACCCCAACTTCAAGCCGACCGTCAACGGTTCGGTCTGGAACGTCGCGGCGAGCAACACCGCGGTCTATGTGGTCGGATCATTCGGTGTTGCCGGCGGCGCGACCCGCCGCAACATGGCCTCGTTCACCACCGCCGCAGGCGCACTGCTGCCGTGGAATCCCGCGTCCGACGACATCGTAGAGGCCGTCGTGGCCGCGCCGGACGGCAGCAGGGTCGTCGTCGGCGGCCGCTTCCAGCAGCTCAACGGTTCGCCCGTTGTCGGCATCGGGGCCGTGGATGGCGCCAGCGGCGGGCTGCTTCCCTGGACCAGCCGCCCCATTCCAACGCGGCAGGATACCAACCGCTCCGGAGTCACCGAACTGTCCCTGGTCGGCGGCGTGGTCTACGCCAGCGCAGACGGCGAGGGCGGGCACTGGTTCGACGGCCGGTTCGCCGCTGACTTCGCTACCGGCGACCTGCTCTGGCTGAACAACTGCTACGGCGCCACGTACGGTGTGTCCGTCATGGACCAGGTCATGTACTCCGTGGGCCATGCCCACGACTGCACGTCGGTTGGCACGTTCGCCGATCACGACCCGCAGATCTGGAAGCGGGCCACGGCCGACACGACCTTCGCCACCGGTACTGACCAGGGGGCCCCCGGGTCAAACATGAACTACGCCTATCAGCCGGTACCCACGCAGTTGCCGTGGTACCCCGAAGTCAACGCCGGCAGCTACACGGGCATGTACCAGGGCGGCTGGGCGCTGGCCAACAACGGAACCTACCTCGTCATGGGTGGTGAATTCACGCGGGTAAACGGGCAGAACCAGCAGGGCCTCGCCACCTTCGCGAAGCGATCCGTCGCCCCCAACAAGGTGGGGCCGGCCTACAGCCCGATGAAGCCTTCCGTTCTGTCCCTCAACTCAGGGACAACCCGGGTTGCCTGGACCGGCACCTCGGATATCGACGACGGCACTCTGACCTACGAAGTGCTGCGCGACAACGGCACGGTCCCGGTGTTCAGCATCGACGCCAAATCACCGTGGTGGGCGCTGCCTCAGCTAGGGTTCACGGACACCGGCCTCGTGCCGGGCTCCAGCCACACCTACCGTGTCCGGGTAAAAGATCCGTCGGGTAACAATTACACGGGCAGCCGGTCGGATGCGGTCGTAGTTTCCTCGGCCACGCCCAGCGCCTACGCCCGGAAGATCATCGCCGACGGGGCCACGAACTACTGGCCGCTGAATGAGCCCACCGGGTCCGTCGTCTTCGACAACGCCTCCTTCGCGGATGCCGACGCCGGCACCGGAGTCACCCGCGGTGCGGCGGGCGCCATTCCCAACGACGCGGCGTCGAACTTCGACGGCTCCGGCGCCGGGTTCGCTGCCACCCGGGGCGCCGCTCCGGGGCCCGACACGTTCACGGCGGAAGCATGGTTCAACACCACCAGCACGCGGGGCGGAAAGATTCTCGGCTTTGGCGCCTCGGCAACCGGAAACTCGGGGAGCTACGACCGCCACATCTACATGGATAACGCAGGGCATGTCTGGTTTGGCGTCTACCCCGGAGGGGTCCAGACACTGAGCACCAGCAACACCTACAACGACGGACAGTGGCACCAAGTCACCGCCAGCCTGGGCGCTGACGGAATGCACCTGTTCATCGACGGGGTCCCCGCGGGTCAAAGGAGCGACGTTACCTCCGGCCAGGCCTACAACGGCTACTGGCGCATCGGCGGCGACAACCTCGGAGGCTGGCCCAACCAGCCGGACAGCTCCTACTTCGCCGGTGCCATCGACGATGTTGCCATCTACCCGACGGTGCTTTCACGGCAGACAGTCCTCTCGCACTTCACTGCGAGCGGCCGGGAATCGAGCCTTCCCCCGGCGCCGACGGACGCCTACGGAACGTCCGTAACATCCGACCAGCCGGATCTCTACTGGAGGCTGGACGAGTCGGCAGGCAACGTGGCTGCGGACTCCAGCCAGTCCAGCAACAACGGCGCCTACCAGGGCGGCGTAACCAAGGGCGCTACCGGCGTGATCCCGGGCTACAGCGGAACAGCGGCCAGCTTCAACGGCCAGGACGCAGCAGTTGCCGGCCAAAGCTCGCTCACCAATCCGACGAGCTACTCCCTCGAGTCGTGGTTCAAGACGACCACCACCCGGGGCGGCAAGATCATCGGCTTTGGCAACAGCAACACGGGACTGTCCAGTAACTACGACCGCCACGTCTACATGCAGGACGACGGCACTCTCGCCTTCGGAGTCTGGACAGGCCAGCCGAACTTGATCATCACCCCGGTCGCCTACAACGACGGCAAATGGCATCACATGGTCGCCGAGCAGTCCAGTGACGGGATGAAGCTGTTCCTCGATGGCGCCCTGGTGGGAACCAACCCGCAGACGCAAGCCCAGCCCTACACCGGCTACTGGCGCGTCGGCGGGGACACGACCTGGGGATCGTCCAGCCCCTACTTCGAGGGCACCATCGACGAAGTAGCGGTGTACTCGAAGGCGCTGAGCGCAGATCGGGTGGCTGCCCACTACAACCTGGCCGCACCGGCCAACGTCCTGCCTGTCGCCGGGTTCACCTCCACGGGCGACAACCTGAACGTCACAGTGGACGGCACCCAGTCCAGCGACCCTGACGGGCAGATTGCGGACTATGCCTGGGACTTCGGTGACGGCCAGTTGGGCTCCGGGGCCACGGCAACCCACAGCTACACGGCTGCCTCCACGTACGTCGTCAAGCTGACCGTTACCGACAACCGCGGCGGGAAATCGACGGTCTCCCACGACGTAACTGTCACGGAACCGCCTAACCAGCTGCCGTCGGCGGATTTCACCGCTTCGGTGGCGAACCTCAAGGTATCCGTGGATGCAGCGGCGTCCCACGATCCGGACGGCACCTTGGTGGACTACGCCTGGGACTTCGGTGACGGGCACACAGCGACGGGCGTGAACACGGATTACACCTACCTGAATCCGGGGAAGTACACCGTGACGCTGACCGTGACGGACAACCGGGCCGGGACCAGCACCACCACCCGGGAGGTGACCGTGGAACGGCCGCCAAACGTGCTGCCCACCGCTGCCTTCACCCCGGCCATCCAGGGCCTTGACGGATCCTTTGACGCCTCGGCTTCAAGCGACTCTGACGGGCAGATCGTGGACTACAGCTGGGACTTCGGTGACGGCTCAACCGGGACCGGGGTAACCGCGCACCGCAGCTACGCGGCTGCCGGCACATACACCGTCACACTGACGGTGACGGATGACCGCGGCGGCCAGGCACGGATCGCCCACGACGTCACGGTCGCCCCTGCACCCAACAGGGCACCGACGGCGGCCTACGCGTTCACCACCACCGATCTCCGGGCCGCCTTCGACGGATCGGCGTCGTCCGATCCGGACGGAACGATCGACGCGTACGCGTGGGACTTCGGCGACGGGTCAACCGCAACCGGGGCCGCGTCCGCGCATGCCTACGGCGCGGCGGGAACGTACAACGTCACCCTGACGGTCACCGACAACAAGGGTGCCCGGGACGCCGTGGTCCACGCGGTCACAGTGACAGCCGCCCCACCGCCAAATGCGCCGCCGGTCGCCTCGTTCACGAGTGTGGTCAACGGGCTGAGCGGACAGTTCGACGGCGCAGCCTCATCCGATCCGGACGGCACGATCGCCGCCTACGCGTGGGACTTCGGCGACGGAACCGGGGCAACGGGGGCGACGGCGAATCACAACTACGTCAGCGCCGGCGATTACTCGGTCACTCTGACTGTCACTGACAACAAGGGAGCAACGGACTTCATCGTCCATAAGGTGACGGCCTCAGCGCCCGCGAACGCAGCCCCGGTGGCGGCATTCACGTCCCAGGTGCAGAACTTGAAGGTCAGCTTCGACGGATCGGCTTCCACCGATTCGGACGGGACCATCAGCAGCTACGAGTGGGCGTACGGGGACGGCGCGACGGGGACGGGCGCCACGGCGACCCACAGCTATGCAACCGCGGGCGACTACGACGCCGTGCTTACGGTGACCGACAACTCCGGGGCGACCAACTCGGTCACGCACCGGGTCACGGCCACAGCGGCGCCGAACACCCCTCCGGTGGCGGCCTTCACCAATTCGGCGGGCAGCCTGCAGGTTTCCTTCGACGGCTCTACGTCGACTGACTCCGACGGATCGGTCGCCGGCTACGCCTGGGACTTCGGTGACGGGGCAACCGGCACGGGAGTGACCGCGTCGCACCGCTACGGGAAGCCCGGAACGTTTACCGTCCGCCTCACGGCCACCGATGACCAGGGGGCAAGCTCCACCAAAATTGCCCAGGTGGTGGTGACGCAGCGGAGCTTCTCGCAGGATACGTTCTCCCGGACCGTCACCGGCGGCTTCGGTTCCGCTGACCAGGGCGGCGCCTGGACCAGCACTTCCAGCGCCAGCAACTTCTCGGTCAGCAACGGAAAGGGGAACATCCGCATGGCGGGTCCGGGATCGGGCCCTTCCATCTTCCAGAAGTCGGTAAGCCAGACTGACGCCGAGATTCGGGTGGCCGCCGGAGTAGACAAGGCCCCGACCGGCGGCGGAATCAATCTGTCCGTCATTGGCCGCAGCGTCGACGGGCAAGGCGACTACCGCGCCAAGGTCAACCTGCTGGCAAACGGGGGAGTCACCCTGGGCCTGTTCCGTGTGAACACCTCCGGGGTCGGCACCATGGTGGCCGCCGAGTCGGTGGTCTCAGGGCTCACCTACCAAGTCGGAGACGTCCTGAACATTCGGGTGCAGGTAACGGGAACATCCCCGACGACGGTGAAAGCCAAGGTCTGGAAGGCGGGCACTCCGGAGCCCGCGACCTGGACGAAGACGGGCACCGACTCCACTGCCGGCCTACAGGTAGCAGGCTCTGTCGGACTGTTCTCCTACCTCTCCGGGTCCGCAACCGTGGCACCAGTCGTCGCCTCGTGGGACAACTGGTGGGCCGGGGAGAGCGCGGACCAATAGCCCGGGATGCTATCCAGCCGAGGCCTCAGGCGGGCAAGACCGCCTGAGGCCTCGGCCCCCGGGGACCTGAGTTGCCACCGGAAGAACGGTGAATTGTTTATCCAAGGAAGGACCGGAATGTCGAATGCACTGAACATTTCCCGCCTGGGCTCCATCCAGGTTTTCAGGGTCGCTTTAGAGACGCTGAGGACGGCACAGAAAACAACGAAAGGTGCTCCGGCATACTCCCGGTACATTAATCGGCCGCTGGGAAGGCCCCTCGCCGCGCTGGCATATGCCTGGAAGATGACACCGAATCAAGTGACGGCGATAAGCGCGGGCCTGACATTTTTCGGCCTGCTGATTGTGGCCGCCACGCCTCCCCGGGCATTTACGTCTCTTGCCGCGGTTTTCCTGCTCATGGCCGGGTACGCGCTCGACTCAGCCGACGGGCAACTGGCCCGCTTGCGCGGCGGGGGTACCTTCGCCGGCGAATGGCTGGATCATGTGGTCGATGCTTTCAAAGCCAATCTCCTGCACATAGCGGTCCTCTTGTGCTGGTGGCAGTTCTACAAGTTGGACGCTGCTTGGTATCTGGTTCCCCTGGCCTACACCGTCGTGTCGTCCGTGTTCTTTTTCGCGGTCATCCTGACGGACCAGTTGCGCCGCCAGCACCGCGGCAGCTCAGCGATGTTCCTTCAGGGGGAGGGGCGCTCGTCCGTGTGGTATTCACTGGCTGTTGTCCCCACCGACTATGGCCTGATGATCGTGGTGTTCGGCCTGCTTTGGCTGCCGCAGGCCTTCATCACTGTCTATGCCGCACTGCTAATCGCGAACATCGTATTTCTCGGCCTGGCCCTCCCGAAGTGGTTCCGGGAAGTACGGGCATTTGCTAAAGCGTAGCCTGGCGGTTTCTGCGCACTTTTCCTCGTCAATTACTAGTTTGGATGTAATGCTATGTACTACAAACCCCAGTGGGACGGGAACTGCGATCGGGAAAATCTCATGGAGCTATCCGACTATTTGAAGGCTTTTCGGGAACGCTGGCTGTTGATCCTGGTCTGCACCCTGGTCGGAGGAGGGCTGGCGGGGCTCATTACTCAGCGCATCCCGCCGACTTACACCGGAGAAGCGACTCTCTTTCTCAAGGTTGATTCCAAGACAGGTTCCCTTTACGAGCGTTCCCAGTTCGGCCTTCAACGGGTGAAGTCGTATCCCGCCGTCGTGCAGAGCCCCGATGTGCTCCTGCCCGTCATGGCGGAGCTCAAACTGGGCGGCTCGCTGGAGGACCTGCAGGCTCGTGTCTCGGCTGCCAACCCGACCAATACGTTCTTCCTGAAGGTGCAGGCCGAGGACAGCTCCGCCGAACAGGCGGCCGCAGTGGCCAACGCGGTCGCCAAGAACCTGGCTGTGCAGGTCGGGGTATTGGAGACGGCCAAAGGCGAAGCTACTTCCGCCGTCTCGCTTGTGCAGACGGTTCCCGCCTCCCCGCCCTCGAGCAGGACCTCTCCAAGCCTGCCGCTGAACGGCGCCTTGGGGGTTCTGATAGGACTCTCGCTGGGGCTCGCGACGGCGGTTCTTGGCAAGCGGTTCGGCCAACGGATCCGCACTGCCGATGACGTTCGAGCGGCCAGCGATCTGCCGGTCCTCGGTGTGTTGAACCGCAAGGGCCGCCGCCAAACTGTCATCCCGTCCCGGCGCCGGTCGGCCCAGGATGAGACCCGGTCCCACCAGGATCTGGTAACCAACCTGCAGCTTGTTGCCGGCGGCAGGCTGCCGAACTTGTTGGTCCTCGTCTCGGAACTCGATTGGCAGGCGCAGTACTCGTTGCGGCAGGAACTGGCCGCGACCCTCGCCAGCACTGGCAGAGCCGTCTGCCTGCTGGAATCGGAGCCGCCGGCCGGCTCAGCGGACGACGCTGCGCTGCCGTCCGGTACCCGTGGCCTGGCAGATCTGCTCAGCGAAAAGTGCGAGTTGGTCGAGGCGCTTACCCCAAGTGCCGATGGCCAATTCCAGATTCTGCCGGCTGGCTCCAAGGCTGCCGCACCCAGCGAATTCGTCACGCAAAAGCGGTTCCCCATGGTGGCCAACAGGCTCCGCGAAAGCTTTGACGTGATTCTGGCGGAGGCCGGTCCGCGTTCGGCTGCACTGAGTCTCGCGATGGTGGCTCCATCTGCGGGCGGTGTTCTGCTGGCCGTGGAGCACGGGACAACCCGCAAGCGCGACCTCGCCCGCCTGCTGGCCGAAGTGAAGGCATTCGGGCTGCGGCCCCTCGGTGTTGTCATGACGTCGGTGCCGGGTTCCCGGCGCGTGCCCGTCACCGACGGATGGCGGTCGGGCGACTTCCGCGATACCGATCTGCAGTTTGAGCTGCAAAGAGTCCACGAGTACCGGTGATGCCGCCGCTGCCCGGCGCCCTCGAGCCGCGGAGAAGCGCCGCGCCGTACATTGTGTGGCTATTGACGCTGGCAAGTGTCGTTTCCTGGCGAAGGGGAGTCTATTTTTCCGGCGGGCTGGATCCCGTGGTGGTCATCAAGGCCGTCGTGGGGCTTGCGGCGCTGGCAGCCGCAGCCTGGAGCTTCCGCCGCGGCCAGGGCAGGCTGCGGGCCGGCGGCCGGACGCTGGCCTTCCTCATGGTCTATGTGTCGGTCTCGGTCCTAGGGGCGATCTCGGACGGCAACGTACCGGCGTCGCTAATACTGACCGTCCGGGTGGTGCTCATCGCCGTAACCATTGTGCTGCTGGCCGGCACGTTCCCTGCCCGAACGCTGTTGCAGTCGCTGCTGGCAATGATGGCCCTGGTGGGGCTGTGCGCGACCGTGTCCGGGCTGGAAACCCTGGGGGTTGAGGGGCGGATCTACGGTGTGTTCCCGCCGTTGAACCCCAACGAAATTTCTCTCCTTTGCGGGTTGCCGGCCCTGGGCGTGGTGCACGAACTGAGTATTGGCAGCATGAAGAACAGGACGGGTCTTCCGCTTCTGGCCGCGTTGCTGGCTGCCGTATGGATGACCGGGTCAAGGACGGGTCTTTTTGCTTTTGCCGTGGCATGCGTGTTGATCCTGCTGCACGCCCGGCGGCTTCGCGTCGGTGCCGGGCTGGCCCTCATCGCGCTGGTCCCCACGGCGTTCTTTGTTGTGACGGAGACCCCGCTGGTTTCAAGCATCCTGGAGCGAGGAGATGCGGCCGGCGCGGACTTGCTGACGCTCAACGCCCGAACGATCGCGTGGGACACCGTGCTCAGTACGCCGCCGGAGACCTGGCAGCGGTGGGTGGGCGCGGGGCTGTCCGTAAAACAAGTAGCCGTGGAGGGCCAGTACTGGCAGGACCAAGTGCTGGACAGCAGCTGGATCTCCGCGCTGGCCCAGGCCGGTGTCATTGGCACCGCGGTACTGGCGGCCTGGTCACTCTCCGCAGTGCTCGGCAGCCTGTCGGCGAGGGGTGTCCGCTCGATCACCACCCCGATCCTGGCCTTCATCCTGATTCGGAGCTTCCTCGAGAACGGCCTCGTCGATTCCAACGTGCCCTTCATCGTTTTCCTGACGGTTTCGCTGCTGGTTGAGCGTGTCAGGACCACGGGCCAGGCTGTCGGACCCGAACAAAAATGGGGCGGATCAGGCCAGCCAGGCCCCCAGGTGCTGCACGCCCGCGTTCCTTTCCAGGGCGGCCGCTACGACCGCCGGTAGGGGCTGCGCGACAGTCGCGTCCCTGGCCGTGACCTCGGAGGTGGGCTGCCAGCCGTTCAGGGCTGGCCGGCCGTCCACTACGAAGTGGGAGGATTCCTGCCCGGTGGCCGACTTGAAGGCTGGGACGGTCGTGAACACGGCGGGATTGCCCGGCCCCCGCGACCACACGACTGCCCACGCTGGGCTGCCGGCCGAGGGGCGCTGGTAGACGTCGCCCTTGGCCGATATCCCGAGTTGTTCGGCGCTGAACTGGTGGGAGTAGTCCTCCACGCAAAGAAGGCAATTGCCGGTCCCGCCGGCAAGTATGTTGTTGCGGACGGCGATCTTGGTGTTGATCCATGTCATCGTCGGGTCGGGGAACGCCTGGCGTGGGTCGTGGCCGGGCAAGGAACGGTTACTGGCCCGGCGGCTGTCCTGGACGATATTCAAGTTCCGGCCATTGCCGCTGACGGTGTTGTTCCACAGGTCCACGTGGCTGGTGTCATTGAGCTTGACGCCGTTGCCCAGATTCCCGGCGATGTAATTGTCGGCGACCAGGAACTTGGCTGAGATCTCCATCGTCAGGCCATGCCCCAGATTGGCGATCGAGTCGTTGCGCGTGATGACACCGTTGTAGACGGATTCGTCCAGCCAGAGCCCGGGGCCGGCGTTGCGCACAAACGAACTGTTGCTGAACTTGACCGTGCGGGAGCGGGTCACTTTGAAGCCGCCTGCTACGGGGGACTGGTTGAACGCTTCCGTGTTGTTTCCGTAGGCCAGCACCGAGGTGGCCTTGAAGTTGTCCGCCGTGCTGGCGCTGCCGCCCAGCATCCCGTTGCGGGCCAGGGTCAGGTTACGGAAGGTGATGTTGGCGCCGACGGCATGGATGCCGGTGCCTGCATTGTCAATGACGGCGACGTTTTCGATCGTGACGCCGTCCTTCTCCGCCGTGACCGCGCCCATATCCGGGATCGACGGCGCATACCGCCGGAACCCAACGCCCCGGACAACGGTGCCCCCGCCTTGGAGGGTCGCAGCCTTGGAAATGTCACTGGCGCGGACGCTGTGACCCGCCGGGTTGCTCCCGACATACAACTTCTTGGCGGCGTAGTCGACGAAGAAGGTCCCCGCTTTGACCTGGTCCAATGCCTGGACCTGGGCGAGGGCTTTCCCGTCGATCCAGACCTGGTCCGGGTGGGCGGCCATCGGGTGCGCGCGGTTAACGAAGGTCCAGTTGGCGGCGCTGCCGTCGGGCGCGCCACGGGTGTATGTGGGGCTCGCATCAAATCGTGCGGTCCAGCCGCTGGCAACCCAGGCATTTCCGCTCGCCACCCAGTTCTGCACCGGGACGCTTCCGTCGAACCACACGGCCTCGTGGGGATACGGCTGAATGATCAATCGCTTATTCGCCGGGACGGTAACGGTCTCGTGGTACTGCCCCTGCCTCAGCACAATCGTCTGTCCGCTGGCGGCCAGGGCAATGGCCCGAGCGACCGTCCGCACGGGGTTGGCCGACGCGCCGGGCGCCGAGTCCGATCCGTTGGGGGAAACGAACAGGGCGCCTGTTGGTACCGGGTACGCCGTCGAACCCACCGTCGGCGAACCTGCCGCGATTCGGGTGCCTGAAAGGTCCATGGCGGGCGGCGGGTCTATGACCGTCACAGCGGCGGATGGCCGCGACCCTGCCGACGCCGCCTGCACCGGCGCCGTCGCCAAGAGCGGGGCGGCCACGATCAGGGTGAGGGCTGCCGCTCCAACGGCGTGACGCCTGACGTGCAGCCGGGAAGAGCCTCGGAATCTGAGGATAGCCATGCGCAGTCCTTTGAGTGGGAATGGTTGAAGGTGAGACCGCAGAACGAGAGACCGTCCGACGATTGTTGCATGGCGGCGGGGCATCCGGAAGAAGCCCAGAGCGCCGAAATCGGGCGGCGAACGGCCTTCAGCACGACGGCGGACGCCCCTGCTGCGGCGTTGTCGGCAATTTTCCCCGCAGGGCCTACGCTGAGTAAATCACGGCGGCTTGAGGCTGGGGAGGAAGCTTTTGAGTTCTGGCGAATGCATGCCTGCGGGGCCCTGGTTGTCGAGGCGCCAGCTAGTGGCTTTGTCTGCGAGCTCTATGCTGCTGCTGCCTGTCTGGGGCTGCGCGCCGTCGAAATCCCAGCCTACCGGCGACAACTACACGATCGAGGGCCTGCTCCGCTCCGCCCCGTTCTTCGTTGCGCACCGGGGTTCCGGAGATAACTGGACCGAGCACACGGCGGCCGCCTACAGCCAGGCGATCGCCGCCGGGTCAACGGCGATCGAAGTCTCGGTCCATGCCACCAGCGACGGAGTGCTTGTCTGCCATCACGATGAGTCGACGCTGCGGCTCACCGGGCAGGACCATCGGATCAAGGATCTGGACTATGCCGCCGTGTCCGCGCTCCGGGCCGATGCGCGCCAATGGCTTGGCCCCGCGGCTCCTCTCGAGCAGATTCCAAAACTCCAGGACGTGCTGGATGCGCACGCAGCCAAACACGTAATTTTCATCGAGGACAAGCAGGGAACGAATACCAAGCACCTGTTGGACCTCATGGACAGCTACCCGCAGCCAACCGAACATTTCGTGTGGAAACAACCAGCCGCCTCGCCGTCGTACCGGGAGGCGCAGGACCGCGGGTACAAGACCTGGGGATATTTCATGGATGGTTCAGGCGGCCAGTTCCAGCGGTACGCCGTCAGGCACGACCTGCTGGGCATCTTCCACAACGCCACTGACGATGAGATCCGGCAGTTGGTCGCTTTCGGTAAACCGACCATCTGCTGGGAGGTGCACACGCGCTGGGTGCGCGAGCGGCTGACGGGCTTGGGGGTCCAGGGCATGATGTGTTCAAACATCCCGTACGTCATGGGAAGCGCCGCGCCGAGAATGGCAGACGCCTTCGGGACGGGCTTGCGCGCGGCAGGGGACCTGCCCTCCAACCTTAATTGGACAGCCCAGCCGCTGATCAAGGCGGAAACCCAATCCGTGCTCCTGGCTAACGACCCGCCGCTCAGCTACTGTCTGGGCTCAATGGCGCCAGCGGCGAGCGGGACGTACACGGTCAACTTCAACATGCGGTGGACTGGAGAACCCTCCGCCGTAGCCCGGGCAGGCCTTGCTTTCGGGCAGCACAGTGACGCTCCCTATGTGCCCACGTCGCCCGGGCCTTCCGGTTACCACGTGACAATGGACGCTTCCGGCGACCTAGCCCTCTTCCGACGGACAGAGGCTGCCTCCGGTAGCACGAAGCTGGCCACCGTCCACACCGTTCCACCGGGTGTCGGTGAATGGATGCAATTCCAGGTGGACGTTTCCCCCGATTCAATCCGAATTGCACGCCTGGACGAAGGCGGGGCTGTCGCTTCTGTCGACGACTCTTCCGAGAAGGGAAGATACTTCTCGCTCTGCAAAAACTACAGCGGTCAACCTGGAGTCGAATTCCGGCACGTGACAGTCAGCCTCGGATAAGCGAGAATCCTGCTAGAAAAGCGGGGGCTGGGCGTCCTGAGTCGGTAACCGACCCCGGTTCTGAGCTATGTGTCGGCGCTATAGGTGCTTAGTCCGCCAGGTCAGAATGATCCTTCCGACCCCATCAGGGAAAGGTAGCTTTAGTGAAAGTACTTTTTGACGGGCACTGGTGGGTCGACGGACCGGCCTCGAACCGGGAAGTCCTCAAGCAAATCGTGCTGACGTGGAGCCGCGACTACGCCGGTGACCAGATTGTGCTGGCGGTGCCGAGGAGGCACGTCGGTGCCGTGCGGAACGAGCTTGGCAAGGACGTCCAGGTGGTCCCGACGCGGCTTTCCCCGCACGGTGTCAGTGCGATTCTTGAACTCCCGCTCCTGAACCTGCGGCATAAAGCCGACGTGATGATCGCACACAACTTCGCCCCTGCATTTGGCCCGTCCGTTGTTTTTGTCCACGATTTCCTGTTTTTGACCAATCCCGAATGGTTCACATTTGCGGAGCGGCGGTACTTCGGATTTATGCCGCTGTTGGACCGCCGCGCAAAGATGATTTTCACGTCGTCGAAGAACGAGGCACAGAGGATCCGGCGGTTTTCGACGAAGGGTAAGCCGGTCCATCCGATCGGGCTCGGCGCCAACACAGGGGTTATTCATGCCGCCCCCCGGCCGGTTACTGAGTTGGCCGGGGTCCGCGGGTTCATCCTGTCCGTTGGCCGGCTCAACATCCGCAAGAACCTGGGCATGACCTTGGACGCCGCACTCGAATCCGGCCGGATCTCGGCGCAGTACCCGCTGGTGGTCGTGGGCGCTGAATCCGGCAAGGTTGCGGAGTTTTCGCCACGGCTACGCGAGGCCGTCGAGTCGGGGGCGATCCGCTTCCTCGGATACACCTCCAACGAGGAGTTGGCCTGGCTGTACTCCCGGGCGGATGCCTTTGTGTTCCTGTCCCTGGACGAAGGATTCGGAATGCCGCTCTTGGAGGCCCTTTCCTTCGGGACCAAGGTCTTGGCAAGCGACATCCCGGTGTTCAGGGAGATCATGGGTGAAGCCGCAGTGTTCGTCGATCCCACCAACCTGGCCGCCGCATCCGCGGGCATCAGATCGGTCCTCGACGCGGAACCTGACCCGGCCAGCACGTCGAGGGTGCTGGAGAAATACTCCTGGGCCGGCACTGTGCGGCGGATGCGGCAGCACCTCCGCGCCGCCAGCGAAGATCTGCCCCGGCCCGGCGCTGATTCGCCGCCACGTCCGGCTCCTGCCGGGTAACTCTTCGGTAAAGGCCCGCCGTACACGGGGCCCGCGGCAGGTCTGGCTGGATACCCTGAGTGGGTTAGCTGCAGTCTCCGGGGAACGGGCTACGTCCATCAGCCGCCCGTCAACCTAGGATTTCCGTGGCCTTTGCAGAGTACGAAGTCGTGATCCAGCGCGACGCGATGAGCGTTTACAACTTCCTGCTGGACCCCCGCAATCTGCCCTCCTGGCGGCCCGGAATCCGCGGCGTCACGCTCATCTCCGGGGCGTCCGGCTCCAAGGGCGCGGTCTATCGTCCCCTGTTTGCCGGAGCCGGAGGGCCCGAAGACGCGGACTTCGCATTGACCGCTACCCGCCCCGGCGCTGAGATCGAGTTTGAGGTCGTGTCCGGACCGGTCCGTCCGCACGGCGGTTACTACCTCAGCACGGAGAGCGACAGCACACGGGTACGCTTTGCCCTGCGGTGCCGGCCGGGCCTGGCCGTGCTCCTGAGGTACCCCAGCATCCAGCGGGCCCTGAAGGCTCAAGTCGCTGAGCTGCAACAGCTCAAATCCGTGCTGGAGCTGGAACACGTCCAGGAAGCAGCCTAGCCGCCGTCGCGGTAACAGTTGCCGCACACAGCCCGGCCGGCATTTCCTGGGGTACTTTTGATCCTGTGCTGATCTCTGACCGCGACATTCGTACCGAAATCGATTCCCAGCGGATTGTGCTGGAGCCGTTCGACCCCGACATGGTCCAACCATCGTCGGTGGACGTCCGGATCGACCGCTTTTTCCGGCTCTTCGATAACCACAAATACGCGCACATCGACCCGTCCGAGGACCAGCCCGAGCTGACCCGACTGGTGGAGGTCGACGCGGGGGAGCCGTTCATCCTGCACCCCGGCGAGTTCGTGCTCGGCTCCACCTACGAGACCGTCACGCTGCCGGACGACATCGCGGCCCGGCTCGAGGGCAAGTCCTCGCTGGGCCGCCTTGGCCTGCTGACGCACTCGACGGCAGGGTTTATCGACCCGGGCTTCTCCGGACACGTCACCCTGGAACTTTCCAACATGGCCACGCTGCCCATCAAACTGTGGCCGGGCATGAAGATCGGGCAGCTGTGCTTTTTCCGGCTCACCTCGGCCGCCGAGCACCCGTACGGTTCCGGCGAGTACGGTAACCGCTACCAGGGCCAGCGCGGCCCGACGGCGAGCCGCAGCCACCTGAACTTCCACCGCACCGAAATCTAGGCAGTCCGGAACGGCCTCAGCTGACGGGCCGGACCGGGACGGGCGTCCGTTTGGCCGGCCGGCGCAGCATCCGCACGACCGGCTCCACGAACCGGGCCGCCAGCGGGCCCATCACGGCCATGATCAGCACGTAGGCGGTGGCGAGTGCCGCGAGCTGGTGTGGCACGACGCCGGACGCCACCGCGAGCCCGGCGATCACAATCGAGAACTCTCCACGGGCGATCAGGGCCGCCCCGGCACGGAAGCGGCCGGGCAGCGCGATCCCGGCCCGCTTGGCAGCCCAGACCCCGGTAATCATCTTGGTCGCCGCCGTCAGCACGGCAAGGATCAGGGCCCAGCCGAGCACCGGCGGGATGGACGTGGGGTCAGTGTTGAGGCCGAAGACCACAAAGAAGATCGCCGCGAAGAGGTCCCGCAGGGGTTCGAGGATCCGGGTGGCGCTGTGGGCCGTGGCACCGGAGATCGCAATTCCGAGCATGAACGCGCCGACCGCCGCGGAGACCTGCATGGCGGCGGCCAGACCGGCGACGAGCAGCGCAGCGCCGAGCAGGTTGAGCAGGAAGACCTCGGAGTTCTCACTGTGCACGGCCTTGGACACGTGGTGCCCGTGGCGCAGGGCGACCACCAGCACAAGCGTGACGACAGCGAGGGAGATCCCCACGGTCTGCAGGCCCACCAGGAAGCTGACACCGGCAAGGGTGGCCGTCAGGATCGGCAGGTAGACGGCCATCGCCAGGTCTTCGAACACCAGGATGGAAAGGATCACCGGCGTCTCGCGGTTACCGATCCGGCCGAGGTCAGTGATCACCTTCGCCGCGATCCCGGACGAGGAGATGTACGTGACGCCGCCCATCACCATCGCCCCCACCAGCCCCCAGCCCAGGAGCAGCGCCAGACCCGCACCCGGCAGGAAGTTCAGCACAAGGTCCAGCACGCCGGCCTGCCAGGAGCGCCGCAGCCCGGTCACGAGTTCGGACGCCGTATATTCCAAGCCGAGCATAAGTAGCAGGAGGATGACGCCGATCTCGCTGGAAAGATGTGCGAACTCGTGCATCCCTTCCAGCTTGACCAGGCCTCCGGCGCCGAAGAACAAGCCGCCGACGAGGTACAGCGGGATGGGGGACATGCCGATCCGCCCGGCCAGCCTGGCCAGCAGGCCAAGGCAGAACACGACGGCCCCCAGTTCGATGAGGGTCAGGGCGAGCGGATCCATGCCGCTTATCCGTTGCGCAGGATGCTGGCTGCCGTGTCCAGACCTTCTTGCGTGCCCACGGCGACGAGCAGGTCGCCGGGGTGCAGGACGACGTCGGGGCCGGGCGAGGGGAGGACTTCACCCTCGCGCATGATGGCCACGATCGAGGCACCGCTGCGGGTCCGGATGCAGGCCTTGCCCATCGGCTGGTTTTGGAAGGGGGAGTCCGCGCCGATGGAGAACTGCCGGGTGACGATCCCGGGAATTTCCCGGTGCGCCTCGGAGAGCTGCATGGCCAGGCGCTGTCCGCCCAACAGGTTGCCGAGGGCGGCGGCCTCGTCGGCGGTCAGCGGGATGGAGGCCTGGCAGGTGTCCGGATCGTCCCAGGTCGAGACGATCAGCTCGGTCTGGCCTTCGCGGTACTCGACGACGCCGATCCGGCGTCCGGATGCGGTCATGAAGTCCTTGCGCCGGCCCAGGCCGGGAAGGTCTGTCTCATCCACGTTCATGCCTCCAGCCTAATGTGCCGGTGCAGTTTTGGGGCAGGTTCAGGCCCCGGGCACGACGGCGATTTCCGTCCGTCCCGGCGGCTTGACGGGCAGCATCACCAGCAGCCCGGCCAATAGGACCACCATGATGCCGAGAATTCCCCAGCGCTGCGCTTCGCCGGGGGCAACCAAGGGCGTCGCGACCGTGATGCACAGGGTGAAGAGCGCCGGCGCCAGAAAGCTGACGGCCCGGCCGGTCGTGGCGTAGAGGCCGAAGAGCTCGCCCGATTCACCGTGCGGGGCGAGCCGGGCCAGGTAGGCACGGGAGGAGGACTGGGCCGGCCCCACGAAGAGGCACAGGAACAGGCCGAACACCCAGAACGTCGTGCTGCCCGCCCAGTCCATACCGAAGAAGGAATAGCTTCCGTTCCCCAGCGCAAGGAGCACGCTTCCCGCAATGAGCAGGCCCACGAGCGAGCCGATGATGACCGCCTTGGGCCCCACACGGTCGTCCAGGAAGCCGCCCAGCAGCGCGCCCACCGCGGCGACGACGTTGCCGAAGATGGCGAAGAAGATGACCTGCTTGAGTTCGAAGCCGAAGGTGCCGGCAGCGATGATCCCGCCGAAGGTGAAGACCGCAGCCAGCCCGTCGCGGAAGATGGCGCTGGCCAGCAGGAAGAAGATGGTGTGCGGGCTGGTCCGGTAGATGGCGCGGATGCGGCGCACGAGCAGGGCGTAGGAGGCGAAGAAACCCAGCCGGGAGCCCCGGGCCTTGGGCACTTCCGGAACCGCGAGCATCACCGGGATCGCGAAGATGAGGAGCCAGAGCGCGGAGAACACAGCCACGAGGCGGATGTTCAGGCTCTCCTCGGTGGAGGCGCCGAACCATTCAATGCTGGGCTGGACGAAGAGCTGCAGCACGATCAGCAGCGCCACGATGCCGCCGAGGTAGCCGGAGGCCCAGCCGAATCCGCTGATCTTGCCGATGTTGGCGGGCGTGGAGATCTGGGCGAGCATGGCGTTGTAGTTCACTCCGGCAAATTCGAAGAACACGTTGCCAAGCGCAATCAGCGTGACGCCGAGGAGCAGGAATTCGGGGCGCGGGAAAACGAAGAAGCAGAGTCCGGTCAGGAGTGCGACGGCGGCGGTGTTGACGCCGAGCCACAGCTTGCGGCGGCCTCCGCTGTCCGAGCGCTGGCCGGTGACCGGGGCCAGCAGTGCGATGGCCGCCCCCGCGAAGGCCAGGGCGGAGCCGAGGACCGCCGAAGCTTGGTCTTCGCCGCCGAAGGCCTTGGAGGTCAGGTAGACGGTGAAGACGAAGGTGGTCATCACCGCGTTGAAGGCCGCGGACCCCCAGTCCCAGGCGGCCCAGGCCACCACCCGGCCCTTGCCGGTGGCGTGGCTGCCGGACTCGAGTTCCGAGGCCGGACGCATGGCCTCGGGGGCGCTGGCAGAGTTCATAGCCCGATGTTAGCCGTCCGTGGCATGCCGGCGGCGGAGAAACGGGCCGGCAACGACCGCTTCTTCTGCGCTTGGCTCTCGCACCGCGGTTTGCCGGGCCGGTACCTTCTGGGGCACGTCACGGAAAAACAATTTGTGCACGCTTGGTAAACTAGCCGCACCGAACCTAACCAATGCCCCGCCTGCTCCAACTTTTGACAATCGAATTCCTGACGTTGCGGAGATTCCAGTGATCACAGTCCTTGCCGTTCACTTCGCGGTGGCTGCTGTGGCGCCGTTCCTCTTCCGCAGGCTGGGCCGGAACGCGTTCTTCGCCTTGGCGGCGGTGCCGGCAGGTTCCTTCGCCTGGCTGCTTCTGCAGCATGGCGCGGTGTATTCGGACGGCGGGGCCACCTCCGTCACCCTTCCGTGGATTCCGGACCTTCGGCTGGAGCTGGCCTTCCGGATCGATGCCCTGGCCTGGGTGATGTCCCTGCTGGTGCTGGGCGTCGGTGCGCTGGTCCTGGTCTACTGTGCCCGGTACTTCAAGAACAAGGACAGCTACCTCGGCGGCTTCGGCGCCCAGCTGCTGGCCTTCGCCGGGGCAATGTTCGGCCTGGTCACCGCCGATGACCTGCTCTTGATGTTCATCTTCTGGGAACTGACCACGGTGCTGTCCTACCTGCTGATCGGCTACGCCCGCACCAGGTTGTCGGCCCGGCGCTCGGCGCTGCAGGCGCTTGTCGTCACCACCGCAGGCGGCCTGGCCATGCTGGTGGGACTGATCATGCTGGGCTCCACCGCGGGGACCTACCGGATCTCCGCCATCCTGCAGGCGGCCCCGGAACTGGTGGCCGGGCCGGCAGCGGCCGCTGTGGCCGCCGCCGTCGTGCTGGTCCTGGCCGGCGCGATCACCAAGTCCGCGCTGGTCCCGTTCCACTTCTGGCTTCCCGGAGCGATGGCGGCGCCCACGCCGGTGAGCGCCTACCTGCACGCGGCCGCCATGGTGAAGGCCGGCATCTACCTTGTCGCCAGGCTCGCCCCCGGGTTCGCCGAGACGGCGTTCTGGCTCCCGGTGGTGCTGGGCCTGGGACTGGCCACCATGCTGGTGGGCGGTTACCGCGCCCTGCGCCAGACCGACATCAAGCTCATCCTCGCCTACGGCACGGTCAGCCAGCTCGGCTTCCTGACCATGGTGGTGGGGCTCGGCAAGCCCGACGCGGCCCTCGCAGGCCTGGCCCTGCTGCTGGCCCACGGCCTCTTCAAGGCCACCTTGTTCCTGGTGGTCGGCATCATCGATCACCAGGCCGGAACGCGCGACATCCGCAAGCTCTCCGGGGTGTACCGTTCCTCCCGCGCCCTAGCCATAGTGGCGGCCATCGGTGCGGCCTCGATGGCCGGTGTACCGCCGCTGGCAGGCTTCGTGGCCAAGGAATCCGTCTTCGAGGCCTTCGTGCACCATGCCGGCGTCGGGCCCCGGGGCCCGGTGATCCTGGTGGGCCTGGTGCTGGGCTCGATCCTGACCTTCGCCTACAGCGCACGTTTCATGTGGGGCGCCTTCGCGGTCAAAGCCGGTGTGCCGGCCACGCGTTTCAAGGCCGTCAAGCCGTCGTTCCTGGCCGCTCCGGCCCTGCTGAGCCTGCTGACGGTTCTCTATGGCGCGTGGCCGGACCCGGTTGACGGCTGGATCCAGCCCTACGCCGCACTGTTCGCCGGCCACGAGGGCGCGGAGTCCGATGCCGCAGGCCACCTCGCGCTGTGGCACGGCTTCACCCCTGCGCTGGGCCTGACCGCGATCACCTTCGCCCTGGGGCTGGCAATGTTCTACGGCCGCAACGCTGTTTCCCGCGTCCAGGCCATGGTGCCCGGCTGGATCGACGGCGACCGCAGCTACCAGCGCACCATCGGGGCCCTCGACGACGCCGCCGTCTGGGTCACCGGCCGCACCCAGCGAGGCTCGCTCTTCTTCTACCTAGCCGTCATCCTGACGGTCGCCTTCGCGCTGCCACTCACGGCGATGCTGCTGGCCAATAAGCCGCTGCCCGCCACGCTGTACTTCATCGACCCCGGTTCGCCGCTGCAGCTCGTTGCCGGCGCCGGGATCGTGATCGGCGCGCTCGCCGCGGTGCGTGCCAACAAGCGTTTCCTGGCCGTGCTGATGGTTTCTGTCACCGGCTACGGGATCGCGTTGATGTTCGCGTTGCAGGGTGCCCCGGACCTGGCCCTGACCCAGATGCTGGTGGAAACCATCATCCTGGTGGCCTTTGTCCTCGCCATGCGGAGCCTGCCGGCGGAGCTGCGGGACCGTACCGGCGGCAAGTACCGGGTCATCCGGGTGATCATCGGCGCGGCGTTCGGCCTCACGATGGTCTTCGTGGCGATCTATGCCCTGGGGTCCCGCGTCGCCACCCCGGTCTCGCTGGATTTCCCGCGCCTGGCCTACGAGGGCGGCGGGGGGCTGAACGTCGTCAACGTCACGCTCGTGGACATCCGGGCCTGGGATACCTTCGGCGAGATCTCCGTCCTGGCGCTCGCCGCCACCGGCGTTGCCAGCCTGATCTTCGTCCGCGGCCGCGGCGACCGTATCGGGCCCTCGGCCTCCGTGGCGGAGGGTACCGTGGGCCGCCGGACTGACCGGCCCGCCCACACCAGGGACAACGCGGCGCTCGCCATGAGCCGGCGGTTTGCCGCGTCGACGCGCGATGCCTGGCTCGTGGCCGGACGGACCATGGCCCCGGAGCGGCGCTCGATCATTTTTGAGGTGGTTACCCGGCTGATCTTCCACTCGATGATCGTCTTCTCCATCTACCTGCTGCTCGCGGGCCACAACCTTCCCGGCGGCGGTTTCGCCGGCGGGCTCACGGCGGGCCTGGCCCTCACCATCCGCTATCTCGCCGGGGGCCGGTTCGAACTGCGCGAAGCCACCCCGGTCAGCGCCGGCGCCCTGCTGGGCATAGGCCTCGCGACCGCCGCGGCTTCCGGCGTCGCGCCGCTGCTGCTTGGCGGCCAGGTCTTTCAAAGTGCCATTATCGAACTCTGGCTGCCGGTCTTCGGTGACATCAAGTTCGTCACGTCCACCATCTTCGACATCGGCGTGTACATCGTCGTCGTCGGCCTGGCCCTGGACGTGCTGCGCAGCCTCGGCGCTGAAATCGACGAGCATTTCGAGGAACAGCCAAAGGAACAGCCGGAAGGGCAGCCCGCGGAGGAATCCGCGCAGCCGTCCGAAATCGGGGAAGCCGACGGCGCCCCGGCCGAAACCACCGCCAAGGGGAACGCATGAGCGTCAATCTGACCCTGCTGACGGTGATGGGAGCCCTGTACGCCTGCGGCATCTACCTGATCCTGGAACGCAGCCTCACGCGGGTCCTGCTGGGCCTGATGCTGCTCGCCAACGCCACCAACCTGCTGATCCTGGCCACCGGCGGCTATGCGGGCCTCGCCCCGCTGTTCAACAAGGACACGGCCGCCGGGGACTACAGCGACCCGCTCCCGCAGGCGCTGATCCTGACCTCAATCGTGATCTCCTTCGCCGTCACGGCCTTCATGCTGGGCATCATCTACCGCACCTGGGTGCTGGCCCGGCAGGACGACATCCAGGACGACGCCGAGGACCGCCGGGTGGCCGAGACCCCCAGCTTCGACGCCGAGGACGATGCCGTCATTCCCGCGGAGACCTCGGAATTCCCGCTGGTGGCGGCCGATCCGGCGGAAGCCGACGTTGCCCCGGATCCGACCGACACCGTGCAGGCCGGTGCCCGCCGGATGCCGGCCGTCGACGCCGCCGCCGAAGAGCAGCCCGGTTCCCGCAACATCACCCCCGCCCCGGAAGGAGGGACCGAGTGAACATCGCAAGCTTTGCCCCGCTCGCCGTCGTCCTCCCCATCCTCGGGGCCGCCCTGACCTTCCTGCTGATCCGGCAACCACGGGCGCAACGGACCGTCAGCATAGCCCTCCTCTCGCTGACCCTGCTGCTTGAATGCCTGCTGCTTGCCTCCGTCTGGCAGGGCGGCACGGCGGCGGTCAACATCGGCGGCTGGCTGCCTCCCTGGGGCATCGTGATGGTGGTGGACCAGTTCTCCTCGCTCATGCTGGTGGTGTCCTCCACCGTCAGCCTCGCCGTGCTGGTCTACGCCACCGGGCAGGGCATGGCCGACGGCGACAGCGACGCCCCCGTGTCGATCTTCCACCCCACCTATTTGATCCTGGTGGCGGGAGTGTCCAACGCCTTCCTCTCCGGGGATCTCTTCAATCTCTATGTGGGCTTCGAGATCCTGCTGACTGCCAGCTACGTCCTGATGACCCTCGGCGGGACGGGCCCGCGGATCCGGGCCGGCGTGACCTACGTGGTGGTCTCGGTGGTCTCCTCGGTCCTCTTCCTGATCGCGATCGCCATGATCTACGGCGCCACCGGGACCATCAACATGGCGGACCTGGCGGTCAAGCTGGTCGACCTGGACCAGGGCACCCGGAACCTCCTGCATGTGCTGCTGCTCGTGGCATTCGGCATCAAGGCCGCCGTCTTCCCGCTGAGTTTCTGGCTCCCGGACTCCTATCCCACCGCACCCGCCCCGGTCACGGCCGTGTTCGCCGGGCTGCTTACCAAGGTGGGTGTGTACGCGATGGTCCGCACCGAGACCCTGCTCTTTCCCGGGGACACGTTCAACACCCCGCTGATGGTTGCGGCCCTCCTGACCATGGTGGTGGGGATTTTGGGCGCCCTGGCGCAAAGCGACATCAAGCGACTTCTCTCCTTCACCCTGGTCAGCCACATCGGCTACATGGTGTTCGGCCTGGCGATGTCCTCCGTGGCGGGCCTGGGAGCCGCTGTGTTCTACGTGGCGCACCACATCACCATCCAGACCAGCCTGTTCCTGGTGACCGGCCTGATTGAGCGCCGGGCCGGGAGTTCCTCGGTGGACCGGATCGCCGGGCTGGCGAAGCTTTCGCCGCTGCTGGCCGTGCTGTTCTTCGTGCCCGCCATGAACCTGGCCGGAATCCCCCCGTTATCCGGCTTCCTGGGCAAACTCGGCCTGCTGCAGGCCGGCGTCTCCCTGGGGACCCCGCTGGCCTACGCGCTCGTGGCCGGCGGCGTGCTGACCAGCCTGCTGACCCTGCTGGCCATCGCCCGGGTCTGGAACCGTGCCTTCTGGCGCAAGCCCGAGGATGCCGAACATCCCGACCCCGTCCTGCTCGCCGCTCCCGCCGACGCGGCCACCGGCGACCGCGCGGGCCAGCGTAATGTGACGCTGCTGCCGCGGACCATGGTGGGTTCCACCCTGGGCCTGGTGCTGTTCGGGGTGGCGCTGACGGTGTTCGCCGGGCCGCTCTTCCGGGTTGCCGGGCAGTCCGCCGAGGAGATGTTGAACCGTTCCGCCTACATCCACGCCGTGCTCGGGGACGAGGCGCCGGTTCCGCCGATCGCCCAACCGCTGCGGCAGGAGGGCGGGAAATGACGCGCAAGAGGATCTCGCTGCGCCAGGAATTGCCCCTGCTGGTCTGGCTCGTCATCGTCTGGGGTGCACTCTGGCAGGACTTCAGCGCCGGCAACCTGCTCTTTGGCGCCTTGATCGCGGTGGTGGTGGCCCGGCTGTTCTACCTGCCGCCGGTGGAGCTGGGCGGCCGCTTCAATGTGCTGCGCGCCGTACCGTTCGCCGTGGTTTTCCTGGGCAAGGTGGTGGCTGCCAGCTTCCAGGTCCTGTATCTGGCCGTGGTGCGCGGGCCCAAGGTGATCAGCGCCGTCGTCGCCGTCCCGCTCCGCAGCCACTCCGACCTGCTGGTGACCGCTACGGGACACGTCATCTCGCTGATCCCGGGGTCCGTAGTGGTGGAGGTGGACAGGTCCACGTCCACGCTCTACATCCACGGCATCAACGTCCGCGACGCCGAGGACGCGGACAAGCTCCGCAAGGAGGTCCGCGACACCGAGGCCGGGCTGATCAGGATCATGGGCACCAAGGCCGAGCTGTCCGCACTCGAGCAGGAGGTTGGCGCATGATGCCGCTGGTGTTGACGATTACCGCTGTGGTGCTCTCGCTCGCCGCGGGCGGCGCGATCATCCGCATCGCGCGCGGGCCCTCGCTGCTGGACCGGGTGCTGGCCGCCGATGTGCTGCTGGCCATCCTGGGCGCGGCACTGTGCATCGACATGGCCGTAAACCGGCACCTGAACAACCTGATGCTGCTGGTGTCCATCTCGATCATCGGCTTTGTCGGGTCGGTGACGGTGGCCCGTTTCGTGGCAGACCGGAGGAAGCCAAATGAGTCCTGAGGCGATGTCCGCCGACGCCGTGATCGACGCCGTCTCCGCAGTGTTCATGGTGGTGGGGGCGCTGATGTCCCTCGGCGCCGCGATCGGCCTGCTGCGGTTCCCGGACCTCATGAGCCGGATGCACGCCGCCACCAAGCCGCAGGTGCTGGGATTGTTCCTGCTGCTCTGCGCGGTGGGGCTGCAGTTGCGCACCTGGTGGGTATGGCCCGTACTCCTGGTGGCCTGGATCTTCCAGCTGCTCACGGTGCCGGTCTCGGCGCACATGGTGGGCCGCGCCGGCTACCGCACCAAGCACCTGCACCCGGAACTGCTCAGCGCCGACGAGCTGGAAGCCGTCGTCCAGCAGGCGGCGGGCAAAAAAGGCTTCACCGACGACGAGTGAGGTTCCCGGCCGCGGGCAGTCCGCCCGCATGGCGGTCCGACCAGGCCGGGAACCTCAGGTACTGCTCTTAGACGATGCGCCTAGACGATGTCTTGGGTCTTGGCGAAGCGGGTGATCGCCCGCTGTGTGCCGCGGTTGGCGAGGACCTGGATGATGGCGCTGACCGAGGCCGAAATCAGCGCGAAGGTCAGGGCCTGGCGCAGCGTGGTGGGGACGTCGTCGTCGTGGCCCTTGGGCGGCTTGTTGCCGGTGGTCTTTTCCCAGACGGTGTCGACCACCTTGGTGCCGACGAAACCGGCGAGGAGGCTGACTCCAGTGCCAAGCAGTTTGATGAAGATGTTCATACTTCGTACTCCTTGCGGGAGGAAACAGGGCTTCCCCTAGCCTAGCGTCCCGAGCGGCCGAGGATTTCGGAAAGTGCCTCGACAACCAGCTCGTGGTCGGCTTTCTGCGGCAGCCCGGACACCGTGACAGTAGCTACCACTCCGGTTCCCCGCACATAGATGGGGAACGAGCCGCCGTGCGCGGCGAACTCCCGCTGGTCGAACCAGGCGTTGTCCTCCATCCTTCCTCCGGCGGCGCGGGCCCGGAGGCCCACCAGCAGGGACGGGACTTCGTACCGCACGGCGGTGCGCTGTTTGGCTTTGATCCAGCGCTCATTGTCCGGCGTGGCGCCCTCCAGCGCGGCGTGGAACAGGACCTGCTCGCCCTTGGTGATGTCGACGGCGATCGGATGGGAACGCTGCCGGCCGAGCTGCACCAGCAGCAGCCCCAGGTCCAGGGCGTCGTCCTTGCTGAACGCCTGGAACTGCAGCTCGTCGATCTCCGCCAGGATGCGGCCGATCAGCGCCGCCAGGGATCCTGGCGGTTGCGGCTCCGCGGAATCCGGGTCGAAGTCGGGGGAAGTCACTGGTGAGTCGGTCAAGGGCTTCAGCTTCCGTCAGTGTCCGGTAATCGCTTCCTGGGCCGACTCTACCAAGCGGGCCGTTGCGGGGCACCGCCGAAGAGGGCCGCCGGGTGTAAACTGGGCCAGCCCACAAGGGCGAATTACATACGACAGGGGAGCGCCGCCGTCGGGCCATCACTGGAGCAGTCCAGGGAACCGTAGGTGGGCGCTGAGAGTGCGGACAGCCGCAGACCCTCGAACCTGATCCGGTTAGTACCGGCGCAAGGGAGTCGAGTTCTCAGGGTGCCCGGCACCCGTGGCGAAAGCCGCGGCGCCGCCGGAGCGCCCTCCCCTCCTGTACCTCAGGAGGACGACATGACTGACATTTCTGCGAAGCAGACGCTTACCGCCGGCAAGTACAGCTGGCGCGTAGTCGACATTGTGGTGGCCGCGTTGATCGCTGTTGCCGGCGGCGTGATTTTTTGGGCCTGGGACCAGGGCGCCAACCTCGTGACGGGCCCGCTCACCGCGGCCTACCCGCCGCTCACCGGGCTCTACGCCGGCGGCTGGATGATCCCGGCGGTGCTGGGCATGCTCGTGGTCCGCAAGCCCGGGGCAGCCCTGTTTTGCGAGGCGGTGGCGGCCACCAGCGAGCTGATCATGGGTTCGCAGTACGGCACCACCGTGCTCATCTCCGGCATTCTGCAGGGCCTCGGCGCGGAACTCGTCTTCGCCGCGTTCCTGTACAAGAAGTTCAACCTGCCCGTGTCCCTGCTGGCCGGCGCCGGCGCGGGCCTGTTCTGCGGCCTGAACGACTCCTTCCTGCCCTGGGGCTGGAACATCGCGTACGAAGCCGGGGACAAGCTCGCCTACATTATCTTCTGCGCCATCTCCGGAGCAGTGATCGCCGGCGGACTGTCCTGGCTCGCCACCCGCGGCCTGGCCAAGACCGGGGTGCTGGCCTCCTTCGCGTCCCGCAAGGCGGCATCGGAACCTGTGTTCTCCTAAGGAACGCATCCGCATGACATCCAACGACTCCGTGCGCCCGGCCGCGGTCAGTGCCCGCGGCTGGGGCTGGCGGCACGCCGGACGGTCCCGTCCCGCCGTGAGCGGCCTGGACCTGGACATCAGCCCGGGCGAGCGTGTGCTCCTGCTGGGCCCGTCCGGCGCGGGCAAGTCCACGCTGTTGCACGCCCTGGCGGGGGTGCTGGGCGACAACAGCGCCGCAGGAACTGCGGCAGCCACCTCGGCCGCCGTTCCAGCGGAGGCCGAGGACGACGACGAAACTGGCACCCTGCTCATCGACGGCGCCCCGCCGCGGGCCCGGCGCGGCCGGGCCGGGCTCATGCAGCAGGACCCGGAGACCCAGGTGGTGCTCTCGCGGCTCGGTGACGACGTGGCGTTCGGAGCCGAAAACCTCTCCGTCCCGCCGGCGGACATCTGGCGCAGGGTGGCGGAGGCGCTCGACGACGTCGGGCTCGGCGGCCTACCGCTGCAGCACCCGACGTCGGCGCTCTCCGGCGGCCAGAAGCAGCGGCTGGCGCTCGCCGGGATCCTTGCGATGCGGCCCGGACTGCTGCTGCTGGACGAGCCCACAGCCAACCTCGACCCGGCCGGGGTCCTGGAGGTCCGCGACGCCGTAGGAAGGTCCCTGGACAAGACGGGGGCCACCCTGGTGGTGGTGGAGCACCGGGTTGCCGTGTGGAAGGACTTGGTGGACCGGATCGTCGTGCTGCAGCCCGGCTCCGGGACGGACTCCGCCGTGCTGCTGGACGGGCCTCCGGACCAGGTCCTGGAACAGGCACGGGACATGCTCATCGCCGCCGGAGTCTGGGTGCCGGGCCACGTGCCGGCCACCCGCCCCCGCAACGCCGGAGCGGACGCGGAAGGGGATGACGCTGCCGGTGAACTGCTGCTGGCTGCCGAGGGGCTGGCCGTATCCCGGGAACGCCCGCGCCGCGCCGGATTGCTGCGGGGCTTCCACACGGTTCCGCCCGCGCCGGTGCAGTCCGGCATCGCCGCCCAGGTCCGGGCGGGCCGGGCGCTGACCATCACCGGCCCCAACGGGTCCGGAAAGTCGACCTTCGCCCTGACCCTGGCGGGCCTGCTGGCACCGGTGGCCGGGGCGGTCTCCGCTACGACCGGGCTGAGCGAGGGCGCGGGCATCGATCCCTATAAGTGGAAGGCCCAGCAGTTGATCGCCAGGATCGGCACGGTGTTCCAGGAACCCGAGCACCAGTTCGTCACCGGCAGGGTGCTGGACGAACTGATGTTCGGTCCCCGGCAGCTGGGCCGCGGCGAAGAACGGGTGGACGAGCTGCTGGAACGCCTGCGGCTCCGCGACCTCGTGGACGCCAACCCCTATACGCTCTCCGGGGGCGAAAAGCGGCGGCTCTCGGTGGCTACCGTGCTGGCTGCGCACCCGCGGGTGCTGATCCTGGACGAGCCCACCTTTGGCCAGGACGCCAACACCTGGGCGGAACTGGCCTCTTTCCTCTCCGAGCTCCTCGACGCCGGGACCGCGGTGGTCTCGGTGACCCACGATGCGGAATTCAGCCAGGTCCTGGGCGGCGCCGAGCTGAAACTCGGCGCACCCCAGCCGGACGGGGTGGCGGCCACATGAGGGACGCGCTGACCCTGCGCGGAAACCACGCTTTGCTGACCCGCGCCAACCCTTTGGCCAAGTTCTCCGGCGTCGTGCTCATCACGATCGCGCTGGCGCTCTCCATCGACTGGGTGTCCGCGTCCGTGGCGCTCGCCTCCGAACTGCTGCTCTTCCCGCTTGCCGGCCTGACCTTGGCCCTGCTCTGGCAGCGCGGCTGGCCGCTGATCCTCGCGGCGGCCGTGGGCGGCTGGAGCACCGCGATCCTGGCCCCGGACCATGGACGGATCCGGCTCGACGTCGGCATCTGGTCCATCAGCGAAGGATCGCTGCAGCTCGGACTGGGCTTCCTGCTGCGCGGCCTCGCGATCGCGCTGCCGGCGGTGCTGCTGATGAGTTGCACGGATCCTACGGACCTGGCCGATGCCCTGGCACAGCAGGCGAAGCTGCCGCACCGCTTCGTGCTGGGCACCCTGGCCGCGATGCGGCTGGTGGGGCTCATGGCCGAGGAATGGCAGACCATCGGCATGGCCCGGCGCGCCCGCGGTGTCGGCTCGCACGGTAATCCCTGGCAGCGGATGAAAGCTACGCTGGGGCAAAGCTTCGGCCTGATGGTCCAGGCGGTCCGCCGCGCTTCCCGGCTCGCGGTGACCATGGAAGCGCGCGGCTTCGGCGGGGCGCAGCGGACCTGGGCTCGGGCGGCCTCGTTCAGCCGGCTGGACGCATGGGTGGTCCTCGGCGGCCTGCTGATTTCCGGCGCTGCCGTGGCCGCGGCCCTCGCTGCAGGGACGTGGAATATGGTGTTTCTCGGGCAGCAGTAGCCGGCGGATCCCTGCCCTCCGACCCCGTCATTAGAAGAAATATCGCACCAGACGAATATTTTGTGAGCTTGCCTGCAGTGCAGGGGGTTTCGTGGCGTCGGATAACTCATCCGTGATATTGATTGATATATGACTCAACAGACTGCTGAACACGTCGGCGCCGTACTGCGGGACGCCCGCGGCGAAAAGGGCTGGACCCAGGGCAGGCTCGCGGCCGAGCTGGGAACCAGCCAAAGCGCCATCGCCCGGATGGAACAGGGCAAGCAGAACCTGAGCCTGAAGATGATCCAGCGGCTCGAATCCATTTTCGGCCGGGCGATCGTCAAAGTCGGCCGGCCGCAGATGACCCACCTGCGCGTGGAAGGCGGACGGACGCTCTCCGGCGCCGTGGACGTGAACAGCAGCAAGAACGCCGGCGTAGCGCTGCTCTGCGCCAGCCTCATCAACCGCGGCACCACCGTCCTGCGCCGGCTGGCCCGGATCGAAGAAGTTAACCGGATCGTGGAGGTGCTGACCAGCATCGGCGTCGAGTGCACC
The DNA here is from genome assembly GCF_056399345.1 of Arthrobacter sp. 01N442. Classification (NCBI taxonomy): domain Bacteria; kingdom Bacillati; phylum Actinomycetota; class Actinomycetes; order Micrococcales; family Micrococcaceae; genus Arthrobacter; species Arthrobacter sp. 01N442. The sequence goes on from NZ_JBFTRD010000004.1 coordinate 74,227, forward strand.
TGGCTCAACGCGAACGACCTGCAGATCCGCCGCCCCGCCGTGCTGGACCTCGACTCGATGGACGTGGAGGCCGCCCGCCGCACCCGCAGCGTCATCATGCTGCTGGGCCCGCTGCTCGATGAGTCCGCCGAATACCGCCTGCCCTACGCCGGCGGCTGCGACCTGGGCACCCGCACCGTGGAGCCGCACATGCAGGCCCTGCGCCAGTTCGACCTCAGTGTGGAGGCAAAGTCCGGCTTCTACAGCGTGCAGGCGCCGCCCGCGGACGGCCACGACCGGTCCTTCGTGCTGAGCGAGCGCGGCGACACCGTGACCGAAAACGCCATCATGGCCGCGGCCCACCGCCGCGGCACCACCGTGATCCGCAACGCCAGCCCCAACTACATGGTCCAGGACCTCTGCTTCTACCTGCAGGGCCTGGGCGTGGAGATCGACGGCGTAGGCACCACGACGCTGAAGATCGCCGGCCGCCCGTCGATCAATGTCGACATCGAGTACTTCCCGTCCGAGGATCCGATCGAGGCGATGAGCCTGATCACCGCCGGCATCGTGACCAACTCCGAGGTGACGATCCGCCGGGTCCCGATCGAATTCATGGAGATCGAGCTGGCAACGCTCGAACAGTTGGGACAGCGGCTGGAGGTATCGGCGGAGTACGTCGCCCGCAACGGCCGCACCCGGCTGGTGGACGTCACCACCCAGCCCTCGGTGCTGCGGGCTCCGGAGGACAAGATCCACCCGATGCCCTTCCCTGGCCTGAACATCGACAACCTGCCGTTCTTCGCCGTGATCGCCGCCAATGCCCACGGCCAGACGATGATCCACGACTGGGTCTACGAGAACAGGGCCATCTACCTGACCGAGCTGAACCGGCTGGGGGCCCAGGTCCAGCTGTTGGACCCGCACCGGATTTACGTCAATGGGCCCACCAAATGGCGTGCGGCGGAAGTCGGCTGCCCGCCGGCCCTGCGCCCGGCGGCCTGCCTGCTGCTGGCCATGCTCGCCGCGCGGGGCGTCTCCGAGCTGCGCAACATCTACGTGATCGAACGCGGCTACGAGGACCTGGCCGAGCGGCTCAACACCATCGGCGCCAAGATCGAGTACTTCCAGGACTGACTCCGCCGGCGACCCCGCCGTTTGGGGGTAGCGCGCCGGGGCGGGTGCTGACGCACAATGGTTGCATGCGCACCTTTGGCGTGGAGGAGGAACTGCTGATCGTGGATCCCGTGACCGGGGTTCCGTTGGCACTGGCCGACGCACTGCTGCGCGGGCTGAAACCCGCCGCTGCAGCATCCGCCGCCGCCGGCCCCGCTGCTACCGATCCGGACCATGACGATTCCGGCTTCAGCTTTGAACTCAAGCTGGAGCAGATCGAGACCCAGACCGTGCCCTGCCTGGACCACGGCGCGCTGCTGCAGCAGATCCGGCAGTCCCGGGCCTTCGCGGGCCGGGTGGCCCGGATGCACGGGGCCCGGGTGGCTGCCCTGGCCACCTCGCCGCTGGAATCTGCCACCCACACGACGCCCAACCCGCGCTACGCCACAATGCAGAAGCGGTTCGGCCTCACCGTCCAGGAGCAGCTGACCTGCGGATTCCACGTCCACACCTTCATCGAGTCCCCGGAAGAGGGCGTCGCCGTCTTAGACCGCATCCGGGACAAACTGGCGGTGTTGATCGCGCTCAGTGCCAACTCGCCGTTCTGGAACGGGACGGAGACCGGCTTCGAGAGCTACCGCACCCAGGCCTGGAACCGTTGGCCGGCCGCTGGGCCCTCCATGATTTTCGGGAGCCTTCCCGTGTACCGGCGGGTGGTTACGCGGCTGCTGGAGAGCGGCGTGCTGTTTGACGAAGGGATGATCTACTTCGATGCCCGGCTGGCCCGGCACCACCCCACGGTGGAGGTCCGGGTTGCGGATGTCTGCCTGCGGGCGGAGGACGCGGCGCTGATCGCCGTCCTGGTGCGGGCCCTGGTGGAGTCCGCCAGCCGGGAGTGGCGCGACGGCGTGGATCCCGTCCCGGTGCCGACCGTGCTGTTGAAGATGGCCGCGTGGCAGGCCAGCAACTGCGGGCTGCGCGGGAAACTCCTCGACTTCGGCAGCTTCCGGCCCGCTCCGGCCGGCGAGGTGGTCCATGCCCTTGTCGACTTCGTCGCCCCCGTCCTGGCGGAGCAGGGGGAGCTTGAGCTGGCGCGGCGGGGCGTGGATCGGGTGCTGGCCAACGGCACGGGCTCGCAGCTGCAGCGTCAGGCGCTCTGCGCACCGGGGCTGGACACGCCCACCGACGACGCCGGCCTGGCCGCCGTCGTCGCCCATGCCGTCCGGGTCACGATGCTCGGCGCGGACGACGAAGAAGCATCGGAGCAGGCCGCGCTGCTCTCGCCGGTGCGCAGGAGCTAGACCTGCTTGAGTGCCTGTCCGAGGTCTCGGATCAGGTCCTCGACGTCTTCCAGGCCCACCGACAGCCGCACCACCCCGTCGCTCAGCCCGATCGCGGCCCGGCCCTCCGGGCCCATGGCGCGGTGCGTCGTGGTGGCCGGATGGGTGATGAGGGACTTTGAGTCGCCGAGGTTGTTGGAAATGTCGATGATCCGCAGCGCGTCCAGCAGCGCGAAGGCAGCCTCCTTGGCCGAGCGGCCGGGCGAAGGCGAGAGCTCCAGCGTCAGCACAGTGCCGCCGGCCTTCATCTGCTTGGCGGCCAGTTCGTATTGCGGGTGGGACGGCAGCAGCGGGTACTTGACCCAGTTGACCGCGGGCTGGGCCTCCAGCCATTCGGCGAGCCGCAGCGCCGAGGCGGAGGAGTGGTTCACCCGCAGGGCCATCGTCTCCAGGCCCTTGCTCAGCACCCAGGCGTTGAAGGCGGACAGTGCCGGGCCGGTGTGGCGCATGAGCTGCTTGACCGGGCCCTCGATGAATTCGCGGGTACCCAGGATCGCGCCGCCGAGGACCCGGCCCTGGCCGTCGATGTGCTTCGTGCCGGAGTACACGATCACGTCCGCGCCGAGCTCCCCGCAGCGCTGCAGCAGGGGAGTGGCGAAGACGTTGTCCACCACCACGGTCGCACCGGCGGCGTGCGCCAGTTCGCTCACCGCGGCGATGTCCACAATTTCCTGCATGGGGTTCGACGGCGACTCAAAGAACACGGCCGTCGTCGGAACGGCCAGCGCGGACCGCCACTGCTCGAGGTCCGGGCCATCCACGAAGACTGTCTCCACGCCCCAGCGCGGCAGGATTTCGTTGAGGATGACGAAACAGGAGCCGAAGAGCGAGCGGGCCGCGACCACCCGGTCGCCGGCCCCCAGCAAGGCGCCGAGTGCGGTGAACACGGCGGACATGCCCGACGCGGTCGCAAAGCACGCCTCGGTCCCCTCCAGCAGCCGGAGCCTTTCCTGGAACGTTGCCACCGAGGGGTTGCCGTAGCGGGAGTAGACGAACCGCTCGTCCTCGCCGGTGAAGGCGCGCTCGGCTGCGGCGGCGGATTCGTAGACGAAGCCCGAGTTCAGGAAAATCGGCTCGGTGGTCTCCTGGAACCCGGTCCGGTCGAGTCCGCCGCGGACGGCCTGGGTGTCCGGGCTCCAGCCCTGGGCGTCGGGATTGAAGCTCACTTAGTGCTTTCCTGGTTGGTGGGCAGGCCGCGGTTCTTCCAGCCGTTCACGGTCCGGCTGCCCGTTGGTCCGGGTTCACCCTCGAAGCCCTCCAGGACGTTGTAGGCGGTGAAGCCGGCCGCCGTGGCGGCGTTGGCGGCGGCGACCGAGCGGGCGCCGGAACGGCACAGAAAGACGAGCTCGGTGCCCTTCGCCTGTTGCTTCAGTTGTTCGCGCAGTTGCCGCTGGAGTTGCTCCAGGAACTGCGGGTTGGCGGCTCCGCCGGCCAGGCTCCACTGGACGAACAGCGGATCCTGCCGCTTTTCGGTGGCGGCCGCGGTGGCCGGGACACCGATCTGCGCCCATTCCCCCTCGGTGCGGACGTCCACCAGGACGGCGCCCGCCTCCAGCTTGGCCCAGGCTTCCTGCGGGCTCAGGTCTCCGGCGTAGCTCATGCGTGGCCCTCGCCAGCGAACTCCGCCCCGTCCAGCTCGTCCACCGCGTTGGCGACCGCGGCGTCGGCGCTCGCGATCGCGGCCGGCAGCACGAGCGCCTGGGCCACGATCACGGTACTGCCGTTGAACGTCGCGGAGGGGCTCCCGTGCAGCACGTAGCCCTCCGCCAGGGCGGCGGAGACACGCTCACAGAAGCTGCGGTCGTCGGGTCCGGTGAACAGGCGGTAGGCCAGTTTTTCCTCGGCCGGCGCCCCGCCGGCGGGGGACTGGGCGGGGGCTGTGGCGGGCACGGCGGATGCGGATGCGTCGGGCATGACGGATCTCCTTACTTTCACGCTTGCAGCTCGAATGGTCGATATGCCGAGTATTCACCTGAGGCACCCCGCCGCGAAAGGGAGGGTTGCCGACCGGCAAGTCAGGGCTTGGCGCCGGGTCTCATTACTCATTCAAAAACGTAGCACTGACGACGCCGGCCGCCACGGCGGCGTCGTCATGTTAAGTCACGCTCCCGCTGGCATGGCACCTTTCCCGGAGCGGTCCAATGTCGTAGTGTCACCGTTGACGCGCCTCCGGGGAACTGCCGGCGCCCATCCGCGCTCTCACACAATGAATTGGGGATCCACATGTACCTGCGACGCCTCGCGCCGATCGCGCTTTTGATGTCTGCCGCCGTCGCCCTCGCCGGCTGCGGCGGTTCGACCGCCCCGGCCGGGACGTCCCCCGCCGGAACGCCGAGCGCGGCAGCGTCCGCCACCGAGTCGCCGAGCCCGACCCCGACTCCCGAGGCAAGGACGTACACCAGGACGGAGCTGGCTGGAATCGTCGCCGGCCTTCGGGACAGCCAGGACAAGCGGCTGACCGCAATCCCGGCGGCCGAGCTGGAGAAGGGTATCGCCTCGTCCAAGGAAATGATGTCCTCGGTGGTAATCACCCCGAAGGCCTGTGCCGCGGTGGCGGACAGCAACGCCCAGATCCCGGCGGGCAGCACCTACGCCGCCGGTGGGTCGCAGTCGGCCAAGATGCGCGCCGTCACGGCAGTGACCCTTGTGGCAGTCAAGGATCCGGCAGTCCTGGCCAAGAACCTCGAGAGTTCCGCCAAGGTCAGCAAGGAGTGCGCCGACTTCACCATCGAGGTCCAGGGCCAGAAGGTCACGAACAAGACCGTGCCCTTGGACGTGAAGACCAACGCGGACAAGACGTATTCGACCCTGATGGTCCAGACGCTGCCGAACAAGGAGACCATCAGCACCTTGGTGGTCATGGGAGTCACCGGCGGGTTCTCGGCCACGGCTGTCGCCACCGGACCGGATGTCACCAAGACGTCCGCGGCCGAGCTGACCCGGCTGGTCAACGACGCCGTCAGCCTGAGCGGCGCCCGGGGCTAAGCCCCGCTCTACTCGATCGTGGCGAACAGTTCGTTGAGCTCGGACGTGAGCTGCCGCCGCCGTTCGGGGGTGCCGATTTCCTTGCCGTCGATGTGGTTCACCGGCGCGAGGAGCCGGATGCTCGAGATGAGCCAGACGGCGTCGGCGTCGTATAGGTCGTCCGGGACGAGCGGGCCGTAGCCCAGCTCCCACCCGGCGGCCTTGGCCGCGGTGAACAGGGCGCCCTGGGAGGTGCCGGGAAGGATTCCGCTGTCCAGCTGCGGGGTGATCAGCCGGCGCACGGTGCGGACTCCGCCCGCGCCGTCGTCGCTGGTCTCCAGGTGCGCCAGCAGCACGGTCGACGTCGGGCCCTCCAGGACCCGGCCGTCGGCGGAGGTGAAGATGACGTCGTCCGCGCCCTGGTGGTGGGCGTACCGGAGCGCCGCCATGTTGACCGCATAGGACAGGGTCTTGGCGCCCAGCAGCAGCCACGGGGCGCGCTCGCCCACCTCGCTGTCGTAGCCGCGGTCCAGCAGGAGGACGTCGATGCCGGTCTCGCGTTGCCGGCGGCCGGCTTCCGGGGGAGGTGAGGCCTGCACCCAGCACGTCGGCGTGGCGGCGCCCTCGACGCCGCGGCTGGCGAGCAGCTTCACCACGACTTCGTCCGCTTCGCCGTCGCCGCTGGCTTCGGCCGCCTCGCCGCGGTATTCGCTGACTGCGGTCTCGATCGCGCGGCGCCAGGCGTCCTCGGCCGGGATGTCCAGCTCCAGCGCGCGCGCCGAGCCCGCCAGCCGGCTCAGGTGGGCCTGCAGCTTGCGCGGACGCCCCCCGACCACCAGCAACGACTCGAAAATGCCGTCCCCGCGGGTGGCGCCCTGATCGGTGGCCATCAGCTGGGGCTTGGACGAGTCGGCGACGCGGCCGTTCTCAAACGCGGGATCGAGGAAGACCAGCACCGTTGCGCGGGCCGGATCAGAGGCGGGGGTAGTCATGCCTTCAGCTTAGTGCGGGAGTTGACGGGATAGGATTTGACGGTTACCCGTTCCGGAACTGTTCCGCGGGTCTGGAACTTGAGGGGTTCACCTGTGCTGTGGCCATTTTCGCTGACGGATTCGCTTCCGTCCTGGGTGATCCTGATCCTGACCGTCGTCGATCTTGGGATCCGGGTCCTTGCCCTCGGCATCATTCCCGGAAACCGGCGTCCGACCACCGCCATGGCTTGGCTCCTGATCATCTTCTTCGTCCCGGCCGTGGGCCTGGTCCTCTTCCTGCTCTTCGGGAATTTCCGGCTCTCCCGCAAGCGCCGTGCGCAGCAGGACGCGGTGAATACCCGGGTGCGGGCCGGCACGTCCGAGCTGGCCATGGTCGAAAGCCACTATGACGGCCCGGAATGGGTGTCCTCCGCGGCGGAGCTGAACAAGACCCTCGGCTCGCTGCCGATGGTGGACGGCAACCACGTGGAGCTCCTGCCCGGCTACCCGGACTCCATCAAGGCGATGGCGGCCGCCGTGCGCGAAGCCGAGTCCTTTATCAACGCCGAGTTCTACATCCTGAGTTCGGACCACGTCACGGACGACCTGCTCACGGCGATGGAAGAGGCCGCCGAGCGCGGCGTCGAGGTCCGCCTCCTGTTCGACCACCTGGGCACCCTGCGGATCAAGGGCTACAGCAAGCTCATCGCCCGGCTCAAGGCCAGCAAAATCCGCTGGCGGCCCATGCTCCCGCTGCGGCCGGTGCACGGCCAGTGGCGCCGCCCGGACCTTCGCAACCACCGCAAGATCATGGTGATCGACGGCGAAGTCGCCTTCACCGGTTCGCAGAACCTGATCGAGCCCTCCTACAACAACCCGCGGCACCGCAAGATCGGCCGGGAATGGGTCGAGCTGATGGCCTGCCTGCGCGGGCCGATCGTCACCACCCTCAACGTGGTGTTCGCCACCGACTGGCTCAGCGAGACCGACGAATCCCTGGAACACCAGCTGGCGCACCGGCCGGAAGCGCACCCCGGCAACATCACCGCCCAGGTGGTGCCCAGCGGTCCCGGCTTCATCACCGAGAACAACCTGCGCCTCTTCAACACCCTGATCTACTCCGCGCAGCACAAGATTTCGATCTGCAGCCCGTACTTCGTCCCGGATGATTCGCTGCTGTATGCGGTGACGACGGCGGCGCAGCGCGGCGTGGATGTTGAGCTCTTCGTCTCGGAAAAGGGCGACCAGTTCCTGGTCCACCACGCCCAGCAGTCGTACTACGAGGCGCTGCTGGAGGCGGGGGTGCGGATCTACCTCTACAAGGCCCCGTTCGTGCTGCACGCCAAGCACTTCACGATCGACAACGAGGTCGCCGTGCTGGGCTCCAGCAACATGGACATGCGCTCCTTCTCGCTGAACCTTGAGGTCTCGGTGATGCTCCTGGGTGAGGACATCGTGCGGCGGATCAGCGCCGTCGAGGACACCTACCGGGGCATCTCGCGGGAACTGACGCTCGAGGACTGGATGAAGCGGCCCGTGGGCGTCAAGTACGTGGACAACGTCGCCCGGCTCACCTCCACCCTGCAGTAGCCCGGCCGCCGGTGCCCCGGCGTGCCGCCTAGCCCGGCGGGAACTCCGCGCCGAGGGCCGAGAGCACGCCGAAGGCTTTGGTCCGAATCTCCTCGTACTCTTCCTGCGGCGAGGAATCGGCGGTGATGGCGCCGCCGACGCCGAGCGTGAGGGCGCTGGCTTGATCCGCACCGCGGGACACCACCAGGGTCCGGATCGCCACCGCGAGATCGGTGGCGCCGCTGAGCGAGAAGTAGCCGATTGCTCCGGAGTAGACCCCCCGCGGCGCGCCCTCGAGTCGGTCCAGGATGGCCATGGTGCTGACCTTCGGGGCGCCGGTCATGGAACCGGCCGGAAAGCAGGCCGCCACGGCTTCGGCCCGCGGCATGCCCGGCCGGAGGCGGGCATCGATGGTGCTGACCATCTGGTGGACGGTGGCGTAGCTTTCGATCGCACACAGCCTGCTGACGGACACGGATCCGGGCACCGCGAAGTGGCTCAGGTCGTTGCGGAGCAGGTCCACGATCATGATGTTCTCGGCCCGGTCCTTCGGCGAGGATTCCAGCTCGCGGCGCAGCAGCTCGTCCCGGGCGGCGTCGGAGGCCCGGCTCCGGGTGCCCTTGATCGGTTCGGCCCGCATCGCCCCGTCGGCGTCTATCCGCAGGAAGCGTTCCGGCGAGGTGCTGGCGACGGTGACGTCGTCCAAGCGCAGGTAGCTCGCGAACGGTGCGGGGTTGCGCCGGCGCAGCGCCAGGTACGCCTGCCACGGTTCGAAATCCCCGGCGGCCGCGGTGGCCGTCAGCGCCGTCGTGAGGCAGACCTCGTAGCTGTTGCCCTCCGCGATCTCGTGTTGCGCCTTGCCGATCTTGGCCTTGTACGCAGCTTCGGTGTCCCGGGCGCTGAACGCCAGGGCGGTGCCGTTACCGGCGGCGGGACCGGTACTGGCCGGTTCCCGGTCCGCGGAAGCCGCCGCCACCGCCGCCCGCGCCGTGGCCAGCCAGTCGCCGGCGTCGGGGGAGTCGAGGGCGAGCAGCCAGGCCGCGCCCTCCCGGTGGTCCAGGACAACGGCGCGGCCGGCGAAGATCAGGCTGGCATCCGCGGAGCTGGCACCGACGTCGCTGCCGCCCGTCTCGCGCTTGAGCTCGTAGCCGAGGTAGCCGAGCCAGCCCAGGGTGAACTCGCATTGATAGCCCGCCGGACCGCGCACGACGTCGCGGCCCCAGACGCCGTCAAGCCAGCGGAAGAACCCTCCCTCGGTCTGCGCGGTGGCGTTGCCAACGCGCACCTCGGTCCGGCCGGAGCGGTGCCGGGCCGACTGGCCGTAGCTGCCGCCGTCGTCCGCCAGGATGCTGAAACGGCTGCGTTCGGCGGCCTCCCCGCCCCAGCCCCGGCCGTCCTGGCCATTCGGGGGGAGTGAGGAATCCAGCCAGACCGCGTTGCGGGAGCGGCCGTAGAGCGCCTCGAAGAGCCGGGCGGGGTGCGGCTCGGCGTCGATCCGTTCGGCCCGGAGCTGGAGTCCGCGGCTGGCCGACAGTTCGGGGAGGAGTACGGGGGCCAGGGCTGGCAGGTACTGGAGGGCCTGCAGCACCTCGGCCGGGGCGGCGCCGTCGGCGAGGTTGAGAACCCGCACATCGGCCCGGGAAGGAACGTCGTCGAAGGCCAGCCACTCATCTTCCTGGCCGGCCCATTGCTCCCAGAAAGGCTCGTAGCTCGCGCCATCGCGGGCAATCGCCCGGGTGCGGCGCTGCTCGTCGGGGGAATCGGCCCAGACCACGGCGTCGAGGAAGGGCGCGGCGGCCACGGCTGCGGCGCCCACGCCCTCGACCAAGACGATTTCGGCAGGCTGCGTGAGGCGGGCCGCGCCGTCGTAGTGCCGTTCCCAGTCCCAGCTGACCCAGTGGGCCGGTTCGCCGCGGCGCAGCGGGGCAAGCACGGTGGCGGCATAGCGTTCAATGCCGGCGGCCAGGCCGTTCCAGCCGGGGTAGATGTCCTCCAGATGGAAAAGCGAGACCTTGTGGTGTTCCCGGAGCCGGGCCGCGAGTTCGATCGCCAGGGTGGTCTTTCCTGCGCCGGAGCGCCCGTCGATGGCGATGATGACGGGTGCGGGGCTCATGAACTAGAGCGTACCCGGTGCCCCGCGTTGTCCCGGTGCGGCTGGTCCGGGCTGGTCTCCACGCGCCCGCCGCGTTCCTGCAGTTGGGCCCTGACGTGCTCAAGGATGCCCGGGATGGCGGCGTGGATCAGCTCCCAGGTGTTGTCGAAGTCGGTGTGTCCGCCAAACCATGGGTCCTCAATGCCCTGGTCCAGGGGGTCCTTGCCGGCGACTGCGGGGTCGAAGCTGCGCAGCATCCGGATCTTTGCCAGCGAGGCGTGGTCCGGTGCAGCCTGGCGCAGCCAGCCGTAGTGGTCCACGTCCAGGGCGAGGATCAGCTCACGTGAGTGGAACCACTCGCTGCGCCACTCGCGGGCGATGTGCCGCTCGGAGGAGATGCTGTGGGCCGCCAGTTTGCGGGCGGCCCGGGGATCGATCGGACGGCCTGCCTCGTAGGAGGTGATGCCGGCGGAGTCGATCTCGAGGCCGGTCAATTGTGCGACGGTGGCGGCTTCTGCGAGCATCAGTTCGGCCATCGGGGACCGGCAGATGTTTCCGGTGCAGACCGTGATGATCCGGTACTGGCTCGACGTTGAGGTCATGACTAAGCATGGCGGATTCGGTGGCGTCTTGGCTAGTCGGTCGGCCGCGAATGTTACAGATGTGTCATTTCACTATTCGCAATTTGACAAGCGTTGGGGCGGGCGGCAAGGGGCGGCCCTCCTGGTCCTGCGGGTTCTTCCGGCCACCCGGCGGGAGACTTTCGGCCCTGACGTGCCGGGGTGGCGCTGGCTAGCTTTGCAGTATGGATGAGCGGCGAGTTTCCGGGCTGGCCCCAGGAGTGTCCCTCGGCGGAGCGCAGTGGCCTTGGCGGGGGCTCTACCGTTCCGCCGGCGTTGCCGCGATTCTCTTCGTGGCGCTGTTGCTCTTGGCCCTGGTTGTCGACTTCGTGTCCCCGCCGCCGGTGGATGGGGGCGCTGCAACCCTTGAGTTCATTGCGGCGAACAAGGAGCCCTACATTGCCGAGCAGATTCTTTGGATCCTGCCCGGCATCCTGCCGGTGATCGTGTTCCTGGCCCTCTTCGTAGCCTTGGCCCCGCTCGGCCGGAGTTCGGCGCTTGTCGCCACGGTCGTCGCAGGGCTGCCCTGGGCTCTCTTGCTCGCGGTGCCGGTGTCAAGCCGTGGTTCGCTCAGCCTCGTCTACCTCAGCGACCGCTACGTGGCGGCGCGATCGGCGGAGGAGCGGGGGGTCTTTGCCACTGCCGCAGAGGCCATTATCGCCGAGAACAACACTCCCACCATCGCAGGCCTTCTGTCGCCGGTGGGCATTTTTCTGGTCTCGGCGGTGATGCTCAAAGGGGTGATGCCCCGCGTCGTCGCCTGGCTCGGCCTGGCAACGGGAGCCCTTGGCGTCGTCAGCGAGGCCCTGCGGTTCGCGGCGCCCGAGTTCTACTGGGGCTACGGACTCCTGCTCTGGGCGTGGTTCATCGCCGTCGGCGTCAGCCTGTTGCGTCTGCAGCCGGGCTCCCGGGGCCGGGTCGGAAACGCGGCGCCGGCTTCCAAGCTGAGCCCGTGACGGACCGGGACTCCCCGGCCGCCCGTGCGCCAGCGCTGGGTGCGGACGGCGACGCGCCGTATGGTGCCCCGGCCGAGGCTGAAGTCGAGCCCGAGGCAGAGCGCGAGGCCGAGGCGGGTGCCGGTCCTGGTGAGCGTGAGCCAGCGCCGCCGCATCCTGCTCCGCGGGAAGAACCGCCGGCCGCGCCGCCCAAGGGAAAAGCCCCCGTCGCCCGGGCGAAACAGTTTCCGCTCGGGTTCCTGCAGTTGCTGGGCATCCTCCTGGCGGCCGCCCTCGCAGGTGCCGGTGCAGCCCTGCTGGTCGCGCGGTCCACCGGCTGGGGATCCGAAACCGTGGTCAAGCAGTACGTCGCCGGCGGCGGCGGGTCCGGCCATCCTGCCGATATCAAGGGACTGTTGGCTGCCGCGCTGCCCGCCGTCGTCTCGGTGAAGGCCGCCACCACGCAGTCGAACCCCTTCCTGGATCCGGCCGGCGGCGACCGGGTGACGGCCGAGGGGACAGGCATTGTGATTGGCAGTACGGGGGAGATCCTCACGAACGCCCATGTGGTCAGGGGGGAGGTCGGCGGCGCCTCGACGGTGACCGTGACCTTCCACGACTCGAGCACGCGCACCGCCCGGATCGTCGCCGTCGACAGCGCACACGACCTGGCACTGCTGAAGGTCTCCGGCGTGAGTAACCTGCCCGTGCTGGAGCTGGGCGACTCAGGGTCTGCGGCCCCCGGTGACTCCGTCGTTGCCATCGGCTACGCCCTGGGACTGGAAGGCGGCCCCAGCGTCACCACCGGCATCATCTCGGCCACTGGGCGCACCGCCGCAGCCGAGGCCGGTTTCGGCAGGAATTCCCGGCTGATCAATCTCCTGCAGACCGATGCCCCGATCAGCTCGGGCGACTCGGGGGGACCCCTGCTGGACGCCGCGGGCCGGGTGATCGGCGTCAACACCATGGTGGCCACGTCCACCGCGCGGACCGCCGCCAACGGGATCGGTTTCGCGATCGCCGCGGATACCGTCAAGGCACTGCTCCCGGCCCTCCGCGCCGGCGGCTAAGCCCGACGTCGGGAGGTTGGGCCGGACGCCGGCGTGAACGGGCCCGCGCGGCCGGCGCCGGCTGCCGGTTAGTGGATCACAGCCAGCAGCACGCCGACGGCCATGAACAGCACGCCGAAGGTCCGGTTGAGGATCCGCTGCCCGCGGGCGTCGTGGGTGAAGCGCTGGAAGCTCTTGGCGGCCGCCGCGAAGAAGAACCACATGACCAGGATGTCGATCACGATCACGGTGGCGGACAGCACCAGGTACTGGGGCAGCAGCGGCTGGTCCGGACGGATGAACTGGGGCATGAAGGCGAGGAAGAAGACAATCGCCTTGGGATTGAGCAGGTTGACCCACAGGCCGCGCCGGAACATTGACAGCGCGGGCTCGTTGCGCAGCGCCGCCGCCTTCTCCTGGTCCAGGTCGGGCTTGTGCCGGAACTGCTGGATGCCGAGGTAGACGAGGTAGGCGGCACCGGCGTAACGGATGATGTTGAAGGCCAGTGGCGAGCTCGCCACCAGCACGCCGACGCCGAGGGCCACGATCAGGATGTGCACCACCAGGGCGGCCTGCTGGCCAAGGATCCCCCAGATGGAACGCCGGAAGCCGGAGTTGAGGGAGTTGCTCATCGTGTTGATGGCGCCCGCGCCCGGGGTGAAGCTGATCAGGACGCCGGCGCCGGCCAGGGCCAGCCAAAGGGAGAGTTGCACCTACCAAGTTTACGTTTCCCGCCGGCGTCGGCGGCCTTGACGACGCGGCAGGCGGCCACCATGTCCCCGGCGGCCCGGGTCAGCCCTGGCGGAGTCCGTAGCTGAGGATCATGTTGCCTTTGCTGGTCTGCTGGGAGGACTGCAACTCGAGCCGGGTCAGGGGATCACCGTCATTAAAGAGCCGCCGGCCGCTGCCCGCGACCACCGGATGGACGATCAGCATCAGGCTGTCCACCAGGCCGGCGAACACCAGCTGGCGGACCAGCGAGATGCTGCTGAAGATTCCAATGTCGCCGCCCTCGCCCTTTTTCAGTTCCGCCACGAAGTCCTCCAGCGGGCCCTCGATCAGCCGGGAGTTCTGCCAGCCGAGGTCGCCGGTCAGGGTCCGGGACGCCACATATTTGGGCAGCGGATTGATGAAGCGGCCGAAATCGTCGTCCGACTTGGCGTTCGGCCAGTACTCCGCCCATTGCTGGTACCCGACGCGGCCCAGCAGCCCGGTGTCGATCCGGCCCATCATTTCGCCCATCCCGGCCCCCAGCTCCTCATCGAAGCTGTCGAACTGCCACAGGAAGGGGTCTTCCACCACCCCGTCCACGGAACTGAACAGGCCGGCCGTCACTTTGCGCATGGTTTCTCCTCGCTGCGGGGTCTTTGAGTGCACCCTAGCGGGAGTTTGGGCGGCGGGGAATGGCTGCTCCTGAACTCCTAACCCCGGCCGCGAACGATGCCGACAGGGTGGACGGTTGGCTGACGCTCAGGCCCGGGCGATGACTTCGCCGTTCGGGATCAGGAACCAGCCGTCGCCAGTGGAGCCCCAGCGGTGCCACCCGGCGGATATCCGGGCCAGATCGGCGGCGGTGGCGAACCCGTATTCGAGCGCCTGGTCCGCGAAGGCCGAGTGCAGCACCCGTTCACCCCAGACCCGGGCCTGCCAGCGCCGCTGCTGCCCGGTCGCGTAGAGCCAGTTGCTGCTCGACGGCGCGACGTCGGTGAACCCGGCGGCCTGCGCCCAGGATACGAGACGCCTTCCGGCGTCGGGCTCGGCGCCGTTCCGGCGGGCGATCCGCTGGTAAAGCTCCATCCATTCATCCAGCTCCGGCACGGCCGGATACCAGCTCATGCCGTGGAAGTCTGCGTCGCGTACGGCCACGATCCCGCCGGCCTTGGCCACCCGGCGCATTTCCCGCAGCGCGGCTACCGGATCGGTGAGGTGCTGCAGCACCTGGTGCGCGTGGACGACGTCGAACGTCTCGTTGGGAAAGTCCAGTTCGTAGAGGTTGCCGGCGACAAAGCGGACGTTGGCGACCCCGCGTTCCGCGGCCAGGGCGGACGCGTGGGCGATCACCTCGGGGGAACGGTCGACGCCGGTGACCTCGCCGGGGGCCACCAGGGCAGCGAAATCACACGTGATGCTGCCGGGACCGCAGCCGACGTCGAGCACCGAAACGCCGGGCGTCAGGTGCGGGAGGACGAATGCTGCGGAGTTCTCCGCTGTCCGTGAGGCGTGCGCGCGCACCACCGACTCGTGGTGGCCATGGGTGTAGACATCGTCGGGTTGCTGCTCGTCCATAGGGAAACGCTACGCCTCCGGGGCCGAATTAGGGCCCGGTGGCGGCTTCTTCTCCGGCGCGGACGGTGGCCTCGATCATGGCGTGCAGGAATCGCGTGGCGATCTCCAGTTCGGCCGGCGTGAAATTCTCCATGGCCGCCCCCATATGCCGGGCGAGCGGCAGGAACATGGCGCCGCCGTCGCGGTAGGCCTTGGGGGTCATCCTGAGCTGCACCTGCCGGCGGTCCGTGCCCTGCCGTTCCCGGACCACGTGGCCGGACTTGTCCAGCCGGTCGATCAGGGCGGTGGTGGCGGGCGAGCTGAGATGAAGCTCCTTGCGCAGCAGGCCCGGCGTTACCACCTGGTTCCTCGCTGTGTGCTGCATGATCACGGACAACGCGTTGAGGTCGGTGCGGTGCATGTCGTTCCGGGCGCCCGCCGAGTCCGCGTAGCGATTAGCTTCGAGGCTGAACTCCTGAAGCAGGCTGACCAGCGGTGGCGGACCGGCGGCGTCAGGGATTGCCGGCATCTCAGTTGACATGTCACCCTTCCTGCTCGGCGCCCCGGGAGGCCTGCGCTGTTAGCGCCTTCCGGAGTTTACTCCAGGCGCCTGAGCTGCAAAGTCAGATTTTTCTAGACTGTCACTTATATCGATCATGGAGATAATCTATGGTTTACTAAAGTCTACTCCGCAACGCCATCCCGAGAAGGACGCCATGAAACGCAATCGGCAAGACTCCACCCGTGTCCCGTTCTGGCTACGCTGGCTGGTGCCCGTCGTACTGGTGGTCGCGTGGCTCGGCATTGCCGGCATCGGCGGCCCAACGTTCGGGCGGCTGAGCGAGGTCTCCTCAAACGACCAGGCGTCCTTCCTGCCCGCGGGCGCCGAAGCCACCGAAGCGCAGGACTGGCAGTCCAAGTTCCGCGACTCCAAGGAGATCCCGGCCGTCATTGTGATCGAGAGCGATTCCGCCTTCACCCGGGCCCAGCTCGGCGAGGCGGCCGCGCTCAAGGGCAAGCTGGAAGCCCTGCAAGTCGGCAGCACTGTGATCGGGCCGATTCCGTCGGAGGATTCGAAGGCCGTGCAGTTTGTGGTGCCCATCGCGTCCTCCGATGAGGTGAAGACCGTGATCAAGGAGCTGCGGGACGAGGTGTCGGCTTCCGCTCCGGACGGAATGAAGACCTTCGTGACCGGGCCGGCCGGACTGACGGCGGACCTGGTCAGTGCCTTTGCCGGCATCGATGGCATCCTGCTGCTCGTGGCGCTGGCAGCGGTGTTCCTGATCTTGCTGGTCGTCTACCGCTCGCTCCTGCTGCCGATTGCGGTGCTCTTCACCTCCGTCTTCGCGCTCTGCGCCGCGATCCTGCTGGTCTTCGGCATGGCCAAGCTGGGCTGGATCCAGCTGAACGGGCAGAGCCAGGGCATCCTCTCCATCCTGGTGATCGGCGCCGCCACGGATTACGCGCTGCTCTACGTGGCGCGCTTCCGGGAGGCCCTGACCCACACCACCAACCGCACGGCCGCGGCTCTCACTGCCTGGAAGGCCGCCTGGGAGCCGATCCTGGCTTCAGGAGCCACCGTCATCATCGCGCTGCTCTGCCTGCTCTTTTCCGACCTCAACTCGAACAAGGCGCTCGGGCCGGTGGCAGCCGCGGGCATCCTGTGTTCGCTCTTCGCGGCGCTGACTTTGCTCCCGGCGATGATGGCGCTGCTGGGCCGCGTTGCGTTCTGGCCGTTCCGCCCCAAGCTGTTGCCGGAGACGGAGCGTGAGCCGGAGCTCGTCACCGGACTGGAGGGCCAGAAGGGTATCTGGCGCGCCACCGGCTCCCTGGTGTCCCGCCGGCCCCGCACCGTCTGGATCACCTCGGTGCTGCTGCTCCTGATCGCATCCGCCGGTGTGCTCCAGCTCAAGGCCAACGGCGTGCCGCAGACCGACGTCATCCTCGCCGCCTCCAACGCGGTGGACGGCCAGGACGCCCTGGCCAGGCACTTCGACGCCGGTTCCGGCAGCCCCGCCGTGATCGTCGCCGACGAGGCGAAGGCGCAGGACGTGCTGGACAAGGTTAAGGCGAGCGACGGCGTCGGCGACGCCTACCTGCTGGCCGAAGGCAACGTGCCGATCGTCCCCGGCGGCCAGGGTGCGCCCGGTGCACCCGGTGCGCCGGCTGCTCCCACGGAACCGGCGGTCCGGGACGGCAAGGTGCTGATCAACGCGACGCTGAACTACGCCGCAGATTCCAACGAGGCCGAAAACGTGGTGGTCAGCCTCCGCCAGGAACTGAAGAAGATCGACAGTGGAGCCTTGGTCGGCGGGGTAACCGCCACGGCCCTGGACACCAACACCACAGCCCAGCGCGACCTCGTCACCATCATCCCGGTGGTCCTTGCGGTGATCCTGGTCATCCTGATGCTGCTGCTGCGCTCCGTGCTGGCGCCCGTCCTGCTGGTCGCTTCGGTGGTGCTCTCCTACGGAGCCGCGATGGGCGTCTCCGCCGTCGTGTTCAACAACATCTTCGGCTTCCCGGGGGCGGACGCCACCGTCCCGCTCTTCGGCTTCGTCTTCCTCGTCGCCCTGGGCGTTGACTACAACATCTTCCTGATGAGCCGGGTCCGCGAGGAGTCCCTGAAGCACGGCACCCGGCCCGGCATCCTGCGCGGCCTGGGGGTTACCGGCGGGGTCATTACCTCCGCCGGGGTGGTCCTGGCGGCGACGTTCGCCGCCCTGGGCGTCATCCCCATCATGTTCCTGGTCCAGCTGGCCTTCATCGTGGCGTTCGGGGTGCTGCTCGACACCGTCCTGGTCCGCTCGCTGCTGGTCCCGGCCCTGGCCTACGACATTGGCCCGCGGATCTGGTGGCCGAGCAAGCTCGGCCGGCCGTCGGCTGACGCCGCCGCGCGGGACCTTCCGGCCGCCCCGGAACCGGAATCCGCCGAAGCCGGCGTCCGCTAGCCGGAGCGCCGTCGGAAGCCCGCCCGCCGGGAGCCCGTCCGCCGGAAGCCCCCAAGCGCAGCCGCCGTCACCGTCCCTGGTCCCCCCACCAGGCCACGGTGGCGGCGGCTGCTTGCGCGAGCGGCGTCGGCTGCAGGCCCAGCGCGGCCTCGCTGGCGCGGGAATCCATCACGAAGGGGCGCTCGAACTGGTACAGCGTTTCGGCCAGTTCCCGCGTCCCGGGGGAGAGCATGCCCATTGCCCGCAGCGCCCAGCCAGGGACCGCGGCCACGCGCGGCGTCCGGGCACCGGCGGCGGCGGCGAACGCCGCAGCCATCGCGCGCTGGGTGACCGCCGGCCCGGTCGGCGCGTGCCACACCCGGTTCCACAGCGCAGGATCCCGGGCCGCCTTGATCATGGCGGCCGCCAGGTCCGGCACATAGGTGAACGAATGCGGCTGGTCCGCACTGCCGACCACCATCAGGCGCCTGCCCGCCAGCACCGGCTTCAGCATGCGCTCGCCCGCGTGCGCCCCGAGCACCCGGGCGCCGAAGAAGTCGCTGGCCGCCACGCTCACGGTGTCCGTCGCGGACGCGGCCCGCGCCTCGAGCAGCGCGGTGCGGATCCCACGCTTGCCGCCCCGGGCCTCCCGCGGGCTGTCCTCGCCCATCGGCCGGTCCGGTTCGCTGTAGGAGTACAGGCTTTCCGGGAAAACGACGACGGCCCCGGCGTCGCCCGCCGCTGCCAGCACCGTCTGCTCGGCCCCGGGCAGTTCTGCGGCCCAGGCCGTGGCGCTGTACCGGGAGCCGTGGATGCAGTGGAAGACGGCTGCGGCGTCGTGGAAAAGCTCCCCGAGCATCTCCGGGCTGGAGACGTCCACGGCGTGCCTCTCGACGAGCGGATGGGACGGCCCGCCGCCGGAGCGGGTGAGCACCCGCACCCGGTGACCGGTCGCGGCGAGCTGGTCGGCAACGGTCCAGCCGACCGGCCCGGCGCCGGTGACGACAAACAGTCCAGGGTTCTGGATCTCGGGGGCTTCGGGCTGGGTCATGGGGTGCTCGCTTTCGAACGGAAGAGGAGAGCACTGCTCTCGAACTTCAGGATGCCGCCCAGCAGGAGCGAAGTCAAGAGCAGTGCTCACATCTGTAGACGCTGCTCTGCGATATGGAATGCTGGATCCATGCCGCAGACCGCCCCCGTCCCGTCCGCCAAGCCAGTAACGCCGCGTGAGCGTGCCCGGGTGCGGACCAGCCGGGACATTGTGCGAATCGGCCGGGAGCACTTGGCGCTGCACGGAGCCGCCGCGCTGTCCCTGCGCGCCGTCGCCCGGGACCTCGGAGTCGTCTCCTCGGCCGTCTACCGGTACGTCGAAAACCGCGAAGAGTTGCTGACCCTGCTGCTGGTCGACGCCTACGACGAGCTGGGGGATGCGGTGGATGCTGCCGTCGGGGCTCTCCCGGAGGATGATTTCAACGGCAGGTTCGCGGCACTCGGGGCGGCAGTGCGGACTTGGGCGCTCCGCGAGCCCGCCAGCTATGCACTGCTTTTCGGCAGCCCGGTGCCCGGATACCAGGCTCCCGCGGCTCGGACCACCGGCCCCGGGACCAGGGTGATCTTCGCGCTGATGGGCATCCTGGATGGCGCCTGGCGGGCAGGCAGCCTCGCCGGGGAGGGGCCGCCCGCTCCGGTGGCCGCGCCGCTCGCCGCGGACCTGGCTGCGATCCGCGCGGAGATGGGGCTGGCTGTGCCGGACCCCGTGCTGGCCCGCGGTGCACTGGTCTGGACTTCGCTGTTCGGCGCCATCAGTTTCGAAGTCTTCGGCCAATATGGCGCGGACACCTTCGCTGCCCGGGACGAGCTCTTCGCGCACCACCTGGCTGTCTTGGCCGGGCTAGCCGGGCTGCGTCCCTGACCCGGCCTTTCAGGCGCCCGCAGCCGGGCGGACCCCTGTTGCCTCCCCTCCGTGCTCGATAGACTGCGACTGCGCCCGAGGGGGCGCCCACGCCTGCAGGAGGGATCCACACATGTCTGAAAACAGTGAGTTTGATCGAACGGCAGCAGAGAAGCGGCACGGCTCGGACCCGGTTCCGGCCGGCGCCGAGGAGGCGGGGCTGGAGGCCGACGCCGGCCAGTATGTCGAGGGCGACTACGGTGACGCGGGCGTCGCCGGCGAGAACCCGGCCGGGGCACCCGAAGGCGAATATGCCGAGGGGGACTATGGCAGGGCGGGAGTGGCGACCGGCTCGACCGTCGGAACCGAGGAAGGCGACTACCCCGAAGGCGATTACGGCGCCGCCGGATCCACCGCCCCGGACGCGACGGCGGGGGAAGAGGGCGAATATCCCGAGGGTGACTATGGCGCCGCAGGGGCAGCGGGGGCCGGGCGCACGGGCCGCCGCGCCGGGGATGCCCTCGCGGACGAGCCTGCCGGGCGTGACGGCACCGTCCGCGACGACGCAGGCCGCGAAGGCCTCTAACTTCTCGTCGGATTCCGCGCCCGAATCGCTTTCTCGCACAGCGAAATCCTTGGCGCGGCGTCGTCGCGTTGCCCGGAAACCGCGCAATTCCGCGGTTTTCCGGCGCTGCAGGCCTCCGCGAATATGCCCGTCATCCGAAGTTGAGTCGGGTTGACTCAACTTCGGATTGACATCTCACGCGGGCTGCGTAAAGTTGAGTGCAGAGCGCTCAATAAGTGGGTGCGCCCTCGTTCTCGACGGGCTCGAACTCCGGGTATGTCCCGGCCGCCGGGCGTCCGCCGGATGGCCGGGGCCAGCAAGTTTCCAAGGAAAGAAGGAAGCAACACATGTCACGTGCAGTAGGTATCGACCTCGGAACCACCAACTCCGTCGTCTCCGTTCTCGAAGGTGGCGAGCCCACCGTCATTGCCAACGCCGAGGGTGGCCGCACCACGCCGTCGGTTGTTGCGTTCTCCAAGTCCGGCGAAGTCCTGGTCGGCGAGATCGCCAAGCGCCAGGCCGTCAACAACATCGACCGCACCATCGCCTCGGTCAAGCGCCACATGGGCACCGACTGGAACGTCGCGATCGACGACAAGAAGTACACCGCGCAGGAAATTTCCGCGCGCATCCTGATGAAGCTCAAGAACGACGCCGAGTCCTACCTCGGTGAGAAGGTTACGGACGCCGTCATCACGGTTCCCGCGTACTTCAACGACGCCGAGCGCCAGGCCACCAAGGAAGCCGGCGAGATCGCGGGCCTCAAGGTGCTGCGCATCGTCAACGAGCCCACCGCGGCAGCCCTGGCCTATGGCCTGGACAAGGGCAAGGAAGACGAACTCATCCTCGTCTTCGACCTCGGCGGCGGAACCTTCGACGTCTCCCTCCTCGAGGTTGGCAAGGACGAAGACGACTTCTCCACCATCCAGGTGCGCGCCACCGCCGGTGACAACCGCCTCGGCGGCGACGACTGGGACCAGCGCGTCGTGGATTACCTGCTGAACCAGCTCAAGGTCAAGGGCATCGACCTGTCCAAGGACAAGATCGCCCTGCAGCGCCTCCGTGAAGCCGCAGAGCAGGCGAAGAAGGAACTCTCCTCTTCCTCCAGCACCAACGTCTCGCTCCAGTACCTCTCCGTCACCCCCGACGGCCCGGTTCACCTGGACGAGCAGCTGACCCGCGCGAAGTTCCAGGACCTCACCAAGGACCTGCTCGAGCGCACCAAGAAGCCGTTCCACGATGTCATCAAGGAAGCCGGCATCAAGCTCTCCGACATCGACCACATCGTGCTGGTTGGCGGTTCCACCCGCATGCCCGCCGTCTCCGAGCTGGTCAAGGAACTCGCCGGCGGCAAGGAGCCCAACAAGGGCGTAAACCCGGACGAGGTCGTGGCCGTCGGCGCCGCCCTGCAGGCCGGTGTGCTGAAGGGTGAGCGCAAGGACGTGCTGCTGATCGACGTCACCCCGCTGTCCCTGGGCATCGAGACCAAGGGCGGTGTTATGACGCACCTGATCGAGCGCAACACGGCCATCCCCACCAAGCGCAGCGAGACCTTCACCACGGCGGATGACAACCAGCCGTCCGTGGCGATCCAGGTCTTCCAGGGCGAGCGCGAATTCACCCGCGACAACAAGCCGCTGGGCACCTTCGAACTGACCGGCATCGCTCCCGCCCCGCGCGGCGTGCCGCAGGTTGAGGTCACCTTCGACATCGACGCGAACGGCATTGTGCACGTCTCCGCGAAGGACAAGGGCACCGGCAAGGAACAGTCGATGACCATCACGGGCGGCTCCAGCCTCTCCAAGGAAGACATCGACCGCATGGTCCGCGACGCCGAGGAGCACGCTGCAGAGGACAAGGCCCGCCGCGAGGCGACCGACACCCGCAACACTGCAGAGCAGCTCGCCTACTCCGTGGACAAGCTGATCGCGGACAACGCCGACAAGCTCCCTGAAGAGGTCAAGACCGAGGTCCAGGCCGACGTCGACGCCCTCAAGGCAGCGCTCGAAGGGACCGACGACGCCGCCGTCAAGACTGCGTTTGAGAAGCTCCAGGCTTCCCAGACCAAGCTCGGCGAGGCCATCTACGCCCAGCCCGGTTCCCCCGACGGTGCCGCTGGCGCCCAGGGTGCTCCGGCCGGCGAACAGGGCGCAGCCGATGAGGACATCGTCGACGCCGAGATCGTTGACGAAGACGAGAAGAAGTAATCATGCCGCAGCACGGTAACGAAGAAGAGCACGGAGCCGCCGGAGACCGCCGCGACGAGAGCCGCGACGAGAACCAGAAGCCGGTGATCCACGACAACCGCAAGGTTGATCCGAAGACCGGCCAGGCACGTCACCCCGACCAGGAGCGCGCCGCTGCAGGGGAGCCCGACGCCGGGGACGCACTGTCCCAGGCGGAGGACATCCTCAACAGCGTCGACGTTCCGGCCGCTGAGTCCGTGGCGCAGGGCGCGGGTGCCGGGGAGGCGGAGGAACTGAAGAACGACCTCCGCCGCCTGCAGGCCGAGTACGTCAATTACCGCAAGCGCGTCGAACGTGACCGCGCCGTGGCAGGGGAGATGGCCGTCATCGGCGTCCTGAACGCCCTGCTTCCGGTGCTGGACGACGTCGACGCCGCCCGGCAGCACGGCGACCTGGCGGACGGACCGTTCGCCGCGATCGCCGCGAAGCTGGAGAACGCGCTGAAGACGTACGGCCTGGTACGCATCGATGAGACCGGCGTGGAGTTCGATCCCACGATCCACGAGGCCCTCATCCAGCAGCCCGGCCCGGACGTCGAAACCGACACCGTCAGCCAGGTCCTGCGCTCGGGCTACAAGTCCGGCGAGCGGGTCCTCCGCGCGGCCCAGGTGATCGTGGCCGTTCCGGCGTAGTCACCACCCCGCCTTCGCGGAGGAGGGGGCCCCGCCCCTACGCGTGGCGGCTATGGTCCTGCGGACCACAGCCGCCACGCTCCGGCAGCGGATCGGTCCTCCCAACACTCGCAAGCTCGTGTCGGGGCCCTCGGTCAGATCCTTTGAAGCCACTCCCCGGCCCCCTCATCCGCTACGGCGAACAGCGGTAATGTCGCCTTATCTCTTTGTACGTTGAAAGGAAACGCCATTGGCTAGCCAGGACTGGGTGGACAAGGACTTTTACAAGATCCTTGGTGTCGCCAAGGACGCTTCCGACGCCGACATCAAGAAGGCCTACCGGAAGCTCGCGCGGCAGCACCACCCGGACACCAATGCGGGGGACACCGCATCGGAAAAGAAGTTCAAGGACATCTCCGAGGCCTACTCGGTGCTCTCCGACGCCGACGAGCGCCAGCAGTACGACGCCATCCGTGCCATGGGCGGCGGCGCCCGCTTCGCCCCCGGCGGGGCCGGCGGTGCCGGTGGCGGCGCGGGGTTCGAGGACCTCTTCGGCGGCCTCTTCACCGGCGGCGGCGGACGCCACTCCGGCGGCTACAGCACCGCCGGCGGCATCCCGCCCGAGTTCGCCGACCTGTTCGGCGGCGGCGGCTTCGGCGGCGGCCAGTCCTTCCAGCGCGGACCCCAGAAGGGCGCCGACCGGACCGCCTCCACCAGCATCTCCTTCGCCGGATCCATCCGCGGCACCACCATCGGGCTGCGCGAGCCGGATGGCGAAGTGATCGACGTGCGCATTCCCGCCGGCATCAAAGACGGCCAGAAGGTCCGCGTCCGCGGCAAGGGACAATACGGCCCGGCCGGTAACGGCGACCTCATGGTCACCGTCTCGGTCAAGCCCCACGACTTCTACATCCGCGACGGCGACAACCTGCGGATCCATGTCCCGGTCACCTTCCCGGAGGCTGCCCTGGGTGCCGACATCGAGGTTCCCACCATCGACGGCGACAAGGTCAAGGTCCGGGTGCCCGCGGGCACCCCCACCGGCCGAACGCTGCGCGTCAAGGGCCGCGGGGTCAAGCATGCCAAGGCCACCGGGGACCTGCTGGTCACCATCGACGTCGCCGTGCCGAAGAAGCTGAACAAGGACGCGGAGGAGGCCGTCAAGGCGTTCGCCGCGGCCACCGCCGGCGAGGACGTCCGCGCCGGTCTGGCAGCCAAGGCCCGGCTGTAGGAGTCCTGCCATGGACATCGAGTTCGACCAGCCCATCTTCGTCATCTCCGTCGCCGCGGAGTTGGCGGACATGCACCCGCAGACGCTGCGCCAGTACGACCGCCTCGGCATCGTCTCGCCCAGCCGCGCGCCCGGCAAATCCCGGCGGTACTCGCAACGCGACGTGAACATGCTCCGCGAGGTGCAGCGGCTCTCGCAGGAGGGTGTCTCACTCGAAGGCATCAAGCGGATCCTGCAACTGGAGAACCAGGTGGCCGCGCTGCAGCACCGGGTCACCGAGCTGACCGAGGAGCTTGGCCGGCGCAGGCAGCCGCTGGACTCCCGCATCTTCGCGGCCGGGGCGGCCGGCGACGTCGTGACGCTCGCCCGCGGCCAGCGGCCCCGGCCCCGTTCCCAAGCCCTGGTGCTGTGGCGCCCCCGGGAGATGCCCTAAACCGGCTCCAAGTAGTCGGCCGGGATGAACTGAGTACTCGAGCGAAAATTCGGGTGGTTCAGACCGCATAGTCGGGTACCGGCAGGCCGTGACTTCCCGCCTGCCCGCCCGGTTGAATGGTCTTGGCAGCCGGACGGCCGCCAAATGGACAGCCGAATGACACGGCTCCAGTGCAAAATGTCGGGGGGGCACAGCACATGCTTCAGTCAACCATTCCGGGCGCGGCAGCGCCGGCGTCCGCAACGATCGCGGGCCGGCCATGAACACCGGGCTGTACGCCGTGGCTCTCTTCGGACATTCCCTGCCGGGCCTACTCCTGCTCTCTCTTGGACAAGCCATCGTGGTGGTCTGCGTCTGCTTCGATATGGTCCGGACGGTCTCCGTGCCGCGTTCCAGGCGACGCTACATCGCCAACACCGTGTTCCGGACGCTGGCGCTGCCGTCCATTATCTGCATGTCCCTCGTCGTGCTGGTCCATGCCGCGTCCGGTGCCTGGGAACAGGTGGCCGCCGGAGTCTTCGTCCTGGTGGCAGTGATCTTCCGCTGGCACCACGACACGGACGAGGACAGCTGGTGGACGGGCAAGGGGAAGGCGCTCGGACGCTGGCTTCGCGGGAAACTGGCGGCGCCGCCGGCGACCGCACCGGCCGCCGCTTGAGCCGCTGCGCGTACCGCTTCAGGCGATCGCATTAAAAATGTTCCAGCCGTCCCCGACCCGGACCCGCGGGAGCCAGGTTCCGCTTCCGCTCCGCGGGTAGAGCCAGAGCGAGCCTGCGCTGTCGCGGGCAAGGACGTCCGGTGTGCGGTCACCGTTGAGGTCCCCGGGGCTCGTCACGGCGCTCATGCTGTTCCACCCGTTGCCGACGAGCACCCGGGGAAGCCATCCACCGGTGCCCGTGCCGCGGTAGAGCCACAGCCGGCCGCTGGCCGTCTCCCGGGCCAGGACGTCGGCTGCACCGTCGCCGTCGAAATCCCCCGGGGCGACGAACGCGTTGAAGATGTTCCAGCCGCTTCCGATCCGCGCCCGGGGCAGCCAGCCGCCCGCGCCGTTGCCCGGGTAGAGCCAGAGGACGCCCGTCGCCGTCTCGCGGGCCAGCAGGTCGACGCGCTGGTCCCCGTTGAAATCGCCCGGTCCGACGATGCCGTTCATGAGCTGCCAGCCTTTGCCGGCCAGTACGCGGGGGAGCCAGCCGCCCTTGCCGTTGCCTCGGTACAGCCAGAGGTTGCCGGTTGCGGTCTCCCGCGCGACGACGTCCAGCGGGCCGTCGCCGTTGACATCCCCCGGAGTTTCGATGGCGTTGAAACCGGACCATCCGGTCCCGATCTTGATGCCCGGTGACAGGGTGCCCCGCCCCGTCCCGGGGTAGAGCCGCAGCTCGCCGGTGGCCGCGACCCGGGCCAGCACGTCGTTGTTCCAGTCGCCGTTGAAGTCCGCCGTCGCCCTGGAGAGCGCGGAGGCAGGAACCGGCAGGGCGGTGAAGCCATAGGGGTCGCAGGTGAGGTCGTAGTCGCGGACGTCGTCGTACCACTGGGAGAGATAGACGCGGCCGCCGGAGAAGCTGGCCAGCCGGCACCGGTCAAGGGCTTCGGCCGGGTAATCGAGGCGACCGGCGGTGGCCCAGACCGGAACGCCCGGCAGCCACCACGAGCCGGTGATGTCCTGCCAGCCGGCGGCATAGGAGTAGACGCCGTAGGAGTAGCCAGCATCCCGGAGGCCCCGCATCAGGCCCTCCACCACGTACCGGTTCTCACGCCGCTGCACCGGGGTGGCGGCGGGCCAGGGCTGGGCCGGACGGGGCTCCACGTCGATCCAGACGACGGGAGGCCGGAAGCCTGCCCGCTGCAGGCTGCCGACGGCGAAGCGGGCCTCGGCGTAGCCGACATTCGAGAGCTGTCCGGCCCGGGTACCCGCGGACCACGGTCCCTGCCCGCGGTAGGTGGCCAGCTGGGCCGCGGTGGGGAAAGCCGCCATGGTGTAGCCATGGGCGCGCTTATTGTTGGTGCCGACCCAGCCCACCTGGCTGGCCAGGCACGGATTCTCGGTGAAGGGCAGCCCCCGGGTCAGACCCAGCACCACAAACTGGGTGGTGGCCGGCGGCAACGGGAGCCCCAGGCCGCCCACTGCCGTCGGGCACTGGGGCCAGGAGATGTCGTGTCCATACAGGGTGGCCGCCGCGGCCGGCGGAGCGGTGCCCGGCATCAGCCCCAGCACCAGCGCCATTGATGCCAGCACCGATGCCAGCCGACGCTGCCGGCGCGCCGCCGCGCCCCTGAAACGTATCCGCGCGGCCATGGCTACCGCTCCTTCGCCCAGGCTCGTTCCGATATGCACCATTGGACACCCGGAGCGTAGGCCCGCGGTAGGGCTGGACGGCTCGCCGCCAGGGGGCTGGCCGTCAGTCGGTAAACAGTCCGGCCAGATCGTCGGCCGTCAGCGCGCCGCCGGAGAGGGCATCGCCCTCCATCACGTCCGCGAACAGCTGGGACTTTTTGGCCTTGAGCGCCATGACTTTTTCCTCGATGGTGTCCTTGGCGACCAGCCGGTAGACCATCACGTTGCGGGCCTGGCCGATCCGGTGCGTGCGGTCCACGGCCTGCGCCTCGGAGGCCGGGTTCCACCACGGGTCCAGGAGGAACACGTAGTCCGCCTCGGTGAGGTTCAGGCCGAAGCCGCCGGCCTTGAGGCTGATCAGGAAGACCGGGGCCGCGCCGTTCTTGAATTCGTTGACGACGTCGCTGCGGTTGCGGGTGCTGCCGTCGAGGTAGCAGAACTCAATGTCCTCCTCGACGAGCCGCTCGCGGACCTTGCCGAGGAAGCCGGTGAACTGGCTGAAGATCAGCGCGCGGTGGCCCTCGGCCACCAGGTCCTCCAGTTGCTCGAACAACACGTCCAGCTTGCTGGAACGTACCCCGGAGAGCGAGGGATCGATCAGTGACGGGTCCAGGCTGAGCTGGCGCAGCAGGGTCAGCGACTGGAAGATCGTGAAGCGGTTCTTGTTGACGTCCTCGATCAGGCCCAGGATCTTCTGCCGCTCGCGTTGCAGATGCGTCTGATAGACCTTCTGGTGCCGCGGATTCAGCACCACCTCAAGGATCTGCTCCTGCTTGGGCGGAAGATCATGGATGACCTGTTCCTTGGTGCGGCGCATCATCAGCGGCCGGACCCGGCGCCGGAGCTTGTCCAGCTGCGCCTTGTCACCGTTCTTCTCGACAGGCTTCTGGTAGTACTCGGCGAAGCGCTTGGGGCTGGAGAAGAGTCCCGGCGCCACGATGGAGGTCAGTGCCCAGAACTCCATCAGGTTGTTCTCCAGCGGGGTGCCGGTGATCGCGAGCTTGAAGCCGGCGGGGAGCTTCCGGGCGCACTGGTAGGCCTTGGACTGGTGGTTCTTCACGAACTGCGCCTCGTCCAGGACCAGGCCCGCCCACTGCCGGGAGGCGTAGGCCTCGTAATCGATCCGGAACAGCGCGTAGGACGTGATCACGATGTCCGCCCCGGCCATGGCCTCGGCCGGCACCGAACCGCTCTTGGCGAAGGTCTCGCTGATGGCCCGGACCGTGAGGCCGGGCGCGAACCGCGCGGTCTCGGCCTGCCAGTTGCCGACCACGCTGGTGGGAGCGACCACCAGGAACGGTGCACCGCCGGGGGAGGAACCGGGGGAGGAGCCGACGACGGCGGCCGCGGCGTCGCCGTCGTCGGCCCCCGGGGCAGGCGTCTCCGGGACAGCCGCCTCCGCTGCGATCTTGGCCGCGCAGATCAACGCCAGGGCCTGGACGGTTTTGCCGAGGCCCATGTCATCGGCCAGCACGCCGCCGAGCCCGTGGCGGTAGAGGAAACTCAGCCAGTTGAAGCCCTCGAGCTGGTAGGGGCGCAGCTCCGCGTTGAGCGTGGCGGGCAGCGGCAGGCCTTTGACGCCGCCCTCCAGCAACCCGCCGACGGCCTCGCGCCAGGCGGCCGCTTGTTCATCGACGATCCCCAGCTGTGCCAGCTCGTCCCAGAGCCCGGCCTGGAACCGGCTGATCTGGAGCGGAGCGTCCTTGTTGTCCTGCAGCTCCCGGGCCTCTTCGATGAGGGCACGCAGCTGGTGCAGCTCGGGCAGGTCCAGGGAGAAATACGCGCCGCTGGGCAGCAACATCTTGGTCTGGCCGGATGCCAAGGCGGAGAACACGGCGGCGAAGGACACCGGCTGGCCCTCGAGCGAAATCTGGATGCCCAGGTCGAACCAGTCCCGCTGGTCGGTGGCCTTGGTGGAGATCGATACCACCGGCGCTTCCTCGGCCTCGCGGTAGTCGGCAATCTCGCCCGCCGTGTCCACGGAGACCTCCCGAAGCTCGCGGAGCGCAGGGAGGACTTCCTCGGTGAAGGCCAGGGTGTCCAAACCGCTGAGTTCCGCGGACGCAGCCAGCCGTGGCGTGCCCCAGCCTCCGGTGGCGGATTCGCCGAGCTTCGGGACGACGTCCCAGGGCTGACCCACGGTCTCCAGGATCCGGGCCTCGGCAGTATCGTCCCGGTAGCCGTGGTCGCCGGGGTGGCGCCACAGCGGCTGGGCCGTGACCAGGTTCCCGGCCTTGTAATGCCATTCCCAGTGCAACCGCACCCGGTGGTCTGCGCCGTAGTTGGCCAGCAGCGACAGGGTGGGCACGGTCAGGGTGGGCAGCTCAACGGAGTCGTCGGAGGCGGTCACCCGGGCCGTCTGCTTGAGCTTGGGATAGAAACCGGTCAGGAACCGCCCCTCGTCCCGGGCCGGGATATGCAGTGTGGTGCCGCCGGTGACGAAGGTCAGGAGTTCTTCGCTGAGCCCGCCCTCCAGCGGTGCCAGCGTGATCCCGGAGTCTCCCGGCGGGATGCCGGGCAGCGCGCCGGCGGCGGAGGTCAGGAAGATCCCGTGCGCGGGGCGGCCGATGGTCCCGACCGACGCCGGATCGACTACCGTGCCCTCGACGGTGATGGTCGGTGCGAGGGCCAGGCCGCCGCCGTCGGCCTCCTCCGCGCCGAGCCGGGTGAGGTTGAGCCCGACGGCGGCAGGCTCCTCGGCCAGCCGGACGGGTTCGTCGCCCTTGCCGTGGACCAGTGCGAGGCCGATCTTCCGGGCTTCGGCCAGCAGGCTCCACAGGTTCTTGCCGGCGTAGGTGTTCAGCCCCAGCCAGGGCGCTGTGCCGGCGTGCTGGCGGTTCGCCTGGGCCGTGTGCGAGGCGAGGAATTCCTGCATCCACTCCACATGGGCCTCGTTGCACTCACGCCGGTAATTCAGGTAGCTCAGCGTGTTCCAGGAAACGTCGCCGCGGATCCACTTGCCCTTGGCCCCCATGATGACGGGCCGCGCCTTGAGCTGGCGGACGCTGCGCAGCGGGTCCCGGCGTCCTGTGTAGGAGAAGTGCGGGGCCGGCTCCTCGATCTCGAACTGCAGGGCCAGCGGGACGCCGTTGGTCGACTGGGTGATCCCCGGCCGGGCGATCAGCGGGCTCAGCGCCTGCTCCCAGTCCGGCAGGTCCAGCGCTGCCGGCTGGCGGGAAAGCCGGGAGGACTCCGCGGGGGCGAGCAGCTGGACGCGGGTGGCAGGGTTGTCCTCGGCGGCAAACAGCAGGGCCGCGACGTGCTTGCAGTCCTTGCGGACCGGGCAGCTGCAGACTCCCACCGTGCAGCTCCAGCCGCCGCCCTTTCGAACCAGCTTCGCCGTCGTCGAATACGGCACCTCGGCGCCGCCGCGGACCTTGCCGAGCATCAGGCCGGTGGCGGGATCGAAGGACATCCCGGTGACGCGGCTTCCCATGGCGTAGGCAAGCCCGGCCGCGAGGGAGCGGTCGTTGATTGCGGGGGTCTGTATTGCCAGTGCCGCACTCTCGTCCGGATGGGATGGCATGTGCGCACTACTTTCAGCAGTTGGTCATCTGATCCATCTTAGCCAGCCTGACGGGACCCGGAAACTTCGCCGGACGTTCACCTCCCGCTCGGCCGCCCGGAACCGGGCGCGCATAGCGTGGAAGGGATCGCAGCAGCATCAGACACCATCGTGAGGACCCCCATGAGCAGCAGCCTGACCGAGACCCCGACCGCCGCCGGCCACGCCCCGGTCCTGACCCGGGAGAGCCTCCACGGCGGCAACGTGGACGTCGTGGACAACAACGTGGACATCGTCAACGCCATGTACGCGGAGCTGCTCGATGCCGACGAAATCGCGGCCAGCGCCCTGCGCAGCTACTACGTGGACTTCTACCTGACCCAGGCGCTCGGCGGCGGCTTCGCCCAGTACGTCTTCACCGTCCCGGAGCGCCAAGAGATCGACGCGTATGTCCGCGAAGGGCTTGCAGGCATGGGCGCCACCGCGCACCTGGACCTGTTCAACCGCAGCGTGGCGGCCTATGACTCGCTCTCGGAGGAGGAAGCGGACGCCTACCTTGACGGCGACGCCGAGCTTGGCGACGCAGACGGCGCCGACGACGGCGGTGCCCCGCCCGAGGCCGTCCAGCTCCTGGAGGAACTCGACGACCAGTTCGAGCCGCTGCTGGAAACCGAGGACATCGTCGCGCTCAACGCCGCCTGGCTCCGCAGCCAGCCGGACCTGCTGGTCCTGGACGAGGACGAACTCAACCGGCACATCCACGAACGGGTGGCCCGGATCCCCAACCTGGCGGAGCGCCAGGCGGCGGCCGCCGAAGAGGAGCTCAGCAGCGCACCGGAGTTCGAACTGATCATCCGGGAGCTCTGCGAGGTGGCGGGTCATACCCTGCTGAAGATCACCATGGGCGACCCGAACCACGAGCACAACGGCGAGCGGGTCCTGGCCTGGCACTTCACTACCGACCAGGGCGAGTTCCTCATGCTGGAGGACGACGAGGAGGCGTACATGATCCACCCCGAGACCCGGGAGATCGTTGCCGCCGTCGAGTTCGAGGACGAGTTCGAGGGCGAGTCCGACGGCGGCCTCGGCGCCGGCGCCTAGTAGCCGCCGCCGGCGGCTGAGCTGACCATCTCGCCCGCGGGGGTTACGAGGAACCAGACACCCCCGACGCCCTGGCCGGTGACGTCGCCGGGCGCCCGGTCCTTGGCGTAGTAGTAGACGGGCATCCCGTTGATGGTCAGCTGCTTCTTGCCGTCCGGCGTGGCGATGGTGCCCACCTTGCCGGTGATGCCGTCCACCGACGGTGCCTCGGAACTGGCGAGCACCGGCGGCCAGGCGGCAATGCAGGAGCCGGTGCAGGCGCTGGTGCCCGAGTCCTTCGTGTCCTTGGTGAAGAGGTAGACGCTCATGCCCTTCGCGTCCACCACCACGCGTCCGGCACTGGTCGACGCGGTTTTCAATTCAGCGGCCGACGCCGGGGTGCTGGCCCCCGCTGTGGCCGGCGCCGCTGTGCCTGCTGCCGACGTGGTCGGCGCCGGGGAGGCCGCCGCCGTCGTCGTGGTCCCGCTGCCCCCAGCGCAGCCGGAAACGACGACGGCGAGGGCAAGGGCCGACAGGGTGGCGCCGAAGTGCTTGGTCATTTTTTGGCTCCTTGGCTCGGTGCCGGCCATCTCGCTGTCCGGCTAGCTGATACGACGGCGGCGGGTGAAGAATGGTTCAAGGGCGTTCCGTTGAACTTTCGGGCCGGCATGTACGTCCTAGTGGGGCAGAGGGACCAAGCCCGGGAGGTGCCGCATGCCGCTGGATGAAGACGTCGTGACCGCGATTTACCGCGAGCACGGTACGGCCCTGCGGCGGTTCGTCCTGGGCGCCTGCCATGACCCGCAACTGGCGGACGACGTCGTGCAGGAAACGGTGCTGCGCGTGTGGCAGCAGGCGCCGCAGATCACCGGCAGCCTGCGCAGCTATCTGTTCCGGACCGCGCGCAACATCATGATCGACAACTACCGCAAGGCCCAGCGGCGGCCGCGCGAGGCCGTGGAGCGTGAGTTCGCGGATCCTGCCGGCGCCGCGGAACGGGTCGACGAACTGCTCAACAGGGTCCTGATGGAGGAGGCGCTGCTGCGGCTCAGCGCCGAGCACCGAAACGTCCTGGTGGCCCTTCACTACCGCCGTTTCACGGTCCAAGAGGCGTCCGTGCAGTTGAATATCCCAGCCGGCACGGTGAAATCCCGGGCGTACTACGCCGTCCGGGCCCTGCGAACTATCCTCGACGAGATGGGGGTGCGGCAGTGACGGGAAGAGAGCTCCACCAACTGCTCGGCGCGTATCTGCTCGGCGGCCTGGAGCCGGACGAGGCCGTGGCTTTCGAACGGCATCTCGCCGATTGCCGGGACTGCCGCGCGGGCCTCGAGGAACTCGCCAGCCTGCCGGCGCTGCTCGACGCGGTTCCGGTGTCCGACGCCGTCGCGCTCACCACGCCTTCCAGGACGGCCGAGCCGGCACCGCTTCCCGCGGCACCGCTTGCCGCGGGGCTGCTTCCGGGGGCCCTGCTCACGAGGCTCGCAGCGCAACGTCGCCGGGTCCGGCTGCTGTGGTCCGGCGCGCTGGCGGGAGTCGCCGCGGCCTGCCTGGCAGTGGGCTTCCTGGCCGGGCCGCTGCTGGCGCAGCAACCCAAACCGGATGCCAGTTACTCGGTTGCGGCCGGCAACGGGCTGCAGCTCAGTGTGGGGCTGGTGAAGAAGACATGGGGCACCGAGCTGGCCGTCGATGGCAGGAGCATGCCCGTGGACGGCACGCTCTCGCTCTGGGTGAAGGGCCGCGACGGCGGGGAAGACCGGGCGTGCTCGTGGACGGCCACCCCCAGCGGAAAGGTGCGGATCACGGGAGCCACTCCGCTGCAGTTAGCCAGCATCGCCAGCATCGAGATGCGCAACGGCCAACAGCAGGCCGTCGCGGTCATCACGGTTCCGCGCCCTTGAGGTGGTGCGGCGGACTTACTGTCGGACCGGCGGCCGGTTGCTACATCCGGGCGAGCCGGGCCCGTACCGCCAGGAAGATGCCGTAGCAGATCAGGCCCGCGCCCACGGCGGCCAGCATGTAGACGCCGAGCGGCTGCTCACGCAGGGCCTTCAGGCCGCCGTCGAGCCCCGTCGATTCCGCCGGGTTGGCCTTCACGGTGGCGATCACGATCAGCAACCCGGTCAGCAGCAGGGCCACCCCCTTGGCGGCGTAGCCGGCGACGCCGGCAACGGTCACCGCGGTGCGGGTGTGTTCATTGGCGGGAAGGCGCAGATATTTGAGGAACGACTTCCGGAAGCCGCGGATGGCGTAGACGACGCCGGTCACGGCGACGGCGGCACCGATGACGATCAGCAGCAGCACACCGCCCGGCGCCTTCATCAACTGCACGGTGAGGTCGCTGGTGGAACGGCGGTGATCGGCATGGGCGCCGAGGGCCACCGACGCCAGCGTGAGCCCGAACCCGGCATAGACCACTGCCTGCAGGGCGGCTTTGAGCTTCTTGGCCACTTTGTCTTTGGTGGGCAGATGGCTGAAGTCGAACACCGCGTCGCTGGTCTGCCAGATGGCCAGGGCGACGCAGGCTGCGAAGGCGCTCCACAGCAGCACCGGTCCGGCCGGCTGCTTCGCTAGTTCCTCAACGGCGCCGCTGACATCAGCCTGGCCACGGCCGCCCATTGCGAGCCGGATCGCGACGAGACCGATCAGGAAGTGCAGGATGCCGGAAACGGCGAAGCCTGCCCGTGCCGCGTATTCGAGCGGCTTGGAATTGGTGACGTCCTCGGCGACTTCGGCGGCGTCCTTGAGTTCTCTTTTGATGATCGGTCCTTCGCGTCTTCAGGCTGTGCTGGCGTCTTGCCGGCGCCAACCATGCATCTTCGGTAATCGTGCCATGGGAATCTGCTGCGCAACAGCACCTTCGCCGCGGTTGCCTTTGCTCGCTCCGGGCCCGGCCCCCTGCTGGGCTGAGTAAGCCTGCGTGAGGGGTGTTAGCGGCGCCGGTAGCAGAGATCGAAGATGAGCCGCCCGGCCTCGTGGGCCTTGTTCTCGAAGCTCGTCAGGATCCGGCCTTCGAACCGCGGCGCCCAGCCGCCGGTCTCATCGACCCCCTCGTTCGGGCCGGTGTGTTCCGTGCTGACCGGCGCCCGACCCTCCTTGACCGGGGCCCCGCCGACGACGGACTCCACCCCCGATTCCCAGACCTGGGTGAGCGGGCTGTCATCGCCGCTGCGCTCGCCTTCGTGCAGGTTCTCGAAGTCGGGGGAGCCGGCCAGGACCTCGCGCACATGTACGGCGTAGTTGGACCAGTCGGTCGCGATGCGCCAGATACCGCCGGGCTTGAGCGCCCGGGCCGCCAGGTCTGCGAAGGCGGGCTGGATGAGGCGACGCTTGTGGTGCCGGGACTTGTGCCACGGGTCGGGGAAGAAGACCCAGAGCTCGGTGACTGAGCCTTCCGGGAGCATGGTGGCAAGCACCTCGGGGGCGTTGGCTTCCACCACCCGGACGTTGCTCAGGCCGCGGCTGTTGATCTTGATGAGGGTGTTGGCCAGGCCCGGGGTGTAAACCTCCACGGCCAGGAAGTCCTTGTCCGGGTTCTCCTCGGCCGCATGGCAGACGGCGTCGCCGAGCCCCGAGCCGATCTCGACGATCAGGGGCGCCTTCCGGCCGAACTCGGCCTCGGCGTCGAACACGTAGTCGGGGTGCACGGAGGTGTTGGCGATGTGTCGGGGGACCTCCACCGCCCACCGGTCCGAGTGTTCTTCCCACGCGGCCTGGCGGCGCCCCTGCAGGCGGGTGCCGCGGCGCACGAAACTGACCGGCCGGCCGCCGTAGGTGCCGAACGACGCCTGGCTGCCGGGGGTCACCGGCCGGGGAGGCTGCGGCATTTCGGGGGATTCTGGGGATTCACTCATCACCTCCAGAATAGTGGAGTTGGCGCACCCCCGGCGGACTGAAGGGCTGCCGCCCGGCCACACGGGGCAGGGCCCGGGCGTCCGTATCGCGGCTCGGACATGCTTTCGGGGCGGCGCTGCAGGCCTGCCAGAATGGGTCCGTGACCACGCCAAGAAACGCGCCCGGGCGCGCCCGCACCGCCGACGACGCCGCCCCGCCCCACCGGGTGGATCCCCTGGTGGACGCCGAGGCGGACGACGTTCCCGCCGCGGGACCCACCGTGCTCGGCAGCCGCCGGACGCTGGCCTATTTGGGCGTCTGCCTGGTGCTGATCGGGCTGAACCTGCGCACTGTCTTCTCCAGCTTCTCCGCGGTCCTTCCGGAGGCGACCTCCGACGCCGGCCTGCCGGGCTGGGCCGTCGTGGCGCTGACCACGGCCCCGGTGACCCTGCTCGGCGTGTTCGCCCCGCTCGCGCCGCGGCTGGCCCGCCGCTTCGGCGCGGAGCGGGTGCTGCTGGGAGCAATGGCCGTGCTGACCGCTGGCCTGTTGCTGCGTCCCCTGGACCTACCCGGCGCCGGGCACCTGCCCGCGCTCCTGGCCGGCACGGCAGCCTGCGGCGCGGCCATCTCACTCTGCAATGTCCTGCTTCCGGGCCTGGTCAAGCGCGACTTCCCGCACCGTCTCGGCCTGATGGGCGGGCTCTACACCACCGCGATCTGCGCGTCAGCGGCCCTCGGCGCCGGCTTCACTTACCCGCTGTTCAGGGCGACCGGTCAATGGACGGCGGCGCTGTGGTTCTGGGCGCTGCCCGCCGGCGTCGCGCTCCTGCTGTTCCTGCCGCTGGCGGTGGCCCAGCCCCACGGGCGGCACCAGATGGCCGCCGGCGGCGTCAACGTGTGGCGCTCGGCGATCGCCTGGCAGGTGACGATTTTCATGGTGCTGCAGGCGATGATGTCCTTCAGCGTCTTCGCCTGGCTCGCGCCGATCCTGCGCGAACGCGGGGTCGACGGCGGCACTGCCGGACTGATCGTGTCCGCCTCGATCGTGCTGCAGATGCTGGGCTCGCTCTTTGCCCCGGCCCTCGCCGCCCGGCTCCGGGACCAGCGCGCCATCAACACCGTGGTCGCGCTGATGACCGGAGGGGGGTTTGCCCTGAGCATCTTCGGCCCCCTGGACCTGGTCTGGGTGTGGACCGGGCTGCTGGGCCTGGGCCAGGGCAGCCTCACCGCGGTGGCCCTGACCATGATCATGCTGCGCACCCGCGACGGCCACACCGCAGCCCACCTGTCCGGCATGATGCAGGGGGTGGGCTACGGTGTCGGGTCGGTCGGGACCCTGCTGGTGGGCCAGTTGCACCAGGCCACGGGATCCTTCGCCGCGGCCGGACTGCTCTTTCTGGTGGTCGGGTCGCTGGCCGCCGTGTTCGGCTACCGGGCCGGCAAGGACCGGTTCGTCGGCGGCTGACCCAAACCCCGGCCGTGTCTGGCCCCGCCCGGCCCCGCCCACACTTCCCGGCATCCGCCGGTTGCTCTCTCACTTATGGCTGTTCTGAACCCCTCAGAGCAGCCACAAGTGAGAGAGCAACCCAGGGGCGCGCCAGGTCAGAGGGTGAGGTCCTTGCCCTTTGTTTCCGGAATGGTGAACACGCACGCGGCGGAAATGACCAGGAGGATCACCGCGTACACGTTGAACAGCTGCGGCAGCTGGAGGCTCGTGCCGAGCCACTGCTGGAGGTAGGGTGCGGTCCCGCCGAACAGAGCCACGCAGATCGAGTAGGGCACGCCGACGCCGACCGTGCGGATGCTCGTGGGGAACAGTTCGGCGTAAACGGCGGGAACGATCGCGGCGCTCGCGGCGATGAAAATCAGCATCACGGACATGCTGACGGCCAGCTGCCAGGCCGAATCCTTGAGCAGCGCGGTCATCGGGAAGTGCATGACGGCTGCGCCGATCGCCCCGGACCACAGCACCTTCTTGCGGCCGATCCGGTCCGAGAGCTTGCCCCAGAACGGCAGCGCCGCAATGAACACGATGTTGCCGATCACGCCGGCCCACAGGGCTTCGCCGCGGTCGATCTTCAGTGCGGTGGTGGCGTAGCTGGGGGCCACGACGCCCCAGATGTAGTAGATCACCGTCAGGCCGACGGTCAGGCCGATCACCTGCAGGGCCTGCTTGCGGTGGCGGACGATCTGCGGCCAGATCGGGGCGCGCTTCTCCGCCGTCGCTTCGCCGGCGAAGACGTCCGTTTCGTGCAGCCGGGACCGCATGATCAGTGCGTACAGGCCCATGGCGGCGCCGATCAGGAACGGGATGCGCCAGCCCCAGGCGTTCATCACTTCGGTGCTCAGGACCATGTTCAGCACCGCGCCCAGCAGGGTGCCGAACAGGATTCCCACCGTGCCGGAGGTGTAGATCAGGGTGGCCCAGAAGCCGCGGTGTTCCTTCGGTGCCATTTCGGACAGGTAGGTCTGCGACGACGGTAGCTCGCCGCCGTGCGCCAGGCCCTGGACCAGGCGTGCCACCAGCAGCATGAGCGAGGCCCACGCGCCCACAGCGGCGAACGTCGGTGCGATGCCGATCATCAGGCTGCCCACCGAGGCGAGCCCCACGGCCAGCGTCATGGAGGCCTTGCGGCCGATCCGGTCGCCGATCCAGCCGAACAGGAAACCGCCGAAGGGCCGCGCCACGAAGCCGACGGCGAAAATCGCAAGCGTGGACAGTACGGCGGAGGCGGGATCGGCCTTGCTGAAGAGCTGGCTGGCGATGAACGGGGTGAACGTGGCGTAAATCGCCCAGTCGTACCATTCGACGGCGTTGCCGATGCCGGTGCCGATGATCGTCTTGCGGGTGGAGGTCCGGTTTGCCGTCGGCAGGGACGCGGTTGCTGTCATGGGTTTCTCCCTCAGGGGTAGGGCTAGGAAAGGGTGGAGGCGGCGTTGGCCGCAACTGGAGCCTGGGCGGCCGCGAGGGCAGCCAGTCGGGAAACGGCGAGCTCCGCATAGAGTGCCGCGCCGTCGGACAGCACAGCGTCGTCGAACGTGGCATACGGGGAGTGGTTGAACGCGGAGGTGGCGTGGTCGGCGTCGCGGGGGACGGCGCTGAGCCCGATGAAGGTGCCGGGGACCTCGGCGAGAACCCGCGAGAAGTCCTCCGAACCGCTCAGCGGAGTGGCCCAGCGGGCGAGCCGGGAGTCGCCGAACAAGCCTTCGATGACGTTCTCCGCGGTGTGCGTCTCGTCCTCGTCGGTGATGGTGAGCGGATACTCCTGCTGGTAGTCGACGTCGACCTCGAGGCCGTGCGCTGCGGCGATGCCCTTCAGCAGCCGCGGCACGGTGTCCATCATTTTCTGCCGGGAGGCCTCGGAGAAGGTCCGGATGGTGGCCTCGATCCGGGCGGTCTCCGGGATGATGTTGCGCTTGGTGCCGGCCTGCAGAACCCCGACGGAGAGCACAACCGGGTCGAACATGTTGAACTGGCGGGTGACCATGACCTGGAGGGCGGTGACCATTTCGGCGGCCGCGGTGACCGGGTCCTTGGCCGAATGCGGGGCCGAGCCGTGTCCGCCGGCGCCCAGCACGGTCACCATGAGGCCGTCGGAGGAGCTGAGCATGACGCCGGGCTTGGTGCAGAAGGTGCCGTGCGGCTCCAGTGCGGAGAAGACGTGCATGCCGTAGGCGGCATCCACCCGGCGGCCGGCGGCGTCCAGCACGCCCTCGCGGATCATGTGGGCGGCGCCGTCGAAGCCCTCCTCGCCGGGCTGGAACATCAGCACGACGTCGCCGGCCAGCCGGTGCCGCCGTTCGGCCAGCAGCGTCGCGGCGCCGGTGAGCATGGCGGTGTGCAGGTCGTGGCCGCAGGCATGCATGGCGCCGTCGACCCTGGACGTGAAGTCCACTCCCGTCTTCTCCTGCACCGGAAGACCGTCCATGTCCGCCCGCAGGAGCACCGCGGGGCGCGTCTCCGCGCCGTTGCCGGACCCCTGGCCGCGCAGCACGGCGGTGACCGAGGTGGTGTCCGTGCCCAGGGTGATCTCGTACCCGAGCCCGTCGAGCGCCTTGAGCACCTTCTCCTGCGTGCGGGGCAGTGCCAGCCCGATCTCGGGCTCACGGTGCAGCTCGTGGCGGAAGCGGGCAAGGTCCGGCTGCATTTCCCGGGCGTCTGCGGTGATCGGCACGTGTTCTCCTTGATGGTCGGGGGAGGGTGAGCCCAGCGGGGGCTTCCTCGACTATTCTGAAGTGACGCGGTTCACAAGCCGTCAAAGGGCTGGAAAAATGCATCAAGCAGACGAATTCACATTTTTTATGCACAGGGGAGGGTCTGTTGCTTGAACTCAGCGAAGATGACCTCGCCCTGATCAACGTCCTGCAGATCGCACCCCGGCTGAGCTGGGCGGATGCCGCGGAGGTGCTGGGCGTTCACGCCACCACCCTCGCCGCCCGCTGGGAGCGGCTCCGGGATTCCGGCGTTTCCTGGATTACCGCCCACCTGATCGGCGACCCGCACCAGATGTGCCTGGCATTTGTCGCCGTGGACTGCGAGATGCACCGCCGCGCGGAGGTCACCGCCCGGCTGGCCGAGATGCCGGAAATCATCACGGTAGAGGAGGCCGCCAGCAACCGGGACCTCATGCTGACCGTCATCACGCCCTCCCTTGATGACTTCAGCACGAAGGTGGTCTCGAGGCTGAAAGAGATCGACGGGCTGCTCAAGTACCAGACCGCGCTGTGCACCAGGCTGCACGCAAGCGGCGGATCCTGGCGGCTCAATGTGCTCAGCCGTGCGCAGCAGGCCACCGTGAAGGCGCTGGCCGGGGCCGAGGCCACCGGAGGCATCCCGGCTGCCGCCCGGGAGAACCTCCCCGCCAGCCACCTGGCGCTGCTGCCGTTCCTGGCCAAGGACGGCCGGGCGACGGCTGCGGAGATCGCCCGCGGGCTCGGCAGGCATCCGGCCACCGTCCAGCGCCAGCTGAACCGGGTGCTGGCGAGCGGCATCCTGTCCTTCCGCTGCGAGGTCGCCCAACGGTTTTCGGCCTTTCCCGTCACCTGCCAGTGGTTCGTCAACGTCCCTGCCGGACGGCACGAGGCGGCGGCCGCCGAACTCCGGACCATACGGAATGTGCGGCTCAGCGCCTCCACTACCGGCCCGACCAACTTTGTGATCGTCATGTGGCTGCAGTCCCTGGCGGATGTCATGAGCATTGAACTGGCGTTGCAGCAGAAGGTGCCCGGGATCGAACTGGTCGAAAGCGTCGTCATGCTGAGCACGGTCAAACGCGTGGGCTGGATGCTGAATCCGGATTCCCGGGCGAGCGGCGCCGTCGTGGTTCCGGCCCAGGGCCTCGACGCGGCAGGGTGAGCCGTGCCGGACCGTAGGGGCGGACGCTTCCGCCGGCTGCGCCTCTTGTAGGCTGTGGCACGTGCCCCGAAAACTCCCGCGCCAGACGCGTGTTGACCCCGCCCCGGAGACCGGCGGGATCTTCCGCCGGAGCTACCTGCTGGTGAGCCTCGGCGCGCTGGCCCTCGTGTTCCTGGCGGCCTTCGAGTCGCTAGCAGTGACCACCATCATGCCGCTGGTCAGCCGTGAACTGGACGGCGCCAGCCTCTATGCGCTGGCGTTCGCCGGTCCGCTGGCGACGGGCGTCATCGGGATGGTGGCCGCAGGGAACTGGTCGGACCGGCGCGGCCCGGTCGGCCCGCTCTATGCGTCCGTGGCACTGTTCGTCTTGGGCCTGCTGATCGCCGGATCGGCAGGGACCATGGCCGTGCTCCTCGCCGGGCGGCTGGTCCAGGGGCTCGGCGGCGGCGCGATGACGGTGGCCCTCTACGTGGTGGTGGCCCGCGTCTATCCGCCTGTGCTGCACCCCAAGATCTTCGCCGCTTTTGCCGCGGCGTGGGTCATCCCGTCACTTGTAGGTCCGTTCGCCGCCGGCCTGGTGGCTCAACTGCTGAGCTGGCACTGGGTCTTCCTCGGCGTGGTGGGCCTGGTGGTGCCGGCCCTGCTCATGATTGTCCCCGCCCTTCGCGGGCTCCCCGGCGGCTCGGACGACGGCGGTTCGTCCGCCCGGCCGTGGGACTACGGCCGGCTGGCCTGGGCCGCCCTCGCAGCGCTCGCGGTCCTCGGCTTGAACCTGTCCGTGGAACTGCCGGCGGCGGGCTGGGCGCTCGCGGCGGCCGCCGTCGTCGTCGCGCTGGTGGCAGTGCGGCCGCTGGTGCCGCGCGGGACGCTGACGGCCCGCCGCGGCCTGCCCGCAGTCATCCTCGCCCGGGGACTCGCGTCGGCGGCCTTCTTCGGCGCGGAGGTATACCTGCCGTACCTGCTGGTGGAACGCTACGTCTTCACGCCCACCTTCGCCGGGCTGACCCTCACTGGCGGGGCGCTCGCCTGGGCCGCGGCCTCTGCGATCCAGGGCAGGCTCGGAGCCCGGCTGGAGCACCGCCGGGCGATCAGGATCGGCTCCGCGCTGATCCTCGGCGCCGTCCTGCTCGCGCTCGCGACCACGCTGCTGGCTTGGCCGGCCGCCGTCGCGATCACCGGCTGGATCTTCGCCGGCGGCGGTATGGGGCTGATGTATCCGCGGTTGAGCGTGATGACCCTGGCGCTGTCCACCAAGGACACCGAGGGCTTCAACAGTTCCGCCATGTCCATCTCCGACTCACTCGGCGGCGCCCTGGCGCTCGCCTCCACCGGGATCGTCTTCGCTGCCTTCACGACGACGGCGGGCGGCGGGGCCGCGCCCTTCGCGGGGGTCTTCGCGCTCACTGCGGCAATCGGCGTCCTGGGCGTGGCGGTCGCCCCGCGCGTGTCCGGCGCCGGCCCGGCTTAGGCGCGTTCCGCACCCAACTGACTCGCAGTTGTTGTCGTTATGGAGGCTCAAAACGACAACAACTGCGAGCTAGTTGGGCGGAGCCGAAAAACGGGAGGGCACACGCAGATGCTAGACTGGAGGAACTTGATGTGCAGTGATGCCCACTTTGGACTCGGCCAACCGGCCGCATCCCCTGCAGGATTCCTCCGGATTTCCGAGCGCAGGACGTGGGCTTTATTCATGTGAGAGGCACATCCTGCGTCGATGAACGCGTTCTATTTGGTCCCGGCGGCCCGCGAAAGCTTGCAGGCAGCCCGGTTGATCACCTGACTTTTCTTCGGCGAACCCCTGGTCCAACCGGCGCCGGGGGCCGATATCCGCACGGATACCGCCTGAAAGACCTTCGAAAAACATGACTACATTTGCTGCCCTCGGCACGCCCAAGGCCCTTGCCGACACCCTCACCGCCCAGGGGATCGTTGAACCGTTCCCCATCCAGGTCAAGACCCTTCCGGACACCCTGGCCGGACGCGACGTCCTGGGCCGCGGCCGCACCGGCTCCGGCAAGACCATCGCCTTCGCCATCCCGCTGGTCGCACGACTCGCTGAGCGGGAAGCCGCGCACTTCCGCAAGCCCGGCCGCCCCATGGGCCTGGTCCTGGCACCCACCCGTGAGCTGGCCACCCAGATCAACGCCACCATCGAGCCGCTGGCCAAGGCCGCCGGCCTGACCACCACCGTGATCTACGGCGGCATCTCCCAGGCCCGCCAGGAAAAGGCCCTCCGCGCCGGCGTCGACATCGTCATCGCCTGCCCGGGCCGCCTGGAGGACCTGATCCGCCAGCGCATCCTGACCCTTGAGGCCGTCGAGATCACCGTCCTGGACGAGGCCGACCACATGGCCGACCTTGGCTTCCTGCCGGTGGTCAAGAAGCTCATGGACATGACCCCCAGCCAGGGCCAGCGCCTGCTGTTCTCGGCCACCCTGGACAACGGCGTGGACAAGATCGTCCAGCGTTACCTGTCCAACCCGCTGACCCACTCGGTGGATGACCCGCAGGCAGCGGTCACCACCATGGAGCACCACGTTCTCGTGGTCAACGACCAGACCGTCAAGAAGCAGCTGATCGTCGAGCTCGCCTCCGGTGCCGGCCGCCGCGTGCTGTTCATGCGCACCAAGCACCACGCCCGCAAGCTGGCCAAGACCCTCACCGACGCCGGCATCCCGGCCGTCGACCTGCACGGCAACCTCTCGCAGAACGCCCGTGACCGCAACCTGGCCGAGTTCTCCTCCGGCGATGTCCGCGTCCTCGTCGCCACCGACGTCGCTGCCCGCGGCGTCCACGTCGACGACGTCGAGCTGGTCATCCACGTGGATCCGCCCACCGAGCACAAGGCGTACCTGCACCGCTCGGGCCGTACCGCCCGCGCCGGTTCCGACGGCACCGTGGTCACGCTGACCCTGCCGGAGCAGCAGTCCGACGTTAAGAAGCTGATGAAGGCCGCCGGCGTCGAGGTCAACTTCGAGCGCGTCACCGCCAACTCGCCGCTGGTTGCAGAACTGGTGGGCGAGATGGCCGAGAAGATCGATCCGCGCACCCGTGCGGCGTTGCTGGCTGCCAAGGCCGCCAAGCAGGGCGGTGGCACCTCCACCGGCGCCAACGCCGAGCGCAAGCGCGCCCGCCGTCAGGCTGCACCCACCGCCGGTGGCCGTGGCGGCCGTGGCGGACGCGGACGGGTTTCCGCAGAGGCCCCCCGCACCGACCTTCCCCGCGCCGAGCGCCGTGCCGTGGCCTATGAGGGCCAGGCCGCTGCCCGCAACGCCGCCGAGCGCGTCGCCGAGAAGAACCAGGACCGGGCCGACGCCGAGCGCGCCGAGCGCCGCAACGCACGGGGCCGTGGCCGCACCACTGCCTACGCGCACCACAACGATGTTCCCGCCGCTGGCGGCCGCGCCTCGGCCGGAAGGGGCTCCGACGGCCGGGCAGCTGAAAGCCGCAGCGGCTCCGCTCCCCGTACCGGCGGCGCACCGCGCACCGGTGGGGCACCGCGCACCGGCGCCGGCCGTGCAGGCGGCTCCACGGGTGGCCAGCGCGGCGGACGTCCGGCAACCGGCCAGCGCGCCGCAGCCGGCGCCAAGTCCGGCGGCTCCGCTCCGGTCTGGTCCTCCAACACCGGTGGCACCTCCGGCGGATCCTACGCAGGCGGCGGCAACGGCCGTTCCGGCGAAGGCCGTCCGGCACGCAGCGG
Organism: Arthrobacter sp. 01N442; assembly: GCF_056399345.1. NCBI lineage: Bacteria > Bacillati > Actinomycetota > Actinomycetes > Micrococcales > Micrococcaceae > Arthrobacter > Arthrobacter sp. 01N442. The sequence continues at coordinate 118,841 of NZ_JBFTRD010000004.1, forward strand.
CGGCCCCCGCCGCGCGTCGGCACCGGCGTCGAACGAACGCCGCAGCCGCTAGGCCGTAGCCGCTAATCCGCAACGACTGCTCCGAAACCGCCGTTTAGAAGGTTCATAACGGCGGTTTCGGAGCAATGGATGGGGATTTCGGGGCCTACCAGCCGCGGGCGCGCCACTCCTCCAGGTGCGGGCGTTCCGCGCCGAGGGTCGTCGGCTTGCCGTGGCCCGGGTGCACCACGGTGTCATCCGGATAGACGTTGAACAGCCGCTCGGTGACATCGCTGAGCAGTTGGGCGAACCGGTCCGGATCCTTTTGGGTGTTGCCCACTCCGCCGGGAAACAGCGAGTCGCCCGAAAAGATGTGTGCCGGGCCCTCCGGGTCCTGGTACATGAAGGCGACCGAACCCGGGGTGTGGCCGCGCAGGTGCACCGCCGTCACGTCGAACCCGTCGAAGTTCCCGACGTCGCCGTGGTCCAGGAGCACGTCGACCTTCACCGGCAGCTCCGGGGCGTCGTCCGTTCCGGCGGCCGTCTTGGCGCCCGTGGCCTCTACCAGCGCCGGCAGCGCACGGACGTGGTCCCAGTGCTGGTGCGTGGTGGCGATCAGTGCCAGTTTCGGCGTCGCGGCCGTGTCCGCAGCGGCGTCGGCGAGCAGCCCCTGGATGGCGTCGACGTCGTCGGCCGCATCAATCAGGAGCTGCGCGCCGGAAGCCTTCGCGGTCAGCAGGTACACGTTGTTGTCCATCTCGCTGACCGAAATCCGGCGGATGGTGACGTCTCGAAGCGAATGAATGAGTGAGTCCATGGGCTTCAGTCTAGGACCCGCTATTCGCGGCCCTGCGAGACCCAGTTGGGGTCCGCAGCACGGGATCCGACGACGGCGTCCGCGGCAGCGTCGAGCCGTTCCAGCTGCGCCGGGGTCAGCTCGAGCGCCAGGGCTCCCCAGTTCTCATCGATCCGGGCTGCCTTGCGGGTGCCGGGGATGGGGACCACGGGCAGTCCGAACTGGCGGCTCTGGGCCAGCAACCAGGCCAGCGCCACCTGGGCCGGCGTCGCGGCGTTGTCCGGGGTGCTGAGTTCCGCGGCGACCGCCTGGACCGTGGCGACCACGGCCTGGTTGGCATCCAGTGCGGTCTCGGCGAAGCGGGGGATATTGCGGCGGAAATCGTTGCTGCCCAGCTTCGACGCGTCGACCGTGCCGGTGAGGAATCCCCGGCCGAGCGGCGAATACGGCACAAAGCCCACGCCGAGCTCGGCGGCGGCAGGCACGATGTTGCGTTCCACGTCGCGGCTCCAGATGGACCACTCGCTCTGGACTGCGGCGATCGGGTGGACGCTGCTGGCCTCGCGCAGCTCCTCAGCCGTCACCTCGGACAGGCCAAGGTGCTTGACCTTCCCGGCCTGTACAAGCTCCGCCATGGCCTCCACGGTTTCCACAATCGGAACGCGGAGGTCACGGCGGTGCATGTAGTACAGGTCGATGGTGTCGGTGCCCAGGCGCTGCAGGCTGCGGTCGACGGCCTGCTTCACGTAGGCGGCGTCGCCGCGGATGTCCGAGTAGCCGGTCGACGGAGTTCCCACCAGGGCGAACTTGGTAGCCAACTGCACCTCGCCGCGTCGATCCTTGAGTAGCTTGGCGATCAACTCCTCGTTGCTGCCCCCGCCGTAGATGTCCGCGGTGTCGATGAAGCTCACACCCGCGTCCACGGCATGGTGCAGGGTGGCCAGGGCCTCGGCCGGATCCACTTCGCCGTACACCGGGGTCAGGGCCATGCCGCCGAACCCCAGGGGGCTGACGCTGAGGCCGTCGCCGAGCTGGACTGATGCTGCCGTCATCTTTGAACTCCTTCGTTGCCGGAATTGCCGTCCCAGCCAAGAACTCCGGCAGGCGCGCGGCTATTCCGACGCTCCTGCCCAGTTCGTGTTGGCGGCCGGGCCTGGGACACGGCGTGTCGCCCCGGAATCCCGCCTCGGCCGCGGACTAACCGGGCGGGAGCGTACCGTGCGGAAGTGAACGGGGCGGGTCGGGTTCGCCGGCCGGGAGCAGCTTCAGGCCCGCCGCGCAGCCCACGATCCCGGCAATGAACAGCAGCTTCAGCGGGCTGGCGGGCTCGACGCCGGTGGCCATCGCCCAGCCGACCGTCAGGGCAGCCCCGATTCCCACCCAGACGGCGTAAGCCGTGCCGAGCGGGATGCGCTTCACCGCCACACCCAGCCCCACCATGCTCAGCGTGGCGGCCACCGCGAACACGAGCGTGGGCAGCGGCCGGGTAAAACCGTCGGAGAGTCCCAGCGCTGTGGCCCACACGGCTTCAAGCACGGCGGAGGCGAGCAGGATCAACCACGCCAGCGTCGTTGCGGGTGCCCCGGCCCGCCCGATCCCCGGTTCGGCCATCACGCCACAACCTTCAGGCCGACCACGCAGGCGACAATGCCGCCGAGCAGCAGGATCCGTCCACCGGTCGCCCGCTCAACTTTGGTGGCCATGGCGTAGGCGGAGGTCAGCACCACGCCGACGCCCACCCAGACGGCATAGGCGGTCCCGGTCGGGATGGACTGCATCGCTATAGCCAGGCCGCCGGTGCTGGCCAGGACGGAAACGAGGAAGAGGGCGGCCGGCGGGATCCGCCGTCGGCCGGTGGCCTGCGAGGTCCGGTGCAGGGCTGCGGCCCAGACGGCCTCCAAAGCGCCGGAAAGGATGAGAATCAACCACGACATGACTGCTCCTGTGGCCAGTCTTGTCGCGTGCCGGGTACTGAACCGTCGTCCGGAGGCCACCAAAGGAGGGGCCTTGAATCCAGCCTAGCAAGCCTGGTCGGGAACTGGCCGGTCGGTGCGGCCCGGGCGAAGGACGAGGAAAGCTAGCCGGCGACGTTCCCCGCGTCCGGCTCAGACGGCTCGGCCGGCTCTGCCGGATCAATCGAGACGACGGCGAGGAAGCCGCGGCCGAGGATTTCCGGGGTGCCGGTGTCAGAGCCGACGACGGCGTCGTAACGCTCCAGCGCCTGCGGTGCGGCTTCTCCGGCATCCGTGTCCGCTCCCGTGCTGACGGTGGCCTGTCCCTGCAGCAGGATGCCGAACTGGCCGGCAAAGAGCGGGTGGGCGCGTTTCTTGGAGAGCTCAATGATGGACGTGTAGCCCTTGAAGGCGCCCGTGCGGGTGATGACGTTCAAGTCCCGGATGTCGCCGGTCGGCAGGGCGCCGGCAGCCTCCGCATCGCCGGAAAAGCGGTACGGCCGGTACTTCTCGAGCGGATGCTCGGCACCGTCCACGGTCAGGGCCAGCAGCTCGCCCTCGACCACCGTGAGCACCCGTTCCATCCCGGCGAACCGGGAGAAAGCACCGGCCCGCGTCACCTCGGCGATGCTCACACGCCAGTCCCAGCCGTCGCCCGCCGCGGCACCCGGACCCGCGTTCTGCGGGAAGCTGGCCACTTCGCGGGTCACTCCGCCGCCGTTGCGCCAGGGGACGGGCTTGAGCTTGGCGTACCGGATAATCTCCATCCACCCAGCCTAGCCGCCGGCAGCCAGGCGTTCGCGTCAGTCGCCGAGCCCCCACTGAGCCGGCCCGGGATCGTAACGTCGGCGGCACGTTCCGGGCGGACTTGCTAACGTCAAAGCAGCGAAAAACTGCGTAGGGAGCCGGAAATGTTCGTCAAAGTGTGCGGCCTCAGCACCCCTGAGTCGGTGCGGGCCGCAGTCGACGCCGGGGCCGACGCCGTCGGCTTCGTGTTGACCCGCAGCCCGCGTGAGGTGTCCCCGGACCGGGTCCGCGAGCTGCTCGCCGAGGTGCCGGCAGGGCTTCCTGCGGTGGGCGTCTTCCGGCATGAGGCCGCGTCCGAGGCCGTCGCCGTGGCCCGCGCGGCCGGACTGGAATGGGTGCAGTTGCACGGCGACCGCACGCCCGGTGATGTGCGTACGGTGCACGAAGCCGGGCTGAAGCTGATCCGCGCCGTCACGATGTCCGCAGCCCGGGAAGACTTTGCGGACTGGGGCGAGGAACTGTTGCTCATCGACGCGGCCGTGCCCGGCTCCGGGGAGGCCTGGGACTACGCCTCGGTCCGCGCCCTCGGGCTGGAGGACCGGGAATGGCTGCTGGCCGGCGGGCTGGATCCGGCCAATGTCGGCGACGCCGCCGCGGCGGCCGGCGCCTGGGGAGTGGATGTTTCCTCCGGCGTCGAGCAATCCCGCGGCGTCAAGGACCTGGCCAAGATCAGGGCTTTCGTGACGGCGGCCAAGGGCCTCTAGCCGGAAACCTGGCGGCGGCACTCCACCGCCATCGCCCGCCCTGCCGTCGGCACCTATCCCCGCGGGGGCTTCCTCGTTAGCATGCTTCTTGACGACTTCTGAATCCCGGCGGGCCCGCCCGCCACGTATGCGAAGGAGAACGGCGATGACCCTACCCAATGGATTGACCCCCGGCGTCTGGACGTTGGACATGTCCCACAGCGAGATCGGTTTCAGCGTCCGCCATGCCGGGATCAGCAAGGTCCGCGGCCGCTTCAACGAAGCCTCCGCGGAGGCGCGGGTCCGGGAGTCCCTGGCCGATGCCAGCCTGCACGCCACGATCAAGACCGCCAGCTTCGACTCCGGCGACGCCAACCGGGACGGGCACGTCCGGGGCCCGGACTTCTTCGACGTCGAAAACTACCCCGAGATGACCTTCCGTGCGACGTCCATCAGGGGCGACGGCGAGGACTACGTGCTCACCGGCGATCTCACCATCCGCGGGGTGACCAAGCCGGTGGATCTGGAGGTCGAGTTCACCGGTGTCGCGGTTGATCCCTTCGGCGCCACCCGGGCCGGTTTCAGCGCCGAGACCGACATCAGCCGCAAGGAATTCGGCCTGACCTGGAATGCAGCCCTCGAAGCCGGCGGGCTGCTGGTCAGCGACAAGGTCAAGATCAACCTCGAAGCGGCCCTGGTCAAGCAGGCCGACGCCTAGCGGCCATTCCGGATCAGGGGTTGATCAGGGCAAACCCCTGATCCGGATCCGCGGCCGGCGGGAGAGAATGGAGCCATGAAGACACTGCTCAACATCATCTGGCTGCTTTTCGGCGGCCTCTGGCTGGCGCTTGGCTACTTCTTTGCCGGCATTGTCTGTTGCCTGCTGGTCGTCACCATTCCTTGGGGGTTGGCCTCGTTCCGGATCGCGTCCTACACCCTGTGGCCGTTCGGCCGCATGGTGGTGGACAAGCCGGGCGGCGCCGGCGTCTTTACCCTGCTGGGCAACGTCATCTGGCTGCTGGTGGCCGGCATCTGGATCGCGATCGGGCACGTGGTCACGGCTTTCGCCATGGCCATCACGATTGTGGGCATCCCGCTGGCCATCGCCAACCTCAAGCTCATCCCGGTGTCCCTGATGCCGCTGGGCAAGCAGATTGTGCCTACCGACCGGCCGTTTGCGGTCAGCTACCGCTAGCGCCGGGAGCCGAGCAACCCCAGGAAGCCGAGGGACGAGCAATGCCAGAGTCGACAATCCCGGTGGTAGGAACCAGCGACGATGAACTGATGCTGGTCATCACCCGCGAGTTCCAGGTTCCGGTCCGGGCGGTCTGGTCCGCTTTGACCGATCCGGAGCAGGCGCCCGCCTGGTGGGGGCCGCGCGGCTTCCACACGCCGCGCGAGAGCATCGATGCGGACCTGGAAATCGGCGGCCTGTACCGCGCCTGCATGATCCAGGACGCCACCGGGCAGCAGTACTGGTGGAGCGGCGTGCACACGGATATCGAACCGCCGAACTTGTTCGTCTTCACCCATGCCTGGGACAAAGCCGACGGGACGCGCGGCTTTGAGACGGAGGTGACGTTCCAGCTCGAGGAGATCGACGGCGGCACCCGGATGACGTTCATGCAGGGGCCTTTTGACACGGCAGAAAACCGGGACGCCAACGGCACAGGCTGGCGGGAGTCCTTCGACCGCCTCGCCGAGCACCTGCGCAGGGGCGTCGGGTCCAACCCGACAGGGGCTACTGCTTGAGCGCGGCCGACTCCCGGATTTCGTAGCTGAGGCCCTGGAGCTCTTCGTCGGCTTCGTTGACCTGAATCAGGTAACCGTCCGGATCGCGCACCGTGAAGAACCGGCCGAAGGTCTCGTCGGTCACCGGTGAAGTCTCGTAGCCGGCTGCGGCCAGGCGCTCCGCCAGGGGTTCGAGGGGCTCATCGCTGGTGAACTGCAGGGCCACCGACCCCGCGTCGTCATGGGTGCCCGGGTCCTTCGCGATATGCAGGCCCAACGAGCCACCGCCTGCGCGAAGTTCGGACCAGGTTCCACTCGTCGCCTCGGACCGTTCGGCCAGGCCCAGCGCTGCGTAGAAGGCGCGGGATGCCTCAACGTCCCGCACGAACCGGATCGGGGTAATTCTCATTCGCTTTCACCTTTCTCGTTGTCCAGGGCCCGGGTCAGGACGTTTTCCACGAACGCGGAGAGGGACAGGCCCTCTTCGATGGCGGCGTGCTTGACCCGCTTCACCAGCGGCCCCGGCAGGTAGATATTGAACTGCACCTTCTCTGTCATGGCTAGGATGCTAGCAAGCTAACCCACGGGCCACAAGGGTTTTTCTCAGCAGCTTGCCCGCAGTTTCGTCCGGATCCGGTTCAGGCGAGTTCGGCCCGCAGGTTCCTCCGTGCGGCGTCCTGCCACAGTTCGCGGCCCCGGGCGGTGTGGAAGAGCGGGTCCAGTTCGAGCAACTGGCGTACGACGGCGGCGCGTCCCGCGGCGAAGTCGGCGTCGCCGATGTGCGCAAAGTCTTGACGGACGGCCGCGAGGTAGCGGGCGTAGGCCTCGGGTTCACCGCCCAGCACGGAAAGGTCGGCGTCGCTGAGCAGGGCGGCGGGCCCGTCGTCGGGATCCGGCCGGTGGTCCGCCGTCATCCGGACCAGCCGGGCGACCTCCTCCACCTCGTCCGCGGGAAGCCCCGAGTGTTCCAGCCGCTCCTCGGCGAGCCGGGCCGATTCCTCTTCGTCCTCGCCGGCGATGCCGCGGTAGACGGCGTCGTGGAACCAGGCCGCGAGCAGGACACTGCGGGGCGGGCGGGCCGGCGCCGTCAGCAGGTCCAGGGCCTCCAGTACGGCGAGCAGGTGGGTGCGGCCGTGGTACTTCCGGTGCTCCTCGCCCCAGCGGTCCAGCAGGTCCAGGAACAGCGCGTCGTGTCCGGGAAGCACCTCGTCCCACCGGGTCAGCAGGGGAAGCTTCAACGAACCGTTGCGCCGCCGCGCCGGGATCCGCAGGCCGCTTTCGATCAGCTTCCGGACCAGGACGCGGCCTTCCACGGGGATGGCGCCGGCGGCCACGAGCGCGCCCAGGCGGGCCTCCGCCACGTCGTAGTGGTCGCCGTCGAACGCGCGCTCCGGGATGCCTGCGGCGCGGGCGAACGCGTGCAGTTCTTCGAGCGAGCTGTCCGAGATGAGGTGCGAGAAGTGGGTTCCGCGCGCGGGCCAGAGCGGCGGATCAAGGTAGACGGCCATGCAGGCAGTCTACGAGGCAGCAGGCAGGATGTTCTGGTTGCCGCGGAAGACGTTGCCGGGATCGAACTCGCGCTTCACCTGCGCCAGCCGGGCATAGTTTTCCTCGCCGAAGGCGGCGCGGACGCGGGCCTGGCCCTCGTCGCCGACGAAGTTCAGCCAGACGCCGCCGGTGGCGTAGGGGGCGATGTTCTGGCGGAACTCTTTCACCCAGGCTTTCGCAGCCTGGCCGGCCGCCGCCGTTGCCTCCATCCCGTAGGGGTGCGTGACCCACTTGGCGCCACGGTTCTGCAGCGGCGTCTTGGCTGCGGCCGGCCCCGCCACAGCCCCGCCCCAGCGGGCCACCAGGTGCTGGGAGTACGGTCCGGGCAAGTGCCGGGCCGCATCCACGATTACGTCCAGGGCCGCATCCGGCAGTTCGTCATGGTAGTCGGCGCTCCAGTAGTGGTAGAGGTCCGGCGGGTCGTCGATCATGCACTGGAAGTCGGCATAGTTCATCTCGCCCACCAGGTCCACGGCCGGCCCCAGTTCACGGAACGGCACCGCATGCTCCGCGCCGGCTGCAGCGTCGCCGGCGTAGAGGTAGGCGAGGCCCACTGCGGGTTTGCCCACCAGGTCCTCCGGCACAAAGGGCTCCGGCGGCGCGGTTATGAACACCAAGGCGCTGCCGACGGCGTCCGGTGCGGCCAACGACAGGTCGCGGTAGGCGCGGGCAAGATCGGCTGAGGCATCGCCGGGCCACAGCATGATCCCGGCTTGGACCGTGGGCCCCAGCTCGTGCAGCCCGAAGGTGAACTTCGTGGCGACGCCGAAATTACCGCCGCCCCCGTGCAGCGCCCAGAATAGTTCGGGGTTCTCCTCGGCGCTCGCGGTGACGCGCTCGCCGGCCGCCGTGACAAGGTCCACCGAGAGCAGGTTGTCGCAGGCGAAGCCGTACGAGCGTTCCAGCCACCCGGATCCGCCGCCGAGGGTAAAGCCGGCCACGCCGGTGGTGGAGGCGCGGCCGCCGGTGCTTGCGAGGCCGTGTTCCTGCGTGGCCCGGTCGAATTCGCCCCACGTGACGCCCGCCCCCACCGTCACGGTCCTGTTGTCCGGATCCACGGCGATGGACTTCATCGGGCGGACGTCAACCACCAGCCCGTCGTCGTTGGTGGACATCCCGGCCACTGAATGACCGCCAGCGCGGACCGCGACGTCGAGGTTGTTGGTTCCGGCGTAGGCGAGGGCTTCGGCCACCTCGGCCGCGTCCGCGCATTGTGCGATGACGGCCGGGCGCCGGTCGATCATGGCATTGACAAGTTTCCGAGCTTCGTCGTAGTCCGAGTTGTCCGGCCTGACCCATTTCATGGCAGTGCTCCCTAGCCGACCGCGGCCTCACCCCACCTAAAAATCGTACGGCTGCCGCGGCCGCTGGGCTACAGCGGCGGCTCCTCACCGGGACGGCCGCTACTCCCGAGAATGAGGTGGATTTGGTGCTGAATCTTCGCAAATGCGGGCTACTGTGTCTCTATGCCTAGTTTTCGCGTCTCAGAAGCCGCCCGGTTCCTCGGCGTCAGCGATGACACCGTCCGCCGCTGGACCGAGAACGGAAGCCTCACGCCGCTCAAGGATGAGTCGGGGCGGCTCGTCGTGGACGGCCTGGAACTCGCCCGGATGGCCCGGGAGCAGGCAAAACTGCCTGAAGACCCGGCGCGCGCCGGAAGCTCGGCCCGCAACCGCTTCGTCGGGCTGGTCACCGCCATCACCGCGGACACCGTGATGGCGCAGGTGGAACTGCAGTGCGGACCGTTCCGGGTGGTGTCGCTGATGAGCAGCGAGGCCGTCCGTGACCTCGGCCTGGAACTCGGCTCGGTGGCCACCGCCGTCGTCAAAGCCACCACGGTGATCATTGAAAGCCCGCACGGAAAGGCCCTCATTTGAACCGGATTCGGAAAGCTGCCGCCCTCCTGCTTGCCGGAGTCTTGGCCGCCGGGGCGGCCGCCTGTGCCGCGCCGGCCGGCGGGGGAGGCCAGCAACTGACGGTGTTCGCTGCGGCCTCGCTCAAGGCGCCCTTCACCGCCTTGGCCAAGGAATTTGAGAGCACCCACCCCGGCACCAAGGTGGTGCTCAGCTTCGCCGGGTCGGCCGACCTCGCCACCCAGCTCGGCCAGGGCGCACCCGCGGACGTCTTCGCCTCCGCGGACGTGAAGAACATGGCTAAAGTCGCGGACGCTGGTTTGGTGGAGGGCACACCCCGGAACTTTGCCAGCAACGTCCTGGCGATCGCGGTGCCTCCGGCCAATCCCGCGAAGATCGGAACCTTCGCCGACCTGGCCAAACCCGGAGTCAAAGTGGTGGTGTGCGCGGTCCAGGTTCCCTGCGGCGCGGCCGCGAAAACCGTCGAGGGGAAGACCGGCGTCGCCCTCAAACCGGTCAGCGAGGAATCCTCCGTAACGGACGTGCTGGGCAAGGTCACCTCCGGGGAAGCCGACGCCGGACTTGTCTATGTCACCGATGTCCGCGCCGCCGCGGGCAAGGTCAAGGCGGTCCCGTTCCCCGAGGCGGTCGCCGCCGTCAATCACTATCCAATCGCGGCGTTGAAGAGCAGCCGGAACCAGGACCTGGCAGCGTCGTTCCTCTCGGCGGTTGCCGGCGCGTCGGGCCGGAAGATCCTCGACGACGCGGGCTTCGGCAAGCCGTGACCCGGCACGGCTACAGCGGCATTCCACGCTGGGTGCTGGCCATCGCCGCCGTCGGCGCGCTGTTTGTCCTGCTGCCGCTCGTCGCCATGGTCGCCAGGGTCGACTGGCCGCGGTTCATTCCCCTGCTTACCTCGGAAGCCTCGCTCACGGCCCTGGGGCTCAGCCTGCGCACGGCGGCGGCCAGCACCGTGCTCTGCGTATTCCTCGGCGTCCCGCTGGCCCTGGCACTGGCGCGGGCGGAGTTCCGGGGCCAGCGGCTGCTGCGTTCGTTCGTGCTGCTGCCTCTGGTGCTGCCGCCGGTGGTGGGCGGCATCGCACTGCTCTACACCTTTGGGCGGCAGGGGCTGCTGGGCCGCAGCCTCGAGCTTGCCGGCATCCAGATCGCGTTCTCGACGACGGCGGTGGTGCTCGCGCAGACCTTCGTCGCCTTGCCGTTCCTCGTGGTCAGCCTGGAAGGAGCATTGCGCTCCGCCGGCAGCCGGTACGAGGCCGTGGCCGCCACCCTCGGTGCCCGACCCACCACGGTGCTGCGCCGCGTCACCCTGCCGCTCGTGCTGCCGGGCCTCGCCTCCGGGGCCGTGCTCTCCTTTGCCCGCAGCCTCGGTGAATTCGGCGCCACCCTCACCTTCGCCGGCAGCCTCCAGGGGGTCACCCGCACGCTGCCGCTGGAGATCTACCTGCAGCGGGAGACCGACGCCGACGCCGCCGTCGCGCTGTCGCTGTTGCTCGTCGCCGTGGCGGTCATCGTCGTCGGACTCAGCTACCGGGGGCCGTCGCCCGTCGGGCGCTCGTCGAGGAGCTCTGTGGCCGGCAACGCAGCGGACGGGGAGGCGGGGGCATGACGTTCACGCTCGACGCCGCCGTCGCCGCCCGCGGCTTTGACGTCTCGCTGAGCCTAGACGAGGGGGAAACGGTGGCGGTGCTTGGGCCCAACGGGGCCGGGAAATCCACCCTGCTCTCCATCGTCGCGGGCCTTCTCCGCCCGGACGCCGGACGGGCGCAAGTGGACGGGCGGACGCTCTTCGATTTGGGGCCCGGGCTGAACGCCTGGACAGCGCCGCACCGCCGCGGCACCGCGTTGCTGGCACAGGAGCCGCTGCTCTTCCCGCATCTGAGCGCCCTCGACAATGTTGCCTTTGGTCCGCGCAGCGCCGGTTCCCCCCGGGCCCGGGCGCGGGAGACCGCCCGGCACTGGCTCGCGCAGGTCGACGCGGCAGACCTTGCCAGCCGGCGCCCTGCCGAGCTCTCCGGGGGGCAGGCCCAGCGCGTGGCGGTGGCCCGGGCGTTGGCCGCGGACCCCGAACTGCTGCTGCTGGACGAGCCGATGGCCGCCCTCGACGTCCACGCGGCTCCGCTGCTGCGGCGGTTGCTGAAACGGGTCCTGGCCGGGCGCCGCGCCATCATCGTTACGCACGACGTCCTGGACGCCTACATGCTCGCAGACCGCGTGATCGTGATGGAACAGGGCCGGATCACCGAAGCGGGCCCCACCCGGGACGTGCTCCAACGCCCCCGAAGCCGCTTCGCCGCGGGGCTGGCGGGCCTCAACCTCGTAGCCGGCACCGTCACCGCCGCCGGGCTCCGGACGGCCGCGGGCCAGGAATTCGCCGGCCGACACGAGGATCCACCGGTTCCCGGCCAAGGCGGCGTGGCGGCGTTCCCGCCGTCGGCCGTCTCCGTCTTCCTTTCCGAGGCGCACGGCAGCCCGCGGAACTCGTTCCCCGTCACGGTGACCGATCTTGAACCGCACGGCGACCAGATCCGGGTCCGGGCCGGGGAACTGTCCGCGGACGTCACCCCCGCCGCGTCGGCCGATCTGGGCCTGGCTCCGGGGGTGGGCGTCTATTTCGTCGTCAAAGCGGCCGCGGTCTCGATCTACCCGGCGTAGGCCCGGGGTGGGCATAGGGCCGGGGCCGGGTTGGGGCGTGCACCGGCCCCAGCCGTAGGGTGGATAAAGGCCCGCCCCGCAACCAGGAGGATTTACGTGCACGACAGCTCAGCCCATGGACGCACCGCACTGGTGGTCGGAGCCAGCGGCATTGCCGGCTCCGCCCTCGTCGACCTCCTTGCCGGGACGGGGTGGGAAGTCCTGGCCTTGTCCCGCGGCGGCGTTGCGCGCCCCGGCGCGCGGCCCATCCGCGCGGACCTCGGCTCACCGGAAAGCCTGGCGGCTGCGCTGCACGGCGAACGCCCGACGCACGTGTTCTTCACCGCCTGGTCACGGCAGGACACGGAGCGGGAAAACATCGAGGTCAACGCAGCCCTGTTGCGGAACCTGCTCAACGCTTTGCAGGACAGCCCGGTGAAGCATGTGGCCCTGATGACCGGGCTGAAGCACTACCTTGGCCCGTTCGAGGCCTATGCGGCGGGCGAAATGCCGGACACGCCCTTCCACGAGGAGGAACCGCGGCTGCCGGTGCCCAATTTCTACTACGCCCAGGAAGACGAACTGTGGGCGGCGGCCGAACGCCAAGGCTTTAGCTGGTCGGTGCACCGCGCCCACACGGTCATCGGCCACGCGGTGGGCAACGCGATGAATATGGGGCTCACCCTCGCGGTTCAGGCGTCCATCTGCAAGGAATTGAACCGGCCATTCATATTCCCGGGCTCCGAGACGCAGTGGAACAGCCTCACCGACATGACCGACAGCGGACTGCTGGCCGAACACATGCTCTGGGCAGCGACGGCGGAAACGGCAGCCAACCAGGCCTACAACATCGTCAACGGCGACGTCTTCCGCTGGCGCTGGATGTGGCCGCGGCTGGCCGCATACTTCGGCGTCGAAGCGGCCGGTTTCGAGAAAGAGCCCCGTCCGCTGGAAGAGCAGATGCGCGGGATGGAATCGGTGTGGGCGGACATGGCCGCCCGGCACGGGCTCGCCGAACCGGACCTCGCGCGGGTTTCCTCGTGGTGGCACACCGACGGCGACCTGGGCCGAAACATCGAGGTGCTGGCCGACATGAGCAAGAGCCGCCTCGCGGGCTTCACCGGCTACCGCAGGACCCTGGACTCGTTCACGGCGCTCTTCGACCGGCTCCGGGCGGACCGGCTGATTCCCTGACCGCGGCGTCGGTCGGAGTTGGCTATTCGGCTTTGGTGCCCTTGCCCTTGTCCCGGACCGGGTGCTGGCTGACAATCGAGACCCGGTTGAAGGCGTTCATGGTGATGGCGAGCCAGCTGACCGCGGAGAATTCGGCGTCGCTGAGGTGCTTGCGGGCCAGACGGCCTTCGTGCTCCCGGGCTTCGGCGTCGGAGATGTTGGTGATCGCCTCGGCCAGGGTCAGCGCTGCACGTTCCTTCTCCGTGAAGAGATTCGTGTCGCGCCAGGCCGGGAGCACCGCCAGGCGCTGCGCCGATTCGCCGTTCTTGACCGCGTCGCCCACGTGCAGATCCAGGCAGAAGGCGCAGCCGTTGATCTGCGAGATGCGGACGTTCAGCAGTTCGATCAGTGTCTGGTCCAGCCCCGCCTCGTCTGCGGCTTCCTTGGCCTTCAATCCGAGGCCGTTCAGTGCGCGCCACGCGGCGGGGTGCGCCTTGTCCAGGAAAACGCTGCGGGTGCTGTGCTCTGGTGCCGAGGTCTCATCCATGGGTCCCAGATTACAGAGGTCGCCGCCGCCTCGCCCGCGCGTCATGTGACAAGCTTGTCAAACGTATGACAAGCTTTACCCGTAGCCACTATTCGATCCGGTGGTCGGTTCCTTGGGGGAGCCGACCGCCGGATCGCTTCTTTTGGCGGGGCATGCCCGTCCGCCCGTGTCAGGGACGGGCATGTCCGGCGGTGCGGGCCAATTCGGATCCAGCCGCGGCCAGGGCGTCCGCGTCGCTGGCCACGATCAGGCCAGCAAAGTTGTCCGCATAGTCGCCCAGGTCCTCATGGACGGAGCCGACGACGGCGTACACCGGCGTGGTGCCGCTGCGGGCCAGGATGGCGGCGATGATCTTGCCCTGGCCGGTCTGGGAGTCCAGCCGGCCCTCGCCGACCACCACCGCGGTGCTGGAGGCGGCGCGGGCATCGAAGCCGAGCAGGTCCAGGACATAGTCCGCGCCGGACACCAGCCGCGCACCGTACTGCGCCCACATTCCACCGGAGAAGCCGCCGGCCGCCCCGGTCCTGGCCACCGGCCGGGGATCCCGGCCCAGCTCACGGGCAAACCCGTCCGCCTGCTCTTCGAGCCGCCGGGTCAGGGCCTCCACCGTGGCAGAGTCTGCGCCCTTCTGCGGCCCGAAAACCCGGGCCGCATCGGCGAAGCGGGTGGTCACGTCGCTGAGGACCACCACCTCGGCGCCGTCCAGTCCGCCGCGTTCCTCGATCGCGGTGATCGCCCCGGCCCCGCCATCGGTTGTCGCGGAGCCGCCCGCGGCCACCAGCACGCGCCGCGCCCCGAGCCGGACAGCCTCCGCCACCAGCACCCCGGTGCCGTATGTGCTGGCCAGGACGGGGTCACGGTCACCGGCGGTGGGAAGGTGCAGTCCGCTGGCGAACGCAAGCTCGACGACGGCGGTTCCATCCGGGGCCAGCGCGACGACCGTTTCGACGTCGTCGCCCCAGGGGCCCGTCGTGCGGACCCGGACCGGCCGGGCGTCGAGCCCCCGGACCAGCACATCGAAGGTCCCCTCGCCGCCGTCGGCCACGGGCAGTTCGACGGCAGCCGCGCCGGCCGCACGGATCCCGGCGGCAATGTGGGCGGCGACGTCGGCGGCCGCGAAGGTCCCCTTGAAGCTGTCCGGGGCGACCAGGATGCCCACCGGCCTAGAATCCCACCTTGTCCCGGCCCTTGAGCTGCAGCATTTCGCGGGCCTCGTCCGGGGTGGCGATCTCGAAGTTGAGGGCCTCCAGGATGGTGCGGATCCGGGTGACTTGTTCGGCGTTGGACGCGGCGAGCTGGCCGGGGCCGATCCAGAGCGAGTCCTCCAGGCCCACCCGGACGTGGGAGCCCATGGCCGCGCCGATCGTGGCGAGGGGCATCTGGTTCTTGCCAGCGCCCAGGATGGACCACTGGTAGTCCTCGCCCAGCAGGCGGTCCGCGGTGCGGCGCATGTGCATGAGGTCCTCCGGGTGGGCACCGATCCCGCCGAGCAGGCCAAATACGGATTGGACGAACAGCGGCCCGCGGGCCAGGCCGCGGGCGTGGAAGTGGGCCAGGTTGTTCAGGTGTGAGATGTCGTAGCACTCGAATTCGAACCGGGTGCCGTTCTCGTTGCCGATGCCGAGGATGGTTTCGATGTCCTGGAAGGTGTTCTTGAAGACCAGGTCGCGGCTCTTCTCGAGGCCTTCGCGCTCCCACTCGTGGCCGAACTCGGTGAAGCGCTCCAGCATCGGGTAGAGGCCGAAGTTCATCGACCCCATGTTCAGCGAGGCCAGCTCGGGTTTGAACAGCGCGGCCGGCTGCATGCGCTCCTCCACGGTCATGTGGGGGGAGCCGCCGGTGGTGAGGTTGATGACGGCGTCGGTGTTGCGCTTGAGCTTGTCCAGGATCGGGGCGAAGTGCTCCGGATCCTGCGAGGGACGGCCGTCCTTCGGGTCGCGGGCGTGCATGTGCACAATCGCGGCTCCCGCCTCGGCGGCGCCGATCGCGGCGTCGGCAATCTCATCCGGGGACACCGGCAGGTGCGGTGACATGGACGGGGTGTGGATGGCGCCGGTGACGGCGCTGGTGATGATGACTTTGCGTGCAGCAGCCATGGGGTCGCTCCTTCGGGGGTCAGTAAAGCTTTTCGGTGTTGCCGTCGACGGCGAGGGCCTGGCCGTTGACGTTGCGGGCCAGGTCGCTCGCGGCGAAAGCGGCCATGTTCGCGATGTCCTCGGCCTCGATCAGCCGGCCCAGGGATGACTGGTTGTGGTAGAGCTCGGAGACCTGCTCCGCCGGGAGGTCCAGCATCTGCGCCTTGGCGGCGATCACGGCGTCGATCCGCGGGCCGTTGACAGCGCCGGGGCAGATCGCGTTGACCCGGATCCGGTCCGGGCCCAGTTCGATCGCGAGCGTCTTTGTCAGTCCGACGACGGCCCACTTGGACGCCGAATAGGCGCTTCGGCCGGCCATGCCCAGCCTTCCGGCCGCCGAGGAGAGGTTCACGATCGAGGCACCGTCGCCCTTCCGAAGCAGGGGCAGCGCGTGCTTGATGCAATAGAACTGGCCGTGGATGTTGACGTCGAAGGTGGCCTTCCAGGCGCCGGCATCGAGAGTCTCGAGTGGCCCGGTGGGCCCGGCGATGCCGGCGTTGTTGACCAGCACGTCCAGGCCCCCCAGCTCCGCGGCTACCGTGGCCATGAGTTCGCGGACCTGACCTTCGTCGGAGACGTCGCTGACAGCGGCGGCGAGGCCGTTGACGCGGGCCTTCTCGACGGCGTCGGGGTCGATGTCGGTGACGAAGACGGCGGCGCCGAGTTCCTGGAACTTCTTGGCGATGGCCAGGCCGATGCCGTTGGCGCCGGCGGTGACCAGGACGCGCTTTGCGGTGAAATCCATGGGTTTTCCTTGCGATGGTGGTTCGGGGACGCTCCGCCGGTGCGTTGTGGCGCCGGCGGAGCGTCAGTGGTGGAGCGTGTGGTGGCGCCGCCCTTAGTGGGCGGCGGGGATGCCCTCAGGCTTTTCGGTGCCGCGCTTGAGCATCAGGGACAGGAGGGCGCCGATGACGCACATGCCCACAATGAACCACAGGCCCGAGAGCTTGGAGCCGGTGGCATCCTGCATGAAGCCCATGACGTACGGGCCGAGGAATCCGCCGAGCAGGCCGATGGTGTTGACGAAGGCGATGCCGCCGGCGAGGGCTGCGCCGCTGAGGCGGGTGGCCGGGTAGGTGAAGAGGATCGGCTGCAGGGCGAAGAAGTTGAACGCTGCGAGGCAGAACCCGATCATGCCGAGCAGCGGGCCGCCGACGGCGCCGAGCGCGAAGCCGGCGATGATGCCGATCATGGTGCCGGTGACCAGGAGGCGGGAGCGCCTTCCGTCGGTGGCGAAGCGCGGCACCAGCAGGGCTCCTGCTGCGGAGAAGATCCACGGGATGGCAGTCAGCAGGCCGATCTGCAGCGGGTTGAGCTTGCCGTAGGTTCCGATGATGGACGGCAGGAAGTAGGACAGGGCGTAGACGGCGATCTGGTGGGTGAAGTAGACGCCCACCACCAGCAGGATCTGCTTGTCCTTGAGCGCGTCGCGCAGGCGGTGGTTGCCGGAGGCTTCGGCGCCGGCCGTCTCTTCGGCGGCGATCCGTGCTTCGAGGTCCGCGGCCTCCTCGGGGCTGAGGAACTTGGCCTGGCTGGGACGGTCCGGGAGCTTCTTCCAGACGACGTAGGCGAGGACGCAGGCGGGCAGGCCCTCGACGAGGAACATCCACTGCCAGCCGTGCAGGCCGCCGAGGCCGTCCAGGGTCAGCAGCAGGCCGCCCAGCGGGGCGCCGACGATGTTGGCGATCGAGACGCCGAGGAGGAACATGCCGTTGGCCTTGGCGCGGTCCTTGACCACGAACCACTGGGTCAGGAAGTACATGACGCCGGGGAAGAGTCCGGCCTCGGCGACGCCGAGCAGCATCCGCATGATGTAGAAGGACCACTCGCCCTGGACGAAGGCCATGCCGGCGGAAATGATGCCCCAGGTGATCATGATCCGCATGATCCAGAAGCGTGCTCCCACCTTGTGCATGATCAGGTTCGAGGGGATCTCGGAGAGGGCGTAGGTCAGGAAGAACAGGCCGGCGCCGATGCCGTAGGCGGTGGCGGAGATGCCGAGGTCGATCTCCAGGCGGTCCTTGGCCATGCCGATGTTGGTTCGGTCCAGGAACGCCATGATGTAGGCGCCGATCAGCAGCGGCATGACGCGGCGCAGGATCACGCCGTTAATCTCCTGCGGTGTGCGCATCTTCGTTGGTGCGGATACAACTGACATAGGTCTTCGTCCTTGAATTGGGGTCAGGATTGATGATCAGGATGGACAGCGGGCAGTATTCCGTCGGCAGTCGGAGCTGCCACGGGGTGAATTTCAGTCGGTGTTGCGGTGTTGCGGTGTCAGGAGGTGGCGGGGGTGCAACCGCAGGTGCGGCCGATGTGGAGGCGGTGCCGGCACACCAGGGAGGTGTAGCTCCGGGACGGGGCTTCGATGCGGTTGAGCAGCATGGCGAAGGCTTCGTGGGCCATTTCCTGCTGCGGCTGGACAATGCTGGTGAGGTTGATCAGGCCGGAGCGGCTGTGCGGAAGGCCGTCGCAGCCGGCCACAGCCACGTCGTCCGGGATCCGCAGGCCGCGTGCCAGCGCGTACTCCATGACGCCGATGGCGAGCTCGTCGCTGCCGCAGACCACCGCCTGTGGCGGGGTCCCGGAGGCGAAGAGGCGTTCCGCGGCCAGCCGGCCGCCTTCGTTGTTGACCCGGGTGCTGATCTTGCGATCCCCGCTGATGACGACCCCGGCGGCTGCCGCCGTCCGCACGAACGCCTGTTCCCGGGCCAGCGAGGCGGTGGAAAAACGGGGGCCGATCACGGTGGCGATCTCGGTGTAGCCGTGACCGAGCATGTGCTGCATGAGCAGCGTGGCCGCGGCGTCGTCGTCGATCCCCACGAAGTCGGAGTCCAGGAAATCCGCCCGGCGGGACAGGCAGACGTAAGGAATCCGGGCGGCCCGCAGGGTGCGGAGGGCCCGCGCGTCGTCCCGGAGCGAGGCGGCGAGGATGACGCCGTCCACCGCCCGGTTCGCGAGCGTGGCGGTGACCTGGGCCAGGACTTCGGGGTCGTCCTGGGTGGTGGCGACGAAGACCTCGTAGCCGGCGTCGGCCGCCGCGGAAATGATGCCCTGGGCCCAGCGGGGGAACATCGGGTTGATGATGTTCGGCAGGACCAGCCCGACCACCCGGGTCCGCTGCAGATCGGTGGACTGGGAGGACTTACGGGGCCTGAAGCCCAGCTCGTTCGCCACGTGGATGATGTGGCGCCGCGTCTCCGGAGAGACGCCGGCCTTGCCGTTGAGGACGTAGGACACTGCGGCGGAGGAAACCCCCGCGGCGCGGGCAACAGCGGCCGCCGATACCGGCGCAACCGGGCCGTCGGCGGTGACAGTGCTGGCTTGCTCCTGCATCCTGACCCTCCCTCGCGTCGGTTTCTGTCCTTGTGACCTCAGTTACAGTAATTAGCCCGCACAACGTTAAGCAACGTTAAGTGGTCTGGCCTCTGGTGGGCCGGTTTTTGCCGCTCCGCCGAGGGGGCATGCCCACTCTTTCGCCGCCTGATCGAGGGGACATGCCCGGTCCGGGCTTCGAGCGGTGGACATATTCGGATTATGTCCACTGGTCGGCGCCCAGGATGGGCATGTCCGGAAGGGCGGAAGGCGGCCGCGGTACATGCCCACCGGACTGCCTGAGCGCTGGGCATGTCCGTCGGACCGGGCGCCCCGCGGCCTCCGGGGGACTCCGGCTCTAGACAGCAGTTTCGCCGTGGGCAAACATGGAGCCAAAGGGGCCGAATCCAAAGTTGAGCGGGTTAGACTCAACTTTGACGACAGTCTTATCCCCGGAAGGAGCTCTCTTTGGACGCGAAATTCACCACCAAGAGCCAGGAGGCTCTTTCGGCAGCAGCCATGAACGCCTCGACGGCCGGCAACCCCCAGCTGGAACCGGCCCACCTGCTCAAGGCGCTGATGGACCAGCGCGAAGGGGTGGCCGTGGCGCTCCTGCGCGCCACCGGGACCGATCCGGATGCTGTCAGCGTCCAGGCGAGCACCGCCATCAAGGCGCTCCCGTCGACCTCGGGCAGCTCGGTGCAGCAGGCCCAGCTTTCCCGCGCCGCGATGCAGGCCATCAAGAACGCGCAGAACGAGGCCGAACGCCTTGGCGACACCTTCGTCTCCACCGAGCACCTGCTGCTGGGCCTCGCGTCCGGCAGCGACGACGTCGGCCGGCTGCTGCGCGACGCCGGCGCCTCGCACGAAGCGCTGCTCGCGGCGCTCCCCGGCGTCCGCGGCGACCGCAAGGTGGACAACGCCGACCCGGAAAACACCTTCCAGGCCTTGGAGAAGTTCGGCACCGACCTGACCGCGATCGCGCGGTCCGGCAAGCTGGATCCCGTCATCGGGCGCGACGCCGAGATCCGCCGCATCATCCAAGTGCTCAGCCGCCGGACCAAGAACAACCCGGTGATCATCGGCGAGCCCGGCGTCGGCAAGACCGCCGTCGTCGAAGGCCTCGCCCAGCGGATCGTGGCCGGCGACGTGCCGGAGAGCCTGCGCGGCAAGACCCTGATTGCCCTGGACCTGGCCTCTATGGTGGCCGGAGCCAAGTACCGCGGTGAATTCGAGGAGCGGCTCAAGGCGGTGCTGGAGGAGATCAAGAGCTCCGAGGGCCAGATCGTCACCTTCATTGACGAGCTCCACACCGTGGTGGGGGCGGGCGCGTCCGGGGACAGCTCGATGGATGCCGGCAACATGCTCAAGCCGATGCTGGCCCGCGGCGAGCTCCGGCTGATCGGCGCCACCACGCTGGACGAATACCGCGAGAACATCGAAAAGGACCCTGCCCTGGAGCGCCGCTTCCAGCAGGTCTTCGTCGGCGAACCGAGCGTGGATGACACGATCGGCATCCTGCGCGGACTCAAGGAACGTTACGAGGCGCACCACAAGGTCTCCATCTCCGACTCTGCCCTCGTGGCCGCCGCCACCCTGTCCAACCGGTATATCTCCGGCCGGCAGCTGCCGGACAAGGCGATCGACCTGGTGGACGAGGCCGCGTCCCGGCTGCGGATGGAAATCGATTCCGCCCCGGAGGAGATTGACCAGCTGCGTCGCCAGGTGGACCGGCTGACCATGGAGGAACTGGCCCTGGCCGGCGAGACGGATCCGGCGTCGGTGGAGCGCCTCGCCACCCTCCGTGCGGACATGGCGGACAAGAAGGAGGAGCTCGCGGCCCTGAATGCCCGTTGGGAGGCCGAGAAGGCCGGCCTGAACCGTGCGGGTGACCTGCGCGCCAAGCTGGACGAGCTGCGGTCCGCAGAGGAAAAGGCCGAGCGCGAGGGCGACTTCGAGACGGCATCCCGCATCCTCTATGGGGAGATCCCGGCCCTGGAGCGCGAGCTCAAGGCCGCGGCCGAAGCCGAAGCTTCCGTGACGGACAAGTCCGGGCAGATGGTGGCCGACGAGGTCACCGCGGACGATATCGCCGAGGTGATCTCGGCGTGGACCGGCATCCCGGCCGGCCGCATGCTGCAGGGCGAAAGCCAGAAACTGCTGGAGATGGAGCACGTCCTGGGGGAGCGGCTGATCGGCCAGGCCAAGGCCGTCACCGCGGTGTCCGACGCCGTGCGCCGCGCCCGTGCCGGCATCAGCGACCCGAACCGGCCCACCGGGTCCTTCCTCTTCCTGGGTCCCACTGGCGTCGGTAAGACGGAGCTGGCCAAATCGCTCGCGGACTTCCTGTTCGACGACGAGCGGGCCATGGTGCGGATCGACATGTCCGAGTACTCGGAGAAGCACTCCGTGGCGCGGCTGGTCGGGGCACCTCCCGGCTACGTGGGCTACGAGGAAGGCGGCCAGCTGACCGAAGCCGTCCGCCGTCGCCCCTACTCCGTGCTGTTGCTGGACGAGGTGGAGAAGGCCCACCCGGAGGTCTTCGACATCCTCCTGCAGGTGCTCGACGACGGCCGCCTCACCGATGGCCAGGGCCGCACCGTGGACTTCCGCAACGTGATCCTGGTGCTGACGTCCAACCTCGGCAGCCAGTTCCTCGTGGACCCGGGGCTGGATGCCGCAGCCAAGCGGGACGCGGTAATGGCGACGGTGCACGCCTCCTTCAAGCCGGAGTTCCTGAACCGGCTCGACGAGGTGGTCCTCTTCGACCCGCTCACCGTCGAGGAACTCGCCGAGATCGTGGAACTGCAGGTCAAGGAGCTCGGCGAACGACTCAAGGGCCGCCGCCTGACCCTCGAGGTGTCCGAGGGCGCCCGGGCGTGGCTGGCCGTCACCGGCTTCGACCCGGCATACGGCGCCCGGCCGCTGCGCCGCCTGGTGCAGCGCGAGATCGGCGACCGCCTGGCCAAGGCCATCCTGGCCGGCGAGATCTCCGACGGCGACACCGTGGTCGTGGACACCGCGCCGGACCTGATGGAGCTGACGATGGGCGGTCCGGACGTGTCCGACCGCCCCGCCGGCGGCGCCTCCACCGGAAGCGGGCTCTCGGTCCGCCGCAAGGAGTAGGCGCGGGGTCCCCCCGGCCGCCGGTGGCAAACGCGAAGGGCTGCCAGCCGTTCAACGACGGCGGCAGCCCTTTTGCGTGCCCCCGACCCTTTTTGCGTGCCCCCGACGCGGGCCGGGGGTCCGCGCTAGCGCGGGTCGGTCCAAACCTAGAGCCGGGGGATCAGGGATTCCTTGATGACGTTCCCGCCGTCGGCCACGAAGTAGCAGTCAACCCTGCGGTCTCCCGTGCCCCAGCTGGAGGAGCTGGGGTAGGCCAGTTTGTAGCTGAACTGGTAGTCGCGAGACTTGTCCGTCAGCGGCGCTGCCTTGCAGGTGTCCAGTGCCTTCTGCTTCAGCGGCTCGCGGCCCGGGTAGGCGTCCGAGGCGGCGTACCTGTCCACCGCGACCAGCTGCGCCGAGTGCCCGGTATCGCAGGCCACCACGGTGGAGGTTGGTGCGTTCGCGTCGAAGTCCTTGAAGCAGTCCCCGAGCCGGAAGTCCAGCGGATTGACGCCCTCCAGGGGCAGCGGGCCACGGCTGGCGGGGGCCGCGGAGGAGGCTTCGGCCGCGGGGGCGGGGGAGGTGCCGGCCTCCGGCTGCTTCGCCGTGCCCAGTGAGGTCAGCCACCAGATCACCAGCCCCAGCACGACGACGGCGGCCAGCGCGGCGCCGACCTTTGCCAGGCCCCACCGGTTGGCGGTGGCCCACACGGCATGGCCGAACCGTCGGCCTCCGGTGCCCAGCTTCCCGCCGAATTGCCGGGCGCGCGGTCCCAGGTCCGAGGACTTGAGCTGCGCCGCCTGGGCTGAGAGCAGCTTGCCGAGCTGGGAGGCGCCGGAGGCGGTCCTGCGGTTGCTGGTTCGGGTTGCCGCCTTATCGCCGCGAGCCTCCGACGGCGCCGCCGGCTCTGGCGGGGTTTCGGGGCCGGCTGCTGCGGGACGCGCTGCGGCGTCGTTGCGGGCCACGAGCGGCACCGCGGAAGTCGGCGGCGCCGTCGGCCGCGGTGGAATATATATGGAGGAGGGGATCCGAACCGGCGGGGCCGGCCGCTCGCCGGCGTCGTCCGCCGGGGGAACTTCAGGCATTCCGGCATCGCCGCGCCTGGCGTTCTCGCCGCTCACAGGCTTTTCGGTCACTCGGGAATTCACCTCTTCCGTGCGTACTTGCCGGGGCTGGACGTCCGGCGCGGGCCGCGTTTCCGGGAGCCCATCAAGAGACTCTATCGAAGATGCGCGCCGGGCCGCATGCGCAGGCGCCCGGGCGGCAAGCAGTGACAGCCGAAAGCATGTAATCTAGGTGTACGACAAATTGACCAAACATTCCGGGGCCTCACTAACGCCAATGGTGACCACCTCCGGTCCGAGTACAAAAGGGGGTCACGCCATGGGGCGCGGCCGTCAAAAGGCAAAAGCTACCAAGCAGGCTCGGGATATTAAGTACTATTCCCCGAACACTGACTACACTGCGCTTCAGCGTGAGCTCAAGAGCTCCGAAGGTCGCGCACCGAGTCGTTTTTCGAGTGAGCCGGTTGAGCCGGACTATTCGGCCTACGTGGATAAGTACGCGGACGATGTGGAAGAGGACGACGACGAGGTAGATTCTCGTCGGATAGGTTAGTCGACACTTCTCCAGGGTTCCCTTGCCAGGGCAAGGCACCCACCAAGTTTTTAAGCCCGTCGGGCATGCCTTCTCTGGGGCGTGCCCGGCGGGTTTTTCGCGTCCCCGCGCCCGGGCGCGACGCCCCCGCCCAGCGCCGTTTAGACGGTTCCGTGCCCACTCGACGTATCGGAACATCGAGTGGGCACGGAACCGTCGAAGTGGCGGCACGGAGTCGGTTGCCGCGCCACCCGCCGCGGGCTAACTTGGACTTGCCGGACTGCCCGGCGTTCTTCGGGAAGGACTTCCATGGCCATTCGTTCCGGGTTTGCCCACGGTGAGGTCTGCTGGGCGGACCTCCAGACCTCCGATGTGGCCGCGGCGAAGGAGTTCTACGCAACCATTTTCGGCTGGCGGTATGAGGACCTGCCCACCCCGGATGGCCGCAGCTATTCCCAGGCGTTCCTTGACCAGGAACTGGTGACCGTCATCGCGCCGCAGAACCCGCAGCAGCAGCTGTCGGCGGCCCCGGGGCAGTGGAACGTCTACCTTTCCGTCGACGACGCCGCCGACCTCGCCGCCGAGATCCCGCATGCCGGCGGAGCGCTGGAGTTCGGCCCCGAAAAGGTGGGTGGGACGGGCGTGATGGTCTTCTTCGCCCCGCCCGGCGGCGGCACCACGGGCGCCTGGCAGGCTGGAAGCCACCTCGGCGCGGGACGGGTTGAGGAACCCGGCGCCCTGGCCTGGGCGGAGTTGCTGACGCCCGAGCCGCAGGCCGCCGTCGGATTCTTCCAGCAGCTGTTCGGCCACGAGGTGACGGAGTACCCGCAGGACGACGGCGGCACCTACACGACGCTGATGGTGGGCGGCGCCGAGGTGGCGGGGATCGCCACTGTTCCCGCGTCAGGGAACGCGCTCAAGCCCGGGTGGCAGGTGTACTTCGGCGTGGCAAGCGTCGCGGATGCGGTCGCAGCAGCCGTGGCCGCGGGCGGCACGGTCGTGGTCGAGCCGGAGGACGTCGAGGAAGCCGGCACCATCGCGACCCTGGGCGATCCGCAGGGCGGCTTTTTCAGCGTGCTGGAGATTTAAAGCAGATCGAGTGCTCCGTATCTGCCGTTTAGAGGGGTCTAAACGGCAGATACGGAGCACTCGATTCGGGTGTGCGGCGCGTAAGCCTTAGGCGTAGGCGTTGACCATCCGGACGGCGCCGCCGTCGACGCCCTTGGCGCCCTGGACGTAGTCCGGGCCGGTCCGCACGGCTGAATCGGAGTCTTCCCCGACGGTGCCCATGATCCACGAGGGCAGGCCGCGGGCGTTGAGGTGGTTCACGGCGGCGTCGGCGGCTTCGGGGGAGACGATCGTCACCATGCCCACGCCCACGTTGAGGGTGCGCTCGAGGTCGGCCAGCGGAACGTTGCCCAGCTGGGACACCAGCTTGAAGATGGCGGGCAGTTCCCAGGTGGCGCGGTCCACGGTGGCCAGCAGGCCCTGCGGCAGGACGCGGGCAAGGTTCGCGGCCAGCCCGCCGCCGGTGACGTGGCTGAAGCCGTGCACGGCCCGGCCGGCGGCGGAGCCGTCCACCGGGAAGGTGCGGGCGAGGTCCAGGCAGTCCGCGGCGTACACGCGGGTGGGTTCGAGGAGTTCCTCGCCCAGGGTGCGCTCAAATTCGGAAACGTGCCGGTCCAGGGCCCAGCCGGCGTGGTTGACCACGCGGCGGACCAGGGAGTAGCCGTTGGAGTGCAGGCCGGAGGATGCCATGCCGATCACCACGTCGCCGGCGCGGACGCGGTCCGGGCCCAGCAGCGCGTCGGCTTCGACCACGCCGGTGGCGGCACCGGCCACGTCGTACTCGTGCTCGCCCAGCAGGCCCGGGTGCTCGGCGGTTTCGCCGCCCACCAGGGCGGTGCCGGCGACCGAGCAGGCCGCCGCGATGCCGCGCACGATGTCCGCGATGCGCTCCGGGACCACCTTGCCGCAGGCGATGTAGTCGGTCATGTAGAGCGGCTCGGCGCCCACCACGACGATGTCGTCCACCACCATGCCCACCAGGTCGAACCCAATGGTGTCGTGGATGTCCATGGCCTGGGCGATGGCCACCTTGGTGCCCACGCCGTCGGTGGACGTCGCCAGCAGCGGACGCTTGTAGGTCAGCAGCCTGGAGACGTCGTACAGGCCGGCGAACCCGCCGACGCCGCCGATCACCGAGGCGTTGTGGGTCGCCTTGACGGCGTCCTTCATGAGTTCGACGGCGCGGTCGCCCGCTTCGACGTCGACGCCGGCAGAGGCGTAGGTGATCCCGGTGTTCTGGGCGTCGTTCATGTCAGCGGCCGTGGAGGCGGAAGTCATACTGGCTCTTTCTTGTCGGCATCAAGCTTGTCGGCGGGTACGCGGTCGGCGTCGGTGAGCAGTTCTTCGAATTCGGCGTCGGGTCCCGGATCGCAACCCGTGGCGCCGGCTTTCTCGGCGGGATCCTCGTCGGCCGGGACGGCGGCGTCGGACACGGCGTTTGCAGCGGCGTCGCCCGCGGGCGTCCCGGTGGCCGGGCTCGCGGTGGCAGAAGACCCGGACGCTGCGGGGGCCGCCGTCGTGGGCAGGCCACCCAAGTCCGTGCGCTCCAGCAGGTTTTTGCCGAGCTTGTCGGCCCCGGGCAGCTCGATTGGGTACTGCCCGGTGAAGCAGGCCGTGCACAGGCGTTCGCGCGGCTGCCGGGTGGCGCCGATCATGCCGTCCTCGGAGATGTAGGCGAGCGAGTCCGCGCCGATGGCCTGCGAGATTTCCTCGATGGTGGCGCCGTTGGCGATCAGCTCGGCGCGGGAGGCGAAGTCGATGCCGTAGAAGCAGGGCCACTTCACCGGGGGGGAGGAAATTTTCACGTGCACGGCGGCGGCACCGGCTTCGCGGAGCATCCGCACGATGGCGCGCTGGGTGTTGCCGCGGACGATCGAGTCGTCGACCACCACCACGCGCTTGCCGCGGATCACGGACTCAAGCGCGTTGAGTTTGAGCCGGATGCCGAGCTGGCGCAGGGTCTGCGAGGGCTGGATGAAGGTGCGGCCCACGTAGGCGTTCTTGACGAAGCCGTGCGCGAACGGGATGCCGGATTCCTCGGCGTAACCGACGGCGGCGGGGGTGCCGGATTCCGGCACCGGGATGACGATGTCCGCTTCCTGGGTGTTTTCGCGGGCCAGCTGGCGGCCCATCTCCACGCGGGATTCGTACACGGAGCGGCCGGCAATGGCGGCGTCCGGACGGGCAAGGTAGACGTACTCGAAGACGCAGCCGGCCGGCGTCGGCTCGGCGAAGCGCTGGGAACGGACGCCCTGCTCGTCGATGGCGATGAATTCGCCGGGTTCGATCTCGCGGATGAAGCTCGCGCCGACGGTGGCGAGGGCCGACTGTTCGGACGCCACCACCCAGCCGCGCTCCAGGCGGCCGAGGACCAGCGGACGGATGCCGTAGGTGTCGCGGGCCGCGTAAAGGGTGCCTTCGTCCATGAAGACAAAGCAGAAGCCGCCCCTGATCTTGGGCAGCAGCTCAATGGCGGTCTCTTCGAGGGACTTGCCCTCCTCGCCCTCGAGCAGGGCCGTGACCAGGGCGGTGTCCGAGGTGTTGCCCTGCTTCATTTCGCCGGTGAGCTGGCCGCCGTTGCGGTCCACGATCATGGCCTTGAGCTCGGCGGTGTTGGTCAGGTTTCCGTTGTGCGCCAGGGCGACCGTGCCGGTGGCCGTTGCGCCGAGGGTGGGCTGGGCGTTGGCCCAGTGGCTGGCGCCGGTGGTGGAGTAGCGGCAGTGGCCGACAGCCAGGTGCCCGGTCAGGGTGTTCAGCGTGGTTTCGTCGAAGACCTGGGAGACGAGGCCCATGTCCTTGTAGACGTTGATCCGCTTGCCGTCGCTGGTGGCAATACCAGCCGACTCCTGACCGCGGTGCTGCAGCGCGTACAGCCCGTAGTAGGTGAGTTTTGCTACCTCTTCGCCGGGAGCCCAGACCCCGAAGACGCCACATGCGTCCTGCGGGCCTTTTTCGCCAGAGAGAAGGTCATGAGAAAGTTTTCCATCGCCGCGTGCCACTGGTCGATTATCTCACGTTGTGCGCTAGGACTTTTCCGGGGGCCGGTTTATGACCTGACGTTCGGTGTCCGCCCGCTTAGGCGCGATCCTCGTCGTCGGTGTCCGGAACGGAGTCCGGAACCGATTCGACGACGGCGCGCTCGGCCCGGCGGACGCTCAGCCGGTCCAGCACGAGGGCGACGGCGGCACCCAGGATAGCGCCACCGGCGATGCAGAAGGTCAGGAAGAAGCCGAAGACCGAGTTGGCGTCATAGCCCTCGTCGCCCGGCAGCCCGTAGGCGATGACGGCGGCCACCACTACGCCCAGCAGCCCGCCCAGGATCAGGAACGGCACGTACTTCGGAGCGCGACGGACGGTGACGGAGCGGCGCTCGGGCGCAACGGGGGAGTCTTCAGGAGCCATGCGGTTAAGCCTACTGCCCGCACCGGCCCTGCTTTGGCGGCGGCGATTTCGCGCCGGTTCCGGACCGCCGCTACCCGGATCCGCGGCGCGGCTGTCCGATTCCGTGGCAGAAATCCGGGACCCTAGCGGGAACCCGGGCGGCGGGGCACACTAAGGGGTGGGGGAGGGTGCGGTCCGGACTTTTTAAGGACGCACCATGTCAGTTGCAGCGGACAGTATCCGGGACCGTCAGCGCATCATCTGGGACCAGTTCGCGGCGGGCTGGAAAAAGTGGGACGCGGAACTGCTCGGCTGGCAACAACCCTTCGTCGACGCCGTGATCCAGGACGCCAGGCTCCAGCCCGGCTCCATGGTGCTCGACGTCGCCTCGGGCACCGGCGAGCCAGGGCTCACCGCGGCGACCCTGGTGCCAGACGGTGAAGTGGTCCTGACCGACATCTCGGCCGGAATGTTGCACGTGGCCGAGGACAAAGCGTCCGCACGGGGCCTGGCCAACGTGAGCTTCAGTGTCTGCGACGCCGCAGAGCTGCCCTTCGACGACGGCACGTTCGACGCCGTCCTGTGCTGTTTCGGCGTCACGTTCTTTCCCGACATGAAAGCCGCCCTGCGGGAGATGGTGCGGACGGCCAAGCCCGGGGCGAGGATCAGCGCCGCCGTCTGGGGCCGGCCCGCAGAAAATCCGTGGGCGAGCCTCATCCTCGGCACCCTCGCTCATCATACGGAACTGCCTTCCCCGCCCGCGGACATGCCCGGACTGTTCCGTTGCTCCGCGCCGGGAGTCATGCCACGGATGTTCAGGGACGCCGGCCTGACGGACGTTGCGGAGCGAAAGGTCAGCACGGACCTGGTGCATGACTCCCCGGACAGCTACTGGGAGTTCATCGCTGATATCGCGACCACGGTGGCCACGGGCCTGGCCATGGCGGACAAGGAAGCACGGTTGCTGATCCGCTCCGACGTGTTCCAGATGCTGGGCCGCTATGGGCACCAGGGCGCGCTCAGGCTCCGGTCGACGGCGACGATCGTGGCGGGCACCCGGGCGTAGCTCTTGTCCGCGGCGAATTCCGCGCCGGTTACGGACCGATGCACCCCGGATCCGGGCCGCGGCTGTCCGTAACCGGCGCGGATTTCCGGAAGCAGCGCGGCATCACCGGCGGCATGCCGGCCTGACCAGCCGCGGGACCCTGTGGGCAGCGAGGAACGCCGTGAATTTCGCCGGTCCGGAGATCTCGGTCCAGGTCCAACGGATGACCCGCCGCCCGGTCGCCCGGATCCGGTCCTCGCGGCGCTTCTCGTCGATGACGACTTCTGCGGGGGTCCGTCCCTGGAGGTACTCGGCCTTCTGGTACTTGACCAGGCCGTCGAATTCCCCGCACAGCCGCTCCTCCGGCCACTCAAGATCCGTGTAGGCGGCCAGTCCGCGGGCATCACGGATGGGTGTCTGCAAGCGAGGGGGCTCGAAGCCCAGCCGATGCATTAGCGCGCGGCTCACCGATTCCCCGGGAGATCCCGACGCAGGGTCTGCGAAGTCGATTGCGGCCCGGATTCTGCGCGCCGCTGCCGCGCTGTAGTTGGTTCCGATGCCGTCTTCGAGCTCCTCCTTGCTCAGTGCAGGCAGCCCAGGCTGCGGACGCAGCACGTGGTCAAGTACCGCGACGGCCTGTTCAAATGACTCGAACGCCGCCAGATCCAGGACGGTCCGGAGCCGCCCCGTGACCAGCAGCCCCCGGCGCTCTTCGACCTGCAGGGACGTCTGGTCGGCGTAATGCCGACGGACGCCCGCCCGCGAGCGGCCACCGCCGTCGTCGGAGGTGCAGGCATGCACCAGCGTGGGGCGGCCCAGCACCGGAAGGTCCCACAGTGCGGCCGAGGACTTCCGGCAGAACACGGTGCGGCTTTGCAGCGTCGAGGCGGCCGCCTGGATCAGGAGCGGGTACCGGTCCCAGCTCGGCAGCGCGTCCCAGGCCGCCGACTGAACGTAGACGCCCCGCCTGATTCGGCGCAGCTCGCCCGCCGCGGCCCGACGGCACAATTCGCGGGCGTCCCGGCCGAGCCGTGCCGAGTCGCTGCTGAGAATGAGCCCGGGAAGTTCCATGCCCCGATGCTGTCCTGCCGCCCGGTCGTCGGCAACGGGGCCGACGGCGGATGTGGACAAGTCCTGCTATGCCCTTGGATTTCCGCTGCGCTTTCGGACGCAGGCAGGCCGGATCGGGCGTGCGCCTGTCCGGAAACGCCGCGGATATCCGAAAATGGCGCGGACTCCCTAGACCCCGAGCTCGTCCTTAAGCGCCGCGACGTGGCCCTCTGCCTTGACCTGGTACTGCGCCAGCTTCACCTTGCCCTCGGTATCGAGGACCACGGTTGAGCGGACGATGCCCTCGGTGATCTCGCCGCGGACCAGCTTCTCGCCCCACGCGCCGTAGGCGAGGGCCACAGCGTGGTCCTGATCGGCCAGCAGCGGGAAGGTCAGGGCAAAGTCGCCGGTGAAGTGCGCCAGCGCCTCGGGGGCGTCAGGGGAGATGCCCAGAACTTCGTAGCCGGAGCCCTGCAGGGAGGCCAGGCTGTCGCGGAAGTCGCACGCCTCGGTGGTGCATCCGGGGGTGGCGGCCTGCGGGTAGAAGTACACGATGACGTTCTTGCCGCGGTAGTCAGCCAAGGACACGGGCTTCCCCTCGGCGTCGGGCAGCGTGAAATCGGGGGCCGGGGTTCCGGGCTGAAGCTTGACGGTGAGGTTCTGGCTCATGGGAGTCCTTCGCTTGGTGGCGGCTGGAAATTGGTCTGTGGTGCACAACACCCCGGGCGGATCCGGTATTCCGGCGCTCCAGCAACCGATCAGGGAGCCGTGCGCTGCCCGCTGGTCCAGTCGAACGCCGAGGCCGCCGGCGCCTTGTATTCCAGGCCGACGCGGCCCGCGTAGCCGAGCTCGCGGCTGCGGGCGATCCACTGCTCCAGCGGCAGCCCGCCGGTTCCGGGAGCGCCGCGCCCCGGCGAATCCGCGACCTGGATGTGGCCGAAGTCCGGGGCGTACCGTTCGATCACGGCGTCGACGTCGTCGCCGTTGACCGAGAGGTGATAGAAATCGGCGAGCAGCTTGACGTTCAAGGCGCCGGTTTCCTCCCGCACCCGGTCGATCACCCGCACGGCGTCTTCGGCCGTGCGGAGCGGGTAGTCGGGGGCTCCGCTGACCGGCTCGAGCAGCACGGTTCCTCCGATGCGGGCCACGGAGGAGGCGGCGGCAGCGAGGTTCTCTATCGCGAGCTCGTCCTCGGCCTCGGCGGCGTGCCCGGACTGCCGGTTGCCGTAGAGGGCGTTGAACGAGGTGCAACCGAGCCGGCCGCCGATGCCTGCCACCACCTCGATGTTGTCCCGGAACTCGGCGGAACGGCCGATCCAGGAGACGAGGCCGCGGTCGCCGGCGGGCATGTTGCCGGCGTTGAAGTTCAGGCCGGCAAGCTGGACTCCTGCGTCCGTGATCGCGCGTTCGAAGGGGTCCAGCTCGGCGTCGCCGGGCACGGACTCTGCGAACGGCCACCAGAACTCGACGGCGTCGAAACCGGCAGCCTTTGCCGCAGCAGGCCGTTCGAGCAGCGGGAGGTCATCCAGCATGATCGAGCAGTTCACGGAATAGCTCAACGCGGTTTCCTTCCGGTCCGGGCGTGAATGCCCTATCTCTTGCGCGGATCCTTCCGGGCGGCCAGGCCCACCAGCGCGCCGATAGCCAACCCGATCAACAGGCCGGTAAAGGGCTTGTCCACGGTGGCCACGCCGACGGCGAAGCCGATGGCCGCGCCAACGAGCATTCCGATCCACAAGGACTCGTACTTCACAGCCTCAGGCTAGCAAGCCAACGCCTATAGTCGGATGATGGAACAGCGAATCTTGGGCAAGACCGGACGGCACGTCTCCATCATTGGCCTGGGCACGTGGCAGCTCGGTGCAGACTGGGGCAACGTGGATCCGGCGCAGGCGCAGGCCATCCTGGCCGCCTCGGTGGACGCCGGCGTCACATTCTTCGACACCGCGGACGTCTACGGCGACGGCCGCAGCGAGCAGGCCATCGGCACCTTCCTCGCGGACAACCCGGGCCTGGACATCACGGTAGCCACAAAAATGGGCCGACGGATGGAGCAGCGTCCGGAAAACTACAACCTCGCCAACTTCCGCGCCTGGACGGACCGGTCCCGGCGGAATCTCGGCGTCGAGCAGCTCGACCTGGTCCAGCTGCACTGCCCGCCCAGCGCCGTCTTCAGCAACGCCGAGGTGTACGACGCGCTGGACACCCTCGTGGCCGACGGCGCCATCCGGACCTACGGGGTCAGCGTGGAGCGGACCGACGAAGCCCTCGAAGCGATGCGCCACGACGGCACAGCCAGCGTGCAGATCATCCTGAACGCCTTCCGGCTCAAGCCGCTGGACGAGGTGCTGCCCGCTGCGGCAGCCGCCGGCGTCGGCATCATCGCCCGCGTGCCGCTCGCCTCCGGGCTGCTTTCCGGCAAGTACACGGCCGACACCTCCTTCGCGGCGGACGACCACCGCAACTACAACCGGACAGGCTCGGCGTTCGACGTGGGGGAGACCTTCTCCGGCGTGGACTTCGGCGAGGGACTCAAGGCCGTGGCCGAGTTCGAACAGCTGGTGCCCGACGGCGTCAGCACCGCACAGGCGGCTCTCGCCTGGATTGCCGCCCAGGACGGCGTCAGCACGGTGATTCCGGGCGCCCGAAACGTTGAGCAGGCGCGCGCCAACGCCGAGGCCGCGACCGTCAGCGGCATCGACTCCACGTTCGACGTCGGCGTCCACGAGGTCTATGACCGCTACTTTCGCGCGGCAGTCCACCCGCGCTGGTAGCCGCGGGCGCTACTCGGGCGGGTACCAGACCCGGCGGCCGTCGACGCGGGCGAACGAGGTCAGGGTGTGCGGTTTGGCGGACGTTGCCGACATGATGTCCAGCACCTCGACGTTCCGCACCAGCAGCGCGTCGCCGATCAGGGACCGGTGGCAGCGCCATGGCACGGCCTCCGCGCACATGATGGCGGCATCGCTGTGGCGTCCGCGCTCCATCAGCTGTTCGACGGCGGTGGCGAACGCCTCGGTCTGCATGTAATCCGCGTAGCCACGGAACGACGCGTTCCGCCAAGCGCCGTTAGGACTGTCTTTGGTGGTGTGCCGCAGGCCGCCGAGGGATTCCATCCGCCGGTACGTGATCCCGCTGGCCCGGACGCTCGCCGCGAGTGCGTCCGCATTGAACTGCGGATTGTGCCGCGACTTCGGGACGGTGCGCACATCGATCAGCTTCTTGATGCCGTGGGCCTTGAGGATGCCGATGAATTCCTCGATGGGATGAGTGGAGTGCCCCACCGTGAAGATGGTCGTGTCCGTCATCTCCCCATGCTAGAGGGGTGTCAATGTCCGTGCGGAAGCGACGCGGATAGTCTGGTGGACCTAGAAGCCGCCAAGCTGCCAAGCTGCCAAGGGAACGGACCGGGAGATGATTGCACCCTCGATCGATGACTTTGTAGACCGGCTCGCGTCCGTGCGGACCGGGCCCGGGTGCGCCAACTTCCTCGACCACTCCGTGCCCGCGAATGCGCTGCGCCGGCGGAACCTGGCCATCTACCTGCAGGAAATGCGGGAGCGTTCCCCCAAGGTGCTGCTGCTGGGGGAGGCACCGGGCTTCCGCGGCATGCGGCTCACCGGGGTTCCGTTCACGAACCGCACCATCATGGAGGGGCCTGCCAACGCCTTTGGTTTGTTCGGGCCGGGGAAGGGCTACGTGCTGCCGCCGGATGCGGCTGGAGTTGCCGCGGAGCCGACGGCGACCGTGATGTGGGACGTGCTGGCCGAGCTGGGATTCCTGCCGCTGCTCTGGAGTGCGTGTCCGTGGCACACCCACGTGCCCGGGAAGCCGTTGTCCAACCGCACTCCCAACGCGTCCGAGGCCGCGCTGGGAACCCCGTTCTGGCAGGCGCTCGCGGCGGAATTTGCGATAGAAACGGTGGTGGCGGTGGGCAACGTGGCGCACCACAGCCTGCAGCGCAGCGGCCTGGATGTGACGAAAATCAGGCACCCGGCCCACGGCGGCCGGTCCGGCTTCAAACGCGGACTCGAAGAGCTGATCGCAGCCGGCGCCGGCGGTGAGTGTCCAAGTTAGTGTGGGAGAAAGTCCATCCCCGGATGAAAGGCAGTGCCATGAGTGATCCGAACGAACCGAGCAACGATCCCGCCGGCCTGCGCGGGCCCGGCGACCCGGAGGCCGCGAAAGCTCGCCAGCAGCAAGGCGACGACGACGCCGTCGAGGCCCGACAGCCGCACGCCGAACCTGGCAGCGCCGGCAACATCCGCGAGGAACAGCAGACCCAGGCCGCCGGAACCGTGCCTGCGGCCTACATCGGGTCAGGCGACCCGACGTCGGACGACAAGCCGGAAGACGCCGTCGACGCCGGCGGGTGGGACGACGAGGTCTAACCGTCCGTAACCGAGCGCAGGAAAGCCAAGGGACTTCCCTTGGCTTTCCGGTGAGGCGATGTCAGCGCCTAGTCGTCAGCGCCGGACGGTTCCCTCCTTGCTCATTTCCCAGCGGGTCCAATCGGACCAGTGCTTGCCGGTGCGCACGCGGAACGAAACGAGTTGGTACACCTGCTCGCTGTTGTGGCGGCCTTGGATTGGCACGCGGTCATAGCTGTGAATGGTGACCGAGTCGTCGGGGCGGTTGAAGGACTGCCAGAACGTGGACCTGCCCAGGAAATCGTCGTTGCGACCGCGCTCGTCTTCATAGCGCAGCTGCCTGATCTGCACGGCCTTGTTGTCCTTGCAGTCCACCCTGATGCGGAAATCGACCCAGTGGTTGCGCTCGGTGGGCCTCAACGGTTCCACCGTGCAGCCACGAAGCGAAGTCGAGGCATCGGCCGGGGCGGCGAGGGCGACAGGGCCGCCGATAAGCCCCAAGGTGACGGCCGAGACCAGGGTGAACCTGGCCGCCAGGGGGCGGGTTTTTGTTGAAGGGGTAGTAACGGACATTTCTTTTGGTGCTCCTACTGGAGGATGCGGATCTACAGGGGCGGACGGCGTGCGCCGGTCGCGACCACGCAGCGGTGGCACCGCCTATGCGGTGGCACGCCGTCCAGTACTTATTTAGCTTGCCCGTGCTAACTGGGGGCCCAGGCCGAGGCTGCAGATGGCGCTCCCGGTACGTTAATCGTGCGCCTGCGGACACGCCTTCGCCAGTCCCGCGGCGCTTTCTGAAAAGCGCCACGGAAACGGACGGGGGCACCCCGGACCCGGGGTGCCCCCGTCCGGAACCGGTGCGGAAACCGCGGCGGCGGAGGCTACTTCGCCAGGAACCCCAGCAGCGCCTCATTGACCTCGGCGGCGTGGGTCCAAAGCATTCCGTGCGGGGCGCCGTCGATCTCCACGTACTCCGCGCTGGGCAGGGCCTTGGCGAAACGGCGGCCGGTGACGTCGATCGGCAGGATCTGGTCCGCGGTGCCGTGGACAATCAGGGCCGGGACGTCGATCTTGGGGATGTCCCCGCGGAAGTCGGTGAGCCAGGTGGGCTGTGCGGCGGCCGACGCCGTCGGGCCGCCCGCGGTGGCGGTGTTCCAGCCGGCCCGCATGACTTCCTCGCTGAGCCGCGGGGTGCCCAGGAAAGTGTCGCTGTTGTAGAAGTTCTTGAAGAAGTCGGTGAAGAAGGCGTAGCGGTCCGCCGTGACCGCCTCCATCAGCCCGTCGAACACGGACTGCGGGACGCCCTCCGGGTTGTCCCCGGCCTGCAGGATGTAGGGCTCCAGCGAGCCCAGGAACACCGCCTTCGCCACCCGCGCCGAGCCGTAGCTGCCCAGGTAGCGGCCCACTTCGCCGGTGCCCATCGAGAAGCCGACGAGGACGGCGTCGTTGAGGTCCAGGCTGGTCATCAGGGTGTTGAGGTCCGCGGCGAAGGTGTCATAGTCGTAGCCTTCGGTGGGCTTGCTGGACTGGCCGAAGCCGCGGCGGTCGTAGGTGATGACGCGGTACCCGGCGGCGAGGAGTGCGGTGGTCTGCTTCTCCCAGGACGAGCCGTCCAGCGGATAGCCGTGGATCAGGACCACCGGCTGCCCGGCCCCGTGGTCCTCGTAGTAGAGCTCGACGTCGGTGCTGTTCTCGGTTCCAACCTTGATGTATGCCATGAAAGCGGTCCTCTCGGTCTGAAGTCGGTGCGTGCGTCCCGTGGTGGGTCCCACTGTAGGAACCTAACGCCTCCGCCGGACAGGGTGTTCCACGAATTTGCTCCCGATACCCCTGGGGGTATAAATTGGTCGTAGACCACCGAGGTCACAGACCGAGCTAAGGGAGACACCAGATGTGCCGACAGGTTGCATGCAAGAAGTGCGGTAAGACCACCTGGGCCGGTTGCGGCCAGCACGTTGACCAGGTCATGCGCGGCGTCAAGAGCGCGGACCGCTGCAAGGGCCACGCCGACGAGCCCAAGACCGGCTTCTTCGCCAAGCTGTTCGGCCGCTAGGAACATCCGGCGCCAGGCGACGGCGGCGGGTGGCCGCCGTCGTCCGGCGCCCCGGCCTACTAGGCTGGCAACTATGCCGAAGAAGATCACCGTCAGCCTGCCGGACGCGACCCTGCGTGAGTACCTCCCGCCCCACCCGGACGTGACCATCCTCGAGTGGGACCTGTCCGGCGAAGCGCCGCAGCCAAGGATCGACATCGTCGTGCCGCCGTACATGGGCGGGTGGGCCCCTCTGCGCGGACTGGAAAACGTGGAGACGGAGCTGGTGCAGAGCCAGTCGATCGGGTACGACGGCGTGGAAGACTTCCTGCCGTCCGGCCGGGTGCTGGCGAATGCCGCGGGTGTCCACGAAGCATCCACCGCCGAGCTCACCCTGGCCCTGATCCTGGCCAGCCAGCGGGAATTTCCCCGGATGCTGCTGAACCAGCAGGAGGGCCGCTGGGAGAGCCGCCCCACCGCCAGCCTCGCGGACCGGCGGGTGCTGATTGTTGGCTACGGCGGCGTCGGCAAGGCGATCGAGGACCGGCTGCTGCCGTTCGAAACCTCTGTCACGCGGGTGGCCAGCAAGGCCCGGTCCGACGCGCGCGGCCAGATCCACGGCATCGATGAACTGCACGGCCTGCTGCCGGACCAGGACATCGTCGTCGTCGTCGTTCCGCTGAGCGAGTCCACCCGGAACCTCATTGACGACGCCTTCCTCGCGGCGATGCCCGACGGCGCGCTGCTGGTCAACGTTGCCCGCGGCCCCGTCGCGGACACGGAGGCGCTGGTCAAGCACACCGCCTCGGGCCGGATCCGCGCCGCCCTGGACGTCACCGACCCGGAGCCGCTGCCACAGGACCACCCGCTCTGGTCCACCCCCGGAGTCATCATCAGCCCGCACATCGGCGGAGCCACCTCGGCCATGCGCCCGCGGATGGGGAAGCTGCTGCAGCGCCAGATTGAGCTCATGCTCGCGGACGAACCGCCTGCGAACGTCGTAATCGGCGGCTAGGCAGGTCCGGGCCGGCTGAGGGGGAGGGAGCCCGGACTGGGGTGCCCCCCTTTTTGGCGTCTGGGCCCTCGGCACGGCCACAAACGCAGTCCACGGACACTCAGGTACCGCTCCCGCCGTGTCCAGGGGCCGCCCTGCAAACTCGCCAACCAAATCTCCGTGGTTGCGGCCCGGTTTGTACGGATGGGCACAAATTTCCGCGCCGCAGGGCCCCGAGCTGGGTCGATGCCCCCTCCAGCGGCCGTGAATGCCGCCCACGGCGCCGGCTGTCGCTCCAGAATCCATGGCAGAAACACCCCCGGCGGTGGGTGAATTCCGCTCCTCGGGAGGGGTCCCGCGCCGGCGCGGGCGCCCGCCGTTTCCCCGCATAGGCAGTCCGGGCCGAGTAGCCAGCCCCAGCGTCCGCGTAGAAGCTGCGCAAACACGGGTACAGGTGGCCGGAAGTCCGGTAGCTTCTACCCGCGCTCGCGGAGAAACCCCCACCTTAGCCTCTGGCTTGGCAGCTTCTTCAGCCAGACCATTCACTGAAAATTGGGGGGAATCATGCAATCCTCTGCCCGTCCACCAGTACGACAAGTTTCCAGGCGTCGCCTAACCAGACCGGCCGCCGTCGCGGCTCTCGCGCTCCTGGCCAGCAGCATGGGCCCCCTCGTCGGGACGCCCAGCATCTTCGGCCCGGAAGCGGCTCAAGCCGCGGTTCCCGCGAGCGCGACCGATGAGTCGAAGGTCCCGCACTACTTCGGCCCTTACCCCAACTGGGCAAACAGCCCGCAGACCCTAGCCGACGCCATGGTCAAAATCAGCGTCGGAACCCCCACGCCGGTCCTGTACGGCAACCCGCTGGTCGAACGCAAGTACGCGACCGACTGGGCGAAGCCGACCGGTGAGATGGGTCCGGTGCTGGTGATTCTGGACCACACCAAGCTGCCCGCCGGAACACTCAAAGATTTCCAGAGCTGGAACCAGGGCACCGCCGGTGGCAGCCCCACCACCTCGGCCGGCAACATCTTCCACGCGCTGGTGCTGCGGCCGACCGGCACCGCCGGGGAGTACACCGTCGTGTACGCCAGTGACGAACTGAAGGTGCCGACGCCGACCGTTGCCACCGGCGAGGTCGAGACCTACGCCGTGCCGCCGGTGGCAGTGCAGAAGGACGACGTCATCGGCTTCTACGGCCAGGGGGTGCCGGTCGACACCGAAGTCCCCGCCAACGGCGACGCCCTGAGCACGCCGGCAAGCGGTGACCCGACGATGACCACCAACGTGGCGCCGGCCAAGGACAGCACGGTCAAGCTCGGAGCCTCCAACTACCCTGACTTCTCCCACGACCGCACCTACTCCTTCGGCGCCGACGTCACGCCGACCATCACCGACCCGGGCACGGGTGCGGAAGCCACCGCCTCGGTAGACCCGAAGACCGGAGCCATCTCCGGAGTCACCGTGACCAGCCCGGGTGCCGGCTACGCGGTCCCGCCTACGGTGGAAATCACCACCGCCGGAGTCACCCCCACGGCGGTGGCGAAGGCCACCGCCAAGATCGCTACCGGCGTAATCACCAGCATCGACGTCAACGAGACCGGTTACGGATTCTCCAAGCCGGCCGTGACCCTGACGGGAGGCAACCCCACCGCGGGCTCGGAGGCCCACGCCCTTGCCAGCGGGACGGTCGACAACCTGAAGCTGAACGACGGCGGCAAGGGCTACCAGGCCCAGCCGCTGGTGGAGATCTCCAAGCCTGACCTCGCCGACGGCGAGCAGGCCACCGGCAAAGCGACGATGGACGCTAACGGCGTCGTCACCGGCGTCGAGATTGCGAACGGAGGCAGCGGCTACACCTCCGCCCCGACCGTGATCATCAGCGACGCCAGCAAGAACGCTCCCGAACTCGAGGCCAAGGTTGAGGCCACCATCGGCATTACCCGGATCGACGTCACCGACGGCGGCGCGGGCTACGACTCAGCCCCCACCGTGACGATTGCCGACACGGTGGGAACACCGGACAAGGGCGCGAGCGCCACCGCGAAGGTAGCGGTCAAGGGCTCGGTCACCGACATTGTGGTCACCAGCCCCGGCGCCGGCTACCTCACCCCGGGAATCAAGAAGTTCGTCGACACCCTGCCAGGGGAGGGGGAAGCCAACGCCAACGACCTGGGCCAGTACATCCCGGTCGCGGTGCCCGACACCACCACCTACCCCGGCACCGACTACTACGAGATTGCCGTTGTGCAGTACCGGATGAAGTTCCACCGCGACCTGCCGGCCACCCTGCTCCGCGGCTACGTCCAGCTCTCCACCAGCGTCGTCCCGGGCAAGAAGGTCGCCCTCGGCAACGCCAACCTTGACCCGGCACTGCCGGATACCCCAATCAACTTCACTGGCGTCGACGGGCCGCATTACCTTGGCCCGACCATCGTCGCCACGAAGAACCGGCCAGTCCGGGTGTTGT
Organism: Arthrobacter sp. 01N442; assembly: GCF_056399345.1. Taxonomy (NCBI): domain Bacteria; kingdom Bacillati; phylum Actinomycetota; class Actinomycetes; order Micrococcales; family Micrococcaceae; genus Arthrobacter; species Arthrobacter sp. 01N442. Next base: position 159,120 of record NZ_JBFTRD010000004.1, read on the forward strand.
TCCGCAACCTGCTGCCCACGGGCACGGACGGAGACCTGTTCCTCCCGGTGGACACCACGGTGATGGGTGCGGGCGCCGGTCCCCAGATGATGACCCTCGACCCCAAGACCAAGATCCCGATGGACATGGCGAAGGACGAGAAGAGCGTCCTCGACGGCGTGCGCAACCCGATGTGCGGGCAGACGCCGAAGCCGACCACCTGCTACTCGGAGAACCGCGCCACCCTGCACCTGCACGGCGGCATCACTCCCTGGATCAGCGATGGCACGCCGCACCAGTGGGTCACCCCGACCGGTGAGAACACCGCGTACCCGAAGGGTGTCAGCGTCAGCAACGTCCCGGACATGCCGGATCCCGGCCCCGGTGCGGAAACGTTCTTCTACACCAACCAGCAGAGCGCCCGGATGATGTTCTACCACGACCACGCCTGGGGCATCACGCGGCTCAACGTCTACGCCGGCGAGGAAGCCGGCTACATGATCACCGACGACACCGAGAAGAAGCTGATGGCTCCCGGCGGCGCCCTCGAAGGCCTCGGCATGGGCACCCAGCTCACCATCCAGGACAAGACCTTCGTGCCCAGCGCGAAGCGGATGGCCCAGCTCGACCCGACATGGGACGCGAAGAAGTGGGGCGGCGAGGGCAACCTTTGGCAGCCGCACGTCTACATGCCTGCGCAGAACCCCGGCGACCCCAGCGGGATGAGCGCATTCGGCCGCTGGTTCTACGGACCGTGGTTCTGGCCGCCGGCTAAGGACGCCAAGTACCCGCCCATGGCCAACCCCTATTACGACCCCAACTGCGACCCGAACACCGCCGACTTCTGTGAGCCGGCCCTGATCCCGTCCACACCCAACAATTCCGTCGGCATGGAGGCCTTCCACGACACACCCGTCGTGAATGGCACCGCCTACCCGACCAAGACCCTGGACCCGAAGACCTACCGGTTCCGGATCCTCAACGGCTCTGACGACCGGTTCTGGAACCTTTCCTGGTACGTGGCAGATCCCGCCACGGGCACCGAGGTGGCGCTGAAGGCCAGCGAGGTTTCCATGGCGCAGACGGATCCGGTGGTCACCCCGACGCCGGACACCACGAAGAGCCCCAAGGGCCCTGACTGGATCCAGATTGGCAACGAAGGCGGCTTCCTGCCGACCCCGGCCGTGGTCCCCGCCCACGAGACGACGTGGATCACCGACCCGACCCGGTTCGACGTCGGCAACGTCGACCAGCACTCGCTGCTGCTGGCACCGGCCGAACGCGCCGACGTGATCGTCGACTTCTCCGCCTACCGGGGCAAGACGCTGATCCTCTACAACGACGCTCCGGCGGCGTTCCCCGGCCGGATCCCCGGCTACGACTACTACACCAACGGACCGGACATGTCCCCGGCCGGCGCTCCTACTACGCTGCCCGGCTACGGACCCGACACCCGGTCCGTCATGCAGGTCAAGGTTTCCACCGCCGCACCGGCGCTGGCCTTCGACCGGCCGAACACCACGGCTGACCAGATGGGCAAGCTGATGGCCGCGTTCGACCACCACACCGACGCCGCCGGCAAGCCTGCCGGGGTCTTCGAATCGAGCCAGAACCCGATCGTGGTTGGCCAGGCCGCATACAACCAGGCCTACGGGAAGAGCTTCGTCGGCAGCGGTGCCTGCAACGCGGCGATCACCCCCGCCGCCAAGTGCGACGGCTTCGCCCGGATCGCCGAGCAAGGAGGAGACAAGTTCAAGTTCGACACCCTGTCGGGCAACCAGCTCAGCATTCCGATCGAGGGCAAGAGCGTCCACGATGAGATGAACTCGGCGAACTTCGACGAGTGGGGACGGATGAGCGGCAACATCGGATTGGAGGCCCCGGGAGCAACGCCGCTGCTCCAAAACGTCATTCTGTATCCCTTCGTCAATCCCGTGACGGAGAAACTCGACGGCACCAAGGGGACGAACAGCCTCGACGTGACCCCGATTTCCACAGCCGCCGACGGCACGCAGATCTGGAAGATCACCCACAACGGCGTGGACACCCATCCGCTGCACTTCCACCTCAACGACGTGCAGGTGTTGAACAGGGTCACCTGGGACAACATCATCATCCCGCCCGAACCGACAGAACTGGGCTGGAAGGACACCGTGCGGGTCAGCCCGCTGGAGGACACGATCGTGGCGGTTCGGCCCATCCTGCCGAAACTCCCGTTCGCCATCCCGGACAGCAACCGGCCGCTCAACCCGATGATGCCGCTGGGCGCCAAGGGCTCTACCACCGGCCCGAACGGATCCGAAGCCGGGTTCAACAACACCGACACCAACGGTGACCCGATCGACCCGATCAGCAACGAGATGACCAACTTCGGCTGGGAGTACGTGTGGCACTGCCACATTCTCAGCCACGAGGAGATGGACATGATGCGGCCCATCTCGGTCAGCGCGCCCCGCACGCTGCCGGACGCGTCGGTGTTGAGCTTCACTCGACCCACGAGTGATGTGCTGCTGAGCTGGACCGACGGGACCCCGATTTCGATCAACGATCCCACGACCTGGGGTAACCCGAAGAACGAGATCGGCTACAAGATCGAGCGGGCGCCGCTGGTCAACGGCAGGGCCGGCACCTACGCCCAGATCGCCACCACCCTGGCGAACGTGACCACCTACACGGACAAGACCGCCGGGACCGGGCAGTACGCCTACCGGGTCACGGCGTGGAACGCGGCCGGGAACACGGTGTCCGCACCGGTGCTCACCGCGTCGTCGACGCCGAGAGTGACCGCGCAGAACCCCGCACCAGGGGCGACTGCGGTGGCGAGCAATGTCCGGCCGACCGTCACGTTCAGCGAGGCTGTCACCGGCGTCAGCAACACGTCGTTCACGTTGAAGCAGGGCGCCACGTCGGTTCCGGCGTCGGTGAGCTACAGCGCGGCGTCACGGACGGCCACCCTCGTCCCGACGTCGGCGCTGGCCGCTGACAAGACCTACACGCTCTCCTTGACCACGGACATCAAGAGCGTGTCGGGCGGATCGCTGGCCGCGACGAGCTGGGACTTCATTACCGGACCCCGCCCGACGGTCACCTCCACCAATCCCGCCGCCGGAGCCACCGGCGTCGGACTGGGCACGGCCACTGCACGGACCCCGCTGCGTGCAACGTTCAGCGAGCCCGTGACCGGCCTGCCCACCAGCGCCGCCAGCACGTCCAACTACACCCTGAGGCTGGGGTTTGCGACCATCGCCTCGAAGGTGACGTACGACGCCGCCACACGGGTCGTGACGCTGGTCCCGGACGCACCGCTGGCCAGTAACCGCACCTACACCTTGACCCTGAGCAGCGGAGTCAAGGACCTGGCCGGAAACCCGCTGGTTAGCAAGTCGTGGACCTTCACCACCGGTGCCGCACCGGCACTCATTGCCCGCACCCCGGGGGTCAATGCGGCCAGGGTCAGCCGGACGGCGAATGTCACGGTGGCCTTCAACAAGGCGGTCATCGGGTTGCAGAGTCCGGCCATGGCGAGGGGGAAGTTCACCATCAAGCGGACGACGACTGGCGCTCCGGTCCCCGCAGCCGTCAGCTACTCGAGTGCCAGGAGGGTTGCAACACTTAACCCGACCAGCACGCTGCTGGCCAATACGAGGTATACCGTAACGCTCAGCAGCGGGATCAAGGACGGTGCCGGCAACCAGCTGGCCCCCGTTTCCTGGACCTTCATAACCGGTAAATAGCACCACCCGCAGCGCACCGCCGCCCGGCATCCAGAGCCGGGCGGGGGTGCGCTCGGCTTTTCACGCCACTGCCATGCAGGACAAGGAGACGATCGTGTCGACAGGAACGCGCCAGGGGCTCCGGGGGCGGGGATTCCTGCACCGGGGAAACCAGGGCCAGGGAAACCTGCGCCGGGGAACCCGCGGCCGGGGACCGCTGCGCCTTCGGCTCGCCCGGCTGCTGTTCGCCGTGCTGGCCTTGATGCTGGTGCTGCCTCCGGCCCCGGCCTGGGCGCACGCTGAGCTGTTGTCTACAACGCCGGCCGAGGGTGCGGTGCTGGCCGCTGCGCCCGGCTCGGTTGAATTCGTTTTCGGCGAGCCGGTCTTCCTGGTCCCGGACGGCTTCCAGCTCTACGACGGCAGCGGCGGCCACCGCACAGTCCCGGCCGAAGCGGTGGATGCGGTTGTCCGGGTTAGCCTGCCGCCGGACCTTGGGGAGGGCAGCTACGTGCTCGGCTGGCGGGTGGTTTCCGAAGATTCGCACCCCGAGTCCGGGATGCTGTCCTTCTCTGTGGGCCGGGCCGGCGGACAGGTCCCGGCCATTGCAGAGCACGACGCCGGACCCGTGGACGTCCTCTACGGGGTGCTCACCGCTTTCGGCTACGTGGGCTTGTTCTCTTTGGTGGGTCTCACCGTCTTTGACCTGTTTGTCGCCCGCTCCACGGGGCCAGGGCGGCCGCTGTCCGCGGCGGCTGCCGCCGTCGCCGTGACCTCCTACGTCCTCCTGGTGCCCCTCACCGCGGTGCGGGAGCGCGGGCTGGGTCCCGGCGCGCTATTCGACCCGGGGGTCCTCAGCTCGGGATGGCCCGGGGGGCCGGTCTGGACCCTGGTCCTCGCCGCCTCGGGGGTTGCGCTGATGCTCCTCCGGGTACGGTTGCCGCGCCGGGCGGGCTTCTGGACGGGGACGGTGGGCGCCGTGACCGCACTGGCCTCGGTGCTGCCCGTCGGCCACACCCAGACCTTCGGACCTAGCTGGCTGGTGATGGGCGCCGACCTGGTCCACGCCGCCACAGCAGCGGTCTGGTTGGGCGGTCTCGTGGGCCTGGTGCTGCACCTTGTCCGCGCCCGACGGCGGGACGGCGATCCGGCCGAAGCTTCCCTGGTCCTGGGCAGGTTCTCCACGCTGGCCGGTGGCCTCGTCGTCCTGCTGGGCGTCACCGGGACCATCCTCGGCGTGGTGATCGTCGGCTCGGTGACGGCGCTCGTCGGAACCTCCTATGGACTGCTGCTGTTGGCCAAGCTTGGCCTGGTGGCGGTGATCGGCGGCCTGGCGGCATGGAACCGGTTCGGGCTCGTCCCTCGCGTGGCCCGCGAAGGCACTACGGGGAGCGCCTGGCGCCGGCTGGCACTTGCCGTCCGGCTGGAGGCGGCCGGGGTGGTAGTGGTCCTTGGCCTCACCTCGGCTCTGACGCTGCAGAATCCCCGGGACGTCGATACCGCCGCTGCACCCGTTCCGGCAGCGGCCGGGGTCGCCGCCCCGGCCGGCACACCGGTGCTCGCCGAGCTCGGAACCGGCCACCTGACCGGCCGGTTCAGCCCGGGAAAGGTGGGGGTAAATGTCATCACCTTCAAGCTCACCGACGCCGGGGGCGCCCCGATTGTGCCGCTTGCCCTGCCGCAGGTCAGCCTGGCCGAGCCGAACCTGAGCCTCGGACCGCTGGCCGCCAAGGTCGAGCCGGGGGAGACGCCGGGTAGCTACCGGGCTGAGGTCGTCCTGCCAGCAGCGGGTCAGTGGAAAATCACCGCCGCCGTCCGGGTGAACGAGCTGGAACAGCCGGCCGCCGTCGTCGACGTGGTGGTGCGCTGAGCTGGTTACTTAGCTGCCGTGGCTACTTAGCTGCCGTGCGGCTGCGGCCGGTCAGGACCAGTGCCAGCGCGGCTGCGCCGAGCACGCATCCGGCGGCGCCCAGGACAAGCCCCCACACCGAGGCCCCGTCGCCGGCAGTCTCTGCGGCCCGGCTGGCGGTGGCCTGGGGCGCGCCAGCTTGGGACCCGGCAGCAGGAGCCGTTGCGGCCGGAGCGGCGGCTGCGGTTCCGTCTTCGGCGGTGGTGGTGAAGGACGGCGCCGGGTGTTCGGGTTCGGGCTGGCCCTCGGCGCTTTCCTCGTCCCAGTTCACGACGGTCCCGTCGGTGAGGGTCTGGGCTGCCTTCAAGGTGACGGTCGTGCCCGCCGCGGGGAGCCTGCCGACGGAGAGTGAAAACGCCTGATATTCGTTCTTTCCCAGCTGGTGCGTTGCGTCGGCGGTCCAGACCACGGAGGTCGGGGCCTTGGTGACGGTCGTCCCGGACACGGTGACCGGCTTGGGCAGGTCGCCGGTGATGACCTGGGCACTCCAGCCCTCGACAGGTTTGACCGAAACCGAGGTGAAGGGGGTGTCCGTGGGCAGCTTGACCTCAAGTTTGCTGGTCTTCGCGGTCTTGGATTCATTCGGAACGTTGAACGTCAGGTGCGTGTAGCCGTTTGCGCCGGTGTCGTCAGGGTTCACGCTGACGTGGGCGGACGCGGCGGTGGCGCCCATGACAATGATGCCCGCTGCCGCGGAGGCCGCAGCGATGGTCTGGAGGGTTCCACGGATTGGGGTATTCATGTCTATGCCTTTCGAGAATCGGTAGCCGGGGGCAGCGGGCGGGGTCGGCAAAGCAGGGATGAGGGCTGGCCGCTCGGACGGCGGTAGGAGGTGGCCGCTCCGGCGGGCTCAGTCTTGTTCACCCGGGTTCCGGTACCGGGCTGGACACACCGGAACCTGGCGCCCCGTTCTGCGCTCTTTGGGCGAGCTGCTGGGCCTGCCGTTGGTGCACGCCGGGCAGCCAATCCAGCGGGGCCGATGGACCTAACCGCGGGTCGTCGGGCTCAACGCCGTCCCGCAGGGCTGTCACGTAGGCGCGATCCTGGTCTATTCGTGTCCGCAACTGTCCGGCTCCGCTGACCGAGCCATGTCCCGGGACCACGGCGGCGACGTCGTCGGCCACGCCGTCGAAAAGCCGCAGCGCGGCGAGATAGTCCTCCACCGGATCCGCGGCGTTCAGATCGAGGAACGGTATCAGAATGTCGGAAAGCATGTCGCCGGCGACCAAGATGCCGCGCTCCTGGATCAGCAGCGCCCCGTGGCCCGCGGCATGGGCCTGATGCTCGAGGATCCGGACCGCGGGGCCATCCCAGGGGATCTGCGTGGTGCCGGTGGGCAGCGCGGTGATGAGGCCGAGGAGATCCAGCGGGATCTCCTCGGCGAAGTCCGGCGGAAGCACTCCGGCTACGCGGGCTTGCCAGTCCGGCTGCGACAGCAGTTCCTGGATCGGTGCCGCGCAGCGGGCTGTGGCGTAACGGGGCGCGTCGCCGAAGTCCGCGTGCCAGAGGACGTGGTCCCAATGAGGATGGGTCGAAAAGCCCGCCACGACGGGCTGGCCCAATTTACGAAGCTCATCCGCGAGTGCCGCCAATTCGCCCGTTGTTATGCCGGGGTCAATGAGCAGCGCGCCGGCCTGTTCTTGAACGATGACGCAGTTGCTCTGCAAAAACTTGCTCTCATGGACCAGAACGCCCTCTGCGACTTGCTTCAGCACGACGTGCCCTCCCCCTCGTGGTTGGTAGTGCCTGCCGAGACGGTATTCCCGGGCGGTGGGGGAGCGCAAGGACTACGGCGCCCTTCTTTCGCCCGGGGCGGGAGAATTTCCGGGCCCGGCGGTGTCCACCACACAGAACCGGTTGCCTTCCGGGTCGGCCAGGATGACGTAGTCCGAGTCCGCCGGCTGTTTGTCCCAGTGCACCCGGGTGGCGCCGAGCGCGAGGAGCCGCTCCACTTCGGCAGCCTGGTCATCGGCGTAGAGGTCGAGGTGCAGGCGCGGTGGGATCTGAAGCGCTGCCCGGACGCGGTCCAGCGAAATGCACGTGCCTGCCCCGTCCGGTGGCTGCAGGATGACAAAGTCGCCGCTGGCCTCGTGCCGAGGCACGTAGCCGAGCGCCGCCTGCCAGAACCGCATCTGCCGCTCCAGGTTGTCCACCCTGATGACGATCGAACCTATGCTCAGCATCTGGCCAAGCTACACCCGGGTCAGCTCCGCGCGCGGCCGGTCCCTCAGCTTTTCTTCAATTCCTCGGCGAGCATCACAATGATGCCGCTGGGGCCGCGGACGTAGCTGAGCTTGTAGATGTCCTTGTAGGTGGCCACCCCGCGCAGCGGATGACAGCCGTGCCGCGCGGCGATTTCCAGGGCTTTGTCGATGTTCTCCACGGAGAACGCAACCCTGTGCATGCCGATCTCGTTGGGCAGGGTGGGCTCCGTCTCGATCGCCTCGGGGTGGAGGTACTCGAAAAGCTCAAGGCGGCCGAGGCCGTCCGGCGTTTGCAGCATGGCGATGTTTGCGTGATTTCCGTCCAGGCCGACGGCGGTGTCCGTCCATTCGCCGCTGACGGTGTCACGGCCGATCACCGTGAGGCCGAGATCGGTGAAGAAGGCGATCGCTGCCTCGAGGTCGCGCACGGCGATGCCGACGTTCTCCAGTTTGATGCTCATGCGCACACGCTACCGAGCCGGGCGCCCGCAGTTCCAGAGGCGACGGGCGGGCCGTGGGGCGTCCGGGCCGGCCACGCTGCGCCAGCGCCGGCGGCTTCGGGGTGACGCCGCCGGCACAGGCCGAGGGGGCGCTATCGAATGCGAGCGATGGAAGACAATGCCGCGTCGAGCGCCTTCGTTTCCCACGGCCGCAGGTGACGCCGTTGTGCTTCCTCGAGACGAGTCGGCTCGCCCGGCGTTGACGTCCTGGAACGATTCTGAAGGGGATTTCTCATTGGCCTGCTTTTCTTTGTGAGGGGTAATTACCAAGACCCACTCAACAACCTCAAGTTGACTTGAGGTCAAATCCGCCGCTGTGGCATACTTCCCGAATGCCGCAAACCATCCCTGATTCCCTGATGTCTGTGGGCGAGATAGCCACCCGCGCCGGTATTACCGTGCCCACGCTGCGCTATTACGAAGAACGCGGGTTGGTGTACTCCCAGCGGACCAGCGGCAACCAGCGTCGCTACAAGAGGATGACTCTTCGGCGGCTGGCCCTGGTTTCGGCCGCTCAACGGGTGGGACTGTCAATCGAACAGATCAAAACAGTGTTGGACAGGCTTCCCCGGGACAAGGCCCCAAGCCAGGCCGACTGGTCGGAGATAAGCCGCGAGTGGGCTCAACTTGTAGAGCGGCGGATCCGTGAACTACGTGTACTGGAAACTTCCCTGGAGAGTTGCATCGGCTGTGGTTGCCTCTCCCTGCAGCGGTGCTCGTTGGTGAATCCCGGGGACACGGCTGCCGGCGAAGGAAGCGGATCCCGCTGGTCCCGCAGGGCCAGCGAAGCAGGGGCCGGCCCCAGGTCGCCGCTCGAGGACCTGCTCACTAGCCTCAGCGCACTTCCTGAATCGGAACCGCGAGACGCGAATCTGCGGTTCCTGAACGCCGCGGGGGACGCCGCCTTGCGTCGGAACAACGGCCCAGAGCATGTCACGGGGTCCTGCTTCGTATTTTCTCCCGCCTTCGACCAAGTTCTCTTGTCATTCCATCGCAAGGGGCAGTTCTGGGTGCAGTTCGGCGGCCACATCGAGTCGACGGACGCATCGGTGGCGGAAGCCGCCCAGAGAGAGACTCGCGAGGAGTCAGGAATAGCCGAACTTGTCCTGCTCTCTAGCGCGATCATGGATCTTGATCGGCACGATCTGAATTCGGGGTTCTCGTGTGCTGCCCATTGGGACGTGGGGTTCGCTGCCGTGATCGCCCCGGATGCCGAGATCTCGGTGAGCGATGAAAGTGAGGACGTCCGATGGTTTCCGATCGACGCACTGCCGGCTCAGGTGCCGGCAGGCTTCGGCGCGCGCTTGGAACGCGTCCGTCTCTCGGCGATGTCCTTGCGTGGGGGAGCGGTGGGAGCGGGCGATCAATGACGCGGCGTGAAGGCTGGGGCGTGGCGCTTGTTGCCACAGCCGTTTTCGCCTTCTGGTGGGCGACGGCCATTTGGGGCGCACCTGCCTCAGACGCCTACGGCCGGCAAGTCGTCTTCTTTCACCGGGGTGTTTCCGGGTCTGCGATTACCGGATGGATTCAGCTGCTCAGTCTGCTCGGCGGCGCCGTGGGCGCGTTTCTGCTGGTCCCCGCGCTGATCGGCCGCATCCGCCAGCGGTGGATCCGGCGAAGCGTGGGATGGACAGCGTGCGCCGGCTCCATCCTGGCGGCGCCTTACCTTGCAGCGGTCGTGCTTGCCGCCTATTTTGGCGCCGCTGGAATCGGCGACGACGTTGAACTGGAGGCCCCCACCGGTCAATCCGTACTCGTAACTCAGGACGGGTTCGACGGCGACGTCGTGGAGATCTTTACCAAGTACGACGAGTTCCACTACGTCAGGCACGGTTCCGCTGATGAACTGGCTGGGTTCCCTCGGGTCAAGGACCGGGATTGTCGGCTTCTAGCCACAAACGCGCGCCTACGGCTCACGTGCGGCGCCGACTCCGTGACCATAAACCCCCGTTAGATGCCGTAGTCAGCGGTGAGTGTTTTGGTGGTTCCGTCGAGGCGGATGAGTCCACCGTGGGGAAGGATCCACTGGGGCCGGGTATGGCCGAAGGGAACTCCGACGCAGACGACGGCGTCCGGGTTGTACGCGCTGACCTGCTCGATGATTACCTCGCGCTGTTCCGTCCGCAGGCGGGCTCGTTCGTCGGGTGCCGGAACTGGTGCGCCCAGTTGGCTGACGGGTGGACGGGCGACGAGTACGCCGGCGGCGGCTTCAAGGATTCCCCGCTCGCCCAGGGCCCGTACCCATCTCTTGACGTCGTCCGCGGCCGGCAGCACCTCGCTTGTCTCGAAGAGGAGGATCGCCCCTTCGAGGTCGCCAACGGCCGGCATCCGGTCAGCCATCGCAATTTGGTCGATCACCTCGAGACAGCCGCCCCACGACCGTCCTTCCACAACCGTCTGAGGACCGGACCAGGCCCACGGTTCCGTCGCCTCGCGGACACCGAACTGGGTCAGGGCGCGAGGGTCTGTCCAAGCGACGCCGTAGTCTTCTGACTCTCCGGGATCAGACAACTCGATGGTTCCGCCGTCGATGAGTGCGGCGCGAAGCGAGAGAAGGTGCACGCTGTCCACGTGCGGACCTGCTCCAAGGTGCACCTGCGTGGAGCCGCCGTAGTAGCTGGGGATCCCGAGACCCCACAGGAAGTTGTGCAGGTTCGTGTTGTCGCTGTAGCCAAGGAACGGCTTCGGGTTGCTGGCGACGACACCGGCGTCGATGTGCTTGATGACCGTGATCTGGTCATTGCCCCCAATCGTCGCAAGAACGGCCCGGATCGTTGGATCGGCGAAGGCCGCAGTGAGGTCGGCAGCCCGTGCTTGGGCGCTTGCACCGAGTTGCCGCGTAGTCGGGTACTCGACTGGAATCAGCCCCGTGGATTCCGTTAGCCGCCGCATAGCCTGCTCGTGGACCGCCTCCGAGACTGCCGGGGCCGCAAAAGCCGGAGAGAGGATCGCGACCCGATCGCCGGGGCGGGCCTTCGCCGGGGCAGCCAGTTTCTGTGACGTCATCAGATCATTAGAGCAGTCGGTCATCCCATCTCCTGGCTTCCACGCCGGCCCGGACGCGGCGCTGCTAGCGTTTGTCGCGTGGATGCATTCACCTGGCACGTGCCCGCTCCGGCCAAAGGTGGCAAGACCTGGACTCAACTTGCCAAACTTGTCGCAACCAGTGACGTCCTGCTGCACGGGTCGCAGGCACCAGGTCTTACGTCGCTTACCCCAAGGGCGCCCCTCGACTTCAGCCTTGACGACTTTTCAAAGACGACAGCCGTCTATGCGACCGAAGACCCGTCATGGGCGGTCGCGTACGCGATCCGTTCATCGTCCTGCCGACGCTTCCTAAACGCCTGCTTCTATCCTGGCACCGCGGCCGGAGGGTGGTCGGAACGGCGTATCTTCCTCTCGTATGCTGCAACTGCGGACGGCCAGCCTCCTACCGAGCCCGGGGTGGTCTACGTACTTCCGAGCAGAAGTTTCACAAGGATGCCCAGCTACACGGACCCCATCCTTGGTCCGATCACCGAATGCCAGTTCATCAGCACCGAGCCCGTTCCTGTCATGGCCGAAATCGCCGTTGAACCCCATGACCTGCCGCTCGCCCCGGCGCTCCACGACTTCGAGGCCGTGTCTAGCCGTGCGTCTGCCATGCCTGGGGGATTCCCCTGGCTCAAGTGAAGAGTTCTTGACGCTGGTACTGACGAAACGATCGGCTAGGATCGGCGTCGAACGAGTCGGCGGGGGTGCCCGGCGATCCACCCGAGTCATGAAACGGACCTAGTCCGGGAAACAGAAGGGGCGCCTCCCGATGATTGCGCTGCTGATCGCCGCTGCTTTGGCCTTGGTCCTGTCGTTGAGCGGCACGCCAGTCCTCGCCCGCTATCTGGTTAGGAAGAAGTACGGCCAGTTCATCCGCGACGACGGCCCCACCACCCACCACACCAAACGTGGCACGCCCACCATGGGCGGGGCGTGGATCATTGCTTCGGTGGTGATCGCCTACTTCGCCACGCACGGGACCATGGCGATGCTTGGTCCATCGTCGGGCCCAACAGCGTCGGGACTGCTGCTCCTCGTGGTCACGGTCGGCATGGGCCTCGTGGGATTTTTCGATGATTACATCAAGGTCTCCAGGCAGCGCAGCCTCGGGCTCACCGCGCCGGCGAAAATCGTCGGCCAGACAGCCGTCGGGGTGACGTTCGGCGCACTCGCGCTCAACTTTCCCGATGAGCACGGACGCACTCCAGCCTCCACCGCAATCTCCTTCGTTCGGGACACTTCCTTGGATTTGGCCTTTGCCGGGCCGCTGATCGGCGCGGTCCTGTTCATCCTCTGGTCCATTCTGATCCTCACCGCGACGTCCAACGGCGTGAACATCACCGACGGACTGGATGGCCTGGCCGCGGGAGCGTCGATCCTTGTCTTCGGCGCCTACATGCTGATGGGCATCTGGCAGTTCAACCAACGGTGCGCTGACCCCAGCGTCCAGTCCAATATTTGCTACCAGGTGCGGGATCCGCTCGACCTGGCCCTGATCGCGGCTGCGCTGTGCGGCTCCCTCGTGGGATTCCTCTGGTGGAACACCACTCCGGCGAAGATCATCATGGGCGACACCGGATCACTCGCCCTTGGGGGCGCAATCGCGGGCTTCGCGATCCTCTCGCGCACCGAGCTGCTCCTCATCATCATGGCCGGCCTGTTCGTCATGATCACCCTCTCCGTGATCATCCAGGTGGGCTTCTTCAAACTCACCGGCGGCAAGCGCGTCTTCCTCATGACGCCGCTGCACCACCACTTCGAATTGAAGGGCTGGGAACAGGTCACCGTCGTGGCCCGCTTCTGGATCATCGCGGGTCTTTTCGTCGCCGTCGCACTTGGAATCTTCTACGCCGAATGGGTGGTGCTGCTGTAAGCCTGCGCTCTCCGTTAGAGAACCCCGGGACGCAGGGCGTTCCGTTTTGTCATCACCAAGGTGTCCCTCGAAGATCGACGTCGCCGTTTGGCCACTCACTCGCATCTCGCGTGGACGAACAGATAAGCATGGGCCCGCCTTGGGACACGATAACCGAGCTCTGGTCTACTCGGGACAGGCACCGCTCCGTGGCATGCACCTGGACCCATCCCGTCGACTCGTAGAACGGGACCACCTCTTTTCGACATCCGAGGAAACCGAAGTCGGCTCCGACCTCGCTACGCATCGCCTCTTGGGCGCGGCGCATCGATCGGCTGCCGAGGCCAAGACCGCGAAAACGATGATCAACCAGCACACCTCCTGTGCCAGCCACGACGACGTCGTCCGTTCCCACCGAGATCACCCGACGTTGAAAGCCCACGTGCGCCGCAAGTTCAGAGCCTCGGTATGCCAGCACATGGAAATCCGCCGGCGAGTAGCCGTACGGCGCGTCCGGATTCCATTGGCCGTAGTCGCTCAAATACTCACTGTCGAATAGGACTTCCAGGGCCGCAAGTTCCCTCAGGTTGAGGTCTTGATGCCGCCGCAGCTGAATTGCGTTATTCAAGCGGTGACCGCGCTAACCGCGACGACGCCGCCCCACGGGTACCGGATCACCGCGCTTCTGAATCCCGGGGTATTTGAGGGGGCCATTACGATGCCGCCCCCCAGATCCGCCGCCTTGTCGGCGATGTCGTCTGCGTTGTCGACCGAGAAATTGACACTCCAGTGCGGAGGGATATCCGTGCCGTCGGTGGTGGTAGCCACTGCCACCATCTGGCCCTCTCGAACCCACCGCGAAAAGGTGGCGTCCGGCGAAGACTTCAGCTCCCAGTTGAACATCGCTTGGTAGAAGTCCCTTGCCTTTTGCAGATCCGGAGTATGCAGCGAACTCATTGCCCAACAATTGGGCTGGTCGACGAGTTCGACGCCGCGATCGTCGCCAGCCTGCCTTAGGCAAAACATGACTCCGGAGGAGTCTGCAACCAATGCCGTGGGCGTCGGGGCCTCAAAGTTTGCGAGCCCGCGGCCACCAGCCTGCTCAGCAAGAGCCACTGCCCTCCCGACGTCGTCCACACGGATATGGGTCAGCCATCCCGCTGGGGACTGCGGTGGAGCCTGCCCCACACCGGCCACCAAACGTCCGGCCAGACGAGCAGGGTAGTACTCACCTCTGAAACCCGACATCAGAATCGGTTTGTCGAAGCTCCAGCCGAACAAATCACCGTAGAAATCGACAGCGGCCCGGGGGTGCGGTTGCCATGTATCAACCCAACATGGCGCACCTGTTGAGGAAAAATCTCGCGAAGACATAAACAGCACCCCAATCAACCTCGCCGGCTCGCCCTGGCTCAGGGTTTCCGGTAAGCATACTTCGGGCGGCGGAGCTGAACCCACGTTATGGTCCTGGCCCCGAGCCTTCGCTGGGTCGACGGGAGCCTTGCGGACGAATGGCCCCGCGGTTACGACAAAGGGAGGGAACACGATGCCAGCCATGGCGCCCACTTCATATGGACCCAGGTCTGCCGGTGTCCAGCAAATCAGTAGGCGCTCTTTAGTCAGCTGGCACTACGAACGCGAGCCGCTGTTCCGGCGCCCATACGTAGGTGTCATCGCACCGATAGCCCCTTAGCCAGGGCTGCCCATCCACGACACGGAGGTAAAACCCCTTGGGGTACTCCACGTCCTCGCTCAGCGGCTCCGAGGCGACATGAATTGCTCCGGTCGGCGCACGGCCAGCGGACAAGACAGAGTCCGGTGCATTCGTCTGCTCCATGATTGCCAAGCGGAGGTAGGGGCCCGCCACCAGGGGGCAAAGTTCGAGGCCTTGGTTCCTCGCAGCGGTGAAGACCCGTGACTGAATCGCACCGCGCTCAAAGCCAAGCTCTCCTACCGTTCGTTCCACTATTCTCAAGCTTCGTGCCAATGGGGCGTCGAAGGAGGGGTGGGCGAGCAGCGTCTCGGCGTGAGCATTGAGCATGACGCCGGCGCTGTGTAGCAATTGCAGGACCTCAGCTCGCGACTGGCCGCCCGCTTGAACCACGAACCCGTCACCGTGCACTGTGCTCACCATTCACCGATTCTCCATCAGCACCGGAGTGGGTGCCGGCAGCGACTGCCTTCTGCACTGAGGCCGTCCAGAATCATCGTTCCAACGACATCTCTACCGCCCTCAATCTCTACGAGACCGACCTGCACCGAGCCCGAGTGGAAAACAATCACGCTGAACTACTGGCTGAGCAGCAGCGTACCCAGAGACTCATCGTCGCAGGAAACGTCGTTAACGCCGCCCTCACCGGCGCAGCCATCGGAACCATCCGGCACGAGGGCGCCCGCACACGAGCCGCCAACGCAGCCAACGCAGCCAGCGCTGCGGGGACAAACGAACAACTCAAGAAGCCCCGGACGGTGCACCTGAAGAAAGGCTGGTAAAGCCTGCTGCGTACGGGCAGCCTTCCTGCCAGTTACCTTCGTCGTGCGAGAATCGCCGCATGGATGAGCATGATCGGCAGATGCGGGAACAGCAGTTGATGATCGTTGAGGCGCTGGTGGAGGCTATGAATCAGCGCGACGAAGTTTTCCGGGTGATCGACGAATCAGAGGACGTGGACGAAGCAATCCATCGCGTGGGTCAACTGTTGGGGGTGGAAGAGGGGCCCAGCCGGGCCGTTCTCGACCTGCAGGCTAGGAGATTCACCCGAGACCAGCGTCAGGCACTCGCTACCCATGCAGACGAACTTAGATCACGGTTGGCTGATGGTCGTTAGGACTCGGCGTCGACGTCCCTTATTGCTGCTCGCCCACTCCGTCGAAGGCACGTTTCACCAGCACACCGAACAGGGGAATTGATGACCGCAGGACGATGGGCATTTCTCTCGGTTGCCGCAGTGCTCCTGATCATCTCCCTAACTCTCGCCCTTCAGGGATCGACCGGTCTGTGGTTCACCGCGGTGGCCATGGGCATCGCGATCTTCACCACCCTGCGGTCGGGATTCAAGGAACATCGCCGGACCCAGGGCAGCTCAGCGCCAGAAGACCAGTGAGCGATTCTTCACCGGGCAGCGATCCGGCTCAGTAGAGTGGCACGCATGAGTCTCGAATGGGAACAAGTAATTGTCGATTCGGCGCGGCCGGCTGAGCTTGGACATTGGTGGGCCAAAGCTTTGGGCTGGGTCGTGACTATAGACGGTGACGATGAGTTCGAAATTCGTTCTGCACCGGACCGGTTGCCGGGGTTGGTCTTTGTGCCGGTGGCAGATTCGAATGTTACAAAGAATCGTCTTCACCTCGATTTTCGGCCGGACGATCCAGCGGCTGAGGTCGAGCGGATGATCGCTTTGGGTGCCCGCAGGGTCGATGTTGGTCAGGGCGAGCAGCCGTGGACTGTACTGGAGGATCCAGAAGGCAACGAGTTCTGTGTTCTGGGACCCCGAAAGAAGGCCAGTTCCGACAGCTGAAACTTCGGGCTGACCGGACATGGGCGGACCTTCAAGAAATGGGCTCTTGGGAAGGACTCTGCCGCCGGGCAAGCCAGTACGACGTTCCACTGCGCGTTCGCTCGACTAGACCTGCGTCAACAAGATAACGCCGGAGAACAGCAACCTCATCGGCATACTCGACGAGTCGTTCATTGAAGGCCCGCTCGTCGAGCTCCGCGCTCGAGAGCCTGCGTCGAGATCCATTCCAGGAGTTCGTAACGCTGAGGCAGGGATGCCGGATACCTGTCTATGCGGCCGTCGACCAGAAATCGATCAAGACCC
Organism: Arthrobacter sp. 01N442; assembly: GCF_056399345.1. Lineage (NCBI taxonomy): Bacteria > Bacillati > Actinomycetota > Actinomycetes > Micrococcales > Micrococcaceae > Arthrobacter > Arthrobacter sp. 01N442. Next base: position 176,128 of record NZ_JBFTRD010000004.1, read on the forward strand.
CGTCGATTTTGGTTTCCAGCCGGAGCATTAAGCAGCGCACGGATGTGCGGCACGTTCACTTCAGATCCACCGTGTTTCCGGCCTACTAGCTTGGATTTCTCAAGGTCAACTAGGGCCTTCTGCCTCTCGGCGTTGCTGAGCCCCACACCGCTGGCGGCGGCTTCAGCTAAGACCATCTCGGCGAACGCAATTCGAGACCTGTTATTTGCGAGCGCCGCGCGAATGCGGCGCCATTCGTTTCCGCTCACGTCGACCCCATCTTTGGCGCTGGTTACTTAGATGTTGGGATTTGAGTTACGAAGCGAAAGAATGCCCTTGACGGCGAAGGTGCAGCCGGCGAACAAAAGGATGACGGCCGAGGCGACGCTGTACCAAACCCCGTTGGAATTCAATGCGACGTACACGCCGATGAGAGAGAAAACAACTGCCCCCAGCGACCAGATGAGCGTTGCCCTCATGGTGTTATTCATGACATCAGCCTAAGGGCTGCTTTGATTGGTTATGCATTCGACCGCGAATGGCGATCGTTGATCGGGTTCTCGGCCGGTGTTACCGTGAAGGCGATTGGGGGTGGCGAAGTGTTATTGCTCGGGTTGGCCTTATTGGAGCGCTTTGTCCACGCCGACGTCGCGTTCCGCATGGCGGCCAACGAGAGTTTGCCGCCGGTAACGGATCTCGTTCTCCTTGCGCTGATTGCTGCCGTGGCGAGCCTCGTGGCCTACACCTTCCAAGCACTGCTCCATACCGTACTGGGGGTACGAGCCGATACCGACGGCCCCGGCCAAGACGAGCAGCCCGGTACAGGCTCCCTGTCCATGGCACGGTCCGCACCCGTAGGCGGGACAGGTCCCCGCGCCCCGGCGGACGCCGTCGCCGCCTAAGCAGCAGTTTCCAAGCAGCCCAATAAATTCCTCCTGCCGCCGGCAATCGCGCCGCGCAGCCGGGAAATGCCTTCGCGCTGCACGCGCTGTTCCTGGGCGGCCTCAGAACACTTCGCTGACTGCCACCACAAGGAACTCATCGTCATGTCCCCCCATTCCCTCCATCCCTCTCTCCGCAGCAAAAAGCACCCGCGATACCGCGCACCGGATCCACGTCGCCTAGGACTGCTGTGGGTGCTCGCCCGCCGGACCTCCCGCCGTGCGGCTACGCGCGCCACGCTGTTCGGCGGGTGGGTCTGGTTCGCGGCCGGCTCGCTGATTGGATTCGAAGCGTTCGAAATCGTCGTCGGCACGTTCGCGTTAGCTCCAGAGTTGCTCCCACTCGCAATCCTCGGCCTCGCGCTCACTTGGTATTTTCGCGGTCACGTTCGACGGGTTACCTCACGCGCCCGAGCACGTCGACGCCTCAGGCGCGTGTATGGAGATGTCAGCTGATCCGCCCGCAGGAGGAGATCCGTCAACGGACCGTTGAGCTTCCCGGCGCCAAGCCATGCCTCATGGGCAGCGTGGCTTCTGCCGTCGAAAGAGGGATCGTCATGACCTCTTGCCCAGTTCAGGAAGCCGGACCTCGAGGACCCCTGGACGACACGGGTCGAGGCCATCGGTGAGGCCAAATGGCAGGATGATCTTCATGACCACCGACCGAGACGTTCCGTGCCTGTTTTGCCGCATCGTCGAAAGAGAAGTACCTTCCAATATCGTTTATGAGGACGAGACGGTGATGGCATTTATGGACACCAGCCCGGTTACTCCCGGGCACGTGTTGGTAATACCCAGAAATCATGCCTCCGGGCTCGAGGATCTGGATCCTGAAACGGGCGCCCGTATTTTTCGCGCGGGTCACCGACTCGCGAACGCGATGCGGCGGACCGGCCTTCGCTGCGAGGGTATAAACCTATTTTTGGCCGACGGCGAGGCTGCCTTTCAGGAGATTTTCCACGTTCACCTGCATGTGTTCCCGCGATACCAAGGCGACACTTTTCGAATCGACGCCGACTGGCAGCTCCGGACAGTGGGAGATCTGGAGGAGTCTGCCGCCCAAATCCGCTCCGGTCTTGAATCGCTCGGCCCTTCCGCGTAGCACTACCCAGAGCCAGGGAAGCAGCGGTGACTTGAGCCCTAAGGGCTTAAGCCGCCGATTATCGGACGCCTGAAGGCTCGCACGGCTCGTGCGATGCTGGTGTGCATGGAACCCCTGGACATGGAACGCCGCGTTGTAGAGGCAGCAGAGGCGCTGGCTCGATCGCTCGGTGGCAACCCAAACCACACCGTGGCAGCCGCCGCCATGGACACCAACGGCCGGATACACACAGCTGTGAATGTCTACCACTTCACCGGCGGGCCCTGCGCCGAGCTTGTCGCGCTGGGGGTTGCGGCAACAGCCGAGGCTGGTCCCTTGGTCGCGATGGCGGCCGCCGGCGATGGAGGGCGTGGTCTCATTCCGCCGTGTGGCCGCTGCCGGCAGGTGATGCTCGATCTGCACCCCGATATTCTCGTCGCCGTCCCAACCGTCACTGGCCCCCAGATGCGCCCCGTCGCCAAGCTCCTCTCGGACACGTACTTCTTTCCAGACGCCCAGGCCGAACGAGTGTTCCGATTCAACCGACGCTACTATGACGCCGTCGCCAGCGGACGGAAAACCTCTTCGGTCCGCTGGGACGAGCAGATTGCAGTTGGTCCTGCGATTTTCTACTTCGAAGATGATGCGGGGTGTCCGCCACTGCACGGGAACATCCTTGAGATCCAGCGGTATCGGATCAATGACCTGACTCCCGAGCGGCTCCGCCTTTCGAACGGCGAAACAGTCGACGGCTACCTCGAAGCTCTTCGACGGCACTACCCGGCCATGCCGGCCGACGCATTCGTCGACGTCGTGGACTTCCAGGTAGCTTCTTCCGACCCCGATCACGCCGACGACGCACGGAACGCCACCGCGCGGTGAAGGAACCCAGAGCGGGATGCCGTTGGCAAGCGCCCGCTAGTCCGCCTCCGCCCTGATTTCAGCCAGGAGGGTGTCTATCGTGAGGACCATCGAGAAGGGCAGCAGTCGGTAGGTTTTGACGGCCTTTCCGTCCGCGCCAAGTTCCAAGGTGCCTGCGACGAACCCGGCGCTTTCCAATTTGGACAGGTGTAAATACAGAAGTTGCCTGGACATTCCCATTCGACGTGCGAGCTCGCTGACATGCAGGTCCTGCTCAGAGAGGGCCTCAAGTATTCGCAGCCGAGGCACACTGGCGAGAGCGCCCAGTTTCTCGGCAAGGGACTCCGGCCCAGGGGATGCTGACGGATTCACCGAACTAATTGGGGACGTCGCTCAGCGTCTTCTCCACGCCGGCCACCCTATTGTCCAACGACTCGAGCCTGAGGAGCAGCTGGCGGTTGAGCTCGACGTTCTGCTCAAGCTGAAGCCGCAGTTCGCCGTCGGCGTCGCCCTTTCCCCGGGCGATGATCATGTTGGTGACAGTGCCAAAAACTATGCCCACGATGATGATCCAAGCAAACCAGGGAAGTCCAAAGTAATCCACAGCATTTCTCCTCAGGTAGGTGCTGAGCCCCCACGTGAGGCCCGAATGCTCTTCGAGACAAATCTACGAATTGCACATGCAAGATTATTATTACATGCAAAGCTTGCGGCGCATGCTACGGATTACGCCTGTGCGTTCAGATCTGATCGGACGCCACGATTAGACGTTCGACCTCATCGGCCAGTTCTGGGACCGGTCGACGGCCATCGAGTTCGAGGGCCGCGCCGTTTCGAAGCAACGGTTCGACGTCGAGAACGTATTGGCGGATCGCGGACTGGTCTGCCTCTGAGTTGCCGTAGGGATTGTTCCTGCGAACCGAGACTCGCTGGATAAGGACTTCAACCGGCGCGCTCAGGAGAACAACAGCGGAGAAGCGGTCATAGAACCGACCCTGGTTCTCGACAGTCCCCGAAACAACTACGGACGAAACAGAAGCGAGAAGTGCCGACATACGTGGTTCGTCCCATGTGCCGTCGGGAAGCACCCAGGCGTCGTAGTCCGTGTCGATCGTTCGGTAGCCACGCCGGGACAACTCATGCAGCACAGCGGTCTTTCCCGCCCCTGACATGCCAGTGATCAGAATCCGAGACATGCGTGCCAGCGTAACCGGTGCGCCAGGTGTCCGTATGCCGATCCGTGAGCGTCCATCTGGAGACTACCGGGACGTCTTTAGCTGGCTGCGATAGCCTTCCAACGCACCGATGATCGGGCTGATAATGCCGGTGTGCAGGCCAGCATCTGAATTCTTGGCGACTTTGTGATCACCCTCGGCAAGCTGACCGACTAGAGCGGCCTTCACCTCGGAGCGCGATACGTTCTCTGGAAGCTTGAACGCAAGAACGTCAAAGTCCCGCTCCTGAAAGTGCGGAACAGATGCACGCACTCGCCCATGGTCGGGGTTGTCACTTGTCAGATGCAAGTGTGATCGCAACTCCGGGTCAAAGCCGGTGACGCCGACGTATGCGATCGCTCCATCAGCAGTATCAACCCACACATAAAGCCACGACCCGGTCGGTCTGACATGCCCCTGGCGAACTGCTATCAACCGTTTCTCAAGACCCTCCATCGACTGAGGATAAGGCCCCGCAACCGGTCTGCCCGTAAGCCGGTCCCTCATCGAACCCCTGCCGTCAAATCTCGAGTGCCCCACTCATCCAACCTTCGAGGAACCGAAGAACGTTTGCTCCGTAAGGAGGTGCCTAAGCTTGTTGGGGAGACTGTAGGCACCTATCCACCACCGTTCCCGCACCAAACTCCCGAATCCGCCCTGAGAATAACCCCGTCCCCACCCAGCATCCGGACGTAAACTGACCTCCGGACCACCAATCGGGGGCCGTGCAAGAACTGGAGACCGGATGCTCTGGAAACTGCTCGTGCAATACCTGCGGCCGCAGCGCGCGCTGCTGCTCGCCGTCGTCGTCTTCCAGCTGGCCGCCTCCATCGCCTCGCTGTACCTGCCCACCCTGAACGCGGACATCATCGACCAGGGCGTGGCGCGCGGGGACACGGACTACATCCTGCGCACCGGCGGCGTCATGCTCATGGTCACCCTGCTGCAGATCGCGTGCACCATCGCCGCCGTCTACTTCGGCGCGAAGGCCGCGATGGCGCTGGGCCGGGACGTGCGCGGGGCGATCTTCAGCCGGGTGGCGGAGTTCTCCGAGCAGGAGGTCACCCGCTTCGGCGCGCCCAGCCTGATCACCCGCTCCACCAACGACGTCCAGCAGGTCCAGCAGCTGGTGCTGATGTCCGCGACGCTGATGGTCACCGCGCCCATGCTCAGCATCGGCGGCGTCATCATGGCCATCCGCCAGGACGTGCAGCTGTCCTGGCTGATCGCGGTCAGCGTGCCGGTGCTGCTCATCGCCGTGGGCCTGATCGTGACCCGGATGGTGCCGCTCTTCCGGCTCATGCAGACCCGGATCGACACGGTCAACCGGGTGCTGCGCGAACAGCTCACCGGCATCCGCGTGGTCCGCGCCTTCGTCCGCGAGGACATCGAGACCTCCCGTTTCGGCCGCGCCAACGAGGACGTCACGGACACCGCCCTGCGCGCCGGCCGGCTGATGGCGCTCGCGTTCCCCACCGTGATGCTGGTCCTGAACGTCTCCTCCGTGGCCGTGATCTGGTTCGGCGCGTACCGGATCGAGGACGGGTCCATGCAGGTGGGCACCATGATCGCGTTCCTGAGCTACCTGATGCAGATCCTGATGTCCGTCATGATGGCCACGTTCATGGCGATCATGATCCCGCGCGCCGCCGTCTCCGCGGACCGGATCGGGCAGGTGCTGGGCACCGAATCCAGCGTCCGGCCGCCCGCGCAGCCGGTCAGCCTCGCCGGCGCCGCCCGCGGCGAACTGGAAATGCGCGACGTCGGATTCGCCTACCCGGGTGCCGAGGCGCCGGTGCTCTCCGACGTGGACTTCACCGCCCGCGCCGGGCAGACGACGGCGATCATCGGCTCCACCGGCTCCGGCAAGACCACCCTGGTGAACCTGATGCCGCGGCTCTTCGACGCCACGTCCGGCTCGGTGCGGATCGACGGCGTGGACGTGCGCGAGCTGCACCCGGACCAGCTCTGGGGGCACATCGGCCTGGTCCCGCAGAAGCCCTACCTGTTCTCCGGCACGGTCCGCAGCAATCTGCTCTACGGCAAACCCGACGCCACCGAGGACGAACTCTGGCGGGCGCTGGCCATCGCTCAGGCCGAGGACTTTGTCCGCGCGATGGAGGGCGGGCTGGACGCGCCGATCTCGCAGGGCGGCACCAACGTCTCCGGCGGGCAGCGGCAGCGGATCGCGATCGCCCGGGCGCTGGTGAAACGGCCCGAGCTGTACATTTTCGACGACTCGTTCTCCTCGCTGGACACCGCCACGGATGCCCGGCTGCGGCAGGCGCTCAGGCAGCACACCGCCGGTGCGACGATGGTGATCATCGCCCAGCGGGTCTCCAGCATCGCGGACGCGGACCAGATCCTGGTGCTCGACGACGGACGGATCGTCGCGCACGGCACGCACGAGGAGCTGCTGGAGACCTCGGAGACGTACAACGAAATTGTGAACTCCCAGCTGGCGGCGGAGGAGGCGGTATGAGCAAGGTCGAATCCCAGCGGCCGACGGCGGGCGGCGGCGCGGGCGGCGCCGGCACTCCCGGTTCTCCGGGTGCCGGCCGAGAAGTCCCGCTGCGGATTCCGCGGCCGCGCGGTGGCCCCGGCCACGGCGGCCCGTTCGCCGGGATGAACGTCCCGGCGGAGAAAGCGATGAACTTCGGTCCGTCCGCCCGGCGGCTGCTAGGAGAACTGCGCCCCGAGCGGCTCTGGCTGGCGCTGGTGCTGGCCCTCGCCGTCGTCAGCGTGACGCTGTCGGTGATCGGCCCGCGGCTGCTGGGCGAGGGCACCAACCTGATCTTCGCCGGCGTCGTGTCGAAGCAGCTGCCCGCCGGAGTCAGTAAAGAGCAGCTGATCGCGCAGCTGCGTGCCGCGGGGGAGAACCAGAAGGCGGACATGCTCAACGCCATGGCGCTGACGCCCGGCACCGGGATCGACTTTGCCGCGTTGTCCGCCGTGCTGCTGTGGGCGCTGGTGCTGTACGTGCTGGCGTCGTCGTTTATGTGGATGCAGGCATATATCCTCAACGGCGTGGTGCAGCGGACCGTGTACCGGCTGCGCGAGCGGATCGAGGCGAAGATCAACCGCCTGCCGCTGCGCTACTTCGACACCGTGCAGCGCGGTGAGCTGCTCAGCCGGGTGACCAACGACGTCGACAACATTTCCCAGAGCCTGCAGCAGTCCATCAGCCAGGCGGTGACCTCGTTGCTGACCGTGGCCGGGGTGCTGGTGATGATGGTGATCCTCTCGCCGACGCTGGCCATCATCGCGCTGGTGACCATTCCGCTGACCCTGGTGACGACGGCGCTGATCGCCAAGCGCTCACAGAAACTCTTCGTGGCGCAGTGGAAGAACACCGGCGAGCTGAACGGCCAGATCGAAGAGACGTACACCGGGCACGCGCTGGTGAAGGTCTTCGGCCGGCAGCGCGAGGTGGAGGAGACGTTCCGGCAGAAGAACGCGGAGCTGTACCAGGCCAGCTTCGGCGCGCAGTTCATTTCCGGGCTGATCATGCCGGCCATGACGTTCATCGGGAACCTGGTCTATGTGGGGATCGCCGTGGTGGGCGGCCTGCAGGTAGCGTCCGGGGCCATGCAGCTGGGCGACGTGCAGGCGTTCATCCAGTACTCGCGGCAGTTCACCCAGCCGCTGGCCCAGCTGGGCTCGATGGCGAACCTGCTGCAGTCCGGGGTGGCGTCCGCCGAGCGGGTGTTCGAGCTGCTGGACACCGAGGAGCAACTCTCCGACCCGGATGTGCCGCTGAAGCCGGAAACGACGCGCGGTCGGCTGGTGTTCGAGGACGTGTCCTTCGCGTACTCACCGGACAAGCCGCTGATCTCTTCACTTTCTTTGGTTGCCGAGCCCGGGCAGACCGTGGCGATCGTGGGGCCCACCGGGGCGGGCAAGACCACGCTGGTGAACCTGATGATGCGCTTCTACGAGCTCGACGCCGGGAAGATCACGCTCGACGGCGTGGACGTGGCGCTGATGTCGCGGCACGAGCTGCGCTCGCGGATGGGCATGGTGCTGCAGGACACCTGGCTGTTCGGCGGGACCATCCGGGACAACATCGCGTACGGCCGGCCGGACGCCTCGGAAGCGGAGATCCTGGAAGCTGCCAAGGCGACGTACGTGGACCGGTTCGTGAAGTCACTGCCGCAGGGATACGACACCGTGCTCGACGACGAGGGTGGCAATGTCTCTGCGGGGGAGAAGCAGCTCCTCACCATCGCCCGGGCGTTCCTGGCCCGGCCGTCGGTGCTGATCCTGGACGAGGCGACGTCCTCGGTGGACACCCGCACCGAGGTGCTGGTTCAGAAGGCGATGAGCGCTTTGAGGAGCGACCGGACGTCGTTCGTCATCGCCCACCGGCTCTCCACCATCCGCGACGCCGACCTCATCCTGGTGATGGAAGCCGGGCAGATCGTGGAGCAGGGCACGCACGCGTCACTGCTCGAGGCCGGCGGGGCGTACGCGCGCCTGTACGAGGCCCAGTTCGCGGCGCCGGTGGCGGAGGTCTAGGGGCCGGGAGGGCATCGTTCCAGTCCCGTGCTGAGTTTTCCACTGATGCGATGCCTCCGGCACAGAAGTCGAGGGTGATGTCGTTCTCCGCATATGGTGTCCCTCTCCCGATGGCCGCGAGACAGCCGCCCCTCACCCAAGGGCGTTGCTCCATCCGTCCAGCGTGGCGGCCGTGCGGCTGACCGGTATTGGAGCTGCGGATGGTGATGATCCGCCGTGGCGCGGGGGACGTCTGTCCTCAACGCCAACAAACCTTTTGACACTGCCCAGATAACGCGGGTAACTTTGATCACACGCTCTAGGTAACGCGAGTTACCTAGAGCGTTCACCCCAAATCCCTCCGTGCTGGCGTCACCCAGTTCAACGAAGACCACTGGAGTATTCAATGGCGGATATCGCCCCCTTGAACAGGGGCCTGAACTGGTCTCCGGCGCCGCCCCGGCGGGGAGCAGCCCGCGTTTGCAGGGCGTCCGCGGGGCCCTGGCTGGCGTGGGTGTGGAGAGTGATCCGGAGCTGGTCGTGGCCGAGTTTGCGGTGGGCGACGGCGGCATCAAGGAACGCGGTCTGGCCATCCCCGGGGACATCGCCGTGATCGGCTTCGACAACCAGGAACTCATTGCCGCCTACCTCAGGCCCAAGCTGACCACAGTGGCTTTGCCGTTCGAAAAGATGGGCGCTCTGGGAGGCCAGACGCTCGCTGCTCTTACAGCAGGACAGCCGATCACTGCCGGCCAGCAGTTGGTCGACTGTCCGCTGCTAGAACACTCTTCGGTCTGACCGCGAAATCAACGTCGAAGAGCTTACCCAACCCACCGTTCACCTTGCTGATGAAGACAGGAAAGAGATAACCCATCATGACACAACCCAAAATCTTCCGGACGGGCCGCCAGGAGTGTGCCCAGAAAATGAGCTCCTGAGCACCCTGCAGCACCCTGTCCGACTTCAGGCTGCTCCTCCACGCGAAAACACCCCTACCTCACAGGTTCGCGGACCCCACGCACCGTCATGAAACGAGAACAATGAACAGCGTCCCCTCCACCCTTGAGACCTACAGGCCGGCCATGCACTACGCTGCCAGGGACACGTGGCTTAACGATCCCAACGGACTCGTCTTCCACGAGGGCATCTACCACCTGTATTACCAGAACAACCCCTTCGGAAACGTCCACAGCAACATGTCCTGGGGCCACGCCACCTCCAAAGACCTGGTCCGCTGGGAGGAACAACCGGTAGCCATTCCCTGCGATGACAACGAGGACATCTTCTCCGGCAGCATCGTGGTGGACACTGCCAACACCAGCGGATTCGGCGCCGACGGGAAAGCCCCGCTGGTGGCCATCTACACGAGCGCGTACAAACCGGGTTCCCCTCACCAGGGCACCCAGGCCCAGTCCATCGCGTGGAGCGTCGACGACGGCTACACCTGGACCAAGTACGCCGGCAACCCAGTCCTGACGAGGAATTCCCCGGAATTCCGGGACCCCAAGGTCTTCCGCTACAGCGGTCCGGCCGGCAGCTACTGGGTAATGGTGGCCGTCGAAGCGCACGACTTCACTGTTCTGCTCTACCGCTCCGAGGACCTCAAGAACTGGGAATACCTCAGCACCTTCGGCCCTGCGAACGGCACCGGTGGCATCTGGGAATGCCCGGACCTCTTTGAGCTGCCGCTGGACGGCGACGCCGCGGCTACTAAATGGGTCCTGACGGTAAACATGAACCCGGGGGGCCCAAACGGCGGCTCCGCAGGCCAGTACTTCGTGGGAGAGTTCGACGGCGTCACGTTCAGCTCAGAGACAACCCTCACCGAGGGGATGGAGGACCCGCAACGCGTAACCGACTACCAATGGCTGGACTGGGGCCGCGACTACTACGCCGCCGTCTCGTTCAGCAACGTCCCAGCCGGCCGGCGGCTGATGATCGGCTGGATGAACAACTGGCAGTATGCCAACCACATTCCCACATCGCCCTGGCGCAGCCCCATGAGCCTCGTCCGGGACGTGTCCCTCGTTTCCGTGAGCGGGCAACCCCGGCTCGTCCAGCAACCCGTGCCGGAAGTGAGAATAACGTCGCAACCCGGTCCCGTGAGGCGGGTGACCCTAGACGGTCCCGCGGCAGTTGACGGCGGCGCGGCAGTGCAACTCGTTGACGTCACCTTCACGCCCGGTAGTGCCGATGAATTCGGCCTTGTGGTCCGGGGGTCAACCGACGGCACGGTCGGGACGCGGATCGGGATCCGTCCCGGCAGCGGAGAACTTGTAGTGGACCGTACCCGCTCCGGTGACACCGGCTTCCATGAGGCCTTTCCGTCCACCAGCCGCGCCCCGATTGCTGCCGGACCGGACGGCAGCTACACCCTGCAGATCTTCGTTGACCACTGCTCGGTGGAAGTCTTCGGGAGCGCTGGGCTCGTCGCCATGACCGAACTGATCTTCCCCGCTGCCGCCCAAACATCCCTCACCCTATACTCCACCGGCGGCACAGCGGACGCTGCGCTCCAACTCACCGACTTCGGAAAGGACGTAGCCTGATGGAACACCGCAAGCTGGGTTCCTCCGGCCTGTACATCAGCGAAATCGCCTACGGGAACTGGTTCACCCACGGTGAGCAGATCGACCAGGCCGCTGCGACGCAGTGCGTGAAGCAGGCGCTGGACCTGGGCATCACCACTTTCGACACCGCCGATGCCTATGCCGGAACCCGGGCCGAGGAAGCGTTGGGCCAGGCGCTCAAAGGAACACGCCGTGAAAGCGTGGAGATTTTCACCAAGGCCTACTTCCCTACTGGGGAGGGCCGGAACGACCGAGGCCTGTCCCGAAAACACGTCATGGAGTCCATCAACTCATCGCTCCGCCGGCTCCAAACTGACTACGTCGATCTCTACCAGGCTCACAGGTACGACTACGAGACCCCACTGGAAGAGACGATGCAGGCCTTCGCCGATATTGTCAGGGCCGGGAAAGCGCACTACATCGGGGTGTCGGAGTGGACGGCAGACGAGATACGGTCCGGAGTTGCCCTGGCCAACGAACTTGGCTTTCAGCTCATATCCAACCAGCCGCAGTATTCCATGCTGTGGCGCGTCATCGAACAGGAGATCGTTCCTCTAAGCGAGGAACTGGGCATCGGCCAGATCTGCTGGTCGCCGCTCGCCCAGGGAGTCCTTACCGGCAAGTACGCCCCCGGTGCGGCGGCTCCTCAAGGCTCCCGCTTCCGTGCCGACAACGGCGATCTCAAGGACGACCACCGCTTTCTCGGCGAGGACATCCTCACCCGCGTCCAGAAACTGAAACCCCTCGCCGAAGAGACCGGACTGTCCATGGCAGCCTTCGCTGTCGCATGGGTACTGCAGAACCCCAACGTCTCAGCGGCCATCGTCGGCGCATCCCGGCCCGAGCAGCTCGTCGACAACGTCCGTGCCGCGGGAGTCAAACTCGACCCTGAACTGCTCCAGAGGGTCGATGACATCCTCGGCCCCGTGATCGAGAGGGACCCGGGCAAAGTCGAATCCTTCAAGAACCGTCCCTGAACCGCCCTGCTAGCCAACGAGGGGCGGCGGCGCTGGACGTTCGGGCTTAGCCGCACTGCGTCCGGAGCGCTGCCCACCGCACCCCGGATGGAAACCTGCAACTTACACCCATCGACACGAAAAATTTGTTGACACCCGGGAGTAACGCGGGTAACTTGAATCACAGCCGCTAGGTAACGCGAGTTACCAAAGCGGACCGGGCCGACTTTCTCCCGTTAGCGCCGGCATCACCAAGCTCAACGACGACCACTGGAGCATTCAATGGCGAAAACCACCTCCCCAAGCAATAGGGGCACTGCCAGGCCGCGTGGGGTCACCATGAATGATGTCGCTAAGCACGCCGGAGTGTCCCGAACGGCTGTTTCATTCGTGCTGAGCAACCGCGAAAACGCGAGCATTTCGGAAGAGACGCGGACCCGCATCGCCGACGCGGTTCAGGCGTTGGGCTACCGTCCGAACGCCGGGGCGAGGGCGCTGGCATCCCAGCGCAGCGACTGGTACGGAATTGTCACCGAGATCGTAACCGCACCCTTCGCTGTGGACATCATCAAAGGCGCTCAGGACCAGGCTTGGATTGACCGCAGATTCCTCCTTATCGCCCCCTCGGACCAAGGTGTTGCGGCCGGCCCCACCCAGGGCATGGAGGATGCTGCCGTTGAGAAGTTGCTGGAACAGCGGGTCGAAGGTTTGCTGTATGCCGCAACGCACCACCGCGGCGTGCATGTGCCCCCAAGCGCTCACGAGGTGCCCACGGTGCTCATCAACTGTTTCGACCTGGATGGGAAGCTGCCCTCGATTGTCCCCGATGAACGGGCAGGGGGACGGGTCGCCGTCGAACGGCTCCTCCGGGCCGGTCACACCAGGATCGGTGTGATCAATCTGGACCCGCACATTCCGGCGGCTGTCGGGCGTCTGCAAGGAGTCCGCGAGGCCTTGGCCGAGGTGGGTCTGGAGCTTGATTCGGAACTGGTGGTGGCCGGGTACGCGACCGCCGATGGCGGCTACGACGCTGCCTGCCAAATCCTTGACCGGTACCCCGCCAAGGACAGGCCAACCGCCCTGTTTTGCCTCAATGACCGCATGGCCATGGGCGCCTACGACGCCATCAAGGAACGCGGCCTGGCCATACCCGGGGACATCGCCGTGATCGGCTTCGACAACCAGGAACTCATTGCCGCCTACCTCAGGCCCAAGCTGACCACAGTGGCTTTGCCGTTCGAAAAGATGGGCGCTCTGGGAGTCCAGACGCTCGCTGCTCTTACAGCAGGACAGCCGATCACTGCCGGCCAGCAGTTGGTCGACTGTCCGCTGCTAGAACGCTCTTCGGTCTGACCGCGAAATCAACGTCGAAGAGCTAACCCCACCCACCCTTCACCTTGCTGATGAAGACAGGAAAGAGATAACCCATCATGACACACCCCAAAAACTTCAGGTCGGCCCGCATCGCCGCGGCCGGACTGGCGGTAGGCGCGATGTTGCTGACCGGCTGCGTAGCCAATGTCAACAAGCCCGCAGACGGTGGCGCCGCGACCAACGCCAGTGCGTTCCTCACTATCCCGCGTGAGGACATGGGCACTTTCGTGCGGAACTTCAACCCCTTCGCACCGACGGTCAACCCGATGGTCCAGCAGTCCATTTACGAGTCTCTCCTGGTCTTCAACCCGGCCAGAGGCGACACCGTGCCGTGGCTGGCCACCGACTGGAAGGCAGCCAAAGACGGAAGGTCTATCACATTCACACTGCGTGACGGGGTGAAATGGTCCGATGGCCAGCCGTTCGTCGCCGACGACGTGGCATACACCTTCGAGCTTCAGAAGAAACTCAAGGGTGGCTACGAGTACCTCGACGCCGTGACCGCAGAAGGCAACAAGGTCACGTTCAAGTTCAACAAACCATGGTCACCCGCCCTGTACGACGTCGGTCAGCTCAGCATCCTGCCCAAGCACGTCTGGTCCGCGCTGGCTGATCCGGAAAAGGACGCCAACGCCAAGCCCGTCGGCACAGGGCCCTACACGGAGGTGGACAGCTTCCAGGCCCAGTCCTTCGTGCTGAAAAAGAACCCCAACTACTGGCAGCCGGAGAAGCAGAAGATCGCCGGCATCAAGATGCTCGCCTTCGCTGGGAACGACGGCGCAAACCTCGCTGCCGCCAATGGTGACGTGGACTGGGCCCCGCAATACATCCCGAACATCGAAAAGACGTTCGTCTCGAAAGACAAGGAACACCGGCACTATTGGTTCCCCCCGACGGGTGCCATGATCAACTGGCAACTCAACACCGCCAAGGCACCGTTCAACGACGTTGATGTCCGTAAGGCATTGAGCATGGCTGTGGACCGGGACCAGGTCACCAAGATCGGTATGAGCGGTTACGCCCAGCCCGCGGACTGCACCGGCCTCTCCGGAAATTACGAGACGTGGAAGAACACCCAGGTCAAGGACAACTGCACCTGGACCAACCACGACGTCCAAAAAGCCAACGACCTCTTGGACAAGGCCGGCTACCCGAAGGGCCCCGACGGCAAACGGACGCTCAAGGACGGTTCTCCTTTCCAGTTCAAGATCTCCGTGGGTGCAACATCGTCCGACTGGTTGTCCGTTGCCAACGTGATCTCCCAGAACCTGGCGGAGGTGGGCGTGACCGCGAAGGTGGACTCCCCGGACTGGGCCGCTGTGGTGGCAGGGTACGAAACGGGTAACTTCGACTCCGGCATTGTATGGAGCGCCAACGATCCGAGCCCGTATAAGTACTTCAACACCTCCATGTCCACCAAAACGGTGAAGCCTGTGGGCACGAAGACGTTCGACAACTACCACCGTTTCGGCGATCCCAAAGCCGATGCTCTGCTGGCGGAGTTCGCTGCAGCGACGGACCAGTCCAAGCAGAAGGACATTGCCAACAAGCTGCAGGACGAATACGATGCCGTCGCGCCGCTGGTGCCGCTGTTTTCCGGGCCGGAATGGGGGGCGTACAACGACACCCGCTTCACCGGCTGGCCGACTCAGGACAACCCTTACGCCACCCTCTCGGTCCGCGCACCCACCACGGTTCTCGTGCTGACCAGCCTGGAACCGCGCAAGTAGCGTCACGCGCAGCATGAGGCCGAACCGCCCTCATGCCACCCACGCCCGACGGCCTGGCCAATTCGAAAGCCGGCCGTCGGGCGTACCCCACCATGTTGACCACTCCCGAATTGGAGGGAAACCGTGCGCTTCATCCTGCGCCGCCTGGGTTTCTACCTGCTCGCCTTCTGGGCATCCATCACCCTGAATTTCCTGCTCCCGCGCTTCATGCCCGGGGACCCCGTATCACGCATGTTCGCCCGCTCCCAGGACAGGATGCAGCCCGAACAGATCGAGGCCCTGCGCAAGCTGCTCGGCGTGGACGACCGGCCCATCTGGGAGCAGTACGCCGGCTACCTCCAGAACATCCTCACCGGGCAGATGGGGGTATCCATTTCACGATTCCCCACCCCCGTCACCGAGGTCATCTCGTCCCAAGTCGGCTGGACCCTCCTGCTCGGTGGGACCGCCCTTGTCATAGCCGCCGTCGTCGGTAACCTGCTCGGCATCCTGGCAGCATGGCGCCGGGGCGGAGCCATCGATTCGGTGCTGCCTCCCCTGTTGGTCTTCATCGGATCCTTCCCGTACTTCTGGCTCGCGATGGGCGCGCTGTATCTGTTCGGCGTCGTTCTGGGCTGGTTCCCAATCCGCCACGCGTTCACGGATGGGCTGGAGCCCGGCTTCACCTGGGAGTTCATCGGCGACGCCGCCGCCCACCTCGTGCTCCCGGCGCTCACGATCGTGCTGGTCTCCATCGGCGGCTGGATGCTGGGTATGCGGAACACCATGATCGCCACCAACTCTGAGGACTACATCACCATGGCGGAGGCCAAGGGCCTACGCCCCGGACGGATTATGCTCCGTTACGCCGCCCGCAACGCGATGCTGCCTTCGGTGACCAGCTTCGGCATGGGCCTGGGTTTCGTGGTGGGCGGCGCCCTTCTCACGGAGGTCGTATTCGCCTACCCCGGCGTCGGCTACCAGCTTCTGAACGCCGTCCAGGGCCTTGACTACCCGCTCATGCAGGGCCTGTTCCTGACCATCACCGCCGCCGTACTGCTGGCGAACTTCCTGGTGGACATTCTCTATGTCCGCCTCGACCCCCGCGTGCGCAGCAACTGACCATTGCGTACCCAGTAACCAAGGGACCGACCATGACCAGCGTTATCCTCCAGCAGCCGATCGAACCAAAAGCTGCACGCAAAACCAACCGCGGTTTCATCCACGGACTTATTACCAACAAGAAGGCCATGACAGGCATGGCCATCATGCTCGTCTTCATCGTGCTGGCGCTGGCCGCGCCGGTACTGTTCCCCGGCGACCCCTCCCGGATCACCGGCATGGCCT
This sequence comes from Arthrobacter sp. 01N442, assembly GCF_056399345.1. Lineage (NCBI taxonomy): Bacteria > Bacillati > Actinomycetota > Actinomycetes > Micrococcales > Micrococcaceae > Arthrobacter > Arthrobacter sp. 01N442. The sequence continues at coordinate 192,657 of NZ_JBFTRD010000004.1, forward strand.
CGCTGGAACCGGACGCTGAGCACTGGCTCGGAACCACCGCCAAAGGCCAGGACGTGCTCGCCTTGACCATCTACGGCTCCCGAAGTTCCCTGCTGGTAGGCCTTACAGTCGGGTTCGCGTCCACCTTTATCGGGATTCTGGTAGGACTGGCATCGGCCTATTTCGGCAAATTTATCGACGAAGCGCTGTCGCTGCTGACCAACGTCTTCCTCCTCCTTCCCGGACTGCCGCTGCTCGTCATCCTGGCTGCCTTCCTGCCGCCGGGGCTGGGCACCGTGATCCTGGTACTCACGGTCACGGGATGGGCAGGATCAGCGCGCGTCCTCCGGTCACAGGCCCTGTCCATCCGCTCCAAGGATTTCGTGGCCGCCGCCGTCGTATCAGGTGAGAGCGCCGGGCGGATCATGTTCCGCGAAATTCTGCCAAATATGGCCTCGATCGTGATGGGCACGCTGCTTGCCTGCGTCATCTACGGTATCGGTGCCCAGGCCGGCCTCGAATTCCTTGGGCTGGGAGACGTCAGCACCGTCTCCTGGGGCAACAACCTCTTCTGGGCCGGAAACGAAGGTGCCCTGCTCACCGGGAGCTGGTGGGTATTTGTCCCTTCCGGCCTCTGCATTGCACTGGTGGCCTTCGCCCTGGCCCTGGTCAACTACGCCGTCGACGAAGTAACCAATCCGCGGCTGCGGAAGATCCGCAAGCCCGCCACCACCGAAAGGAGCACCGCAAAGTGACTGTCTCTCAAGTCTCCTTCGGCTCCCACGAAGCAGTCCTCGACGTCAAGAACCTCACCGTCAAGTACATTGGCGACACCCGCTCGACCACTGCCGTGGACAACGTCTCCTTCAGCATCGGCGTAGGTGAGGTGTTCGGGCTGGCCGGTGAATCCGGTTGCGGAAAATCAACCATCGCCAACTCAATCATGCGTCTGCTCAAGGATCCGGCGAAGATCACCGCCGGCAGCATCTCCTTCGGCGGCAAGGACGTCCTGGCCATGAGCCAGGATGAGCTGCGTCGTTTCCGCTGGCAGGACGTTGCCATGGTGTTCCAATCCGCCATGAACTCGCTGAACCCGGTGCTGACCATCGGGGAACAGATGGCAGACATCTTCACCACACACGCCGGCTACTCCCGTAAAGAATCCCTTCGACGCGCAGCACAGCTGCTGGAGCTCGTAAGAATCGATCCGGCCCGCCTCAAGTCGTATCCGCATCAACTCTCCGGGGGGATGCGGCAACGCGCCGTCATCGCCATGGCCGTAGCACTGAAGCCATCACTCCTGATTCTGGACGAGCCCACCACCGCGCTGGACGTGGTGGTGCAGCAGGAGATCATGGCCCAGATCAAGGACCTCCAGCGCGAACTGGGATTCTCCGTCCTGTTCATCACCCACGACATGTCCCTGATGGTGGAACTCTCGCACCGCATGGCCGTCATGTACGGCGGCCGGATCGTGGAGACCGCAAAAGCCCACGACATCTACACCACGCCCGGGCACCCCTATACCAGGGCCCTCATGGGCGCGTTTCCGCCGCTTACCGGCCCACGGGTTCCACTCAAAGGCCTGCCCGAAGGCGTGAAGTTCCAGAATATCCCGGACCTCGCCGAAGTCGCTCCGGGCCACTTCGTGGCCCCATTTGATGCCGACGCCGAAGCCGCCGTTTTAGAAGGAGCAGCACAATGAACCAGACCGCACACTCCGCGGCAAGGCCGGACACTTCACCCCAGACGCCGGCTCTTGAAGTGCGGGGACTGGGTAAGTCCTTCCGCATCGGCGGCCTATTCTCCAACCAGGCAGTCCGGGCATTGCACGGCGTCGACCTGACCATCGGCCGTGGGGAAATCGTGGCACTGGTCGGGGAATCCGGGTCGGGCAAGAGCACCCTGGCCCGCTGTGTGGCCCGGCTCGAGAAACCCAGCGAAGGCGCCATCCTGCTCGACGGCGTCGACGTCCTCAAAAGAGACCGTTTCCAGGCCTCACGCATGTTCCGATCACAGCTGCAGATGGTCTTCCAAGACCCCTTCGGCTCCCTAAACCCCGCACACCGGATCGAGCACTTCCTCCGACGGTCCCTTGCGATCCACGGCAAAGGCGGCACCGGCCAGCGCGGTTCCGAAGAGCAGACCACGCGCCGCCTTGAAGAGCTCTTGACCACCGTGGGGCTTCAGGCCGACATGCTCAACTCCTACCCCCATGAGCTCTCCGGCGGGCAACGTCAACGAGTCTCTATCGCGCGCGCGCTCGCCGTCGAACCAGAAGTCATCCTCGCCGACGAACCAACGTCCATGCTGGACGTATCGGTCCGCATCGGGGTGCTAAACCTGATGCGGAAACTTCGCGATGAGCAGGGCATCTCCATGCTCTACATCACCCACGATCTCGCGTCCGCCCGGTACCTCGCGGACCGGACCGCCGTCATGTTCGCCGGCGAGATCGTTGAAGAGGGCGAATCACTGGACCTGCTGGCCAATCCGGCCCACCCCTACACACAGTTGCTGGTCTCAGCGGTCCCGGACCCATCCCGGGCCGGGTCATACGACCCAGTTCACCGCGCCAAGCTCAGGCAGGCCGTCATGGCTTCCACCGCCTGCGACTTCGCAAATGACCCCCATCAGCCCTGCTCATCTGAGGAACCCGTCCGGCATCAGGTGGGTGACCCCCTCAACCGCCACTGGGTCCGCTGCCACCTCTACCGTCCACGCGCTGGCGCCAGCGGCCATGCCCTGGCGACAGAACCCCTGCCGAAACCACAACCTGCAGACGGGGAAACTCTCTGAAAATCCTGTTCCACGAACGGGTCAACCACTCTGTCTTAGCAGGATCCCCTCAGATTCAAGCCAAATGAGGACCTGCACTGCCCAAAAACATCATCATCCATGCAGCCGAAGCACCGAAGCTGCCCACCGAAAGGGAACCATGGAAGATTCCCCCGCCGTCTCCCGGCGTGCACTCCTGACCGGAAGTGGAGCCGTTGCCCTCACCGGGTCACTCGCGCTTTCCACTACATTCTCCGAGTCAGCGGCAGCCGCGCCCCCAAACAGTCCCGGCACCGCGCAGGCCATGCCGCTCTCAAAAGGACCAACCCGTATGCGCCCGACCTATCACTTCAGCGTCCCCGACAATTGGAAGAACGACCCTCAGCGGCCCATTTACATCGACGGCGAATACCACTACTACTACCTCTACAACGGCGATTACATTCAGGGTGGTGGAGGTACGTCGTGGCGCCGTGCGACCACCACCGACCACGTCTCCTTCCGCGACCGCGGCGTCGCCATCCCCAAATTCAGCAATGACAACGGCGACTGCTGGTCAGGATGCCTTATCGTCGACGAACGAAACACCGCCGGCTACGGTGAAAATGCCGTGATAGCCCTCGTTACACAGGCACCACAGGGCCGTCAGGCCCAGTATCTCTGGTACTCGACGGACCGTGGGCGCACATTCCAACCCGGTGGCACAGCCCCGGTACTGCCAAACCCAGGTGTGCAGGACTTCCGCGACCCGAAGGTAATTTGGGACGCGGACCGGGGGCAGTGGTTCATGGTCAACGCCGAAGGGCAGAAGCTTGGCTTCTACACATCTCCCAACCTGCGCTCTTGGCAGCGCGTCGGCGAATTCGTCCGCACGGATCTTGGGGTACTTGAGTGCCCGGACCTTTTCCGTATGACCGCCGACGACGGCACTTCCCACTGGATTCTTGGCACCAGCGCCAACGGCAAGGGCAGGGGGCTGCCGGCCACTTATGCCTATTGGACAGGGGCCTTCAACGGCACCACCTTTGCTCCTGACCATGCCGAGCCGGAATGGCTGGATTACGGCTATGACTTCTACGGAGCAGTGACCTATCCCCATCACGACTCCTCCGGTACAGAGGATGCCGCCCTGCGCAGGGCGCTCGGATGGGCGAACTTCTGGGATTACCCCCACAACACTCCGACATTGGCGACCGACGCTTACAACGGCGATGACATGATCGTGCGCGACATCCGCCTCAAGAAGGGAGTCGGAAGCTACTATCTCGTCTCATCCCCGACAGCCGGCCTGGACAACTACGTCAAGCGCAGCCACCGACTTGGTGATGTCGCGGTATCGGGCACTCACGACCTCGATATCCGATCGCTGGCCTACGACCTGACCTGTGAAATCGTATGGGATCCGGCGACCCCGCCAGCCAACATCGGTCTCGAGATCTGTCGTGCAGCTGGCGGAGGTCGGCATGTCGCCGCCGGTGCGTTCCTCCGCGGACCTTTCGCGTACCTCAACCGGCGACCCACTATCAACCCCACCGGCGGCGAGAGCCAGACGCCCGTCGACCCCTCGGCAGGGCGCCTCACACTTCGTGTCCTCGTAGACAGCACAAGCGTCGAAATGTTCGTGGGAGACGGACGAGTCGTGCACTCCCATCGCGTATTCCCACTCGAAGGGGACAACGGCATCCGTCTCTACGCTCACGAAGGAACTGCCACTTTCCGCAACCTCACGATCAACGAAATCAGCGCGGCACCTTAACCCAACCCGAAACGTTCCGGTAGGTCATTCCGTACAGCCATAGACCGCCAGAATGACCTAGACGCTCCCGTACTATCACTTGCCCGAGAGACAAACATGGATAACCTCAAAGCAGCACTGCATTATGCCCAACAACCCCTCGACGTGGTCGTTGTCGGAGAAGCGCTGATCGACGTGGTCACCACCCCGAGTAGCCAGGTAGAGCATCCCGGTGGATCGCCGGCCAACGTCGCCTACGGCCTCGGGCTCCTCGGCGTCTCCACAGGCCTGCTCACGGCCATCGCGCCCGATGCACGGGGAACGTCGATAGAAGACCACCTCCGCCGGGCAGGAGTAACGCTCCTGCCCGGGTCAAAATCCCTCGCCCGTACAGCGACGGCCACAGCAACCCTTGGGCCTGACGGTTCCGCCGCCTACGACTTCGACATCTACTGGGACCTGCCCCCAAAAGCGCCAGCCTACTTCCCCAAAATCCTCCACACAGGTTCCATAGCCACGTTCCTGGACCCTGGCGCCACGGCCGTCAAAGCCCTGCTGGAACAAGCCCACAAGCATTCCACCATCACCTACGATCCCAACATCAGGCCATCCCTGCTTGGCAGTCATGCCGAAGCCAAAGCGACCTTCGAAGAACTCGTCTCCCTGACCGATGTTGTGAAACTCAGCGACGAGGACGCCCATTGGCTCTACCCCGGGAAAACACTCGAGGAAGTCGCAGGCCATATCCTCCGACTGGGCACCGGACTGGTAGCGATAACTAAGGGAGCTGAAGGCTCCCAATTCACCTCCTGTGCCGCAAGCATCACTATCCCCGCTGTCAAAGCCAACGTTGCGGACACCATAGGCGCCGGGGACTCCTACATGGCTGCACTGATCCTGTGTCTCCTCACTCGCCGAACCGACGGCTTCGCCCCCGGGGTGTTGGAGCAACTGGGACGCACGGCAGCTGCGGCGGCGGCCATCACCGTTCGACGGGCCGGAGCAAACCCGCCGACCCTTGCCGAACTGAGATCAGCAATGGAAGCACCTACTTTCGCGCCTAATACTTTCGCCTAGACCGTCTCCGCCCGTGGGCTGCGGAACTAATTGACACGAAGGTCCCTGCTATGGCCGTCATAACTGCCCGGCGAGTCACGAAGTGGGACCAGAAAATAGCCGCCCTCCAAGCCTGTCACAGTCGCCTGAATCACCTGAGCGGGAATTGCCAAGCCCCGGATACCGTCCCGGCTCAGCTTTCGAGCCCGCCACGCTCCAGCGTCCGTCCGAGCGACTGCCGCGGAAGATCCTGGCCTACGTGGTCCGCGGCGCCGTGACGAGCAGACAAGTCCAGGGCTGGTGAACCTGATGATGCGCTTCTACGAGCTCGACGCCGGGCGGATCACGCTGGACGGGGTGGACGTGGCGCTGATGTCGCGGCACGAGCTGCGCTCGCGGATGGGCATGGTGCTGCAGGACACCTGGCTGTTCGGCGGGACCATCCGGGACAACATCGCCTACGGCCGGCCCGGCGCCTCGGAGGCGGAGATCCTCGAGGCGGCGAAGGCGACCTACGTGGACCGCTTCGTGAAGTCCCTCCCGCAGGGCTACGACACCGTGCTCGACGACGAAGGCGGCAACGTCTCGGCGGGGGAGAAGCAGCTGCTGACCATCGCCCGCGCGTTCCTGGCCCGGCCGTCGGTGCTGATCCTGGACGAGGCGACATCCTCGGTGGATACCCGCACCGAGGTGCTGGTGCAGAAAGCCATGAGCGCGCTGCGCTCCGACCGGACCTCGTTCGTCATCGCCCATCGCCTCTCCACCATCCGCGACGCCGACCTCATCCTGGTGATGGAGGCCGGCCAGATCGTGGAACAGGGGACGCACGCCTCACTGCTGGAGGCAGGCGGGGCGTATGCACGGCTGTACGAGGCCCAGTTCGCGGCTCCGGTTGCGGAGGTCTGAGGCGCGACGGGACTGTGGTTAGGGCGGAGAAGTGGCTGGGCGTCCGATTTCAATCGCCGTTGAGGCCAAGGCATCCAAATTCGCAGCTATCCATCGAGGGGCATGCTCGGCAGTCCTACGCTGGGCACAGCCGGGTCATAGATGGTCACCAACCCTGCTATGAGTGCGTCATGGCCGCGGTGTCCCAGTTTAACGTCTCATCGACTAATTCCTGGGCATGCAGGTCGTCGTCACGGACATCCAAGTAGTGGCGGAAAGCAGGATGGATTCTAAACTGAACGGGCCGGCTCGATCGCTTTGAGAGCCTCTCGGCCACCTTCAGCTTTCTTCTGGCCGCTGTTTCACCTTCGACGTAGACGAAATCGCCATCGGCTATCTCGATTCCCAGGAAAGAGGTTTTTATCAGCCACGATTTAACCTCGTCAGCGTTGTCCGCTCCCGCGAGCGCCTCACCAAGTTCTGCTTCATTCAGTGTTGAATCCATTCCCGCAAACTCGTAGAGTATCTCTTCAAGATCAAAACTCTCCGCTTCGCTTTCCACGAGGAGGGCTTCTATGGCGAACTTCGAGTACTGACTCTCCGCCAGCACTATATCGGCTTCCTGGATTGATTCGTGTTTCCTGTTAATGGCAGTGGTGAGAGCCGCGTTGGCAAAGTAGATCAAGTCCCGAGGTCGCGGCAGCGTGCGCCACAGCATGTAGTCCCGAGTCGGTGTGCCTTTTACATCCGGGACGAAGACATCGTTCCATAGCTGGTCGCCGGTGTGACGTTTGTTTTTCACCTTCTTGGCGCCGTATCTTTCCTCAAGGATGCGGGCGAGAAGCTCAGGATCCTCCCAATGGACTGACAGCTGGCCGATCTTGTCGGGTTCCCTGGCGAAGTTGGACATGACATCGAAAATGTCCGTCCGGAGAAAAACACTCAACGTCAAATTGACCGGGGCATTGTCTCGGTCGCTCCGGGAAAAATCCTTTTCCATCTTGCCGCTGCTAGTCAAGAGGGTAAGTAGGAACTTGGACATGAGCTTGTAGTCGGCCCCGGTCTCCCAAGCCTTGTCGAGGTTGTCAATTAGCACCGCCACTCTTCCGAACTCGTGCAGTGCGGCGCGAAGTGACCTCTTTAGGTTGTTGAGCGCATGAACTCGTAGCCCGTTCGCAATGAACTGCTTTTCATCCTCCGACGGGTCCAATCTTTGGGCGAGGAGGTTTGCCACTACTTCTTCCAAACGATCCGCCAAATCGCTGTCCACGTTAATACCAAGGTTTTCGAGCTCAATTTCCAGAGTGCGCATTGGGGTCCCCTCAGCTACTCCTGCGGGTTTGAGACGTGCGGCTCGAACGGCATGAATGGCAATCTCGGAGTAAATCAGAAAGGTCCATAGGTTTGAGACCAAATAGTCGGACGACGAAGTGGTCCTGAGTCTCTGCAAAAGTTCCAAGAGCCCTGTCAGCTCGTACGAGGACGGCTTGATCGGCACGACGAGGTTACGACGATCCTTCTGGAGTTCGGCAACCGCCTGAGTCATCGTGGCAGATTTTCCGGTGCCCTTGCGGCCAACAAAAACTTTCGCTTTGCCGTCCAGTATGGCCCTGAACTCACTGGTCTCGATGAAGTAGTCGTTTAGATCATCTGCCTCATACTCAGCGACGTACTGTCCAAAAGACCGGATGGGGAGTTCAATATCCAGCGCCAAGCGACCGAGGCGTTTATTAGACCCGTTTGGTTTCGGCAGGTTGGCAAGCCAATTCCGGACATGCTCTTGGAGCGAGGCGGAGGTCGGGTAGGCAAAAAGAAGATCTTTATAATCCAGAGGTGCCACGAATCCGCTCTCAACGACCATGAGCAGCGGCAAGTCTAAACCGTAGGCCACGCCAGCCAAGAAGCTAGCCCTAGCATTGTGTTGGCTGGCCCGTACACGGGTTGGCGGGAGTAGATGAAAGATGGCGGCCGATGAGCGGTAGATTTCCCGGACGTAGAACTGCAACGGAGCGAGCCCCAAGTCGTCGCTCGCTCCCAGGACCTTGAGCGTGGTATCTCGTTCGAGCATTTTGCTCAGGGATGTTGCCGCATTGGTCTTGATAGGAAGGGATGGGGCAAAGATAGCGCTCGGTTCACGTGCGCTGGCCCCGGCAAGCAAGGTGTCGAAGAGCTTTGGCTCATCCATGTCCGGTCGCTCGGTGAATATTCGAGCACTCAACTCCTCCGAGTTGCCGTTGTAACCGAACCGCCCAACCGTGGAGAGAAGCGAAAGGTCATTCCACACCCGCAATGCACCTTCATCGGTTTCATCCAGGACCAGCCAGAGAACCTTGTTTTTACCCAAAGCGTAGCCCGCTTCAAAAAGCACATTGCTGTTCATGGTACTAACGTCTGCTACGACAGCCGAGGAGCTGTCAATCGCCTCGCATATTGTGGCAATGAGCAGTTGGCCCTCAATTGCCAAACTTTCCCAGCCCCGGGCTATCAGTCCGCGCTCATTGAGTGAGGTTACGGCATCTCGTAGAGTCTCTGCTCGGAGAGGCGGATAGCCTGCGTATGCGAAAAATATGCCTTCGGGTTCCATGGCACCAGAATCTCATGCTTTGCGTGAATAGCACGGGTGCATTCGGATGCGGCGTTCTGTTTCTTCTCATTGGGTGCACATGAGCTCTCAACCAGCGCATAGTCAGTGCCCGCGAGGTTGGCGATACAAGAGACGCTAGCGACTTCTCCAAACGGGAGCCAGCATCGCATCCTGTTCGCAACCGATTCCGTTGTGGTTATTGACCATGCAGCAGTCCGAGAGGTGTTTGCGAAGTCTTCGACACTTAGGAGAAAAAGTGTCATTTTTGCCTTGCCCCGAATGGTCTCAAACCACGACTCACCCACCGCCATATGAATATGGCCGTCCACTGCCGGCAAATACTGACCCAAAACGGTCGTTGTTGATCAAGAGGACTGCGAGCGGTCTTCGAGGGGCTGAACCCATGCTCGGCCAAGGGCCTAGATGCGAGCCACGTCAAAGGTTGCGGTCTCAACGAGGTTCAGTCAATAGGTTTCTGACGCTCCGGGGCGTGGGGCCTGAAAGCCCTTAAACCAGCGGCCACGGGTACCGCATGCCCGTCCGGTCCACCGGCAGCGCTCCCGCGAGCAGCATTCGATGGACGCGGCGCTGCAGGGCGGTGACCTCGTCGTCGTCGAGCAGATCCGCCAGTTCGGCAGGCACGGCCTCGGCGAGCGGGGCGATGTCCGCAAGCAGGGCATCGGGGATCGGTTCCCCGGCGAAGTCCCAGATCACCGTGCGCAGTTTGAAGGCTGCCGAGAAGCAGAGGCCGTGGTCGATACCCCAGATCCTGCCGTCGTCGCCGCGCAGCACGTGCCCGCTCTTGCGGTCGGTGTTGTTGGCGACGAAGTCGAACAGAGCGACCCGGGCCAGCTCAGCGTGTGTCTCCGGGGCGTCCTCGAACAGGGTGAAGTAGTGCTGCTCGAAGTCGCACTCGATGAACCACTGCAGCGACCCGACGCCCAGGGGAGCGTCCCCGCGGATCACGGTCGGCGGGACGAAGCCCCAGCCCAGCGCCTCGCTGAGCAGGTAGGCCGCGCGCTCGCGCTTGTAGAGCCCGGGCTCGAAATCGGAGAGCGGGCGCTCGCCGGCCTCCGGCTTGTAGACCGCATAGCCCTCCTCCTCGCCGCAGGTGACCTGGACCAGGAACGTCTGGTTGCTGCTGCGCGGGATGAGGCCGAGCAGTTCGATGCTGCCCTCGGTGAGCAGGGTCAGTTCCCGGCCGGACACGGTCCCTCCCGCCTCGGAAGCAGCTTCATGACGCCCGGAGCCCGCTCAGTGGTTCCGCCGTCGAATTCACCATGTGCACCGCGGGATCTTGGCCCTCCACGAACGTGATGGCCGAGACCGAGCCCGGGCTGATCATGATCCGCTGGAACAGGTCCAGCGGCGTGCCCAGGGCGTGCGCCACCGCTGCCTTGATGGGATCGGCGTGCGAGAAGCACACCACCACACCGCCGGCGTGGGCAGCACACAGCGCCTCCATCGCCCCCACGATGCGGGCCTGCATTTCCGGGAAGCTCTCGCCGTCCGGGAAGCGGAACTGGGACGGACTGTGCTGCACGGTCTGCCACTCCGGCAGGGCCGCCAGATCGGCGATCGCGGAACCGGTCCAGCCGCCGAAATCACACTCCAGCAGCCCGTCGTCGTGCTTCACCGCCAAACCGGTGCGGGCCGCCGTCGGCTCCGCCGTCTCGCAGGCGCGCTCCAGCGGGGAGGAATAAAGGGCGTCCACCGGCAGGCCGGCGAGCCGGTCCGCGACCCGCTCGGCCTGCTCCCGACCGCGGTCGGAGAGGTGCAGCCCCGGAGCCCGGCCCGGCAGGACTGAGCCCGTCGTCGGCGTCTGGCCGTGGCGCACCAGCAGCAGGAGGGTGGCCGGACGTGCGGGCGACGGAGGAGGAGTTGATTCGGTTGCTGTAGCCATCGATAACAACCCTACGTCCGCACCAACCACCATGCGCAGGAATCTCACCAAATCCCTCGATTCCCCGCCGGGTACAGGTCTACGGTGGAGGAGTGAGTGATCGCCCCGAAATCTTCACTGTTGGTGAACTGCGCGCCTCCGGGCACGTCCACAAGGACCTGCGCCGCGAGATCCGCGACAACCTGCTGGCCGCGCTCGCCGCCGGCCGCGACCCCTGGCCCGGGATGTACGGCTTCAGCCGGACCGTCCTGCCCCAGCTCGAACGCGCCCTGCTGGCCGGGCATGACGTCGTCCTGCTCGGCGAACGCGGGCAGGGCAAGACCCGGCTGCTGCGCACCCTGGCCGGGCTGCTGGACGAGTGGTCGCCGGTGATCGAGGACTCGGAACTGAACGAACACCCCTACGACCCCATCACCGAGCACTCCCGCGCCCTGGCCCTCACCGAGGGTGACCGGCTGCGGGTGGCGTGGCGGCACCGCTCCGAACGGTACGTCGAGAAGCTCGCGACGCCGGACACCTCCGTCGCGGACCTGATCGGCGACGTCGACCCGATGCGGGTGGCCGAGGGCCGCCGCCTGGGCGACCCGGAAACCATCCACTACGGCCTAGTGCCGCGCTCCAACCGCGGCATCATCGCCATCAACGAACTGCCCGACCTCGCCGAGCGCATCCAGGTCTCCATGCTAAACGTGATGGAGGAACGCGACATCCAGATCCGTGGCTACGTGCTGCGGCTGCCGCTGGACGTCCTGGTGGTCGCCTCCGCCAACCCGGAGGACTACACCAACCGCGGCCGCATCATCACCCCGCTGCGGGACCGCTTCGGCGCCGAAATCCGCACCCACTACCCGATCGAGCTCGACGACGAGGTGGCCGTCATCCGGCAGGAGGGCCACCTGGTGGCCGGCGTCCCGCCCGTCATCCTGGAGATCCTGGCCCGCTACACCCGGGCGCTGCGGCAGTCCCCGGCGATCAACCAGACGTCCGGCGTGTCGGCGCGGTTCGCGATCGCAGGCGCCGAAACCGTTGCCGCCGCGGCCCTGCGCCGGGCCAGCGTGCGCGGCGAGGACGAGGCCGTCGCCCGGATCATCGACCTCGACGCAGCCGTGGAGGTCCTTGCCGGGAAGATCGAGTTCGAATCCGGCGAGGAAGGCAGGGAGCAGGACATCCTGGACCACCTGCTGCGGATGGCCACCGCCGAGGCCGTGCGGGCGCACTTCCATGGGATCGACATGGGCGACCTCGTCGCCGCGCTGGACGGCCACACCACGGTCACCACCGGCGAACTGGTCACCGCGCGGGAATTCCTGGAGGGCCTCCCGTCGCTCAACGGATCGAGCCTCTACGACGAGATCGGTGAGCGGCTCGGCGCCACCAACGACGGGCAGCGCGCCGCCGCCGTCGAACTGGCCCTCGAAGGCCTCTACCTCGCCCGCCGGATCTCCAAGGACTCCGACGACGAGGCCACCGTTTACGGCTAGGTGCCACCAAGGATGAGGAGGCCGCCATGAGTGTTCACCACCGGTCCCGGTACAGCCGGTACGCGGGCGGCCCCGATCCGCTCGCGCCGCCGGTTGACCTGACGGAGGCGCTCGACGCCGTCGCCGAGGACGTGATGGCCGGGTACTCGCCGCGGCACGCCCTGCAGGAGTACCTGCGCCGCGGCGGCCGGAACCGGGAAGGCCTGGACGAGCTGGCCGGCCGGGTGCAGAAGCGGCGCAAGGACCTGCTGGGCCGGCACAAGCTGGACGGGACGCTGAACGAGGTCCAGAAGCTGCTGGAGACCGCGGTGCTGGAGGAGCGCAAGCAGTTGGCCCGCGACGTCCGGATGGACGACACGGACCGCGCCTTCCGCGAGATGCAGCTGCAGAACCTGCCAAAGTCCACGGCCGCGGCGGTCAACGAACTCGCCTCCTATGACTGGCAGTCCAGCACCGCCCGGGAAGTCTACGAGCAGATCAAGGACCTGCTGGGCCGCGAGATCTTGGACCAGCGCTTCGCCGGCATGAAGCAGGCGCTCGAGGGCGCCACCGAGGAGGACCGCGCCGCCGTCGCCGAGATGCTGGGCGACCTCAACGAACTGCTCGACAAGCACCGCCGCGGCGAGGACACGGACGCGGACTTCCCGGACTTCATGGCCAAGCACGGCGAGTTCTTTCCGGAGAACCCGCAGTCGGTGGAGGAGCTGATCGATGCGCTCGCCCAGCGCGCGGCCGCCGCCCAGCGGATGCTGCGCTCCATGTCCGCTGAGCAGCGCGAGGAACTGATGCACCTCTCCGCCCAGGCGTTCGGCTCGCCGGAGCTTATGGCACAGCTGGGCCAACTCGATGCGAACCTGCAGGCCTTGCGCCCCGGTGAGGACTGGTCCGGCTCCGAACAGTTCAACGGCGAGGAGGGGCTGGGCCTCGGCGACGGCACCGGCGTGCTGCAGGACCTCGCCGAACTGGACGAACTCGCCGAGCAGCTCTCCCAGTCCTACAACGGCTCCCGGCTGGATGACCTGGACCTGGAGGCCCTGGCACGCCAGCTGGGGCAGGATGCGGCCGTCTCGGCGCGGACGCTCGCGGAGATCGAGAAGGCCATGCACGACGGCGGCTTCCTGCAGCGCGGCGCCGACGGGGACCTGAAGCTCTCGCCACAGGCTATGCGGCGGCTGGGCCGGTCGCTGTTGCGGGACACCGCCAAGCAGCTCTCCGGCCGGCAGGGCCGCCGGGACACCCGGATGGCCGGCGCCGCGGGGGAGCAGACCGGCTCCAGCCGGCCGTGGGAGTTCGGCGACGCCGAGCCCTGGGACGTCACCCGCACCATCACCAACGCGATCCGCCGCACCATCGCCGACGGCGGGGACCCGCGCCGCGGACTGCGGCTGGCCGTGGACGACATCGAGGTCACGGAAACCGAGGCCCGGCCCCAGGCCGCCGTCGCGCTCCTGGTGGACGTCTCCTTCTCGATGGCCGCGGAGGGGCGCTGGGTGCCGATGAAACGCACCGCGCTGGCCCTGCACCACCTGGTCTCCACCAAGTTCCGCGGCGACCGGCTGCAGCTGATCACGTTCGGCCGGTACGCGCAGTCCATGGACATCGGTGAGCTCACGGCCCTGCCGGCGCTGCGCGAACAGGGCACCAACCTGCACCACGGGCTGCTGCTGGCCGGCCGGTTCTTCCGCATGCACCCGTCCATGCAGCCGGTGCTGCTGGTGGTGACCGACGGCGAACCCACAGCGCATCTGCTGGCCGACGGCGACTCGTGGTTCAACTATCCGCCGGACGCCGAGACCATCCGCGTCACGGTCGCCGAGCTGGACAGGCTGGGCCGTGCCGGGGTGCAGGCGACGTTCTTCCGGTTGGGCCACGACCCCGGGTTGGAGCGCTTCATCCAGAAGCTGGCCCGGCGGGTCGACGGCCGGGTGGTGGCGCCGGACACGGGAGACCTGGGCGCCGCCGTGGTCGGCGAATACCTCCGGGCGCACTTCCGCGGCCGGGCGTTCGGCGACGACGACTGGGCGACATAGGGGCTGCGGGGAAGTCCCTCCCGCTGGCTTATTCGAGACGGACGGCGTACGTGACGTCCTCGGTCCGAAGCTCGTGCACAGTCGCCTGCCAGTAGTCGGTCCTGCCGTAGTTTGAAGGCTCGAAGATGGACTCCCAGGACGCCTCAATTTCCGTCCGCAGGTCATCGGGCCACGTGCTGGGCGCGCGGTGATCGACGCCGCGCGCATCGAGCCGGGACCCCAATTCATCCAGCACGACGTCGAGCCGGTTACCGTACGCCTCGTCGCTCTCGCCCGGCAACGGGATCACGTTGGGGGACACGTTGAGAACCTGATGCCAATCGCTGAAGTGCGACAGGAGTACACGGTTGCGGGGAATCCGGCAGGTCAGAAGCACTTCTCCGCGCGCCAAGCGGCAGCAGGACATCAGATCCCGGCGCTGCTGCCTCGCCCACAGCCACAGTGCCCCGGTGCCCCGGGTGGGGAGGCGCCGGTTCATCTGACGAAGCATCCAAGCGTAGGCGTCTACGAACTCCGGCTCGGCCCGGCGAGGGTCGGGCAACAGTCGGCCAGTGGAAATCAGCTCGTCGAAGGCATCCTCGGTCTGGATCGTGTGGAGCAGCAGGATGGGCGCGCCAATGTCGTAAGGGATCCGCCCGGGCGGGACGGCGGCACTGCGGAGCGCTGCGCGGATGGGGAAATTCATGCACTGATCATGCGGGCGCCCACTGACACTCAGTGCCAGACCGCTAAATGACGGCCCTCGCGTACAGTCGTACACGCAACATTGAAGCGACCGGCCATGGGACGCATCATGCTTCGCGCGACGGCAGGAAGGCGGATCATTCACATGGCGGACATGCCCCCAGCCACCGTGGACGTCAGCGCCGCCGTCGTCCGTTCCCTGCTCCGCGCCCAGCGCCCCGACCTCGCCTACCTCCCCCTGGTCCGGAACGCCAATGGCTGGGACAACGTGACGTTCCGGCTCGGGGACGAGCTGGCCGTCCGGCTGCCCCGCCGTGCCGAAGCCGTGCCGCTGATCCTGCATGAGCAGCTGTACCTGCCCGGAATCGCCAAGCGCTCGCCGGTTGCGGTGCCGGTCCCCGTCCACGCCGGCCGGCCGACGTCGGACTTTCCCTACCCGTGGAGCATCGTGCGGTGGATTCCCGGTGCCCCGGCAGCCGAGGCCGGGGCACCTGATCGCGGACTGGCCGCCGAGGGCCTTGCGGCCTTCCTCGGGTCCCTCCATATTCCAGCCGTCGCCGGAGTCCCGGTGAACCCCGTCCGCGGTGTGCCGCTGATGCACCGTGATACCGCAGTTCGGGAGCGGCTCCAAGACAAGGAACGCTATCCCCGGGCCGCGGAACTGGAGGCAGTCTGGGCACGGGCCTGCGCGGCCGGCGCATGGGACGGTCCGCCGATGATGCTGCACGGCGACCTTCACCCGGCCAACATCCTCCTCGATGCTTCCGGCTGGCTGACCGGCGTGATCGATTTCGGCGACGTCGGCGCCGGGGATCCGGCCGTGGATCTTGCCGCCGGGTGGTTGATGTTCGACGCCGGCGCCCGCCGGCGCTTCCGTGACGCCCTTGGACCGTTCGTTGACAAGGACAGGTGGACCCGGGCGCGCGGCTGGGCCCTCGTGTTATCCACTGCCATGGTCAGCACGTCCGACGACAATCCGCTTATGTTCTCCGTGGGGACCTTCGGGATCGGACAGGTCCTGGACGGCTGATTTTGCGCGGCCAAATTGTCAGTGGCTCCTGAGATGCTGTGGGTATGGACGACCGGGCAGTAGCGGAGACATTGGAGGCCATGGAGGCCTCAGTCGCCGTGCTGTCTGACTATGCCGGCGTGTCCGGGACCGCACGCACGGCCGGGGGCGGGGCGGGGTCCGATCCGTTGCGGGAGCAGGCGGATGCGTGTCTCGACGGTTTGGCTGAGGTGGGCCGGTTGGAGGCACGGCTTGCCGCTCTGAAAGTACATTTCGCCGACGCATACGTGGCCGCTGCCGGGGCCGTGGCGGAACAGGCGTCCTCACCGCAGGAGCGCACCGCCTGGCAGATGGCCGTGACGGCCGAGGTGGCCTGCGTGTTGACGGTGGGCGAACGGTCGGCCGCGGCGCTGGTGGCCGAAGCTGCCATGTTGACCTCCCGGTTGCCGCTGACCCTGGCAGCGCTTCGGGCGGGGAGTATTTCGTGGCAGCACGCGCGGGTGATGTGCGATGAGGCCACCGGGCTGGAACCTCCCGCTGCGGCGGCCCTAGAGGCCCATTTTCTGGACCCGCAGGCCCCGTTGGCCGCGACAGGCTGCCCGGCGGGGGAGCTGGTGCCGGCCAGGTTCCGGGCCAAGGCGCGCAGTTGGCGGGAGCGGCACCATCCGGTGAGCCTGGAAGCCCGGCACCGCAAGGGCGCGGCCGAGCGGCGGCTGGAGTTCGCTCCGGACCGGGACGGCATGGCCTGGCTCTCGGCGTACCTGCCGGCGGACGCGGCGGCTGGGGCTTGGGCGCGGGCCACGGAAGCGGCCCGCACGTTGCAGGGCCCGTCCGAGACCCGAACCCTGACCCAGCTGCGCGCGGATGTCGCCACGTCCTGGCTCCTGGCCGGGGTGGCCGAGGGCGTCCCTTCGCCGGCCGCGCAGGTCCTGGTGAGCGTTCCGGTGCTCTCGCTGCTGGGCTCGGGGGAGGAACCGGCCACCCTGGACGGGTACGGCCCCATTCCGGGGAGCATGGCCCGCCGGCTGGTGGCCGACGGGGCCGGGTCGTTTCTGCGGGTGCTGACCGATCCGCGCAGCGGGGCGCCGCTGGAGATCGGCCGGACCAGCTATCGGATTCCGAAGCCGATGCGGCAACGGCTGCGGTTGAGGGACGGCCGGTGTCCGTTTCCCGGGTGCGGTAACCAGTCCCTGGACAACGAGGCGGACCATCTGCTGGCGTGGTCGGAGGGCGGCGGGACCGGCATCAGCAACCTGGGCCAGCCCTGCCTGAAGCACCACCGACTCAAACACACCACGCCCTGGAGGCCGACGGGCGCGACCCGGGACCGGCCGCCGGGCTGGATCTCGCCCTCGGGCCGGTCCTACGCGAGCGAAGGTCAGGACTGGGAACCACCCCGCTGGCCAGACTCCGGAAGCGAAGGCACGGACGAGGACGAGCCCGACTCTCCGGAAGGCTGGCAGGCGAGCTGGCCTTCGGGCATCGAGCCACCGATGCCGGTCGACCCCCTCCCTGACGGTGCACTATTCACCGCCGCATAGGGCCGCCTGTCCCGCCTGCCCCGGAAGAATATCCGCCACATTCCTGTCGGATCGGGGCAGAGTAGTTCGTAGTAATGGTGAGCGGCCGCCCAAGAGGGGTGCCCCAACCACAGGAGATGAGGCGAGATGCAGTATTTGCTTTCCGTGATCCACGACCAGCTTGAGCTCGCGCCGTCGGACGAGATGGCGGCCATCGACGAATTCAACGACCGCCTCCAGGCCGACGGCCACTGGGTCTTCGCCGGCGGCCTTGGCTTCCCCAACACGGCCACCGTGATCGACAACCGGGGCGCCACGCCGGTGGTGACCGACGGCCCGTTCGTGGAGACGAAGGAGTTCCTCGCGGGCTTCTGGATCATCGAGGCGCCCGACCTCGATACTGCGCTCAAGCTCGCCGCCGACGGATCCAAAGCCTGCAACCGCAAGGTCGAGGTGCGCGCGTTCCTGTGAGCGGGATCGACGTCGAGGATGCGGTCAACGAGGCCTACCGCGCGGAGTGGGGCCGGCTAGTGGCCGCCCTGACCCGACGGTTCGGGGACCTCGACCTCGCCGAGGAGGCGGCGGCCGAGGCGTTTGCCGCCGCCGTCGAACGGTGGCCCTCCGACGGCGTCCCCGCGAATCCCGGCGCTTGGCTGACCACCACCGCAAAGCGCAAGGCCATTGACCGCATCCGGCGCGAGAGCAAGCGCGACGGCAAGCACCAGGAGGCCCAGGTGCTGTTTGAAGACCAACCGCCGGAGCCGCTCGGCGCCGTCGACGACGACCGGCTCCGCCTGATCTTCACCTGCTGCCATCCGGCGCTGGCCATGCCCGCCCGGGTGGCGCTGACCCTGCGGATGCTGGGCGGGCTGACCGTGCCGGAGATCGCGCGGGCCTTCCTGGTGCAGGAGAGCACCATGGCGCAGCGGATCACCCGGGCGAAGGCCAAGATCAAGGCCGCCCGGATCCCGTACCGGGTGCCTTCCGTGGAGGACCTCCGGGGGCGCGTATCCGGCGTGCTCGCCGTGCTCTACCTGATCTTCAACGAGGGCTACCTGGCCACCGGACCGGAATCCGACCCCGTCCGCGCCGAGCTGACCGCCGAGGCGATCCGGCTCACCCGCCTGGTCCGCGACCTCCTGCCCGACGACGGCGAGGCGGCCGGGCTGCTGGCCCTGATGCTCCTCACCGAGGCCCGCCGGGCCGCCCGGATTTCGGCCACCGGTGAGCTCGTCACCCTCGATGAGCAGGACCGGGGCGGCTGGGATGCGGCTCTGATCGCCGAAGGCCACGCCATGGTGCGGGAGCGCCTGACCTCCGGGCAGCAGCCCGGTCCGTACCAGCTCCTGGCCGCCATCAATGCCGTGCATACCTCTGCGCGCGACGTCCGGGACACTGACTGGTCGCAGATTGTCGCGCTCTACGACAGGCTGGCAGGGCTGGACCCGTCGCCGGTGATCGCGCTCAACCGGGCCGTGGCGGTGGCGGAGATGGACGGGCCCGGGGTGGCGCTGGCCGCCGTCGACCGGCTGGCAAACGAGCTGGTCGGCTACCACGCCTACTACGCCACCCGGGCCGAGTTGCTGCGGAGGCTGGGACGCGGCGCCGAGGCACGACTCGCGTACGACAAGGCGATCGAGCTGGCGGGCAATTCCGCCGAGGCAGCCACCCTGAAGCGCCGCCGCGACCAGTTGGCCTCGTGAGCCAACGGCTAAAAGGGCTCTTGCGCGGCGCGGCGGCATCGGCAAGGATGTACGCCATCCCCCGAGCCGCGACAAAGGAGTCGACGCCATGACCAAGTACCTGATCTCATTTCCAAGTGCCGCCATGGACGTCCCGGAGGAGGAGATGCAGGCCGTTTCGGATGCGTCGCACGCCGTGGTCCAGGAGGCCAAGGACGCGGGCGTCTGGGTGTTCGGCGGCGGCATCGACGAGAGCATCCCTCCGGTGATGGTGGACGCCGACGGATCGGTGCGCGAGGGCACCTACCCGCAGACGGCGCAGCTTCAAGGCGGCTACTCGGTGCTGGAACTGCCCTCGTATGAGGCGGCCCTGGAGTGGGCCGCGAAGTTCGCGACGTCCTGCCGTTGCGCGCAGGAGGTGCGCGCCTTCGGGTACGACCCCGCCAGCTAGGTTCCGGCGTCCGTCTTCGCATACGACGCCGAGACCCGTCGGTAGACCGGGGTCAGGAAGGCGAGCAGCGCAGCCGCGATCAGGATGATCCCTGATATCAGGAACACCAAGGCGATGCCGCGGGACGTACCCTCGCCCAGCAGCGGGGCCAGCTGGGCTGCACCTTCAGCGGAGCGCGCGTACGGGATGATCCACACCTGGGCGATCGGTGCGATGACGAAGGCGGTGATCGGCGCTGCCGCGGACTCGAACGCCATGGCGAATCCGAAGACCCGCCCCTGCCGGTGAAGGGGCACCACCCTCTGGATGACGGTCTGTTCGGCCGCCTCAGCCACAGGCACCAGGACGAGATACAGCCAGATCCCGGCGACGTACAGCCACGGCCACTCCCGCAGGGTGAACACCGCGCCCAGAACCCCCATGAGGACGACGGCGACAAGGAGAGTGCGCAAGGGGTTGGACCCAAGTCCGAACTTATTGACCAGCGCCCCGCCCACGATGAAGCCGGTGGCACCAAGCGCCAGGAAGGTGCCCCACAGCTCCACGGAGAACATTTCCAGGCCGTAGGGATCCATCAACGCCATATAGACGCCACCGATGAAGTTGTTGAAAGTGGAGAACAGGATCAGCGCGAACAGTCCGGAAACGGCCCATACGGCGGCCAGGGATCCCCGCAGGTCAAATCCGCCTTTCGCATCCGTGGCGGCAGCGCGGACCTCCTCGGGCATGCGCAGGGTGAGCACGTGCAGGAAGGCCAGCGCCGTCAGTGCGAGGGCGACGACGATTGTCCAGCCCATGCCCAGCAGCCCGACCGACACTCCGGAAAACACCGACGTGACGATGAACATCAGGCCCTGCACCATGCCCACCAGCCCGTTGGCGTTCGCCCGCCGGTCCGGCTCGATGAGGATAGTGACGGTCGCCGCGAGGGCGATGTTGCGCATGTTTTCCACGACGGCGCCGAGCAGGACAACCAGCATGAACGCCCAGAACCACGGCTGCGCCAGATCCAGCAGCGAGTCGCCGGGCGTCAGCAGGAACATGGCCCCGGCGAGCAGGAACATTGCCAGGGTAAAGGCGGCCGCAAAACGCATGACGGCCAGCTTGCGGAAGCGGTCGACGTAGGTGCCGAAGCTGATGCTGGAAAGGGCGATCAGCAGCATGTAAGAGCCGCCGACGACGCCGGTGGCGATCACGTTGCGCGTCCCCAGGTACACCCAGAACGTCAGCGCAAACCACAGGTAGCTGGTGGTGATGTTGGCGAGGCCGGTGTTCGCCAGGATCCCGAGAAAGGTGCGGTGGCGTTGCTCCGGGCTCCGCGAGGGCACGTCGACGGCGTCGGCAGCCACAGCGGCCGTCTGGCGGACCGGTTCCTGCTCGGTCATGGGTCCCAGTCTACTAACGGCCAACCGGGAGGGACATCGCCCCGTCCGACGGAAAAGGACGCGCTGCTACGGCAGGATCACTCCGTGGGCACGGCCGGACGACGGCGGGCCAGGACAGATCGGGCTCCCAGGCCCGCCAGGGCGATGGCCAGGGCCAGCAGGACAGTGGGCAGTGCTCCGCCGGCGGGTCCGAGGGTGGCCGCGAGGATCTGCCTGCTCATCAACAGCATCTCCTGCAGGTCGCCGGCCGCCACCCGCGTTCCCAGGACGTAATTGACGGAGATGAACAGGGCGGGAACCACCCACAACAGGGCCAGGTCCGCAAGCCACACCACCGCGCGCGGCCAAGGACGAACGCCGCACCAGGCCAAGGCGCAGCCGACCAGGACGGCGGGGACCCAGCGGGCAAGTAACGGTACTACGGCCGGGATGTTGAATGGCCCCACGAAGCCGACTACCCACTCCATCAGCCACGATCCAAACGGTACGGCCATCAGTCCGACGCCCAAGGCCACCAGGGCCCGCGACTTCGCGGAGAGCAGCAGGAGCGCGACGAGGGCCGCGGCAAGGGATGAGACCGTGCCCGCAAGCAACCCGGCGAAGTAGAGGCGGGCCATCGTTCCGTCGGCCAGCCCGCCGTCGAGCACTGTGAAGGACTGCACCGTCGCCGTGAACTGGACGCCAAGGACGCCGGCCGCCGCGCACCACACCGCCAACCGCCGTCGGGCGGGGGACCAGAGCCGCACCGCCAGCCCTGCTGCCGCGCCGCCCACGGTCAGGAGGGCCACGATGGTGGTGAGTTCGTACTGGCTCAACGGCAGCAGGGTCACGGGCATCTGGTCCGGTGCAGTCCCGGAGGCCCACATGTTCTGCAGGGGGAGCTGGGCTCCGGTGACCAACCAGGGGCCCAGCCCGAGAATCCCGGCGAGGACGCCGATCAGCACACTCCACAATGCGTCCCGGGCGGCAGACCGGCCAGGGCGGCTATCGGGGACAGTCGTTTCCGTCGCTTGTTGGCCCACGGAGGCTCCTTGGTGTGAGAGTCAGGGGAACCAGCGCAGACCGCGCCAGCCCACCCGGATACTATACCGAATGGATTAACCCGTCTGGGTGGGCCGTCCCTAGCGGCTGCTCACCTGCCCGAACGCCTTCGCGATGGGTGCGAGCACGAGCGGACGGGCGGCGTACCAGCCCGCCGTCGTAAGGGCGATTGCGGCCGCGAAGAGCCAGAATCCGGCCCAGTTCACTTCGTCCGTCCCGCCGAACATGTGGTTCAGGTTGCGCAGCGCCCCGGTGGCGAATACCAGGAACACGTGGACCAGGATGAACAGCACGAAGAACAGCATGGTGGGGAAGTGCAGCGCGCGCGCAACCTCCACCGGGTAGGCCTTGTTGAGCGACTTCGCGTTCTTCGGCCAGAATTCGCTCATCCGCACCCCGGTGATCGCCGCCAGCGGAGCCGCGACGAACACCACCAGGAAGTACATGAGCTGCTGCAGGCTGTTGTAGTTCACCCAGCCGGTCTCCACGGGCCAGTCCAGCGTCATGTACTGCAGCAGCGCAGAGGCCGCGTTCGGGAAGACCTCCCAACTGCTAGGCACGATCCGCACCCAGCGGCCCGATGCGAACAGCAGCACCACAAAGATGAGTCCGTTGGCCAGCCACAAAATGTCGAGCGATTGGTGCAGCCACAGGTTGATGCTGATCTTCTTGCCGCCGCGCTTCGGCGTCCAGAACGCCGGCGGCTTCTGCTGCGTGCGAACCTGGTAGCCGGAGCGGATGATGAGCACCATCAGGAAGATGTTCAGGAAGTGGGTCCACTGCGCCCACCAGGGGAAACCTGGCTCGGCGCCTTGCGGCAGGGCATACTCGCCGGGGTACCGCCTGAGGAACTCCGGCACGCCCGGCAACGTCGTGACTCCGCGCGCCGCGAGCATCAGGATTCCGGCGGCAACTATGGCGCCGACGGCGAGGAGCACCACGCGCTTGATCCACTGGGCCAGGGTGCGCGACCCGTAGAGCTTCGGCTCGGCCTTAGGCGCGACGGGCTTCTCGGGCTTGGCAGTGACGGGTTTCTCGGCGGCGGGCCCTTGGACGGTGGGCTTCGGGACGGGCTTTTGGACGACGGGCTTTTCGGCGATGGCGGGTGTCGCTGACGCAGGGACGGCGGGCGTGGCGGGGGCGCTCGCGGTCAGCTGAGGTTCGGGCGTGGCGGGCGTTTCCGCCATGGTGGCTGCAGGTGCCGGTTGCTCGGCGGTGAGGTCTGGGGCGGTCTGTGCCGCCGGAACCGGGGCGGTCTCCGCTGCGGCGGTGTCAGGCGCCTGTGCCGCGGGGGTGGTGGCAGTGCGCGCCGGAGCGAGCCCGGCCGGGGGCCACGGCTCGCCACCGGGGACGCGGGGGAGTCCGCGACGAAGCGGGACGCCTCCCGGCGTCGGGAGCGCGGAGGCAGCGACCGGGCCAGCTGCAGGCGACGACGTCGGGGGTTCTGTCACCGCGGCGGCAGCGGCGGGAACAGGCCCGGCTACCGACGCGGGCTCTGCGGCGGCCGCCGGCGCGGCAGTCGTGGTGGGCGCCGTGGCCGGAGCCGGGAGTGATGCGGGAACCGACACCGAGACTTCGCCCGCGGGCGGCCAGGGTTCGCCGCCCGGTACGCGCGGCAGCCCGCGGCGGATCGGCCGGACGGCGGTGCCTCGCGAAGGAACGTCCACTCGGGGCTCAGCAACCTCCGCGGCAGCAGCGTCGACGGCAGGTACCGCAACGGAAGGTACCGGGGCGGGCGCCGGCGTCGTGCCCTGCGCGGTTTCCGGCGCCGTCTCCGCTGACGTCTGCAGCGCGGGGGCGGCAGTAGCGGCGGCGGAGAGAAGGCGTGCGGGTTCTTCGCCGGCAGGGGGCCAGGGTTCGCCGCCCGGCACGCGCGGCAGGCCCCGTCGGATGGACCCGGACTGAGTGGCCATCCCTAGTTCTTCCGAGCCTCGAGGGCGCTGATCAGCTGCGGGACAACCTTGAAGACATCGCCCACCACGCCAAAGTCCGCGATCTCGAAGATCGGCGCGTCCGCATCCTTGTTGATGGCGACGATGGTCTTGGCGGTCTGCATGCCGGCGCGGTGCTGGATCGCGCCGGAGATGCCGAGTGCGATGTACAGCTGGGAGGACACGGACACCCCGGTCTGGCCCACCTGGTGCGCAGACGGGATGTAGCCGGCGTCCACCGCGGCGCGCGAGGCGCCGATGGCCGCGCCCAGGGTGTCGGCGAGTTGCTCGACCAGAGCGAACTGTTCCTTGGAGCCAAGGCCGCGGCCGCCCGCGACGACCTTGGCGGCGCCTCGCAGCTCCGGCCGTGAGGTGGCGGCGGCCGCCTCCTCGAACGACTCGATCCGGGCGGCCGGCTTCCCGGAGGGCGTTACGGACAAAGCCTCCGACGCCGGCGGACGGGCCGCAGCGCGCGCCTCGATGGAGCCTTGGCGGACCGTGATGACCGGCGCCCCGAAGGTGGCCGTGGAGGTCACGTTGTAGGCGCCGCCGTAGACGGAGTGGTGTGCCACCACGCCCTCGTCGTCGCGCGATACACCCACGGCGTCGACGCAGACCGCGGCCCGCGAACGGGCGGCGTAGCGGCCGGCCAGATCCCGTCCGTTCAGGGAATGCGAAATCAGGATCGCGTCCGGCTGAACCTGCTCCGCTGCGGCGGAAAGCGCGTCAACGGCCGGCACGCCCAGGGCGGACGGGTCCTGGGCCTCTGCGATGAGCACCTGCGCGGCACCCAGCTCCGCGGCCTCCGCTGCGGCGCCGCTCCCGGTTCCGGGAGCGGCGAGTACCAAGGCAACCGGGGTGCCCACCGAGGCGGCGGCACCGAAGAGCCCGGCTGCGGCTTTCTCGAGTTCACCGGAAGTCCGGGCTTCGACGACGACGAGGATTGCGTCACGAGGGAATTCAGTCATGTCCTTGCTCCTACGCCAGTCGGTTTTCGATCAGGAAGTCGGCGAGCTTTTCGCCGGCGTCGCCGTCGTCGACGATCTTCACACCGGCCTCACGCGGCGGCTTCTCGGCCACGGCCAGCATGATGGAGCGGGCTGCGTCCGGATCCTCGGCCTCGACGCCCAGGTCAGCGAGCGTCAGGACCTCCAGGGGCTTCTTCTTCGCCGCCATGATGCCTTTGAAGTTGGGGAAGCGGGGTCCGGGGAGGGCTTCGGTAATGGAGATGACCGCGGGCAGTTGCGCGGAGACCTGCTGCACGCCGGCTTCGACGCCCCTGGTGCCGGAGACCGTACTGTCGCTGATCTGGACGGAGCTGAGGCCGGTGGCAAGGGGCACGTCGAGCAGTTCCGCGAGCATCGCCGGGATCATGCCGCCGGACCCGTCGGTAGAGAGGTTGCCGGTGATGACCAGGTCGAATTCAACGCGGCGGATCGCTGCCGCGAGGGTTTCCGCGCTCAGTCCAAGGTCGGCGCCCCGGAGCGCCTCGTCGCAGACATGGACTGCGCTGCCGGCACCCATTGCCAGCCCCTTGCGGATTGTGGCCGTCGCCGCCTCGGGAGCCATGGATAGGACGGTGACCTCGGTGCCCTCGTTCGCGTCGGCGTAGCTCAGCGCCAGTTCCAGGGCGCGCTCGCCGATTTCGTCAATGACTGTCTCGCTGGCTTCCCGGTCGGCGAGGCCCGTCTCGAGGTTCAGTTTTCGGTCCCCGTAGGTGTCGGGGACTTCCTTGACTAGGACGATAATCTTCATCGATGGCTCTTCCTGTGGCGGGCATGTCGCCACGGGGGAGACATGTCGGATCTCCCTAGAGTCTACGAAAGTGCGGCCACCTCGGCTTGCAGGGCGCGTGTCGCCGCACCCAAGTGCACGGTCTAGTAGTCGTCCTCGGCGGCCGCAATTGCCTTGTCCGTGAGGATGGGCATCATCCCGAGCAGCGCGAGGGTCAGCACTCCCATGATTCCGAACATGGCCTGCAGGCCCAGCCATTGCGCCAGAAGGCCGCCCGCCGCTGCGCCCAGGGGCATGGTGCCCCACGCCAGCAGGCGGTAAGCGCTGTTGACGCGGCCCAGCAGGCGGTCCGGGGTGATGCGCTGGCGCAGGGACACGGTGATGACGTTCCAGAGCACCACCAGCATGCCGCCAACGAAGAGGATTGGCCCGAGGACGTAGGGGTTGCTGGTCACGGCGGGCGCACCAACAAGGAGCGCACCGCCCATGATCGTTAGGGCCAGGGACTTTGACCGGCCCAGCCTGGCCTCGACCCGCTCGGCAATGAACGAGCCGACGAAGGCGCCGAGGGCCGAGGCAGTCAGAAGCAGGCCGAATCCCACCTCGGAAAGCTGCATGGCCGACGTCGGACCGACGGCAAACAACACCAGGACGGCGAAGGCGGCGCTGGATGCAAAGTTGAATATCCCGGTCATGCCCGCCAGCGTGCGAAGGATTTTCTGGTTCCAGAGGAACCGCAGGCCCTCGCCGACGTCGAACCGCAGCGTGGTTTTCTGCGCCCGCTCCACACGGAAACCCCCCGGAACCAGGAGCAGGCCACCGACAGCCGCCAGCCACAGTGCCGCCGGCACGGCGAAGCCCGCGATGACACCCGCGGCCACAAGCAGCCCGCCCAGCGGGGGACCTACGAACTGGTTGGCGGTGAGCTCGACGGCGTACAGCCTGCCGTTGGCGCGCGACAGCTGATCCCGGTGCACCAGCTGCGGCAGGATCGACTGCGCGGAGGTGTCGTAGAGCGTTTCAGCCACCCCCACCAGCAACGCGACAACGTACAGGGCCCAGATGGAGCCCAGGTCCAGCAGGATAAGAAAAACCAGCAGCGCAGGCAGCACCCCGCGGCCGAGGTTGGCCCAGAGCATCAGTTTGCGCCGGTCCAGGCGGTCGGCCAGCGCCCCGGCGGTGAGGGCGAAGAGCAGCCAGGGAAGTGTTGCGGCGACGCTCAGCCCGGCGACCAGGGTGGGCGATTGGGTGAACTGGATTGCCAGCAGCGGCAGTGCGATCTTGAAGACGCCGTCCGCGAGGTTGGACAGCCCGGAGGCGGTCCACAACCTCCAAAAGGACGCCCCCAGCGGCGCGCGGACCCGAGCCTCAAGCTTCGTTGCGTGACTGGTCATAGCTGAACCCTGCCGCATCGATTGAGAAAATTCAAGGTGGTTGAATTAAGTGCATCGATCATAGGATGGGGACATGACGGACGCAGCGCCGACAGGCACGAACGTGGAGAGACCTGCCGCCAGCGCCCGTGAGGTGAAGGCGCTGGCCCACCCGCTGCGCCTGCGGATCCTGCGCCTGTGCGGGCTTCACGAACTGACCAACAAGCAACTCGCCGACCGGCTGGGCCAGGATCCGGGGACCACGCTGTACCACGTACGGCAGTTGCTGGCCGCCGGATTCCTTGAAGCCGCCACGGTCCGCGCCGGCGAGAGCGGCGCCCTGGAGAAGCCGTACCGTTCCACGGGTCGGTCGTGGAACCTCGATACCGCACTTAGCGATGCCGGTCCGGACGGCCCGCTGGCACCGGTCGAGGCGTTCCGTGAAGAGCTGGCGGAGGCCGGACCGGACGCCCTCGCCAGCCTCTCACGCTTCGTCCTGCACCTCTCCGACGCCGACGCCGACGACCTCATTCAGCGCATTCAGGCCGTGCTGAACGACTACACCGACAGTGACCGGCGGCGGCTGGACCAGCCGGCGTACGGCGGAATCTTCGTCCTCCACCGCTCGCCGGACTAGGTTCAGGCACGCGGTTCGGCTACCTCAGCACCACCGTCCTGTTCCCCTGCAGGACTACCCGGCCCTCGCAGTGCCAGCGCACGGCGTTGGACAGGGCCTTGCACTCGGAATCACGCCCCGCGGCCACGAGCTCGTCCGGGCCGTAGGTGTGGTCCACCTCCACCACCTGCTGGGAAATGATCGGGCCCTCGTCCAATTCGCCGTTGACGTAGTGGGCGGTGGCGCCCACGGTCTTCACGCCGCGGGCATAGGCCTGGTGGTACGGCTTGGCGCCCTTGAAACTGGGCAGGAACGAGTGGTGGATATTGATGGCGCGGCCATCCAGCTTCCGCGTGAGGCCATCGCTGAGGACCTGCATGTAGCGGGCCAAGACCACGAGTTCGACGTCGAACTCATCGATGAGCTCCAGCAGCCGTCCCTCCGCCTCGGGCTTGGTGGCGGCCGTGACGGGCACATGGAAGAACGGGATGCCGTGCCATTCCACCAGCGCCTGGTGGTCCGTGTGGTTGGAGACCACGGCCACCACATCGACGGGGAGCTCGCCGATCCGCGCCCGGAACAGCAGGTCGTTCAGGCAGTGCCCGAACTTGGACACCATGATCAGCACGCGGCGCTTGGAACCGTGGGGTTCCAGCCGCCAGCTCATCCCGAAGCGCTCGGCCACCGGGGCGAACGCGGTCCGCAGGGTGTCCGCGGTGGACGCATCGCCGACGGAAGCGAAGTGCACGCGCATGAAGAAGTGCCCCTCGGAACGTTCGCCGAACTGCTTGTTGTCGATGATGTCGGCGCCCTGCTCCAGCAGGAAGCCGGAGACGGCGTGGACAATCCCTGGCGTCTCCGGGCAGTCGAGCGTCAGGACATGCTCCACCGTGGTGACCGGCAGCGGGCGGGAAATTTCAGTCTGGATCGCAGTCATGGCTCAGCACTCGATCACGTTGACGGCGAGGCCCCCGCGGGAGGTCTCCTTGTACTTGGTTTTCATGTCCGCTCCTGTCTCACGCATGGTTTTGATGGCCTTATCCAGCGACACCTTGTGGCTGCCGTCGCCGTGCAGCGCCAGCCGGGCGGCGTTGATGGCCTTGACGCTGGCGATCGCGTTCCGTTCGATGCAGGGAATCTGCACCAGGCCGCCCACGGGGTCGCAGGTCAGGCCGAGGTTGTGTTCGATCCCGACTTCGGCGGCGTTCTCCACCTGTTCGGGGCTGCCGCCCAGCACCTCGCAGAGTCCGGCGGCGGCCATCGAGCAGGCCGAACCCACCTCGCCCTGGCAGCCCACTTCCGCGCCGGAGATGGAGGCGTTGATCTTGAACAGGATCCCGACGGCGGCCGCCGCCAGCAGGAAACGGACGACGCCGTCGTCGTCGGCGCCTGGGACGAACTTGGCGTAGTAGTGCAGCACCGCGGGCACGATGCCGGCCGCGCCGTTGGTCGGCGCGGTGACGATCCGGCCGCCGGCGGCGTTCTCCTCGTTGACCGCGAGGGCGAAGAGGTTCACCCATTCCATGGCCCGCAGCGGATCGGTGGTCCCGGTGTCCGCGGACAGGGTCTGGAAGAGCGACGGAGCCCGGCGCGGGACGTTCAGCCCGCCGGGAAGGATTCCTTCCGCGGCGCAGCCGTTGTCCACGCACTCGCGCATCACGGCCCAGAGCGCCAGCAGCTTCTTCCGGAGCTCGGCTTCGCTGTGCCAGACGAGCTCGTTGGCCAGCATCACCTCGGAGATGGACATGCCCTCCCGCCGGCAGACGGCCAGGAGCTCGTCCGCGGTCGTGAACGGGTACGGCAGCACGGTGTCATCTGCCACCACCTGGTCGCCGGCGTCGGCGTCGCCATCCACCACGAAGCCGCCCCCGACCGAGTAGAAACTCCGTTCGCTGAGCACGGCCCCGGTGTGGTCCAGGGCGCGGAAGGTCATGCCGTTCGGGTGGGCGGGCAGGGACTTGCGCCGGTGCAGGACCACGTCCTCGTCCCAGTTGAAGTCCACCCGATGGTCCCCGCCGATCCGCAGTTCGGCATCCAGGGCGGCCGCGGCCACCTGGTCGTCGGCGGTGGCGGTGTCCACGGTTTCCGGGTCCAGGCCCTGCAGGCCCAGCACCACCGCCTTGTCCGAGCCATGGCCGCGGCCGGTCGCGCCGAGCGAGCCGAACAGCTCGGACTGGACGCGGACCGTGGCGCTGAGCTGGCCGTCGGCTTTCAGGCCGTCGGCGAAGAGCTTCGCCGCCCGCATCGGGCCGACCGTGTGCGAGGACGACGGCCCGATGCCAACGGAAAACAGGTCCAGGACGCTGAGGGCCATCAGGGAACCTCGGGGGAGGCGAACTCCCTCATCGCATCCAGGAGCCAACGGCCCAGGAAGTCCGCGAAAGACGCCCGGGGGAACAACCGGAAGCTCTCCTCCCCGCTCTTGAGCAGGACCACCGGAATGTTGCCGACCTCCGTGGCCAGCGCGGTCCCGGGCTTGAGGCTGCGCGGGTGAAGGTCCAGGGCACAGCCCTTCTCCAACACGGCCCGGGCCAGCGGGCCGGTGAGTTCGAACGTGGTGCGGTTCGCGGAGAGGTCCACCACCTGGCCCGGGGCGTCACCCAGGGCGGAGGTGAGGGAGCCGAGCAGCTCCCCGCCGAGGCTGTCGTGGGCGTCCTCCGGGGCGACCACCAGGAACTCGGACGGTCCCAGCCAGAGCACGCTGACCGGCTCCGTGCCGGCCACCTCGCCGCAGCCGGCGGGCAGGCCGCCGGTGACGGACGCGATCCTTGCCGCGGCTTCCGACCGCGGATCGACGCGGACCCCGGCCATGGTTTGGAACGGGATTTCCTTCAGGGCCACCGTTCCGGGGATGGAGCCGGTTTCCAGTGCCCCGGCCAGGCTTGAGGCGGGGCTGCGGCGGATTTCCCGGAGTCCATTGATGCCGGTGAGTGCTGCGGTGTTAGCCATCTTTGCGGGTCCCTTCGGGGTCAAACAGTACGGTTTCGGCGACGACGACGTCGACCAGCTGGTCGCCGGCGGCGGCCACGAGGGTCTCGCCGATCCGGTTGCGTCCGTTTTTGATCAGCGCCAGGGCAAACGACCTGCCCAACGCGGCGCTGTGGTAGCTCGAGGTCACGAAGCCCTGCATCGGGACGGCCCCGAAAGCGGGGTTCGTGGTGATCCCTTGTTCCACGAGCTGGGTGCCCTCGGGGAGACGCAGGCTCGTGTCCACGGGCAGGACGCTGACCAGGTGCTTGCGGTCCTCGCGCCCGGCGTCGGCCCTGGCGTAGGAGCGCTTGCCGATGAATTCCTTGGCCTTGGAGACCACCCAGTCCATCCCGGCATCCTGCGGGGTGACGGTGCCATCGGTGTCCTGGCCGACGATCGGGTAGCCCTTCTCGGCCCGGAGCACGTGCATGGTTTCGGTGCCGTACGGGGTGATGTTGAACGCTGCACCGGCCGCGGCAACGGCCTCCCAGGTGTTCAGCCCGTACCAGGCAGGCACGTTGATTTCGTAGGCGAGTTCGCCGGAGAACGAGATCCGGCAGATCCTGGCCTGCACGCCGGAGGCCAGCGTGGTCTCGCGGAACGTCATGAACGGGAAGGCCTCTGCGTCGAGTCCGCCGCCGGCGGCGAGTTCGGGTGCCACCTTCGCGAGCACCGCCCGGGATTTGGGCCCGACGACGGCGATCGTGGTCCACTGCTCGGTCACCGAGGTGCAGTGCACGTCCAGCTCCGGCCATTCCGTCTGCAACCATTCCTCCAGCCAGTCCAGCACCTTCGCGGCGCCCCCGGTGGTGGTGGTCATGAAGTAGCGGTCCTCGTCGAGGCGGAGGGTCACGCCGTCGTCGAAAATCATGCCGTCGGCCATGCACATGACGCCGTAGCGGGCCGAACCCGGGGCGAGCTTCTTGAACGCGTTGGTGTAGATCCGGTTGAGGAACTCACCGGCGTCCTTGCCCCGGATCTCGATCTTGCCGAGCGTGGTGGCGTCCATGAAACCCACGGACTCCCGGACGGCGGCGCATTCGCGGAGCACCGCGGCGTCCATGTCCTCGCCCTCCTGTGGGAAGTACCAGGGGCGCTTCCACTGCCCGACGTCCTCGAACAGCGCACCCTGGGCGACGTGCCAGGGGTGGATCGAGGTGACCCGTGCGGGGTCGAACAGCTCGCCGCGCTGGCGTCCCGCGAGTGCCGCGAAAGCCACCGGGGTGAAGGGTGCCCGGTAGGTGGTGGTGCCGATGTCGCCGATGCCCCGGGATGCCTCGCCGGCCTGCCGGAGGGCCGCCGCGATGACGCCGATCGCGTTGACGCCGGAGGTCTTGCCCTGGTCGTTCGCGGTGCTGATCGAGGTGTAGCGCTTGATGTGTTCGACCGAACGCAGCCCGGCCCCGGTGGAGCGCAGCACGTCGGCCACGCTCTGGTCCCGCTGGAAGTCGACGAAGTGCTGGTGCCAGTCGTCGGCGGTGCCCTCCTGGCCGGGAACCAGCCAGAGCTGCCGCGTGGGGGCGGACGCCTTCGGCTCGGGGAGGACCAGCGGAACGGTGACTGCGGTCGGATTTTCGGGGGCGAAGCCGGCGGCGATGGCCGCGGCGGCGCCGGCGGAGATGCCCTCGGCGAGGCAATCCCCGAGGTCGAAGCTGCCGCGTCCGGAGCCGATGGTCTGCTGGTTGGGAACGACCGTGCTCGGCACGAAGGCCGCCAGGTCCTCGTCCCAGCGCAGCTTGCCCTGGCGCTGGGAGTGGAGGTGGACCAGCGGGCTCCAGCCGCCGGAGACGGCCAGCAGGTCGCAGGCGATCTCCTCGATGCCGGAGGTGAGCTCGCCGTCGTCGTTGATGCTGCGGATGGTAACGGTGTCCAGCCGGCCGTCGGCGTCCGCCCCGGTGGCTGCGACGGCGCTGCCGATCAGCACCCGGGTGCCGGATTCGGCGGCCGCCGCTGCAACGTCGCTGAGCCTGGCGCGGGCGTCGACGACGGCGGCAACCTTGACGCCGGCGGCGCGCAGGTCCGCGGCGAGGGCGTAGGCGCTGTCATTGGTGGTGCCGATGACGACGCGCTTGCCCGCCGCCACCGCGTAGCGGTTGAGGTAGCTGCGGACGGCCGAGGCGAGCATGATGCCGGGCCGGTCGTTGTCCTCGAAAACCAGCGGACGTTCGTGGGCCCCGGGGGCGAGGACCACCTGCTTGGCACGGACGTGCCAGATCCGCTGCCGGGACACCCCGGACGCGGCCGGGCTGGAGAGGTGGTCGGTGCGGTTCTGGACGGCGATGACGTAGTTGGCGTCGTAGGCGCCGAAGGCAGTGGTGCGGTTCAGGACAGTGGTTTCGGCGCCGGAGACGAGCTCGGCTTCGACGTCCGCGACCCATTCCAGCGCAGGCTTGCCTTCGATGCTCTCGGCCAGCTCGGGCGAAGTCGATCCGGACAGCAGCGCGCCGCCGAGTTCGGGCTGGTCGTCCATCAGGATCACCCGGGCGCCGGTGCGGGCTGCCTCGCGGGCGGCCGCCAGGCCGGCGGGCCCGCCGCCGACCACCAGGACATCGGTGTGGACGTACTTCTTGTCGTACTCTGCCTGGTCATCGGCGGGGTCCAGGCGGCCCAGGCCGCTCAGCCATTCGGCCTTGAGACCGTCCACCAGCGTGACGGTGGTGGCCGGGAGCATGGATTCGGCCACGTGGCCGGGGAAGCGCGGCTCCACCCGGACCAGGGCGTTCGGTTCCTCCACTCCGGCGGCCAGGATGCCGCGGGGACGGTCCTCGTAGAGCGAATTGCCGGCGGCGATCCGGCCGTTGGCGAGCAGGGCCGAGGCCAGCGTGTCGCCGGGGTGGCCGGTGAACTCCTCGCCGTCCACGGTGAAACGCCAGGAGATGGTGCGGTCGATGCGGCCGCCGGCGGCGAGACGGGCGTTCTGGGAAGTCCCTGGTTTCTGGGAAGTCACTTTGTTGCTCCTTCCGGGGCAGTGGTGCTGGTGGTCGTGCTGGTGCCGGCGATGTCCGGGGCGGCGTTGCCCGTGGTGGTGCTGTCAGCGGCGGTGCTGGCAGTACCGGACTCGGTGGTGGCGGCCTGCGGGGCGGCGTCCGGGCGGGGTGCGCCCATCGGGTAGACGGCCTGGATCTCGTACGTGACGGTGTCCCGGAGCATGTTGAACCACTGGCGGCAGCCGGTGCTGTGCAGCCAGCGCTCGGCGAAGGCGCCCTTGGTGTTGTCCCGGTAGAACAGGAATTCGGCCCATTCACGGTCGGTCAGTTCATTGGGGTTTTCGGGGTAGGGCACGTGGGCCTGGCCGCCGTAGTGGAACTCGGTCTCGTCGCGCGAGCCGCAGTTGGGGCAGGAAATGAGCAGCATGTGCGTCTTCTACTTTCTGGTGGGCGGCTAGTGGGCCACGGCGGCGGCGCCGTGTTCGTCGATCAGGGCTCCGGTTTCGAAGCGCTCCAGTGCGAACGGCTTGTTCAGCTGGTGCGGGGTGCCGGTAGCGATGGTGTGGGCGAAGGTCAGGCCGGCGGCCGGGGTGGCTTTGAAGCCGCCGGTTCCCCAGCCGCAGTTGACGAACATGTTCTCCACCGGGGTGGTGCCGACGATCGGGGAGGCGTCGAGGGTGGTGTCCACGATCCCGCCCCAGGTCCGGAGCACGTGGGCCCGGGCGAAGATCGGGAAGAGTTCGACGGCGGCAGCCATCTGGTGCTCGATCACGTGGAAGGAGCCGCGCTGGCCGTAGCCGTTGTAGGAGTCGACGCCGGCTCCCATGACCAATTCGCCTTTGTGCGCCTGGGAGACGTAGACGTGGACGTGGTTGGACATGACGACGGTGGGGTGGACCGGCTCGTGCAGTTCGGACACCAGGGCCTGGAGGGGGTGGGACTGGATGGGGAGCCGGAAGCCGGCCATCTCCGCCAGCACCGAGCTGTGCCCGGCAGCCGCCAGGCCGACCTTTTCGGTGTTGATGGTGCCGCGGTTGGTCTTGACGCCGGTCACCCGGTTGCCGTCCTTGACGAAGCCGGTGACCTCGCAGTTCTGGATGATGTCAACGCCCAGTTCGTCGCACTTGCGGGCGAAAGCCCAGGCGACGTGGTCGTGCTTGGCGATGCCGGCGCGGGGCTGGTACGTGGCGCCCATGACCGGGTAGCGGATGTTGTCGCTGATATTCAGGATGGGGCAGAGTTCCTTGACCTGCTGCGGATCCAGCCATTCGGCGTCGACACCGTTGAGCTTGTTGGCGCCCACGCGGCGCATGCTCTCGCGGACGTCGCCCAGGGTGTGGGCGAGGTTCATCACGCCGCGCTGGCTGAAGAGGAAGTCGTACTCCAGTTCCTCCGGCAGGATTTCCCACAGCTTCAGGGCGTGCTCGTAGATCGCGGCGCTCTCGTCCCAGAGGTAGTTGGAGCGGATGATGGTGGTGTTCCGGGCCATGTTGCCGCCGGCCAGCCAGCCCTTTTCCAAGACCGCGATGTTGGTCATCCCGTGGTTCTTGGCCAGGAAGTAGGCGGTGGCGAGGCCGTGGCCGCCGCCGCCGACGATCACGGCGTCGTAGCTTTTCTTAGGGTCCGGGTTGCGCCAGAGGAAGTCCGGGTGCTCCGGAAGGTGGGGGGTGCTCACTGTGCGACTCCGTTCGTAGAGGTTCCGGAATGGCCGGAGAGGTGGGGGTAGAGGGGGAATTTCTCGGCCAGGACGGTGACCCGGTCGCGCAGCAGTACCGCGGTTTCCTCGGTGAGTTCGCCCTTGAGGGCCTCGGCGATGATGTCGGCAACCTCGGTGAACTCGGCGTTGCCGAAGCCACGGGTGGCCAGCGCCGGGGTACCGATGCGCAGGCCGGAGGAGACCATCGGCGGCCGGGGGTCGAAGGGGACGGCGTTGCGGTTTACCGTGATACCGATCCGGTGCAACCGGTCCTCGCCCTGCTGGCCGTCCAGTTCGGAGTTGCGCAGGTCCACCAGGACCAGGTGCACGTCGGTGCCGCCGCCCACCACGGAGATCCCGTATTGGGCCACGTCGGCCGCGAGCAGGCGCTCGGCTAGGATCTTGGCCCCGTCCAAGGTGCGCTGCTGGCGGTCTTTGAACTGGTCCCCGGAGGCGAGCTTGAACGCCACGGCCTTGGCGGCGATCACGTGCTCCAGCGGCCCGCCCTGCTGGCCGGGGAAGACAGCGGAGTTGATCTTGCGGGCGTACTCCTCCTTGGCCAGGATCACACCGCCGCGCGGGCCGCCCAGCGTCTTGTGCGTGGTGGTGGTGACGACGTCGGCGTACGGCACCGGGTTCGGGTGCAGCCCGGCGGCCACCAGGCCGGCGAAGTGGGCCATATCCACCATCAGGTAGGCGCCCACGAGGTCGGCGATGCGGCGGAACTCGGCGAAGTCCAGCTGCCGGGAGTAGGCGGACCAGCCGGCGACTATCAGTCTGGGCCGGTGTTCCAAGGCCAAAGCCTCGACCTCTGCCATATCGATCCGCAGGTCGGATTCACGCACGTGGTACGGGACCACGTTGTAGAGCTTGCCGGAGAAGTTGATACGCATGCCGTGGGTCAGGTGGCCGCCGTGGGCCAGGTCCAGTCCCATGATGGTGTCGCCCGGGTTCAGCAGGGCGAACATGGCCGCGGCATTGGCCTGCGCGCCGGAATGGGGCTGGACATTGGCGAACTCTGCGCCGAAAAGATCCTTGATGCGGTCGATGGCCAGCTGCTCCACCACGTCCACATGCTCGCAGCCGCCGTAGTAGCGCTTGCCCGGGTAGCCCTCGGCGTACTTATTGGTCAGCACCGAGCCCTGTGCCTCCATCACGGCGGAGGGGGCGAAATTCTCCGACGCGATCATTTCAAGCGTCGACTGCTGGCGGTCCAACTCGCGGGCAATGGCCTGCTGGACCTCGGGATCTGCCACCGAGAGCCGCTCGTTCAATTGCTCAACCACGAATACTCCTTTGAAATACCACTATTGGTGTAACTGATATATCAGTGTGAGGTCAATGGTATGATTGGGATCACACCGAGTCAATAGCATGTCCGAAAGTTTCAGCGACGCCTGGATCGAGAACGGGTTTGAGCAGCGAGAAAAGGAGCAGCGCCTTGAATGAGCTTCCAGTCCTGTCCCCTGCGGAGGATGAGGCGTTGTCCCAGGCGGAGGCCGCGTACCGGCAGCTCCGCGACAAGCTGATCATGCTGGAGATCCGGCCCGGCGAACCCATCAATGACGGGCAGCTGGCGGCCGAGCTGGGCTTCGGCAGGACGCCTGTCCGCGAGGCGATCAAGCGCCTGGAGGTGGACCGCCTGGTGGTCTCCTATCCACGCCGTGGCACGTTCGCCACGATCGTGGACATTACCGAACTGGCGGATGTCTCCGATATCCGTGAATTGCTGGAACCCCTCGCCGCCCGGCGCGCAGCCATCAACGCCAGCGCCGCCATGCGCGCCGAACTTCGCGAAGTGGCCCGTGCCATCGCCTCCCTTGACTCCAAGCCGGACGACAAGCGTGAGCTGATGCGCTATGACCTGGCCGTGCACCGGCTGATCTACCGCGCCGCCGGAAACCCCCACCTGGAGGACACCCTGATCCGACACGACAACCTGGCGACGCGGATCTGGTGCCTGGTGCTGGACAAGGTGCC
This sequence comes from Arthrobacter sp. 01N442, assembly GCF_056399345.1. Lineage (NCBI taxonomy): Bacteria > Bacillati > Actinomycetota > Actinomycetes > Micrococcales > Micrococcaceae > Arthrobacter > Arthrobacter sp. 01N442. The sequence goes on from NZ_JBFTRD010000004.1 coordinate 230,087, forward strand.
CTCGGTGCAGGGGCACATCACCGAACACGTGAGCCTGCTCGAGGCAGTGGCCGACGGCGACGCCGACCTGGCCGCGAAGCTGGCACTCGAGCACGTCACGAGCTTCGAGAAAACCATCCGGAGCGTGCTCTAGGGCGTCCTTCCGGCCGGTCCGGGGGACCCCGCAGCCGCCGCGGCAGCAGCGATGTGGATGCTGAACAGCCTGCCCGAAGTCCGCGGGTCGCCGCCGAGCAATGCCTGGATCTTGCTCAACCGTTTGTGCATCGTCTGCCGTTCCACATTCAAGGCCACGGCAGACGCAGTCGTATTGCACCCCGAATCGAGCCAGCACAGGAGGGTGTCCAGCAGGGCGGTCCCGTGCCTTCGGTCCCACTCGAGGACTTCGCCCAGCGCCGACTCCACATAGGAGTCCAGGAAGGCGGGATGCGGCACCGCGGAGAGAATCCGGCGGCCCAGGAAATCCATCGCATCGAGGACTTCTCCGGCGCCGGGCATGCCCAGCTTCATGACTTCCCGTGCTTCCACGTAGGAGTCGCGCGCTCGGGACCCGTCGGCCACGTTTGGTCCGAAGGCGGCGCAGGTGTCGGAATCGGACAGCGCCTCCCGGGCCGCGCGGAGCAGCACTTCGCGGGCAGCCCTGGCGCCTTGGTGCGGCAGTGCCAGCAACACCACGCGCTCGCCGTCCGAGACGTGGGATCGCACGTGGATCCCGCGCTGCTGCAGCGCGCGCTCGACCGCGGGGAACTTGGTGTCCCTCCCGGCCGCGCGGAAGACCGCCACGATCGCCGCATGGCCGGCCGGGAGCCCGGCCTGCAGCCAGAACCGCTGGATGGATTCGGCGTCGCCCCCTTCGATCACGGCCTCCAGCAGGCGCGCCTCGGCCACCTGGGCGGGCGTGGGGCGAAAAGCCTGCGCCATGGCCAGCGCCAGAATTCCTGAGAGGCGGTCGGCGGCAAGCTCAAGCAGCAGCGGGTCCTCCGACGGGGACCGCAGCGTCAGTTGGGCCGCATGCTGGCCGCCGACCACGATGCCGACCTCTGCCGTGAAGCCTCCTTCACCGACAGTTTCTCCCGCGTGGCCGAGCAGGGACCCATCCGGAGCCACGAGCAAAACCTCCGCCTTCAGGGTCCCGGCCACCAGTTCGAGGATCGTCGGGAGATGCGGACCCTTGTCGGTGATCTGCCGGGCAATCCGCCGCGAGACGTCGTCAACCACCAGGTGGGCGGCCGCCTGCTGGTTGATCACCAGCCGGTTGACCGCCTCGGCAATATCCACGAAGGGCGCCACCGCACGCAGCTCAATCAAGGGCAGTCCGCTGCTGTCAGCAGCTGCGACCAGCGCCTCCGGGAGGGGGAGCGACTGCCCCGCGGTTTGCAGCGCCAGCGCCGCGATTCGCCGGGCGGCAAGGCTCCTGACATACGCCGCCTGCTCTTCGGCGGGGAGTGCCAGCAGGGACTCTCCGCCGGAAAGCAGCAGTTCCCCGCCGCGCAGGAGCGGTGCGATCTCCAGCACCTCGCTGGAATGCACCCAGCGGACGGCCCGCTCCAGGGTGTCCGGGACGCTGCTGCGCACCACCGGGTTGGCCGCCGCCATCGAGGGGGTGGCGAGCACTTCAGCGAGCGTAATCATTGAGGCCTGCTCCCTTGGGGTGCGTCATAGTGTCACTTGATAGGGCTTCAGTGTAATCAAAACGACTCTACTTTGTGCGTTAGATCACCAATAAACTGGATTCACTCCCCGTTCTTCATCACAACGTAGTGAATTGAGGCACAGCATGAACCAAGCTCAACAAGGCTCGCATGAAGCAGCCACTGTGGAGGTTGAAGATGTCCTGCAACCCATTCCTGAGTCCGCACGGACCACCAAACTTTCCGGCCAGTTCTGGATCTGGGCCGGCGCGAACGTTGCCCCCATCAACTGGATCCTTGGCGCCCTCGGTATCCAGCTAGGCCTCGGCCTCGGCGACACCCTGCTGGTGCTGATCGTCGGAAACCTGATCGGCATGGCGGGCTTCGGCTTCTTCGTCATCCTCGGCCAGCGGACCGGCGCCACCGGCATGCTGCTGGCCCGCGGCGCGTTCGGCCGCCGCGGAGCCTACCTGCCGGCCGCGATCCAAGCGACCATCGCCATCGGCTGGTCCGCGGTCAACACGTGGGTCATCCTCGACCTGATCCTGGCCCTGTTCGGCATGATCGGCTGGGTCGATCCCGCCGAACGCAACATCGGCGTGCGCATCCTGGTCGCGGCAGTCATCATGACCGTCCAGGTCGCCATCTGCTACCGCGGCTACCGCGCCATCTCGAAATTCGAGCGGATCACCATGCCGCCCACCATCCTGGTCCTGGTGGCGATGTCCATCGTCGCGTGGACCCAGCTGGACATCAACTGGAGCTACGCCGGCCCGGCCGGCGCTGTCCTGGAAGGGCTGCCGCGCCTGGCCGCCATGTCCTCGATCATGACGGTCATCGGCATCGGCTGGGGCATCGGCTGGTTCACCTACGCGCCGGACTACTCCCGCTTCGTCAGCCGCAAGGTCAAGCCCGCCAAGCTGTTCGCCGTCAGCGTCCTCGGCCAGTTCCTGCCCGTGGTCTGGCTTGGCATCCTCGGTGCCAGCCTCGCGACCAAGAACGGCCAGGCCGATCCCGGCGAGCTGATCGTCTCCAACTTCGGCACGATGGCCATCCCGGTCATCCTGCTGGTCATCCACGGACCGATTGCCACGAACATCATCAACCTCTACACCTTCGGCGTGGCCTTCCAGGCTCTCGACGTCAAGATCTCGCGGCGCAAGCTGTCCATCATCGTCGGAATACTGTCCATGGTCGCGGTCATCGCATTCATGTTCGCCGAGGACTTCGCGATGATCCTCGACTCCTGGCTGGGCGCGATCGTGGCATGGGTGGCCACCTGGGGCGGCATCATGGCCGTCCACTACTTCATCTTCGAACGGAAGCACAAGGACTTCTCCTACCTGTTCCTCGATTCGAAGAAGACCTCCCTGAAGTCCGTCAACCCCGCGGCGTTCATCGCCTTCTTCGCAGGAATCCTGATGACCTGGATGTTCATGTACGGCGGCATCCCGGCCCTGCAGGGCCCGATCGCCACGGCCATGGGCGGCGTCGACTTCTCTTGGCTCGCAGGGACCGTCACCTCGTCCGCCATCTACTTCGCACTCGGCTACGCGCGCTTCCGCAAGCGCATCCGGGCCGGTGTGCCTATCGGCATCCGCCTAGACCTCGAAGAAGACGCGGTGCTCGCCGAACACGGCGACGCCTGCGAAGACAAGCACAGCCTCCCGGCGCCGGCCCCCGTGGCCTGAACCGGCACCAGCCTCCCCCTGAAAACCCCGCAACGTAAGGAACACGCATGACCATCACGACTTCCACCCCCGCTGCAAACGTCTCCGAGCTGGAGCGCCTCAAGGTCCTCAACAACGGCCAGAAGGTCAGCCTGACCTTCTCCGACGCTGAGTTTGAGCGCCGCCTCGGCGGGCTCCGCCAGATCATGGCGGAGAAGGACCTCGACGCCGTCGTCCTCACCAGCTACCACTCGATCAAGTACTACTCCGACTTCCTCTTCACCTACTTCGGCCGCTCCTACGCCATGGTGGTCACCAAGGATGACACCGTGACCGTCACGGCCAACATCGACGCCGGGATGCCTTGGCGCCGCAGCTACGGCGAGAACGTGGTCTACACGGACTGGCGCCGTGACAACTACATCTTCGCCATCCAGGAGGTGCTCCGCACCCGCGGCATCACCCCCCGCCGGATCGGCGTCGAAGACGATTCGCTCCCGCTGGACAACCGCAACAAGATCCAGGCAGCCTTTGCCTCGGCCACCCTGGTGGACGTCGCCCAGGCCGCCATGCGCCAGCGGATGATCAAGTCGGCAGAAGAGATCGAGGTCATCAAGCACGGTGCGCGCATCGGCGACCTCGGCGGCGAGGCGATCCGCAACGCCATCACCGCCGGCATCACCGAATACGAAGTGGCCCTGATCGGCACCGAGGCCATGGTCCACGAGATCGCCCGCACCTTCCCGGACTCGGAAATCCGCGACACCTGGGTCTGGTTCCAGTCCGGCATCAACACCGACGGCGCCCACAACTGGGCCACCACCCGCAAGATCCAGGAACACGACATCCTGTCCCTGAACTGCTTCCCGATGACCTCCGGCTACTACACCGCCCTGGAACGCACCCTGTTCTACGGCGAACCGGATGCCCGCTCGCTGGAACTGTGGAACATCAACGTCGAGGTCCACAAGCGCGGCCTGGAACTGATCAAGCCCGGGGCCGTCTGCAAGGACATCGCCGCCGAACTGAACGAGATCTACGTGGGCCACGGACTGCTCGCCAACCGGACCTTCGGCTACGGACACTCCTTCGGCGTCCTGAGCCACTACTACGGCCGCGAAGCCGGACTCGAGCTCCGCGAGGACATCGACACCGTACTCGAGCCCGGCATGGTGGTCTCGATGGAACCGATGATCACCGTCCTGGACGGCCAGCCCGGCGCCGGCGGCTACCGCGAGCACGACATCCTCGTGGTGGGCGAGGACGGGGCCGAGAACATCACCAAGTTCCCCTTCGGCCCCGAATACAACATCATCGGCGCCTAACACCTGCGCCAACGGCAACAGGCAGGGTGCGGCGCCACGGACACCGTGGCGCCGCACCCTGCGGCCGCATCGACGCCGCACGAACAAGGAGCACCACCAGCATGCAAAAGTCAGTATTCCTGGAAGACCTGGATGCCTTCGGCTACCGCGAAGTCCTCGGCTCCGGCGAGGCGATGGTCCTCATCCCGGTCGGTTCCTTGGAACAGCACGGCCCCCATCTTCCGCTGGGCACAGACACCGTCCTCTCATCCCGCTTTGCCGAGGGGGTCGCCCGGCAGGTGGGTGCCCTGGTGGCCCAACCCATCGCGTACGGCTACAAGTCCCAGCAGAAATCGGGCGGCGGCAACCACCTGGCCGGCACCACGAGCCTGGACGGGACCACCCTGATCGGGATGGTGCGCAACCTGGTGAAGTCCTTCCTGAACCAAGGCGTCCGGCACCTGGTCTTCATCAACGGCCACTTCGAGAACTACCAGTTCCTCTACGAGGGAATCGACCTGGCCCTGGAAGACCTGGGGATCAAGCCCGGCGCGGAACAGAGCGTCCTGTTGTTGTCCTACTGGGACTTTGTCAGCCAGGACACCCTTTCGCAGGTTTATCCTGACGGATTCCCCGGCTGGGAAATCGAGCACGGGGGCGTCCTGGAAACCTCGTTAATGCTCCATCTGGAACCGGCGCGGGTGGCCATGGACCGGCTGGTGGACGGCCCGGCTGCTGTGTTGCCACGCTTCGATCGGCTTCCGGTGGTGCCCGAGCGCACTCCGGCCACGGGCTGCCTCTCCTCGGCGGCAGGATCCAGTGCCGCCAAGGGCAGCCTGTTGTACGAGCAGGTTCTCGAAGATCTGGTCGCCGACATCGTCACTGAACTGGTCCGCGAACCGGCAGCGGCGGCGCCCGCCCCGAGGTAGCCCGGCCGCCCCGGTCAGGGCAGCGGCAGCGGACGCGTGCGCAGCGGCGCCAGGAACAGGATAGTGACGACGGCGGTGATGGACCCTGCCGCCATGATCGACGCCAACACCACGATCTGGAACATACCCGCGGCAAGGGGAGAGATACCGCCGAAGATCGCCCCGACGAAGGCCCCGGGCAGGGTGACCAGGCCCGTCGTCTTGCTCTGGTCGGTGGAGGGGATCAGGGCCGAGTGCACGGCTTCCCGCGCCAACCCGGCCGTGGACTCCCGGGGCCTCGCCCCCAGAGCCATCCACCCTTCCACTTCTTCCCACCGGGAGATCACGGTCTGACTGAAATGCCGGCCCGCGAGGGTGGTGATGGACATGGCGTTGCCGATCACGATGCCGCCTATGGCCAGGGCATAGCGGGGCGTGAAGTCGATGGCGCCGGTGGCGAAGACAATCGCCAGGGTGGCAATTACCCCGGCGCCCATTGCCGTGCAGACGTGTGCGAACGTGGTCCAGTTCCACCCGAGGCGTCTGGTTGCCGTGGCCGCTGCCACTGCGAACATGACGAGCAGTGCCAGCCCGACGAGTAACGCGTTGGTGATGATGCCGCCCAGCACCAGGCTGATGGCGGCCAGTTGCGCGGCCCCGCGAAGAATCGCCCAAGCCGGCGCCAACCGCGCCGGCACGCGATAAAGCGTCAGCACCGCGACTGTGGCGGCCACCAGCACGGCGACTCCGGACAGGGTCGCGACTACACCGCCGGGCAGGTCCATAGCCCCAGCCTAGTATTTGCTGAGGCGTGTTGATCCGTACCCCTTCGGGCGCCGGTCGCCGCGCCGGCGCCAAGCGTATTTACTACGGAAGCCGTGAGGGGCGAAGCAGTGTCGCCTCGCCGGCGCGCTCCGGGTCCAGCTGGACGGGACTGACCAGCACGGCGGGCCCGCGGTGCAGGACGCCGTCGGACAGCACCTGGCAGCGGACGCCGCCCCGGCCGCGCATGGCTTTGTGCGCGCCGGGGGCGAGCATCTCATCCATCCACGCGCAGGGATGGGCCGGGCGGCCGGCCTTGAACCGCACCGTTGCCCCGGCTGATTCAATCGCGAAGTCGTGGCCGAGCAGCGGCGCCAGATGCGCCCCGCGCAGCACCACGTTGCGGCGGGTCAGCAAGGGGTTGAACGCTTCCGTTCCCAGCTCGGCGGCAATCGCCTCGAGGGCCTCGACGGCGAAGACCGTGACGGCGGCGTCCATGTGCGCGGCTTTGCCGAAAAACCGGTCCCCGACAATTCCCTTGCCGGTCACGAGCGTCGCCTGCCGGGCATCCGTGGTGGGGACGTCGGCGGCGCCTTCGCGGGCGCGGCCGAAGTAGGCGTGCGCCGGTGAGACGAGCAGGTGCAGGATCTCGACGTCGTACCGGTAACTGGCGGTCATCCCTCCAAACTACCGCTCCGGAACCCATCTCGGGTGCCGGCCGAGCGGCTACAGCAGGGGCTTGTTGCGGTCCTCCGGGTCCCGGCCCGCGGCGGTGGCGCGGTCAATGATTTCCTGGGCAATGGCGTGGACCTTGCGGTTCCGTTCGCTGCTCAGCTTGCTGATGAGCTCATAGGCCTGGTCGGCGTCGACCCCGGTGCGTCCCATGAGGATGCCCCTGGCCTGCTCGATGGCCGCCCGATGCACGGCGGACGCCGCGACCGCCTCGGTGGCAAGCTGGTGCCGGTCGGTATGGATCGACTGGGTGAGGTCTACGACGACGCCCCAGACGCCGACGGGCGTGGTCCCGTCGAGGATGTAGTCCGCTGAGAACAGCAACTTGTGCTGGCGGTCCTTGCGGTCGCGAATGGACACGTAGATGGACGACGGGCCGCCCACCGCAGCCACCCGCTCCCAATACGCCTGGACCTTGGGCCGGTCCTCGGGCTCGACATGGGGAAGAACCATTTCCATGGACGGGACCACTTCGCCCCGTTCATACCCGTAAATCCGGTACAGCCCGTCCGACCAGCGAAATTCACCGTCCGCGAAGAAAAACTCGACCAGACCGGTGGGGCAATCGAGAAATTCGTCCTGGGGAGCTTTTCCGGCCGGGGGCATACGCCGATTTTACGGGGTGCCGGACATGACCGCGAAGTAGCCCGGTACCTGCTGCGGGAGGCCGCCGGGTCCCATCGCGACCACGTCTATCCCGACCGGGCCGTCGGCGATCAGTTGCCACTGGGTATCCGGAAAGATTTTGTGCCGTTCCGGGGCTCCGAAGCGGCCGGGGCGGGGGAGGTTCTCCAGGGCCCGCTGGAGCTGTGGGGGAACGTGTCCCGAGGTCGCCCCGAGCTCGGCCAGGTAGGCGAGGCTGTCGCCGGGATAGTTGGTTTCGGCTACGAATACGTGGCCTTTGTCGCCGACAATCGTCCGGATGTTCGCTGCGGCGGCTGCTTGTTTGTCCGGCTTGAGCACATGGAAGACTCCGCGAACAAAGACGTTCGCCGCTCCCAGTTTGTCCGCCAGGGCATCTCCGGCGCCAGGCCGGGCAGCATCGAGGACCATGAATTCCGCATTGCTGATGCCCCGCGATTCACTGGCGGCGCGCCGAACGGCATCCGGGGAAACGTCGACGCCGACGACCCGGGGAAAATATCCGGAGAGCCAGCGGGTGTGGGTGCCGTTTCCGCAACCGACGTCGATCACGGGGAGTGCCGGATCGAAGTGGGCGCGAATAAGGCCGGCGTACTGTTCGTGTTCGGCCGCGGAACCTGAGTCCCACAACACGTCGCCCCCGGGGCCCGTGGTGCGGATGCCCTTCCAGTACCCGTCCCACGCCGTGTGGGGATCCCGCGGGGCCCGCGACGCGAGGCGTGCGACAGTGGGGATCAGCCGCATGCGGTCCCAAAGCTTCACCATGCTCCCACCCTATCGATCCTCCCCGGCCCCGCTGATGCGCTCAAGGATGCCCTCCGCTGGGACCGGCCGTCCCAGGTGGTAGCCCTGCCCATAGAGGCATCCCATGGCGGCTAGTTGCGCGGCTTGTTCCGCGGTTTCAATGCCCTCGACGATCGCGTCCAGTTCCGCCGCATCGATCAGTTGCAGGATGGCGGCGACAAATTTCCGCTGCCGGGGGTCCGACTCGAGGTTCCTGATCAGCGAATGGTCCACCTTCACGGTGTCCGCCGGGAGGGACCGCAGGTAGCTGATGGAGGAATATCCGGTGCCGAAGTCATCGATTTGCAGCCCGACGCCGAGGGCGCGGAGCTTCTCGAGGATTTGCTCGTCCCCGGTTTTGCGGGACATGAGGACGCTCTCGGTGATTTCCAGGACAAGCCGCCGGGGGTCTACATCATGCACGGCAAGAGTCTCCCGGACATCGTCAACGAGGTCAGCCCTTAGGAGTTCGGCGGCCGAGAGATTGATGTGGAGCCGGAAGTCCGCCCGGTCGGGCACAGCCAGCTCCCACCGGCGGAGCTGGGAGATTCCTTCATGCAGGATCCACCCGCCGAGTTCGAAGATCAGGCCGGTTTCTTCGGCGATGGCTATGAACCTGTCCGGCATGATCATCCCGTGGACCGGATGGCGCCAGCGGACCAGTGCCTCCACGCCGGCTACCCTGCCGGTGGAGAGCTCAATCACCGGCTGGTAATGAAGAAGCAGCTCACCATTGGCGGCCGCAGTGCGGAGTTCGGCGGTGATCCGCGACCGCTCCTGCACGGCATCGAGCATGTCAGGGTGGAACGTCTGGATCTTGTTTCGGCCGTGCGATTTGGCTTGGTACATGGCGATGTCCGCATCGCGTAGCAGTTGCTCCGCCGTCGATCCGGCTTCGTGGAAGCAGACGCCGATGCTGGCTGTGGTCCAGACCGTCTCCGTCCCGATCTGCACGCTGTCCTGCAGGGCTTCCCAAATCCGCTGCGCCACCTGCAGGACCTCCGCTTCGGTGGCTCCCGTGACGAGGACGGCGAACTCGTCGCCGCCGAGGCGGGCAACCGTGTCCCCGGCCCGCACGGAGGCGCGCAGCCGGGTGGAGACCTCGACCAGCACGGCGTCGCCGGTGCTGTGCCCCAGGGTGTCGTTGATGGCTTTGAAGGAATCCAGGTCGAGGATGAGGACAGCGGTCGCGGAGCTGTCCTTGTCGCGACTGCGGATGGCCTCGTTGATCCGTTCGTTGAGCCGGGTTCTGTTGGCCAGGCCCGTGAGGCTGTCGGTCTTGGCCAGTTGCTCCAGTTCCACCTGCGTGCGCCGCAACATCGCGGTGCGTGCAGCGACGCGCTCTTCGAGTTCGGCGTGGATGTGTCCGAGCTCTTCAGCGAGGAGGTTGACGCCCGTGATGACGGCGTCAACCGCGTCCCGCTGCTCCGACGGCTCGATGCGGGAGTTCAGGTCTCCAGCTGCCAGACGGACGATCCCGTCGAGAAGCCTATCCAGGCGCTCGTCGTCGATGCCTCCGCCCGAGGTCACGGAGCCGCGTAAGGGTCGGGAATTAGCGCCGCGGTGACGGTCTTGCGGTTCCCCGTAGCGGCCCGCGGCGACCTACCCTGAGGCATCGAGCCAGTCCATTGCCTCGGTCCGGGACGTGAAGAACCGGGTAGGGCAGGGCGGGATGTGCACGCCGAGGAAGAAGTTGGCCAGGACCCGGTCCACGGGTGAGCGTCCCAACAGGGCGATGCGGGAGGCGCTGCACGGGATCGACCAGATGCTCCTGGCCTCCCGGGTGACCGAAGTGACAGCTGCCATGTCAACGAGCATCGGGTGCGGCGAGCCTTGGCAGACCTCGTTTACTTTGGCCATCGCGGCCCGGGCGTCGTCCACCTCGATGGTGATCCCGGGCTCCCAGCGCAGATGCACAAGACCGTCGTCGCGCATCAGAACGCTGCCCTTGCCGCCGTCCACAGCACCCGGCGCTACGCTCACAGGCCCTCCCGAATCCGCAATTGAACCCTCACTGACCCCTAAAGTTACAGCGACGATGCCCGTTGCCTCTAAACCCCGCCGCGGCGGGCGGGAAAACCGTGCCCGCGGCGTGCCGGCCTAGAGGTAATCGGGGGTCGCTTCCAGATCGAAGTAATCCTCCAGGATGGTGCTGACCTGCGCGGCAAGGTCCCGGCCCACGTAGCGCAGGTGCCACGGCTCGTAGGTGTAACCGGTCACCGCCTCGGCCCCCGCCGGGTAACGGATGAGGAATCCGTACCTCGCGGCGTTCGCGGCCGCCCACTTGCCTGCCGGGGTGGTGGCGAAGCAGGCCTGCAGGGCGCAGGCCCCGCTGGCATTGCCAATGTCCATCGCCAGCCCGGTCTGGTGTTCGCTGAAGCCGGGCCGCGCGGCGAGCGTATCCGCCGTCGCCTGGCCGTACTGGCGCACGTAGCTGTCGTAGAGGCTGGCCTGTTGGCTGTACGAGCGGTAGCCGCTGACCGGAATGATGTTCACGCCTGCCGCTTTGGCGGCTTTGGCCAGCTGCTTATAGGCGTCCGCGGCCTCGCTCCGCAGCCGTTCCCCCTGGATCCTGACCAGCTGCGCCGGCACATACGTGGCGGGGTTCAGCGGCCGGTGTTTGTTGACCACCACCTGAAGGCTTGTGGCTGAATCGATGTCGTAATCTGTCGCCGCTGCCGGCGCCGCGGGGGCGATCATGCCGAGCGAAAGCAGCAGCCCCGCCGCTGCAGCCGTGATCCTGCCGAGTCTCTTTAACACCGTGGCCTCCAGGAAGTGGTCGGAACAGATGCGGGAACCCTACCGGGCCCCACGGCCGGCGTCGAGGGTGTTTCGCCCCGGCAGGACCCGGGACGAAATCCTCATGCCACGGCTACCGGACTGCGCCACCATGATCGTATGGACGCTGAAACGCCGAAGTCGGCCGAGCTGAACCTTCCCCAAGCCTTCCTGCTCTTGGCAACGCGGGACCAGGACGGGAGACCAGATATCCCGGTATTTGCCCTCCGCACCACAGTGGCGGGGGCAATTCTGGCCGAACTGGAGCTGGCCGGCGCCATTGAGCTGCAGGGCAAGAATGTGCGGGCTACCCGTGTGGCCCCGCCGACGGACTTCCAGCACGAGCTCGAACTCATCCGGGGCAAGTCGCGCCCGCACACTCCCAAGCGCTGGGTCGCCATGCTGGAGGGCCGCGCCGAGGTGCAGCGTGTTTACGAGGGGATGGCATCGCGGGGCATCGTGGAGCACGTCGGTGAAAAACACCTTGGGGTGTTCAGGTCCGTAAGGTACCCGGAGAAAGACCACAGCCCGGAGGCTGCGCTGCTGGCGAAGCTCCAGGCCGCGCTCGCCGGTGCGGCGCCCGACGGCGGGATGCCTGACGCCGACGCGCCTCCTGCGGAGTCCGCAGCCCAGGTAGCCGCCGACGCCGGAGGCGCTGGCGCCGCGACGCCCGGCCCCGCTGCAGCCGCCGAGAAACCTGACGCCATGGCCGCCGAGGCCCGGACCACGGCGCTCATTGCCCTGCTGCACGCGGCCGGCCTGCTGGGCAAGCTCTTCCCGGCTGCGGACCGGGTCCGAGCCGACGAGCTGGCCAAGGACTACTGGCCCGCCCGGGCCGTGGAGGACGAACTTCGGCTCATCAGGATTGCGCAGGAAGAAGCAGCCACCCTCTAGGAGGCCCACCTGCCGGCGCCTGACCCGGGCTAGTCTTGCCGGACGATGTCGACTGAGACCTCCACCGCCTGGACGGTTCCCTTGTTTTCGAGCCAGTGGACGGTGTCCTTGTCCTCGGGCCAACCCGCCCCGGGGCCGTAGTCGGTCTCGGTGCCGTTCCGGTGATCCGTGATGTTGCCCTGCAGGATGTAGACCAGCCCGGGGCGGCCCCTGTGGTCGTGGACCGGCCCGAAGACGCCGCCCGGTTCGATGGTGATCAGCCGCATCCGCAGCTGGCGGCCGGCCATCCCCTCGATTTCGGGGCCCAGATCCACGGTGGACAGCAGCCGGGTTGTGACTCCGGCGCTTTCCGGTATGGCCTCGTCGGTATTCATCGTGCCCTCCTACGCCTGCAACCGGGGCCGCCGCGGATTGGCGGCCCCAGCTGCAGGTTTACTCCCGGGCGGCGCGAGGGGCAATACCACCGGGGACGCAGCAGGAACCCGGTGTTCCCCGGGTTCCTGCCGCGTGTACCTTCATTCGGCGGGCATCAAGCAGTGCCGAGCGCGGCCTTCGCTTCCTTCACGCGTTCGCTCAGTTCCTTGCGTGCGGCGAGAGCCTCCTCCAGGCTGACGGCGACGAACCGGGTCGAGGTTCCGGGGGCCGCGCGGGCCACCAGGTCCATGTCCGCGCTGATCACCGTTCCCACCATGGCGTAGCCGCCGCCCGAGACCGCGTCGCGGTGCAGGACGATCGGCTGGGTGCCGCCGGGGATCTGGATGGACCCAACTGCGTAGCCGGCGTCAACAATGTTGGACGGATCGGATCCTGCCCCGAAGGGCTGCTCCCGCTCCTTCCATTTCACCCCCGGGCCGGAGTAGCGCAGGCCCATGCGGTCAGCCACCGGCGTCACCTTCCATTCGCCGTTCAGCAGGTTCCCAAGCCCCTCGTCGGTAAGCCGGTGGTCGTAGAGGCCCAGGACAATCCGGACTTCCTGCTCCTTGGAAAAGACCGGGCGGAACTCCTCCGGAACCGCCTCAGCGGCCGGCAAGGCGCCGCCGTCGAGCGGGCTGCCGACGGGGACGTGGTCACCCGCCTCCAGCTTCCGGCCCTGGAAACCGCCAATGGCCCCCAGGCTGTAGGTGGACCGGCTGCCCAGCACCTCGGGAACATCGATCCCGCCCTGCACCGTGATGTAGTACCGCGTGCCGCCCTGAATGACTCCGAAGCTGATTTCGTCCCCGGCCTTAAGCTGCAGCCGCGTCCATTGCGGCCGTGGCTCGCCGTTGACCTTCACCTCTACCGGCGCGCCGGTGACCGCGACGACGGCGTCCTGGTCCGTGGTCAGGGTCGGGCCCAGATACGTGCACTCGAGGACGGCTTCCCTGGCGGTGTTACCCACCAGCGCATTGCCAAGTTCGGCCGAGTACTGGTCCATGGATCCGCTTTGCGGAATGCCCACGTTGTAATGGCCGGTGCGGCCCTGGTCCTGGACGGTGGTGGCCAGGCCTGGGCTCTTGATGTCAAATGCCATTGAGGGCCTCCATGAGTTCCTGGTTGTAACCTTCCGGATCCGCAAGCGCCTTGGACAGGTCGAATGTCACGGGCGCCTGACGGTAGCGGAAGGTCCCGGCGCTGATCTCGTCCTGGATGCTGTTGTATTCGGCCTCGGTCACCGGCTTGAATTTCACGATGTCGCCCGGGCGGAAGAAAACCATGAAGTCCTTGAAGTCAGCCAGCGACTGTGCCGGGTCGAAGATCGGTGCGGCGGCGACCCCGAACATCTGGTAGCCGCCGGCGCCGCGCACCGAGTAGATGCAGCCGAAGCAGCCGCCGTGGCCCACCGTCAGCTTGGGGGTGTCGGTGCGCGGACTCAGGTACTTGGGCACCTCCAGTTGCTTCTCGCGGCCAACAAGCTGGAACAGGAACGGCAGGCCGGCGACGAACCCGACCATGGAGACCAGCCACGGCTGCTCGTGGTGCCGTTGGATGAACTCCGCGGCGTCCTTGAGGTGGTTGACCTTGGCGGCGTAGTCGATGTCGCTTCCGCCGGGCTCCTGGTGGAACCCTTCGCGGAACCGCTCGGCCACTTCCGCGGTAAACGGATCGTCGTACCAGACCGGAACCTCGACGATCCGCGTCTCCAGCGGCTGCAGCTGGTGGTGCGCCAGGTCCGCTTCGATCGCCCGGACGGCCTCTTCGAGGGTTGACGGCGGCAGGACGTCGGGATCGAACCTCACCAGCAGGGAGGCGTTGGCCGGGCAGATGTCCACGACGCCCTGCAGTTCGGCGGCGGCAAGCTTCTCAGCGATGGACATCACCTTGAAATTGGCGGCCAGGCTCATGGCCTCGGAGACTTCCACGAAGAGGAACTCGTCACCGCCCCAGGTGTAGCGGGCCTCCATGGAGGCGGTTGCCGGACTACTCATTTGGACTCCATCAGGTTGTCGACGGTTTCGATGAACTTCGAATGGTGCTTCACGGCGCTGAATTCCAGCCGGTCCAGGAGCTTCTTCAGCACCGGAATCGTAGTCTTGACTCCTTCGATCCGGGTCCCGTAGAGGGCCTCCAGTGCGCCCTCGATGGCGGCTTCCCGGGTGTCTTTGTGGACGATGAGCTTGGCAAGCATGGAATCGTAGTACGGGCTCACGGTGGACCCGGCCTCCACGCCGGCGTCGATCCGGACGCCTTCGCCCTCGAACCAGTCCAGGACGCTGATGACGCCGGGGCTCGGGAAGAAGTTGTTGTGCGGATCCTCGGCATTGATGCGGCATTCAATGGCATGGCCCTTGAACTCGATATCCTCCTGCCGGACCGACATCGATCCGGTGGACGCGATGAGCAGCTGTTCGCGGACCAGGTCCACGCCCGTGACCGCCTCGGTGACGGGGTGCTCGACCTGGATGCGGGTGTTCATCTCGATGAATGCTGCTTCATGGTTGACCGGGTCGTAGAGGAACTCGACCGTGCCCGCCCCGCTGTAGCCGCACTCGCGGGCCAGTTCCACGGAGGATTCCCGGATGGTCTGGCGGACGGCATCGGGGAGGTCCGGGGCGGGCGCTTCCTCAATTACCTTTTGGGAACGGCGCTGCATGGAGCAGTCGCGGTCCCCGAGATGGATGAAGTCCTTTCCGTCACCGAGCACCTGGACCTCGACATGCCGGGCGTGCTTGACGAAACGTTCGAGGTAGACGGTCGGGTCGCCGAAGACGGATGCCGCCTCACCGCGCGCCATCTCGATGGTGGTCAGCAACTCTGCTTCGTCATGGACGAACCGGATGCCCCGGCCGCCGCCGCCGGCGGAGGCCTTGACCACCAGCGGGTAGCCGATGTCACGGGCCACCGCCAGGGCATCGGCCTCGGGATCCAGCGGGCCGTCGGACCCGCGGAGCACGGGGACCCCGGCCTTCCGGGCGGAATCCCTTGCCATGGACTTGTTGCCCATCGTTTCGATGGCCCCGGCGTCGGGACCGACCCAGGTCAGCCCTGCCTCCACTACTTTCCGGGCGAACTCCGCGTTCTCGGAGAGGAACCCGTAGCCCGGATGCACGGCGTCGCAGCCGTTGTCCAGCGCTGCGGCGATGATCGCGTCCTGGTTCAGGTAGCTGGCGGGCGCCGGAGCCGGCCCGACGACTACGAAGTTGTCCGCGGAACGCGCTGCCAGCGAATCCGCGTCGGGTTCGCTGACCACCACCAGCGTCTCGATGCCCATCTCGCGGGCCGTGCGGGCAATGCGCACGGCGATTTCGCCACGGTTGGCGATCAGTAGCCGTTTCATCATTACCCTTCTCGGACGACGATGATCGTGTCGCCCGGGTTGACCATGTCGCCCTCATTCACAGCGAACGATTCGAGAATTCCGGCCACATCCGACTGGATCTCGGTGAACTGCTTCATGATTTCGACGATGCCGACGGTTTGTCCGACCTCGATGGTGTCGCCCTCGTTGGCGAATGGGGGTTTGCCCGGGCCGGGTTTGCGGTAGAAGATCCCGGGAAGCGGGGAGACGATGTTAGCCATGGGGTGCTCGCTTTCAGCTGGTTGGATTTAGGGGTTTCAGCCCAGGACCGTGCGCACGGCGCTGGCCACTGCGACCGAGTTGGGTGCGTCGGAGTGCACGCAGACGCTCCGGAAGGGGATATCAAGCTCCGTGCCGTCGACGGCGAGCACCGGCTTGCCGGCCAGGGCGCGGGTTACGCGTTCCGCGGCGGCGTCGGGATCTGTTGGAACCGGGCGGCGCTGGATCAGCAGCTCCCCCTTGGGGCCGTAGTTGAGGTCCACGTACAGTTCGGGAACGAATTCCACGCCCATGGCGCGGCACACTTCCTCGTGGGCGGTCCCGCCGAGGCCGTAAAAGGGGACCCCGAACTGCTGTGCCACCCCCGCGGCTGCCTGCATGAGCTCCTCGTCCCCGGCCAGCATGCCGTAGAGGGCGCCGTGGGGCTTGATGTGGTTCAGGGCAAGGCCGTGCTTGGCGAGGAACGCCGTCAGCGCCCCCGTCTGGTACAGGATGATCGATTCGACTTCTGCGGGGGTGAGCACCATCCGGCGCCGGCCGAAGCCCACTACATCCGGCAGCCCGGGGTGGGAGCCGACAGCCACGCCGTGCGCGGCGGCGAGCTCCACTGTCCGGTTCATGACGTCGGGGTCGCCCGCGTGGTATCCGCAGGCCACATTGGCGACGTCGATGATGCGCATCAGCTCTTCGTCGTTGCCGAACTCGTGAAGGCCCAGGCCTTCGCCCATGTCCGAATTCAAAAGTACGCGGCCCGAGGTGCCGTCGGTCACATTTTTATGCATGGGTGCCACGCTACTCAGCATCGGGCAGCAGGGATATTGTGCAAAGTGCCGAAGTGGCGGCGGGTAGATATGCTGGCAGCACTATACGGGGCTTCTCTCTGTTGGAAGGGACCATGAGGATCTCAGAACTTGTCGCCGACATCGGGCTGGACGTCCGTTTGCGCGTCCCGGGAGGCGAGGGCAGGCTGAACCGGCCCATCGCCTGGTGCGCTCCCACCGAACACATGGATCCGCGGCCGTTCCTCAGCGTCAATGCCTTGGTGCTGACCAACGGCATGGGCTTGAACGTGCGGGACTTCAGGATCTGGGATGCCTACGTTGAACGCCTGATGGACGTCCCCGTTTCCGCGCTGGCCTTTGGGCTGGGCGCGGCGCACCGTGAGTTGCCGGCCGGCTTGCTGCAGGCGTGCGAGGCGCATGGCCTGCCGTTGCTGGAGCTCCCGCCGGAGGTGCCGTTCGTGCTCGTCATGCAACACGTGGAGCAGGTCATCGCCGCCGAGCGCTTCGAAGAGCTGAGGCAGGGCTGGGAGCTGGCGGACGATTGCACCAGGCTGGCTGCGGACGGCCGGTCGCTCGCCGAGGTGCTCTCCCGGGTCGGGGACGCCGTGGATGCCAGGGTGGCTGTGATCGACCAGGACGGCTTCGAGCTGGTGGCCGCCGGCTCGGCGCACGGCGGGACCGCCCGGACCACCCTGCGGCTGCCCAGCGGTGCCGCGGACCAGTTCCGGCTCTCCATCGAGGGGATCGGCGCGGACCTGGTCCTCCAGCCCATCCTGGGTCCCGTAGCTGCGGTGATCGGCATGCAGCTGAGCTACACCCTGGGCTCTCGTTCGCCCCTGCATTCGCGGGAAGCTGCACGTTTCATGGAGGCGCTCTATGTGGACCGCGGCGATCCGGGCGTTCCGTTGCGCCGCTTTGCCCTCGAATCAGGTTTCGATCCCGGCGCAGAGTGGAGCGCGGTGCTGATCGGCGGCACCGGGGAAGTGGCCCCGGCGCGGCTGCGAGCCGTCGCCTGGCGGGCCCGGGTGGGCTTGCAGGGCGTCTTCGGCACGGTGCGGTTCATGGAGGAAGCGGGCCTTACCTCGCTGCTGCTCCAGCGGCGCGAGGAGCCGGCCGGCCTGCTGGCGACGGTCAGAGAGTTCTTCCGGGATGCGCCGGAAATATCCGTCGTCGTGGCGGAATCCGGCAGCCTGGGGGAACTGCCGCTGACGCTCCAGCTCGCCCGCCGCCAGGTGGGACCGCCCGGTGTGCACGAGGCGCCGCCCGCCGATCTCGCCGGCATTGTGCAGGGCCTTCCTAGCCAGGGACTCGTGGCCATGTGCCGGCGGCTCCTTGCCCCGCTGACCGCAGACGGGGCCGGCACGCTGCTGGATACTCTCGAGGCGTACCTGCGGCACAGCGGCAGCGCCCCCAAAATCTGCGCCGAACTTTTCATTCACCGAAACACGCTCAGCTACCGCATGCGCAAGATCGAGGAGCTGCTGCAGCTGGACCTCGCCGACGGGGAAGTCCGCGCAACGTGCACGTTGGCCCTCGGCATTGTCGGCGCAGCCAACCGGTCCGGCGGGGGCGCGGCCGGCTGACCGCGCCGCCGGGTCAGCCGTGGACGGTCTGCGCGCTGCTTTCCCGGATGCAGAGAGTCGGTTCGAGAAGGACGGGTTCGACCGTTTCGCCGTCGAGCACGCGTTTCAGCAGCCGCATTGCCGTCCTCCCGATATCCAGCATGGGGGAGCGGACCGATGACAGCGGGATCGGCAGCTCGGCGGCGACGGAGGTGTCGTTGAAGCCCACGACCGCAACGTCCCGGCCGGCGGTGAGGCCGTGGGACCGCAGCGTCCCCATGGCGCCGATCGCGGCGAAGTCGTTGACCGCGAAGATCGCAGTCGGCCGGGTGAGTCCGCTGGCCAGGATGGTTTCGGTGGCCTCATGGCCGCCGACGGTATCAAACCTTGACCAAACCACGGCCTCCGGTGAAATTGAGCCGCCCAGGGCTTTCCATCGGTCCACGAAGCCCCCGGTCCGGTCCACGGCCGTGCTGGCGTAGGGTTCCCCGGCAATGACTGCCACATTCCGGTGGCCGCTGCCCCACAGGTGGTCGGCGACGAGCTGGCCGCCGAGGACGTCGTCGCAGGTGGCCGACGGGTACCCTGCAACACGGCGGTTCATGAGCACGAAGGGAACGTTGCGGTCGCTGAGCTCGCGCAAGTGGCTGCCGTCCAGGTGGGCGTCGCCGATGATCAACCCGTCCACCCTGCGCGCCAGCATGGTGTCCGTCTTCCGGCGTTGTTCCTCCGGATCGTCACGGGAATTCATCACGAACGTGGAGTAGCCGAGCTCGGCCGCGGCTTCCTCGATGCCCTCGTACATGATGGCCAGGACGAGGTCGGAGAGTCGCGGCACGATGACGCCCATGAGTCGGGTCCGCCGCGTCCGCAGCCCGGCCGCCTGCGGGTTGGGTGAATAGCCGCGCTTCCGCGCCAGTTCGCGGACCCTTTCGGCGGTTGCCACGGACGCGGCGCCGCGTGCCACCTCGGAGCCCGAGTGCAGGATCCTGGACACGGTAGACGGGTGGATGCCCAGCTCGTTGGCCAGGTCTTTGAGTGTCACGGTGCGGCCGTCGGCCGAATTTTCCTTCATTGGTCCCCTGCCGCAGCTCGAGAAGGCGTCACACCAAGACTGCCGGATACGGCGGACATCTCCCGCCATAGGGCCCTTGACGTGTCACAGGTCACATCCTATAGTCAGTTTTACCCCCAACCCAATCGTTTGGGTAGACCGGCGGTCGGCGGCCGACACCAAAGTGTTTACGCGGACGAAACGCCGGACGGCAGTTGCACGAAACATCCCGAAGATACTTTCTACCCACATACCCAATCGATTGGGTGAGTGTCCGGCAACGGACGCAAGAGCAATGGAGTACACATGACTGTCACAGATTCGAACGGCGCCCACGTGGTGCTGCTCGCCACGGGAGGGACGATCTCTTCCCGCGGTTCCGGGACAGGCGGGGGCGCGGTTGCGTCCGACACCGGTGAGCAGGTTTTCGCCAGCATCGGCGGACCGTCCGCCCACCCGGTCCGTGTGGTCGACGTCTTCCGGAAAGGGTCCTACCTGTTGACCGTGGATGACATGATCGCCATCTGCGCCCGGATCCGAGAGGCGCTTTCTGCCCCGGAGGTCCTCGGTGTCGTGGTCACCCACGGCACGGACACCATGGAGGAGACCGCCTACCTGGCGGCGCTGACCCACGATGATCCCCGCCCGGTGGTTTTCACCGGGGCGCAGCAGTCGGCCGATTCCCCACACCCCGACGGGCCGGGAAACCTCGCCCGGGCGATCGCCGTCGCCGGCTCACCGGCCGCCCGCGGGAAAGGCGTGCTGCTGGCGTTCGCCGGCGCCATCTTTCCCGCACCCGGGGTGCGGAAATGCCACACCACCAAGCCCGACGCCTTTGCCAACCCTGACTTTGGAACGATCGGCTCCGTCACCGAGTCCGGGGAGGTCAGCTTCACGGAAACCCCTCCGCAGCACACCGCGCTGCCGCTGCCCGGTGCCGGTGCCGGTGCCGGTTCCCCGCGGGTGGATCTCGTCGCTGTCTACCCAGGCGCCGATGCCACCCAGTTGCGGAGTTCAGTGCAGGCGGGCGCGGCCGGGATCGTGCTGCAGGGAACAGGGACCGGCAACGCGAACCACCCCATCTGCCAGGCGGTGGCCGAAGCGGCGGCGGCGGGCGTCGTGGTGGTGACCAGTACCCGCGTGGAGGCCGGCGCCGTCGTTCCCGTCTACGGCGACGGCGGCGGCGAAGACCTGCGCGAGGCTGGCGCCATACCGTCCGGATGTCTCAGACCGTCCCAGTCCCTGATCCTGCTGAGCGCGCTGCTCAGGCTGGACGCGGGTCCGGACCGCATCGCCGAAACCTTCGCGCTCCGCGGCAAGGCCCCGGATCCGGACAGACCCGCGGCCGGCAACCCAGAACAACAGAAACCAACAACAAGCGCAGTGAAAGGTTGAACCCATGACAAAGGACATCCAAGTCGCATTCGGCGTCGACGTGGACGCCGTAGCCGGCATGCTCGGCTCCTACGGCGGTGAAGACTCCCCGTGCGATATCTCCCGCGGCCTGTTCAGCGGCGAAGTCGGCGGCCCGCGCCTCATCCGCCTCTTCGAAAAGTACGGTCTTCCCGCCACCTGGTTCGTGCCGGGCCATTCCATCGAGACATTCCCGGACCTGACCCGGATGATCGTCGACGCCGGCCACGAAATCGGCGTGCACGGCTACTCGCACGAAAACCCCATCGCCATGACCCGGGAGCAGGAAACCGCCATCCTCGACCGCTCGATTGAACTCATCGAGAAGGTCTCCGGCCGCCGTCCCACCGGCTACGTTGCACCCTGGTGGGAATTCTCCCCGGTCACGAACGAGATCCTGCTCGAACGCGGGATCAAGTACGACCACTCCCTGATGCACCGCGATTTCGAGCCCTACTACGTCCGCGTGGGCGACAGTTGGAAGAAGATCGACTACACCAAGGACGCCCAGACCTGGATGGAACCGCTGGTCCGCGGAAAGGAAACGGACCTGGTCGAGATCCCCGCCAACTGGTACCTCGACGACCTGCCTCCCATGATGTTCATCAAGGCCTCCCCGAACTCGCACGGCTTCGTCAGCCCCCGCGATATCGAACAGATGTGGCGCGACCAGTTCGACTGGGTCTACCGGGAAATGGACCAGGCCGTCTTCACGATGACCATCCACCCCGACGTCTCGGGCCGTCCGCAGGTACTGCTCATGCTCGAACGCCTGATCGAGCACATCAACTCCCACGAGGGCGTCAACTGGATGACCTTCGACCAGATCGCGGACTCGTTCCTCGCCCGCAGCCCCCGAAAGGAAAACCAGTAATGAGCATTCAGGAACCCGCCGTCGACCTGACCCGGCCGCGGCCGGACGAGAAGCGCCGCTTCCCGGTCTTCTCCAAGAAGAACACCAGCATCGCTACTGTCCTGGCCTTGCTCGCCTGGACCATCGCCGTCTTCGACTACGGACTGTTCGGGACGCTGCTACCGGCCATGCAGGAGGAGTTTGGCTGGACCGCGCCCGAGGCTTATGCCATCAACACCTGGATCGCCGTGGGCACCGCCATTGTCTGCTTCGGAATCGGCCCCGTGATCGACCGTCTGGGCCGCCGCAAGGGCATGATGACCACCATCGGCGGCACCGCGGTCGTGTCCGGTCTGACCGCCCTTATCCCGACCGGCATCCCCTTCCTCAGCAACGGCCTGCTGGTCCTGATCCGGTCCTTCGGTGGCCTGGGCTTCTCGGAACAGGCGGTCAACGCGACCTACATGAACGAGGTCTACCAGGTGACCGAGGTCGCGGATAAGCGCAAGCGTCCCGGCTTCCACTACTCGTTCATCCAGGGCGGATGGCCGCTGGGCTTCCTGCTGGCCAGCGCCCTCGCACTCGCTTTCCTGCCCTCCCTCGGCTGGCGCGCGCTGTACCTGATGGCCACCGTCCCGGCCGCCGTCATTGTGTGGGTGATCGCCAAGAAGCTGAAGGAAACCCCCCAGTTCGAGCTGCACCACAAGCTGACGGAACTGGAGAAGAGCGGACAGTCGGATGAGGCCCACGCCCTGGCCCACGCCTACGGCGTCGAACACTCCTCCGCGGCCCCGCTCAAGCGGATCTGGGAACCGCACCTGCGGCGGAACACCATCGTGTTCTCCCTGGCCTGGATCGTGAACTTCTTCGGCATCACCATCTTCAGTGTCCTGGGCAGTTCGGTCCTTAAGAACGCCAAGGGCGTGGAACTCTCCGACGCCTTCTGGATGCTGATTGTGATCAACCTGCTCGCCTACTTCGGCTACGTCTTCCACGGCTGGCTCGGCGACAAGATCGGCCGCAAGCAGACCATCATCGGTGGCTGGATCCTGTCCGGCATCTCCTTCACCATCATGCTCAGCCCCCTCGCCACCAACGCCTTTACGATCATTGTCTCCTACGGCGCCGGCCTGTTCTTCCTGGTCGGCCCCTACGCCGCCATCCAGTACTTCATGGCGGAGTGCTACCCGGTCAGCTGCCGTGCCACCGGAACTGCCTTCATCGGGGCCATGAGCCAGCCGGGCACCATCATCGGCGGCGCCATCTTCACCGCGATCGCCGCCAGCAGCGGAACCGGGACCGCGGCCGTCTGGGTGGGTGCCGTGGGCACCTTGGTCTCCGGCCTCCTCATGATCGCTGCCAAGCCTCCGGCGGAGGCCCTCCTGGAGGACCACCCGCACGAGGTCCAGGCATGAGCCCGGATGCGGCGCAGGTGGCGGTCATTACCGGGGCGGCCAGCGGCATCGGCCGCGCGCTCGCGGTCCATTACGCCAGCCGCGGCGTTCATTCGGTGATCGGCACCTTCCCCGGCGATCCCCACGACCCGGAGGAAACGCTGCGCCAGGTCAAGGATGCGGGGGGCCAGGCGGTGATCCACGAAGTGGATGTCCGCAGCACGCCGTCCGTCGACGCGTTCGCCCAGCGAGCCGTCGACGAGTACGGCAGGCTCGACTACGCGGTGGCGAACGCCGGCATCCTGCGCAACTCGCCCCTGGGCGAGATGACCGATGACCGCTGGGAGGACATGCTCGACGTCGACCTCACCGGCGTGCTCCGGACCCTCCGGGCCGGGTCTACCAGGATGGCCGACGGCGGAGCGATGGTCGCGGTGTCGTCGATCGCCGGCGGGGTCTATGGCTGGGAGGAACACGCGCACTACGCGGCCGCCAAGGCCGGCGTGCTCGGGCTCGTCCGCAGCGTGGCCGCCGAGCTTGGACCGCGCGGCATCCGGGCCAACGCGGTTATTCCCGGCCTGATCGAGACGCCCCAGTCCCTGGACCCGGTAAACTCGCTCGGCCCCGACGGCCTGCAACGGGCCGGGCGGGACATCCCGTGGGGGCGGGTCGGCCGTCCCGAAGAGGTCGCCAGCGTTATCGGCTTCCTGACCTCCGACGCCGCCGCTTACGTCACCGGTCAATCGCTGATCGTGGACGGCGGACTCACCATCAAGATGCGCGCCTGAACCTTCTGAAAGGAAAGTATGCAGAACACTGACACGTCCCCGCACTCGACGGGCCGGGCCGTCGTCGTTACCGGCGGTGCCAGCGGCATCGGTAAGGCGATCGCCGAGGCTTTTGCCGCGAACGGCGACACGGTAGCCGTCCTGGACCGGGACGGCGGAGCCGGGAGGATCGCCGTCGACGTCTCAGACGAAGACAGCGTCAAGGCCGCGTTCGCTGCCGCCCGCGCGCAGCTGGGCAGGATCGACATCCTGGTGAACAGTGCGGGGCTGCTGACCGAATCGCCGCTGGAAGCCATGACACTGGCCACGTGGAACGAAACCGTCTCCGTTGACCTCACGGGTGTCTTCCTGTGTTGCCGCGAAGTGGTGGGTGAGATGCGGGAACGGAAGTGGGGCCGCATCATCAACATTGCGTCCCAGCTGGCCATCAAGGGCGGGACCGGGCTCGCCCATTACAGTGCCGCCAAGGCAGGGGTGGTGGGGCTGACCAAGGCCCTGGCCCTGGAAGTCTCCGGTGACAATGTGCTGGTCAACAGCATCGCACCCGGGCCAATCGAAACCCCGCTCGTGGAGGGCATCTCGGAGGACTGGAAGGCGGCCAAACGTGCCGAGCTTCCGCTGGGCCGCTTCGGCCTCCCCGCCGAGGTGGCCCCCACCGCGCTGCTGCTGGCCAGCGACCCGGGCGGCAACCTGTACGTGGGCCAGACGCTGGGACCCAACTCCGGCGACGTCATGCCGTAGGGAAGGACGAACGTATGTGCGGAGCCTGCGGACAGACCGTCGTTGCCGATCCCGTCTTGGGACCGGTGCGGACGATGCGCCAACACTTGATCGTCGCCCAGACGGTCAACGACCTCTGCCGGTCCTGGGCCGGTGCCCCGAAGGTGGCAGCGACCGCGGGAGGGTGGCTGGTGTCCAAGTCGACGGGGGCCATCGAGACTGTCTCGACCGTCGAGGCGCTGTGGACCGCGGTGCTCCGCGGCCGCGCGGGCGTTCCGCTGGCCGCCGCGGTCGGGCCCGCGGCCGCGGACGACGACGGTATCGCCTCGCGCGTGCTGGCACTCGGACACCGCCTGTCCCGGGAACGGCCGGGTGGGGCGCCGTAGGGGAAGCGCGTCAGGAATGCCGGGCGGCCCCTACCCGAACTTCGTCCATTCTCCTTCGGAAACCACCTCGACGGAGCCGTCAGCGACTTTAATGGCCGTCTGTTCGTCGATGGCATAGGCAGGGACGTCCAGGCTGGCGGCCCAGCGTTCTGCGTTGGCCGGGGTGTTGCTAGGGAAGGCGTTCAGGTGCGGAAAGATCGAGAAATCCACCATCCCCAAGGTGCGATCGTCCGGTGCGGACGGCCATTCGACGAAATACTTTCCGATCCGGGGCGTCATCACCATGCTTCCGGCGCTCACTCCCACCCACACCGTTTCCGGAAGTGTCGGCAGCAGTTCGGCCAGCCCGGACTCCCGCATCCAGTGGTAGAGATACGCCGCGTCACCGCCGTCGACCAGAAGCACATCGGCCTCCCGAAGCCAGGGGATCCAGCGCTCGGCGCCGATGGTGGGCAGCGCGGTGAGTTCGAGGACGCCGAGCGACGCCCAACCCAGCCCGGACAAGTGTCGGGAGCCTTGCCCGGCCGCCACGAGCCGCTGCACAGACGCCGGCCCGCACATCGGGTGACCCCACTGTGCTGTCGGAATGATCAGGGCGTGGCATTGGTCGATCGGCTTGCCGAGAAGCTGCACGAGCGCCGAGTGGATACTCGGGTTCGTCACGCCGCCTGAGGTAAGCAAAAGCTTCAAACGTGCCCCCTGAGATAACAGTGCCGGTGGATCCCGGCCCTCCGGATCTCCGGAAGGGTCCGGTCATCGGCCCAGTCTGCCAGCGGGGGCAAGGTGCTGGCTAGGAAGGGCCGCTGGACAGTTTCCACCGCTCCGGACCCTGCTGTGATGCAGCTCACTCAAATTCGACCGTGACGAATGCGCGCCGGGCACCGTCTTATCTAGTGACGGCGCTTCAGTGCGCCTTCCTCAACAGATCAGGAGTGATAGCAATGACCACCCAGACGCACACCCCCGCAGACGTCCAAGCCAAGACCGCATCGGCCCCTGCCGCGAAGACCGCACTGTCCGCCGGCAACGACGGCCGCGGCGCCACCACGGTTGCAGACGGCGTCGTCGCCAAGATCGCCGGCATCGCAATCCAGGAGATCGACGGCGTCCACGCGCTCGGCGGCGGAGCGGCGCGCGCCCTCGGCACGCTTCGCGAAAAGGTCGGCCAGAAGGACCTCACCCAGGGCGTCAGCGTCGAGGTAGGCCAGACGCAGGTGGCCGTCGACGTCACCCTCGTCGTCGAATACCCGCACCCGCTCCAGCAGGTCGCCGACAACGCCCGGGACGCTGTTTACACCGCCGTCGAGGACCTCGTGGGTATGGAAGTCACCGAAGTCAACATCACCATCACCGACATCCACGTCCCTTCCGACGACGAGGATGTCGCTGACGCCGAGCGTGAGCCGAGGGTCGCGTGAGCCCCACGGTAACCGGGATGGCCGCCGGCGCTGTGCTGGCCGTCGTGGCCCTGGCCTTCGGGTTCTGGGGGCTGCTGCTCACCGCGCTGTTCATGGGCGTCGGGGCCGTGCTGGGCCGGAGCGCGGAAGGCAGGCTGGACCTCGCCGGAGTGCTGGACGCCCTGCGCGGCAAGCGCTCCTCCTCATGACGCGGGCCGGTCACACCCGGATCACCCGGACGGCCCTGCAGCACACCATCGAAGCCGTCGCCGCGCAGGCCTTCGGGGTGTCGCGGGGCAGCGTCGCCGCTGAACTGGAGGACGACGCCGGCCGGCTCGCCGCCTCCGTCACCGTGCAGTTGGCGCTGCCGCCCCTGCTCGGACCCCGGCCGCAATCGGGGCCGGCCAGCCTGTTTGACCGTTCCCGGGCAGCCCGGGAAACCATCATGGCCCGTGGCGGGGAGCTCACCGGAATGGCTCTCGGCCGGGTCGACATCCGGCTCAGCGCAGCCAAACCGGCCGCCAAGTCACAGGAGCACCAGGAAAGGAGGGTGGCGTGAGCCAGGAGCGATCAATCCGGCGCCTCGTCCGCCGGGAAACCCATTCGTCCCGGGCCGCGGTGTCCGCCCTGACGGCTGCCGTGCTTGCCACCGGTTTCCTGTGGCTCGCCCTCGAAACGGTTCTGGCCCTCCTCCGGGAAGACCCGCTCCTGGCCGGTCCCGGCCAGCTGGGGCGCTGGCTGACCGGCCTGCCGGCCAACACCCTCCCGGCCGGGCTGGTCGCCGCGGGCGCCGGACTGGCCGTGCTGGGGATCCTCCTTCTCGGAGCCGCACTGGCGGGCGGCCGCCGGTCCCGGCGTTCGCTGCGGAGCGAGCGCAGCGCCGTCGTGGTCGACGACGAGGTCATCGCCGCCGCGGTGTCCCGGCGGGCCCGGCTCGCCGCGGGACTGACCCCCGGCCAGGTCACCAGCACGGTGTCCGGGCGGACCGTCCGTGTCCTGGTGCGCCCGACGTCGGGGGTTCCGGTGGACAGGGATGCCATCCACGCGGCGGTCGACGGGGAGCTGCTCGCGTACCAACTGGATCGCCGCGTCGCACCGACGGTCCGCGTCATGAACGAAGGGGCAGTGGGGCAGTGAG
This sequence comes from Arthrobacter sp. 01N442, assembly GCF_056399345.1. Taxonomy (NCBI): domain Bacteria; kingdom Bacillati; phylum Actinomycetota; class Actinomycetes; order Micrococcales; family Micrococcaceae; genus Arthrobacter; species Arthrobacter sp. 01N442. Next base: position 257,672 of record NZ_JBFTRD010000004.1, read on the forward strand.
CAACACCAACAGGGCACTCAACCGGATCCTGCTGGCCGTCACCGGGCTGGTGCTGCTGGCGGCCGGTGCTGCTACCGCCGCCGCCGGGCTCGTGCCGGGGGTCGCGGGGGAGTGGGCCGCTGCGGGAACGTCGCTCATGGACCACGCCCGCGCCATGCTCGCCGCGGCTCCGCTGCCGGGGCCCGCCCGTAGCTGGTGGGCCGTGGCCGGCGTTGCCGCGCTGGTGCTGGCCGCGGGGCTGTGTCTGGCCTGGCTGGCCTCCCAAGGCGGCGGCCGGACACCCCGTCTGGCGCGAGAAGAGGACGGAAACCAGGGTGCCACGGTGGTCGATGCCGGGCTGGTCGCCGCGGCTGTCAACGAAGCGCTGGAGGGCAACCGCCTGGTGCTCGGGTCAGCAGTCTCGGCCTGGGAAGGCCGGCGCGGCACGGCATTGCGGCTGCGGCTGCAGGCAAGGAAGGGCGCGTCCCCCCGCGAGCTGGCGGACACCGCCGAAGAGCTGGTCCGCGGCATCGACGCGTGGCTGGGTCATCCGGTTCCGGTGCTGGTCCGAATCACCAGCGGACCCAGATCGAAGCTGGCTGGACCTGAACGCGCCCGGTAACTCCCGTAATGAACCGAAGCAGTAACCACAGGAAAGGTAACAAGATCATGGGAATCGACGACAAGGTCAACAACACCGTCATCAACCACCTCGGCGCGGCCAAGGAAGGTGCCGGCAAGATGACCGGCAACGAGGAGCTGGAGCGCGAAGGCCAGCGGGACCAGGCCCAGGCCAAGCTGCAGGAGGCCGGCGAGAAGGTCAAGGACGCCGCTGCCGGCGTCGGCGAAAACCTCAAGGACGCCGCCCGGAAGCTCAAGGAGGGCTTCAGCAAGGAGTAACTCGGTGCGCTGCGCCGGCTCCGCCCATGAGCGGCGCCGGCGCAGCGGACGTAAGTCCGGACGTCATTCCGGCATAACCACACCCACACCCCGGACCCCCGCGATGAAAGCGATAGATACGTGACTGGTTCACCCCCGGCGCCGCATCAACTGGACCTGGTTCCGGATGCACTGCTGGCTGGACGGGCAGCCGACGGCGACACCGCCGCTTTTGAGGCGCTCGCCCGGCGCCACGGCCCACAGATGCGGGCCAGCGCCCGCCGTCTGACCGGGTCCTTCGCAGACGCCGACGACGTCGTGCAGGAGTCCCTGATGCAGGCCTGGCGGCAACTGGACACCCTGCGCGACCCTGCGGCGGTCAAGGGATGGCTGCTGCGGATCACCGGCAGCCGCAGCATCGACCACCTCCGCAAGCGCCGTCTGCACGCGGACCTCACCACGGTGGAAAACGCCGTCGAACCCCAAGCAGGGAGTACGCCGCGAGTGAAGGCCGATCCCGAGTCGGCCGCCGTCAGCGGCTCCCGGGTCGAGGCACTGAAGGCCGCGCTTGCCGCCCTCCCGGAAGAACAGCGAAGATGCTGGGTGCTCAAGGAATTCAACGACCAAAGCTACGAGGACATCGCGCGAACCCTGAACATCAGCACTGCAAGCGTCCGCGGCCGATTGGCCAGGGCGCGGATCACCCTGGCGCGCGAAATGGAGGAATGGCGATGAGCACACCCAGCGACCCCCTCGACTGCGGGCACAGCCTCGCGGAACTGAGCGAGTACCTGGATACCGGCCTGATCGGCGACCCCGAGCACCTCGCGCAATGCCCGGAATGCCAGGCCGGCCTGGGCTCGCTGCGCAGGCTTTCTGCCCTCGGAAACGAGTTGGTCGACGCCGACATCACCGAAGCCGGCAGCGGAACCGACGACTGGATGCAGGCTATTCTGGGCAATCTGCGCCTCGAACTCCGGCCCGGCCGAAGCATTCCCGTCCGCGGTGACGATCCCGGGGACATCCTCGCCGAGACGGAGGGCTCCATCTCGGCGCTCATCCGCTCCATCGCCGACGGCATGCCGGGAACCGCCGCCGGCAAGTGCCGGCTGCAGGGGGACGTCACCGATCCCGGCGCACCGATTACCGTCGACATCGAACTCGCCGTCGTATACGGTCATCCGCTGAAGGAGCGGGCCGCCGCGCTGCGCCGGCAACTCGCCGAGGCGCTCAGCCGGCATACGGAACTGAACATCACGGAAATCCAGGTCACGATCACCGACGTCCTGGAACCGCGGCAGACACCAGAGGAGAAGCCATGAACGAGCAAGCGCTCGCCGGTGAGCTGGCGGCCGAGCTGCAGCAAATCATTGCAACGGTCGACGGCGTAGCAACCCTCTACCCGGCCCAGCCGCTGTGGCAGACCATTGCGGGCGCTGCCCGCTCCGCAGTGACGGGGGAGTCTGTGCCCACGGTCGCAGTCGCCTCCAACGGGGATGCCCTCACGGTCAAGGCGCGGATCGGCGTGGCCACAGACCGCCCGGCCCCGGACGTGGTCAGGGCCGTGGCCGGCGCGATCCGGCAGCACCTGTCCCCGCGGCCGTGCACGGTGCAGGTTGTGGTGGTGCAGATCGGCGGCTAATTGTGGGCGGTCTGGAGGCGGCGCCCTTTCTGCGCGCGGACCAGAAAAACTAATGGTAGTTTCTTCCCTATTGGGGGCGGTGATGAAATCTCGGCCCATTTTGGGAGAGAAATGGAAATCACTTGTGAACGCCTTTAGTACTCAGCGTGCCGGAATCCGCGTCCACACTTTCGGCCGCCGGAAATTCACGGCACTGCTGGCGATGCTGGCCGCAGCCTTCAGTGGGGCAGCCCTCGTCCCGGTGTCCGCGCACGCCGACGCGCCCCAGACCTCTACGATCGGTGCCACTATTTCCGTTGGCGGGAACCCGCAGCAGCCGAAATTCAACCGGTCCGGTTCGCGCGCCTATGTCGCAAACTTGGGATCGGCATCCGTCTCGGTCATCAACACCACCACACGGAAAGTCATCGCGACCATTCCCACAGCCGCGGCCCCGCGAACCATCACCGTGAACCGAACGGGTACTCGCGTATATGTCGGAAGTGCAGATACCCAGAACAACGGCACGGTGACCGTCATCGATGCAGTTCGGAATGTCGCCTTGGGGCGCATCAGCGTAGGTAAGTTCCCTGGTCAGCTGGAAGTCTGCAAAGACGGCCGCTACCTGTACGTCGGTCACCTCTTCGGACTGTCCGTCGTCGACACCACGACCAACCGGATTACCGCGGATGTGCCGTTGCCCGGCGTGCCGCGCGAACTCCTGCTCAACGAAGCCGGTACGCGTCTGTACACAACGACCGTGAACGGTAACGCAGGGGATGTCCTGGTTATTGATGCGACCAAAAACGCGCTGACAGCCGCGGTGCATATGACTTATGAGCCCGGTGAAATCGCGCTAACTCCGGGAGGCGACCAGCTCTACGTCGGCGGCGGCACCTGGCAGAGCTTTACGGTCGTAGCCACGGCTACCAACAAAATCGCCAAAAGCGTGAAGTATTCGGACCTCGGCCCGGATCGTGGCAGATTGACGCTGAGCCCCAATGGTCGCCACATCTACACTTACGACTCCAGCTTCGACCTGAGGCGTCGCACCTGGTTGACATCGATCTATGACGTCGACCCGGCCACAGGAAAAGCAGGCATTCTCGCCACATTCGACGGCGAAGGCGGCGGCTTGGCTGCCAGCCCGCAGGGATCCAGCCTCTATCTTGCACGGCTGGACCGCAGTGCAGTCACCGTTATCGCCCTTCACCCGGCCAAGCTCAGCACCGCGCCGGTGCCGATCATTACGGGGACCGTTGCACGTGGCCACACACTGGCAGCCAAGGTGGGGAGCTGGCGTCCTGCGCCGGTCACCCTCCGCTACCAGTGGAAGCGGTCCGGAATGAGCATCGCCGGTGCTACCCGGGCGACCTACGTGCTTGGAAGAGCTGACGTCGGTAAGACCATCACCGTGACGGTGACCGGCAGTAAATCGGGCTACTCCGCGCTTTCCCGGACCAGTGCCAAAACCAAGGCCGTCAGAGCGCGCTAGGTGTTAGGCGGACTGAATTTGGCGATTTCGGGCGGTGGAAGCCGGCAGCAAAGAGTGTCGAGAGTCCGGTCAGCTTGGTCGGCCCGCTAGTCTTCAGCTCATGACGCTGGCTATCCCTCTGGCATTTTGCGCACTGCTCGGCATCCTTGCCGTTTTCCAAGTGCTGCTCATCATCGGGCTTCCCCTCGGCCGGTTCGCCTGGGGCGGGCAACATGCGGTGCTGCCGGCGCGGCTGCGCGTTGGAAGTGCGGTGTCGATCCTGGTCTACGCGGCCTTCGCAACCGTGGCGCTGGACCGGGCCGCGCTGGTTTCGTTCCTCCCGGCACCCGCCGACGTGGTAGCCATGTGGGTCATTGCGGCGTATCTGTTGCTGAGCGTCCTGCCCAACCTTGCGTCGAAGAGCAGCGACGAGCGGCGGGTCATGGTCCCGGTGTCTTTGGTGCTGGCCGGCCTGGCGTTCGCCACAGCAATGGCGTGGTAGCCGCCATGAAGCGTCAGCCCGTCGACGGAAGGCCTTGAATCCGGAACGGCGCCCAGTGGTCCTCGAGAAGTCGCGTTAATTCCTCCGGCCGTTCGAAGTTGGCGAAGTGGCCGCAGTCCGGGATCGTCACCAGCCGGGCGAGCGGGATCAGTTCACGTAAGCGGTCAAGGTCGGATTTCGGGGTAAATACGTCGGAGTCCCCGCGGATCGCCAGCACGGGGCAGCGGATCCCGCGCCACCGGTCAAAGTCGTAGCCGGCTGCGGCTCTGCTGGCTGCGGAGAAACTAGCCGGTCGGGCGTCGTCGCCAAGCGCACGGAGAACCCGCGCGGGTATGGCAGCGGGAGCCGCGAAGAATGGTGACATTAGTGGCCGCATCACGGCAGAGTTGCGGGTTGCGCGGACCAAGGCCGACCCAGCTGGGCCGAGGCCCGCGAGGGAGCGCATGATCAGCAGCATTCCTACGAAGGCCGGGAACCCGACCAGTCCGCGCAGTGGATTCCGGGCCGCCTCGGACACCCCGAAGGTGGTGGCCGAAATGGCGGCGACGCTGGCCGTCCTGTCCGGCCAGTCCGCGGCGATGTGCAGCGCGAGGAAGCCTCCCATGGAATGTCCCACCAGGTTCCACCGGCGGTAGCCGAGCGAATGGAGGACCCCGACGACAGCCTGGCCCATGGCCTCGATGCCGAATTGTTCCGGCCGTGCACCCTCGGTGGACTCACCCCAGCCAGGCAGGTCAATCAGGACCTGTGGACGGGCCGGCGTTCCGGAGAGCAAGGGCACGAAATTGGTCCAGGACCCCGCCGCGCCGTGCAGGTAGACATCTGCGGTGCCTGAGGCCGGTCCCTGCTGGTCGGCGTCCTGGCGGACATGCACTGTGCAGGGACCCAGCTCCGTCGGCAGGACATGACGCAGCAGCGTCGTCGCCTCGGCGGCTGTTTCATTCAAAACCCTCACGGTCCCCTTCTGCGGCTGGTGCCCACGTCTGATTCGGAGCCGAGAGGTTTCTGGACCGGAAAGGCGGGGCCGCCTCTCGCAGCCGGCCGCTGGGCACTTTCCCCGAAGGGAAACAGAAACGCCACCCGGCAACCGCCGGGTGGCGTTTCTGTGCGTCTGCCCGCCAGAGGCAGGTCTCCGCGGGTGTTACCGCCGGTGAGTCGGGCCGCCGTCGTGGTTGGTGATCGAGGCGACGGCGCCGGTCTGTTCGTCGAGCAGGACCTTGTCCGTGCGCTGCTTGTGGAAGTTGAACATTGCCTCCAGCGAGCCGGCAGCCGCGTCCGCTGAGGCATCGCCGATCTGGCCGGTGTGCCAGTTCTCCTCGATGAAGCGCAGGATCGAGGCCTGGTCAGTCTCGGTGTGGTCGACGAAGTTCTTCTTCGCGAAGGGGGAGATAACCACCAGCGGCTGGCGCGGGCCCGGACCGCAGCGGTCCGCGTAGCCGCCGGCCATCGGAACGCCGCGGGCGGCGGCGCTCTGGCACCACTGTGCGTCGTCGGCACTGTTGGAAGAGTTCTTCACCTTGGCGGCCGCATGGTCGTACCAGCCGTCCGAGTCGTCGTAGGCGAGCACCACGGCGGTGTTGTCCCAGTTCTTGGATTTTTGGATCTGGTTGACGGTGCTGGTGATGAAGTTCTGCTCGTCCACCGGGTCGGAGTAGGCGGCGTGGCCGTCCTGGTACATCCCCGCCTTCAGGAAGGATACGGCCGGCAGGTTGTCCGTGTTGACCACCTTGTTGAAGTCGGTGAGGTCGTACTGGTGGTTGGCCCGGCCATTGTGGCCGATCTCCGCGTCCGACGCCGGCGCCAGGTGATGGGGGTTGGCCGTCGACTTGTAGTACTGGAACGGCTGGTGGTGGGGCGAGTAGTCCACCACGGACGCGCCGGCGGCGTTCGTGTGGCTGGACAGGCACGACGCCGGGCTCGTCCCGGACGCGGCGGTGGTGGGAGTGAAGCCGCCCTGGAACCAGCCCCAGGAAGTGCCCTTGGCGTTGAGCAGGTCACCGATGTTCTTGCCGTTCATGCCGGCCAGGTTGTTGGTCTTGGCATGGCTGCTGTTTGAGCAGTCGTCGTAGACCGGGTCCGGGTCATTGATCACGGTGCCGACGCCGTTCGCGTCCGGTTGGCGGACGGTGTAGTCGCTGGCCGCCGGCGTGACGGGCTTGCCGTCGGCGGTGAACTCGGTGGCCCCGTGCGTCTGGCCGGAGACCAGGTTCAGCGCGCCCGGGGTGGAGGGGCCGAAGACGGTGCTGAAGTGGTTGTCACTCATGGCGTAGTTCTGGGCGTAGTTCCAGATGCCGGTGACCGTATTTCCGTCGTAGTAGTCCATGGTCAGTCCGTTGCGGCCGTACTGGTTGGTCCCGCACGCGTCCCGGCTGGTGTACTCCACGAACTTGTCCATCAGGCCGCCGTTGTACGCCTTCTGTTCGGCACCATAGTTGTGGTCCTGGTCGCAGGTGACGGCCTGCTGGGGTGAGAGCCGGGACGGCTGGACCGAGTTGGGGTTGTTTGGTGCCAGCAGGCCCGCGGTGGCCAGGGTGTCGATCTTCTTGGGCGTGTTCTTCGCCGCGGTGAAGCTCGCCGCCTTGGTGCCGGAGCCCTGTTGGGTTTCCCCGGGGATGTTGGCCGCCTTCGGGTAGGTGGCGAAGTAGTGGTCGAACGAGACGTTCTCTTGGAAGATCACCACGACGTGCTTGATGGGCGTGGCGGTTTCGTCGTGTTTTTCGCTGGCGGCGGCGGGCCCGGCGCCGATCAGGCCGGCGGCAAGGGCCGACGCCGCCAGTGCGGTGGCGCTTGTGGCGGCGACGAGGCGCTTACGGGTGGAGCGGTGCGCAAGTTGTGGCATGGGGGAGTCCATTCGTTTCTGTTGCTGTGGGTCGGGAGCCGCTATTTGGCGGGGGTGACGGTGGCTTCGTAGGTGAGGATTTCGGTGCCGTTTCCCTCGTCGCCGTTGTCCGGCGCTACCTTCAGGGTGAGGTGGTCGCCGTCGGCGGTCATTTTGAACGGGTTGCGGGTGGCGGCGTGCCCGGCGGTGGACCACTGCTGGAAGGGGACGTCGCGGGTGACGCTGCGGGACTTGAGGTCGATCATTGCCATCCCGCCAAGTTCGTAGGTGGAGCCGGCGACGCCCGCGGCCGGGGTCTGCGGGAGGTTGGTGACCCCGCCGCAAAGCATCTTCGAGGAGGGCACATACTGGCAGTCCTGGTAGTCAACGAAGTAGTTGGGGTTCTGCCAGGTGGAGAGCTGCCGGCCGCGAAGGTCCCATTCGGCGAAGCGCCGGGACCCCCAGGTGTTGCCGACCAGATGGCCGGTCTGCTTGTCCAGCACGATGCCGCCGAAGTGGTCCTTCACCTCGAACTGCTTGTGCACATTGAGGGTCTTGGCGTCCACCCGATAGATGATGGCGCTGCTGTCGGGCCGGTACTGGGCAACCGGCACCCAGACGTTGGTGCCGTCGAAGTCGATGCCGCCGGGGTGGTACATGTCGCCCTCGCCCAGGATGATGTCCTTTTGCAGCTTCCCGGCCTTGTCCATCACGAACAGGTGGCCGATGCCCTTGCCGGGGGTACGGTCGTAACCGCCCTGCGGGGAGGCGAACTTTGTGGTCGGCTCGGTGATCTGGACGGCCGAGAGGAAGATGTGGTCCCCGCTGAAGGCGATTCCCTCGGTGTGATAGGTGGGGAAGTCCAGCTTCAGCTTGCCGGTCTGCTGCCAGTTCGTGTTCCGGTCGACGGCGCTGAACGCATTGGCCAGTGCGCTGTCCGTTTCGCGGTGGGAGCCCGAGCCGGCGCCGTCCCCGCCGTGCCGATCGTTGGCGCCGGTGGCCTGGGCGGCCGTCGTGCCGCCGATTGCGGACGCGGCAAGGAGGATGGATGCGGCGGCCGTGAGGATGCCTCGGGTGCGAGTAGCGCTCATGGGGGAGCCTCTCAAAGGTTGGATCTCAACAGGACCCCGCCAACTTACTCGGCGGTAATGAACCGCTTATGGAGTCTTGGTGAACGGCAGGCAGAGGAGATCCACGGATCGGGGCTGCGGCGCGGTTGGGCTCCTAGGCCGTGGGCGAAGGCACCTTCAACGGCTCTACCTTGCCCAGGACGAAAAGGTAGTTTGCGGCACCGATCAGCGAGATGCATCCGATGACCGCGAGGGGCGCCACGAAGGATCCCGTTTGATCCACCAGGACGCCGATGAGGACGGGCGTGAAGATGCCCGCCAGGTTGGAGGCAAAGTTCTGGAGGCCGCCAATGGATCCCACGTGCCGGGAGCTGGGGGCAACGTCCGCGGGCAGTGACCAGATTCCGGTGGCGGCCACGGTGAGGCTGGAGTAGGCCATGGACAGCAGCGCCAACGCCATCCACGCCTCCGGAACCACCGCCGCGAACATGATGACCGAGCCGCCGACGAGGCCGCCGGCGATGGCGGCCTTACGGACGCGGGTCACCGAGGTTCCCCGCTGGACCGCGCGGTCGGCCAGGTAGCCGGCCGACCACCCGAAGGCGACCGCACAGATGCCGGGGATGGCTCCGAAGACGCCAAGGCTGAGCAGGTCGAAACCGCGTTCCTTCACGAGGTAGCTCGGGAAGAAGGTGATGAAGAAGTAGATGGCGCTGTTCAGGCAGAAGAATCCAAACATCATGCTGAGAATGGTGCGGTATCTGAAAAGGGCACGCCACGGGAGCTTCGCAGCATCCTCCTGGTCGCTTGCTTCGCTCCGGGCGCCACCGTCCCGGATGTGGGCCAGTTCCTCGGCGTTGGCCCCGGGGTGCTCCTCTGGGTTGCGGTAATTTTTCCACCACACGGCCGCCCAGATCAGACCGACCACACCAATAATGATGAAAACCGCGTGCCACGAGGTGAAGCCGACGATCAAGGTGATAATCGGAAGCGCGATGACTGCCCCGACGCGGGACCCGGAATCCCAGATGCTGGTGGCAAGGGCTCGTTCACGGACGGGGAACCAGGTGGCCACCACTTTGGCAGCGCTGCTTGGAGCCGGGCTCTCACCGACTCCGAGCAGGAACCGGGCGGCGAACAGCGACCAGAAACCCTGTGCGACGGCGGTCGCGACAGTAAAGACGGACCACCACACCGCCGCCAGCGAAAAGGACTTCCGGGGCCCGACTTTGTCCACGTACCAGCCGGCCGCCAGCTGGCAGAAGTCATAGGCCCAGAAAAAGGCGGCAAAGATGAGCCCCTGCTGTGTCGCTGAGAGCTGGAAGTCCTCACCCATGAACGGCAGCGCCACGCCCAGGCTGGAGCGGTCCAGGTAATTTATGCTCAGCCCGGCGAAGGCGAGCCAGATGATCACCCAGCGCTTGCGGGACATAGTGGTGGCTACCGCCGGGGACGGTGGGGCCGGGCGCCCATTGCCCAGGGCAGTCATACGGTCTCCTTTGACGTCGATGAAGCTTCGGGCGCCCGAGCGCCGGGAGAGTACACGCAGTGCATGCCGTCTTCAAAGCCATGCCGAAACCCGGCCAATCATATAGAGGGCGCGAGACGGGACGGATACCGGCCGGCAAATGTTGCGACACAGCGCCCGTCGGGCCGTGGCTTATGATTCCCACAGCGACTCCGTTCAACCAGCACAAAGAGGTAACCGCGTGCCCCCTCGTCAACCGTCCGATGCGTCCAAGAGCAAAGCGGGCGTCAGCGACGTCTACGCTTCGATGCGAGCTTCGATCCTCAAGGGCGAAATTGCGCCCGGAACGCGCATCAACATTGATGCGGTGTCCCGCAGCCTGGGTGTGTCGCAAACGCCGGTCCGGGAAGTGCTTCAGCGGCTCGAGGGCGACAACCTTGTGGTCTACAGCCCTGGCCGCGGCTACAGCACCACACCGTTGCTGGACCTCCCGGCGCTGCGCGCACTCTTCGAGTTCCGGTTGCTGGTGGAGCCATGGGCAGCGCGGTCCGCGGCGGTGGACCGCCTCGCCAACCCGGCAGCAGCGCTCGAAAGGGAGCTCTCCGAATTTCGCGCCACCATGGAGGCGGGGGGTGAGCTGAGGCAGGATCTGGTTGCCCATGACACCCGCTTCCACGACACCATCCTCGCCGCGGCCGGGAACCCGGTGGTCCGGCACGCCTTCGCGCAGACGCACTGCCACCTGCACACTTTCAGGCTTTACCCGGCGGACATCGACGGCGCCATCACTGCGGCGGAGCACTCCGCCGTGCGGGATGCCATCTCGCAATGCCTGCCGGACCAGGCGGAACAGGCGATGGCGCAGCATATTCGAAATTCGTTCTCCCGGTTCGCCCAGGCGTTCGAGGGGAGCGAGGACCTACCTCCACTGGAGGAAAGCGGTCCCCCGCGAAGGCATATCGTCGACTGAATTGAAGCCCTGGCCAACCGGCCGGGGCTTCTTTATTTCCCTGGCACTTGATCTGGATCACTCTTCCTATATGATTAGCTAAATTCATATAGGAATTGCGTCCACTCGTTGAATTGACCAGAGAGAAGATAACTGTGCCTTCCATCACTTCCATCCATACCCAGGACGTACGTTTCCCCACGTCCCTCGAACTTGACGGCTCCGACGCGGTCAACGTTGACCCCGACTACTCGGCCGCCTACGTCGTCATCCGCACCGACGCGGGCGACGAGGGCCACGGCTTCGTCTTCAGCTGCGGCCGAGGCAATGAGATCCTCACGCATGCGATTGATGCCTACGCCAAGCTGCTGCTCGGCCGCGACATCGAGGAACTCATCTACGACCTGGGCGGCGCCTCCAAGCGCCTCGTCCACGACTCCCAGCTCCGCTGGCTCGGCCCGGAAAAGGGCGTCACCCAGATGGCCTGCGGTGCGCTCGTAAGTGCCCTCTGGGACATCCGCGCACGCCGCGAGAACAAGCCCCTGTGGCTCCTGCTCAGTGAAATGCCCGCCGAGGAGATTGTCGACGTCGTCGACTTCACCCATATCCGGGATGCGCTGAGCCCCGAGCAGGCACTCGACATCCTGCGGGCCGGCGAGGACGGCAAGGCCGCCCGCATCGCGTCCCTAAAGGCAGGAGGTTTCCCGGCGTACACGACGTCGCCCGGCTGGCTGGGCTACAGCGACGAGAAGCTGGTGCGGCTCAGCAAGGAAGCTGCAGCAGACGGCTTCTCCATGATCAAGCTCAAAGTCGGCGGCGATATTAACGACGACCGCCGCCGGATGGCCCTGGCACGGCAGGCGGTCGGAGATCTGCCCATCGCCATCGACGCCAACCAGCGCTGGGAAGTCTCCGAGGCGATCGAGTGGGTCAACCAGCTCGCCGAGTTCAACCCCTACTGGATTGAGGAGCCCACAAGCACCGACGACATCTTGGGCCACGCCGACATCCGCAAGGGTGTCTCTCCCATTCGTGTAGCCACCGGCGAGGCCGTCGCCAGCCGCATCGTCTTCAAGCAGCTGCTGCAGGCCGGGGCCATCGACGTACTCCAGCTGGACTCCACCCGCGTCGGCGGCGTCAACGAAAATATCGCCAACCTGCTCCTCGCCGCCCGCTTCCAGGTGCCTGTCTGCCCGCACGCGGGCGGAGTCGGGCTGTGCGAGCTGGTCCAGCACTTCTCCTTCTTTGACTACGCCGCGGTCAGCGGCAGCCAGGACGGTCGCATGATCGAGTACGTGGACCACCTCCACGAGCACTTCGCCGAGCCGGTCCGCATCGTCAACGGCCGCTACGCCGCGCCGCAACTGCCGGGCACCGGCGCCGAAATGATCAGTGCCTCGCGCTCCCGGTGGGAATTTCCGGGCGGCGCCGGCTGGCTCGAAGTCGGCAACCGCGCCGCCGTCACGGGCGCCACGATGACGCCCACCGGGTCGGTCCGATGAGCACGGCGGTTTCCGAACTGGCAGCCAAAGTCGAGGCGGCGCACGCCGCATTCGAAAAAGGCCGAACCGCGGATCCCCGGACCCGCGGAAGCTGGCTCGAGGCCGTGGCTGATGCCTTGGCGGCGGACGCGGATGCGCTGGTGGAACTGGCGGACCAGGAGACGCACCTCGGCGAGGCCCGGCTCCGTGGCGAGCTGAAGCGCACCGTCTTCCAGCTCCGCCTCTTTGCGGCGGAAATCCGTGCCGGCGAGCACTTCGACGCGACCATCGACCACGCCGATGCGCAGTGGGGAATGGGCCCGCGGCCGGACCTGCGCCGGCTCAACGTGCCAATCGGCGTCGTCGGCGTGTTCGGCGCCTCCAACTTCCCCTTTGCCTTCAGCGTGATCGGCGGGGACAGCGCCTCGGCGCTCGCTGCCGGCTGTGCCGTCGTGCACAAGGCCCATGACGGGCACTTGAACCTCGCCCTGCGCACGGCCGAGACGGTCGTGGGGGCGCTGGATGCGGCTGGTGCCCCCGCCGGGCTTTTCTCGCTCGTCACCGGACGGGCGGCTGCCGAGGGCCTGGTGGACCACCCCTTGGTGAAAGCCATCGGTTTCACCGGTTCGACGGCGGGCGGCCGGGCGCTGTTCGACCGCGCCAACGCCCGACCGGAGCCGATCCCGTTCTACGGCGAACTGGGCGGCATCAATGCCGTCTTCGTGACCGCAAACGCCTGGGCCCGGCGGCGTGACGAGATCCTTAGCGGTTATGCGGGCTCCTTCACGATGGGCATGGGCCAGTTCTGCACCAAGCCGGGACTGCTGTTTGTCCCGGGCGGCCAGACCGAGGCGGTCAGGGAAGTCGTGACTGGCGCCCTGGCCGGCTTCGCTCCGGCCCGGCTGCTCAGCGACCGGCTGCATGAGGGGTTCTCGAACGCTGTCCGCTCGCTGCAAAGCGGGGCAGGGGTGGATGTCCTGGTCGAGGGCGACTTCGCCGAGACCCCGGCGCCCACGCTGCTGCACACCACATCGGCCGCGGTGCGCCAGGAGCCGTCGATCCTCCGGCAGGAGATGTTCGGGCCCGCCAGCGTGCTGGTGGAGTACAACGACGAATCCGAGCTCCCCGCGCTCGCCCAGCTCCTGGAGGGACAGCTCACCACCACCCTCCAGGCGGAGCCGGACGACGACGTCGCCGAGCTCGCCGCACGCCTGACGGACATCAGCGGCCGCGTGCTCTGGAACGGCTGGCCCACGGGCGTCACGGTCAGCTATGCCCAGCACCACGGAGGGCCTTACCCGGCGACGACGTCGGCCACCACCTCGGTCGGCACTGCCGCCATCCGCCGTTTCCTTCGTCCCGTGGCCTACCAGTCCTTCCCGGAAGGACAGTTGCCGGAACCCCTACGGGATGCCAACCCGTGGAAAGTGCCGCAGCGCGTCGACGGGACCTGGCAACTGCCCGCGGCCGCCGAACGCGCAGGCCAAAGCGAGCAGCAGCCGTGAGCGCGCCCGCTCCCACGGTCTCCGTCCTGCCGGACGATGCGGCACGGGCCCTGCTGGTGGGCCGGCTTTGGGATCCCGAAACGGCGGGCCCAAGGGTGGTTGCGGTCGAGGAGGGTGAAGTCTACGACCTGACCGGCCTAGCCGGGACGGTCTCCGAACTCCTCGAACTTCCCGACCTGCCGGCCGCTGTACGGGCCGCGCTGACCCGCCCCCGATGGAGCACCGCCGACGTCATCAGCGCATCCCTGGCGCAGGAAACGGACCGCCCGCACTTCCTTGCCCCGGTGGACCTTCAGGTCATCAAGGCCTGCGGCGTGACCTTCGTGGACAGCATGATCGAACGCGTCATTGAGGAGCGCTGCGGCGGAGACGCCAGCCGCGCCCTCGAGATGCGCGAGCTGGTGGGCCGTGCGCTTGGCGGCAGCCTGGCCGCCATCCGCCCGGGGTCGGCGCAAGCGGCTGAGGCCAAGAAAGTGCTAGTCGCCGAGGGGCTATGGTCCCAGTACCTGGAGGTCGGCATAGGCCCGGACCCCGAGGTCTTCACGAAAGCTCCGGTGCTCTCCTCGGTGGGTCTCGGCGCAGGAATCGGAATTCCTTCCTTCTCCTCGTGGAACAACCCGGAACCGGAACTGGTGCTCCTAGCCAGCTCAACGGGCGCCGTTGTGGGCGCAACGCTCGGAAACGACGTCAATCTCCGGGACGTGGAAGGCCGGAGCGCGCTCCTGCTTGGCAAAGCGAAGGACAACAACGCGTCCAGCGCCTTGGGTCCACTGATCCGGTTGTTCGACGACAGCTTCACCCTGGAGACGTTGCGGCAGGAAGAAATCCTGCTCCGCGTGCAGGGAGAGGACGGCTACGCGCTGGAAGGTCGGAACTCTGTGGCGAGGATCAGCAGGCCGTTTGAGGAACTTGTGGCGGCAACGTTTGGCAAGCACCACCAGTACCCGGACGGGTTTGCGCTTTTCACCGGGACGCTGTTCGCACCGACCCAGGACCGGGATGAGCCCGGTCAGGGCTTCACCCACCGGCCAGGCGACCTCGTGACGATCCGCAGCAGCCACCTGGGTGCCCTCGTCAACCGTGTCGGAGCCGCGGAAGAACTGCCGCCGTGGTCCTACGGCCTGCGGGAACTCTTCGGCTATCTGCACGACCAACGCCTCGTCCAGGACTCCTCCGTCAGCGCCGGCTGACCCGCCTTGGACGCCCGGCCCGAGAGTGGGGCGGGGATCCGTGCTATTCAGAAGGACGGCGGCGGCTGGTTTCCGCCGTCGTCCTTTTGCGTATACCTCGAAGCTCGAAAGGAAAATCCATGAAGTTTGCACAGATCGGCGCCCCAGGCGCCGAGCAGCCGGTTCTCGTCCACGAGGGCCGGCATTATTCGCTCAGCAGCCTGACCCCGGCGATCGACGGACGCTTCCTGTCCGAAGGGGGACCCGCGGCGGCGGCCGCAGCACTGGCTGCCGGGACACTGCCGGAAGTCGATTCCACCGGCGAGCGCTACGGCGCCCCTATTGCCCGGCCGTCAGCGGTCATCTGCGTCGGCCTGAACTACGCCGCGCACGCAGCGGAATCCGGTGCGGAACCGCCTGAACATCCGGTCATTTTCCTCAAGACACCCAACACCGTCGGCGGCCCGGATGATCCGGTGGCCATCCCGCGAGGATCCACCCGGACAGATTGGGAGGTGGAACTCGGCGTCGTCATTGGCAGCCGCGCCTCCTACCTCGAGTCCAGGGACGCCGCCCGCGACCACATTGCCGGATTCGTCGTGGTCGATGACCTGTCCGAACGGGATTTCCAGCTGAACGTTTCCGGCGGCCAGTGGTCCAAGGGCAAGAGTTCCCCGGGGTTCTGCCCCGCCGGGCCCTACCTGGTCACCGCCGACGAGGTGGAAAGCGACAACCTGCGGCTGCGCAGCTGGGTCAACGGGGAACTGCGCCAGGACTCCTCCACGGCGGACATGATCTTCGACGTCGAAACCATCGTGTGGAACCTGAGCCAGTACATGGTGCTTGAACCGGGCGACTTGATTTGCACCGGCACTCCGGAGGGGGTGGCCCTCTCCGGACGCTTTCCCTACTTGAAAGCCGGCGATGTTGTGGAGATCGAAATCGAAGGCATCGGACGCCAGCGCCATGAGTTCGTAGCGTGAACGGGGTGCCAGGCATGGAGTTTGAAGGCATCAGGGTCATCGTTACCGGGGGCGCATCCGGCATAGGTGCGGCCACGACGTCGCACCTGCTGAGCCGTGGTGCCCGAGTGGCCGTTTTGGACCTCAACCCGGATGCTGTGCCCGCTCCCGCGCTCGCGGTCCAATGCGACATCGCCGATGATTCTTCGGTGCGCGGGGCGGTCGAGCAGGTGGCGCGGGCACTGGGCGGGATCGACGTCGTGATTAACAATGCTGGGATCGGTGCGCAGGGCACCGTTGCGGAGAACGACGACGCCGAATGGCACCGCGTCTTCGATATCAACGTGGTGGGCGCCGTGCGCGTAAGCCGGGCCGCGCTGCCGTACCTCCGGCAGTCTCACGCCGCAGCGATCGTCAATACCTCGTCCATCGCTGCCACCGCAGGGTTGCCGGAGCGGGCCCTCTACGCGGCCACCAAGGGAGCCGTGCGCGCCCTGACGCTCAGCATGGCCGCCGACCACATTCGTGAAGGAATACGGGTCAACTGCGTCAATCCGGGCACCGCCGACACCCCGTGGGTCAGTCGTTTGCTCAGCCGTGCAGAGGATCCGGCAGCGGAACGGGCGGCACTTGAGGCCCGCCAGCCGCACGGCCGGCTCGTCACCCCGGACGAGGTCGCGGCGGCGATCGCCTACCTCGCAAGCCCCCTGGCCGGTTCGACCACGGGTACCGAACTGGCCGTCGACGGCGGCATGCAGGCGCTGCGCCTGCGGCCGGCCGGTTAGGAGGCAGCCGGTCGGCCCGGGGCCATGCGCACGAGCGTGGCCTCGGCCAGGGCCGGCGGTTCCTCATCGAAGGCCCTTGCGAAGCGGTAGAACGAGTTGCGGATGTGCTCACTCATCGCCGCCTCCGCAGCGCCCGGGTCCCGGGCGGCGATGGCTTCATGGATGCCCCGGTGCTCCAGCAGGGTGATCCGGCCGTCCAAATCGGCGGGATAGAGCCGGAACATGTGCAGGTGGCAGTGGGTCTGCACGTACGCCTGCTGAACAACCTCGTTGCCGGCCGACGCCAGGATCAGGGCGTGGAAGCGGGCGTCGTGACCCACGAGGTCCTGACGCAGATTTGCTGTGACATCGACATTGCGCTCGAGCCCCGCGAGCTCGGTCCGCAGCGCCCCGGAGGGGTTTGTCAGGCGCTCAACCGCGGCCGAGCGTGCCGCCCACGGCTCAACCAGGAGCCGGAATTCGAACAGGGAGCGGAGCTCCGCGAGGCTCAGCAATGGGGTGGTGCTGTACCCCCGGCTCGGGACATACGTCAGCAGGTTGTCACCCTCAAGACGTTGCAGAGCCTCCCGCACAGGCGTGTGCGACACCCCTAGCCGCCGTGAGAGTGCGTCGATGTTGATGCGCGTGCCCGGCGTAATTTCGCCGTCCAGGATCGATTGGCGGAGCGCCGAATAGACCCCGCCGGCAGCGACCCTGGCCGTCGTGGCGTCGCTTGCGGTAGGTGCCGTCATTTGTCTTTCCTCTCGGTTGCCGCCCGGACTCTGCGGGCGGCGCGCTGGCGTTTGTGCGACAGACCTAATTCACAAAGCTTGACCTGGATCACATTGCATATATGATACAACATATTCCTATACGATCCTCGTCGCGCCAGCGGCAGGAGAGGCCCGGGCCGCCGCCAGCGCCCGCTACCCATACGCAGTAACGATCACAGGAGAGTTCCCATGTTCAGAGCAACACCGAAGTTGCTTCTTGTTCCGGCTGTCGCTTTGGCCCTGGCGTTGGGGGGCTGCTCATCGGGCGGCGCTGCAAACGCCGGCGCCGGCACAGGAGCCGCGGCAGACAGCCACCTCACCCAGATCCTCAAGTCGAAGACGGTCAGGATCGCCGTCAGCGCCGACTCGCCGGGCTACGGGTTCATGAATTCGTCGGGCGGCCGCGAGGGCTTCGACATTGACCTCGCCAACGCGCTCGGCACCTCGCTGGGGGCAAAGGTTGAGTTCGTTACCGCCACGAATGAGAGCCGCATCCCGCTGCTGCAGACCGACAAGGCGGACGCCGTGATTGCCACGTTCACCGCCTCGGATGCGCGGGCCCAGGTGGTTGAGATGTCTGACCCCTATGCCGCCAGCTCCACGGTCTTCATGGTGCCGGCGGGAAGCCCGATCACCAGCTACGCCGACCTGGACGGCAAATCCGTGGCCACCTCGAGGGGAAGCGTGGGCGAACAGATCCTCAAGTCCAGCTTCCCGAAGGCCAAGGTGACCGGATTCAACACGACGGCGGACTCGATCCAGGCGCTCAAGAGCGGCAAGGTGGACGCCCTGATTGAAAACAACGCCATCGTTGGCGGCCTCGTGAAAAACGACCCGTCCAAGTTCCAGGTCCTCAAGGGCGACCCCATCAAGCCGGCGCTGTTCTCGATCGGGGTCAAGCAGGGTGACCAGATATGGCTCAACTATCTGAATAACTTCATCCGGAACTACAACATCTCCGGACAGAACGAGGCTTCGCTGCAGAAGTGGTTCGGGCTGAGCCTGCCGCCCTTCCTCGCCCACTAACAGTATTTCGGACGCGCCCTCCAGCGTGGGTGGAGGATCAGAAACCCTCCACCCATGCTGCCGTTCACGKACAGGACCACTTGCACATGGCTTTATATTTCGGAGACCTTCTCCCTTACTCCTCGCTTCTTCTCGAGGGGCTCTGGACCGGTTTGTACATCACACTCGTGGCCATGCTGGCCGGAAGCGCGCTCGGTGTCCTCGTCTACCTGGGGAAAGTCGGGCCCGGAAAACCGCTCAGTGTTCTCTGCACGTTCTACATCGAGGCCATTCGCAACACGCCTCTGCTCGTGCAGCTGTACCTCATCTACTTCGCCCTCCCCGCCCTGGGCGTCAACCTTGAGCCTGTCTGGGCCGCCGTGATCGGACTGACGTTGAACAACGCCGCGTACACGGCCGAGATCTACCGGGCCGGGTTCGAATCGGTGCCCCGCGGCCTGCGTGAAGCCGGCAAGGCGCTGGGCATGAAACCCGCCCAGATCGTCCGCTACATCATCCTGCTTCCAGCCACCCGGAACGTTTTCCCCGCACTGACCAATCAGCTCATCCTGCTGTTCCTGGCCTCGTCGATTGGATCCATCATCTCGCTCCCTGAACTGACCAACGCGATCATGAGCGTCAGCAACACCACATACCGGACCATTGAAGTCCTCGCCGTCGGCGGCCTCCTATATCTCGCAGTCTCCGCACTGATGTCACTGATCTCCAAGCGGGCCGAGACGACGATCTTCCGGTGGGCGGTGGGGACGCATGTTTAGGCCTTTCGAATGGCAGGACCTCCTGCCGCTGCTTGAGGGTGCCTGGTTAACCCTTCAGCTCTGCGCCGTCTCCGGCATCCTGGGCGTAATCTTCGGCCTGCTTCTCGGCATCGCCCGGACCTCGCCAAGCAGGATTGCCCGGTGGATCAGCACCATCTACATCAGCTGCGTTCGCGGCATTCCCATCCTGGTCATCATCTTCTTCGTGTTCTTCGGCATCCCGCTGCTGTTTCCGGGCCTGGAACCGGACAAGTTCTCCTCCGCCGTCATCGCGCTGACCTGCTTCGCCGCCGCCTACGTGGCTGAAATCGTGCGAGGCAGCATCGAAGCCGTGGCCAAGGGCCAGAGCGAAGCGGCCGACGCGTTGGGGCTCGACTACTGGCGGAAGCTGCGGTACGTCATCCTCCCGCAGGCCGTCAAGATCATGGTTCCACCGGGCATCGGATTCCTCATCGGCCTGGTCAAGGATTCGTCCCTGGTCACCGTCACCGGCCTGCTCGAGCTGACCCACGCAGGAAACGTCGTCACCAACCTGACCGGCGATCCCATCAAGACCTTCCTGATCGTAGCCGCGATGTACTTCGTCATCTGCTACGGCATCTCCTGGCTGGGCCGGCTGTACGAGAAACGGACTGGCATCCACGTCGACCCTCTCAAAGTCCCAGAGCCCGCGGGCCTCTAGATCGGAATTCAAAAGTGATTTTTGTTGAGAACCTGCACAAGAAATTCGGCCCCGTCCATGTCCTGAAGGGCGTCGACTGCCACATCCGTGAACGGGAAGTCGTGTGCGTCATCGGCCCCTCGGGCTCGGGGAAGAGCACCTTTCTGAGATGCATGAACGGCCTCGAATCGATTTCCTCCGGCAGCATCGTCATTAACAAGCACCGGCTGGACGACTCGAAGACGAACATCAACCTGGTCCGGCAGGAAGCTGGGATGGTCTTCCAGCACTTCAACCTCTTCCCGCACCTCCGCGTCATTGACAATGTCATGCTGGCCCCGCTGAAAGTCGCCAAAGTCTCGAAGGAAGAGGCTCGGACCAAGGCTGAGGTGCTGCTGGCCAAAGTGGGCCTCGCGGCGAAGATGGACGTCTTCCCGGGAAGTCTCTCCGGCGGGCAGATGCAGCGCGTCGCCATCGCCAGGGCGCTGGCGATGGACCCGAAAATCATGCTCTTCGACGAACCGACCTCGGCGCTTGACCCCGAAATCGTCGGCGAAGTCCTGACGGTCATGAAGGACCTGGCGAGTGAAGGGATGACCATGGTGGTCGTCACCCACGAAATGGGCTTCGCCCGCGAAGTGGCCGACCGGGTGCTGTTCATGGACCAGGGCCTGATCGTGGAAGAAGGCACGCCGGAGGAGATCTTCTCCTCGCCGCGCCATGCGCGCACCCAGGGGTTCCTGAGCAAGGTTCTCTAGCCGCTCGCGGCCCCGCCACACCTTTCCCACCACCGCAAGGAGCCTGTCTCGATGACCGCCGCCACGTACAACGGATCCCGCACCTTCAGCACCAGCGAACTGCCGCCTGACCCGCCCCGGCCGGGAGAAGTGCAGATCGCCGTCTCCTACACCGGGCTGTGCGGCACCGACCTGCACATCTTCCATGGCGACATGGACTCCCGCGTCAGCATGCCGGCGATCATCGGCCACGAGATGTCCGGGACCATCGCGGACCTGGGCGACGGCGTGACCGGATGGTCCGTAGGCCAGCCGGTCACCGTCATGCCCACCTTGTCGTGCGGATCCTGCGCAGCGTGCACCCGCGGGCACGGGAACGTCTGCCACAAACTGGACTTCATCGGCATCGACTCGGCCGGCTCCATGCAGAACTACTGGAACGTGCCGGCGGAAGTCGTTGTTGCTTTGCCGGCGGACCTTGCGCTGGACGAGGCGGCACTGATCGAACCGACCGCCGTGGCGGTCCACGATGTCCGGCGGGCGAGGCTGGCGGAAGGTGAATTCGTCGTCGTGATCGGCGGCGGCCCGGTCGGGCAGCTCATCGCCTCGGTTGCGCTGCAGCGGGGCGCCCGCGTCGTTCTGGTCGAACTGGATCCCGCCCGGCGGGCGCTTGCGCAGGAATCCGGCATCGCCACGGTGGACCCGCGGGAGCAGGACCTGATGGACCTGGTGATGCGTGAAACGTCCGGGGCCGGAGCCGACGTGGCCTTCGAGGTCTCCGGCGCCGCGGCAGGCGTGAACTCCGCCGTCGAGGTCCTCACCACCCGGGGACGGCTGGTCATGGTCGCGATCCATCCGCGGCCCAAGGAGATCGATCTGCACCGCTTCTTCTGGCGGGAACTGGAGATGTTTGGTGCCCGCCTCTATCAGCGCGAGGACTTTGAGGAGGCAGTACGACTGGTGGCGGCAGGGTCGGTCCCGGCGCGGCGGTTGATCTCGCGGGTCGTCGGCCTGCACGACGTCGAGGCAGGCTTCCAGGCGCTGGAATCGGGGGGCGCCATGAAGGTCTTGGTCGACTGCCGCGCGACTGCCGAGGCCACCTCATGAATGCCGGAGCTCTTTTCGACCTCACGGGGCAAACAGCCGTCGTCACCGGGGCGCGGCGCGGCATCGGCCTAGCCATGGCAACGGCGCTGGCAGAGGCCGGAGCGGACATCATCGGGGTCTCCGCCACGCTCGAGCCCGACGGGAGCGTCGTCGAGCAACGGGTCACCAGCCTTGGGCGCCGTTTCACCGGCCTCAGCGCGGATTTTGCCGACCGCGACGCCGTTCGCGGACTCGCTGACGACCTGTTGACCATGGGCCCGATAGACATCCTGGTCAACAATGGCGGCACGATAGCCCGGAAGCCTGCCGCGGAACACCCCGACGAACTGTGGGACCAAGTCATCGAAGTCAACCTCTCCAGCCAATTTGTGCTGAGCCGGGAACTCGGCGGGGCGATGGTGGAGCGCGGCAGCGGCAAGGTGATTTTCACGGCCTCGCTCCTGAGCTTCCAGGGCGGCATCAACGTGCCGGGGTACACGGCGTCCAAGGCCGGCGTCGCCGGTCTCACCAAGGCGCTGGCCAACGAGTGGGCGCCCAGGGGCGTGAACGTGAATGCCATAGCCCCGGGCTACATTGCCACCGACAATACCCAAGCGCTGCAGGACGATCCGGTTCGCGAAAAGGGCATCATCGAGCGCATTCCTGCGGGCCGCTGGGGGCGCCCCGACGACCTCGTCGGCGCAACGGTCTTCCTGGCTTCCCGCGCTTCGGACTATGTCAACGGCGTGATCCTGCCCGTCGACGGCGGCTGGCTCGGCCGCTGACGCGACCACGTGTCCTGCTGAATCACACGCCCGGAACCACCCGATCGTAAGGAATGTCCTGTGTGCCCCACCCCAAGCCAGGCCGTGGCCGTCCGGCCCGCGCCGTCGCAAATCCTGCTCGAGACACGGGTGATCGCGGTCCTGCGTGCGGCCCACGCCCGCGACTGCGCGCCGGTCATTGAAGCGCTGCTCACCGGTGGTGTCCTCAGCGTCGAACTGACATTGAGCACGCCCGGAGTCTTCGAGGAACTTCCGCGGCTGCAGCAGCGCTTCGGCGACGCTGCAGAATTCGGAGTGGGAACCGTCACCACGGTGGCCGAGGCGATGAGGGCAATCGATGCCGGGGCGAAGTACCTGGTAACTCCGTCGACGAACCCGGAAATCGTCGCAGCAGCCGTCGAGAAGGGGATTCCCATCTACCCGGGTGGACTGACGCCCACGGAGTTGCTCGCAGGCTGGTCTGCGGGAGCCACGGCCGTGAAGGTATTCCCGGCGTCGCTGGTGGGCGCGGGCTACGTGTCCATGCTCCGGGGTCCCTTTCCGGACATCGAAGTCGTTCCGTCAGGAGGCGTGGACATCGCGGACGCCGCAGCCTGGATCAGGGCAGGAGCCCTCGCCGTCAGTATGGGCGGCCCGCTGATCGGAGACGCCTTCCACGGCGGAGACCGAAAGCAGCTCACCGAACGGGCTGTCCGGCTGCGCGGCCTGGTGGCCGAGGCACAGGCAGCGAAATGAGCGGCCCTGTCCCGGCAGGACCGTACTTGGTGACCATGGGAGAGACCATGGCGCTCCTGACCGCGGGTCAGCCGGGACCGCTGGCTCACGTTGCGACGATGGGGCTCGGCATCGGCGGCTCCGAATCGAACGTGGCCATCGGCGTGCAACGACTCGGAGGCAACGCCGTGTGGTGCGGAAGGGTGGGCGCAGACGCCCTGGGGCAGCTCGTCACCCGGGAGATTCGGGCGGAGGGCGTGACGCTGAGGATAACGGAGGATCAAGCCGCGCCGACCGGGCTCATGCTGAAGGAGCGCCGCACTGCCTCGACGCAGAAGGTGAGCTACTACCGGGCGGGTAGCGCCGGTTCGCGCTTCGCACCGGCGGACCTGGACCCGCTGTTGATCGCGGGCGCCTCGGTTCTGCACGTCAGCGGCATTACACCTGCGTTGTCCGGGTCCGCCGCAGCTGCCGTCCGCGAAGCCATGCAGATCGCTAGGGCCAGCGGGGTGACCGTCTCTTTCGACCTCAACTACCGGTCCAACCTCTGGACCACGGCTGCAGCGGCAGACGCCTACCGCGGGCTGATCCCGCTGGCCGACGTAGTCTTTGCCGGCGACGAAGAAGCAGCCCTGGCGGTCGGCAACGCGACGAGCCCGGCTGAGCTGGCGGAACGGATGGCCAGCCTGGGTCCTGGCCAGGCAGTGGTCAAGCTTGGCAGCGAGGGCGCCGTCGCCTGCATTGACGGCGAATTCTTCCAGCAGGACGCCGTGCCAATTGAAGTGGTGGACACCGTCGGTGCAGGAGATGCATTCGTGGCCGGCTACCTGTCAGAACTTATGGCCGGAGGCTCCCCGGCACAGCGACTCGAGTTGGCCGCGAAGACGGGCGCCTTCGCCTGCCTCGCCTACGGAGACTGGGAGGGGCTCCCGCGCCGGGCCGAACTTGGCCTGCTGGCACAAAACGAAGCAGTCACGCGCTAGGGACGGTTTGCGGCCTCCAGCAGTCCGCCACTGGCCCAGCGCTTCAACGCGAGCTTTTCGGCGTCGTCGAACTCCATCAGCGCGACCCGGCAGAGCTCTTCCACATTCGCGGTCCACGCGGCGGCGAGACCGGCCGGGGTGGCGTCATCGTTGAGCTGGAAATTGGCGTAGGCCAGTCCCTGCAGGATGAAGTTCACGGCGTTGCGGGAGACCGGCTGGCCCGCGCTGACGCAGTCGTCGCGCACAAGCCTAGGCAGCTCGTTGCGGTTCAGCCCCTGCTCGCGAAGCCGCGCAGCCAAGGCCACGAACACCTGCCGGAACTGGGCTGCCGAGAGCGCCGGGACGTCTGTCACCCGGGCGACCTGCTCCTCGATGCCGGGCTGCACATCCGTGGCGGCCGGGAGGTCCTCGATTGAAAACCGCTTGGCGTCCCACACCCAGCCGCCCTGCGACGGGGAGTATTGGACGTTTTGGCCGAGCTGGGCCACCCAGGTTCCGAACTTGCCGGCCCCGCCCCAGTCAGTCTTCAGCGAGGGGTCAGCCGCGAGCGCCCGGTGGGCCACCATCGCGCCGACAACCGGTCCCGGAGCGCTGCGGACCAACTTGACCACCTCACGGACCGCAGGTGACGCGGACTTCGGCTTCGCCTTTGCAGGGGTCTGGACATTTGGCTGCTTGGAAGCCTCCACCGCGTGGATCGGCTCCAGCGACGTCCCGCTCAGGATGGACACAAAGTCGTGGGATTCCACCACGCTGTCGGCCATCTCCCGGTACGCGAAGGCTACGGCGCCGGCAGCAATCACCGTCGTCATTCGGTCGGCGGCGCGGAACCGCTGCACCAAGGACGTAAAGTCTGCGTCCGCGGAGGCGACGAAAAATTCCTCGATATGTGCAGCGCCGGACAATGCGTCCATCGCATCCAGCACCAGGTTGATGTCGGTGCTGCTCTTGCCCCGCTGGGTGAGGGAGGGGCAGTCGATCACCCGGAAGCCCGCCCGGGTCCAATATGGCCGGTATTTGGAATAGATGACGGGGTTGAGATAGCAGTTGCGGATCAGGAAGCGTCGGGATTCCTCACCGCTAACCCCGTCCGCCAGTGCCTCGGTCCAATGCTTGGGATCCTCGGCGAACCTCTTCGCGGCCGCGGGGTCCAGTGCCAGCAGCCCCGTGTAGACGTTGTCGAAATCCACGAACATGGCCGCGCGGATCCCGGGCCGTCGGGACTGGTGAAGGGAATCGGTCATCGGCCCAGTCTGCCAGCCGGAGCCTCGGGGAGGGGAGAGGCTCGTGGGGGCGCCGCCGCCGTCGTCCGCAGAAGCAACGACGACGGCGGGAGCCTCCCGCCGTCGTCGTGCTGTTGCGTACTGGTGCCGTTAGGCGGAGGCCGAATCGAGGTTGGCCGCGCCGTTCAGGCTGAGGGTGAAGGTGTTCGGGCCGCTGGCGTGGACCGCGATGTTGGACTTGGCGGTGTTGTGCCGGACCGAAAGGTCGTGGACCAAGGCATCGAGTTCGTGGTGCATCGTAGAGCGGTCTACGAGCTTGTGGGTGACAGCGTGGTTGGCAGTTTCAAACGTCATTGTTCAGTGCTTCCATTTCTGAATCCGGGTGTCCGGCTGCCGCACCGATGCGGAGCCGCCGTGGCCAAACCAGGAACGCCTGCGGCCGAGGGTAGCTCTGCGAGCTCACCGGTTTGGCCTCATTGCGTCCACCAGGATGGCGCCCCTCGACTGGTTCCGGCGCATCGCGTCGGTCTCCGGCTCGGGGCTCTGCCTGCCGGGTAGCTGTCCCGGCCTGCCTTTTCATGATGCACAGCGGCCGCGCGGCGGCTCAAGCCAGATGGCGATTATTGCGGGTGAGACTCATCACAGCTGATAGGGCTACCTCCGGCAGCCGGTGGCGGGGCTGGTTCGGCGTCACTTTCGGGTTTGTCGCCGGACCCGGCCGTGTTGTCCCGGTGCTGAGGCGGGCCGCGCCTAGAATTGGCCAGATGATGCCAGAAACCATCCACGCTGCCGGCGGGAAGAACACCCTGCGGATCAGCGGCGGCATCATCGAATCGGTGTGGACCCCCGGATCCTTCGTTGACGTGGACGATGCCCGCGATGCCATGAAAGCGACCGAGCGGATCTGCCAGGGCCGGCGGATGCCGATGCTCTCGGTCATGGCCGACGTCGAAATCAGCGCCGCGGCCCGCTACGAATTCGCCAAGTCGTCCGACGTCAGTGCCATCGCTGTCCTCGGATCCAGTGCGGTGGACCGTGTGGTGGCCGCCGCTACCAGCCGGGACACCCAGTACCCGCATGAATTCTTCACCTCGCGGTCGGACGCCGTCGATTGGCTCAACAGCGTCATGGACGCCACCGAACCGCAGGACGAATCGGGCCGGCAATCCGCGGCCACAACTCCCTAGGCTGACGCCCGCCGGACTGCTACTGTCCCGGTAGACGGCGTGCGCGCCTCCGGTGCGTGCTAACAGCGGCGAGGGAATCTGCATGACGGTTGCCGAAATCCAAGTGGACCAGCGCGTGATCGGGATCGACTCGCGGCGATTCGCCTCGGTGGAGAAGGCGCTGGTGGAGCTGATCACCAACAGCGACGACAGCTACGCCCGGCTCGAAAAGGCCGGCGCCCGCGTCAGCGGCCGAATCCATGTCCGGTACGAGCGGCATCTCACCGGGGCCGTGCTGATGGTCGGCGACCAGGCGGAAGGCATGTCCTTCGAGCAGGCGGGCCGGATCCTCAGTTACGGCGGCGCGCACAGCCCGCTCGCCCGCGGCGAGGGCGACGGCCGGGGCTACTTCGGCCGCGGCCTCAAACAGGCGATCTTCGGCCTGGGCCACGGCTGGATCGAGACCATACAGGACGGCCGCTTCACGCGGATCGACGTCTTCCGCGGCGAAAGCGGCGGCTACCTATACGACGACGGCGGCGAGGACCGCCGCGCGTTCCCGGCAGACTACGCCCGGCTTGGCATCGATGAAGCACCGGCCGCCAGCGGCACCCGGGTGAGCGTCGTCGTCGACAATCCCCGCGTCCGGATCACCCAGTACAGCACCCTGCTGCAGTCCCTGTCCGACAACTTCTACCTCCGTGCGGTGCTGGACCGGCGCAGCGTCGAGCTGGAGCACGGGCAACCCGGATTGGGGGAGGGCCGCCGCGAGCCGATCCGGTTCCAGGAGCCTGCGGCGGACGTGCTCCTCGGCCCGGACCAGCCTGGAAGCGTCAGCTTCGAGGGCCAGGCGCATCCCTTCACCCTCACGCTGAAACGGGCCAAGGCCACCGAACTCACACTCAAAGGGGACGAACGCACCAACGGCCTCGTCGTCCTCTCCGGGAAGGCCGCGCTGGATTGCCAGCTGTTCGCCTTTGAAAACCAGGTGGGCACCGAGTACCTCTTTGGCACCGTGTCCTGCGACGCCCTGACCGGGATGCTGGGTCGCGGTCGGGCCATCATCAGCGACGAACGGGAGGGGCTGAACCCCCGGGACCCCTTCGTGGCGGCGTTCTCCGAGGCCGTCAGCCAGATGATCGCCGGTGCCGTGCAGGCCGAGAAGGAGAAGCTCACGCATCTTGAGCGCGCCACGACGTCGGGCCGCACCGCCGAAATGATCGAGCAGCTGCTGCAGCATATGAACGAGGCCGCCGTCGTCGATCTCGGGCTGGAGACGGATCCGGCGTCCGGCGGCGAGGGCCTCACGCTTGGGGAGCAGCCCGCCGCGCTGCGGTTCACCACCCCCTTCTACTACCGTCCGCCGGGGCACCCGTTCCGAGTGTCCCTCCTGCTGGATCCGGCCCGGCTGCCCGACGGCGGGATGCTCACGTTCGAGGTGGATCTCCCCGGTTCGCTGCGGATCGACCCGGAACCGGTGCCGATCGCCGTGGCTGAGCTGGGGCAGACCCGGCGAGTTGAATGGACCGTAGTGGGGGAGCGGGCGGGCGAGCGCGGGGAACTGACCGTCCGGGCCGGCGACTTTTGGGCGTTGTGCGAAATCGTTGTCGCCGAACATGCCTCGCGCCGCAGCGTCGACCAGCCGCCGCACCTTGCCGTGGCGGCAGGCGCCGTGCGCGCCGAGGCGGGGGTGCAACCGGCGGCGCATCGGGAGGGCCACCGCGCGAGCCGGGACCACGGCGTCGACCTCTTCACGGGCTACGACTTCCGCAGCCTGCACAACACCGCCGACCGTGCCGTCTACAGCCCGGAAGAACGAAAGGTCATCATCAACACCGCCGCGCCCACGGTCCAGCTGTACGTCGACGGCCGCGGACGCTTCCGCGATTCGGCACGCCTGCTGTTGGCCGAACTCTTCCTGGACGTCATCGCGGACGAGCTCGCCCGGCGCCGCGTCGAGCAGCACGGCCATGCCGGAGATCTCGAAGCGTTCAAGAGAGCTAAACGGGACATCATCGGCCGCTACGGCAGCGACATCCATCGAACGTTCCTGGGGTAACTGGGGAGAGACAACTGAAGAGGACGACGCCCGAGTGGATCTGGCGTCGTCCTCTTCGGTTAAGCTACATCCCGATCACAGGTAGCTTCGGACGCTCGCGCGCAATGCCTCGGTGTGCTCGTAGATTTCTTCCAAGGAGCCGATCGGCACGCGAGTTTCCTCTTTGTCACTGCCGAACAAGCCAATGTACTTCTGGGCCCGGTTGAAGTGGAGCCGCGCGATCGGTTTGCGGTTGTTGTCATCGAGAAGTACCGCGAAGTAGGACTTGGCATCGCGCTGAGAAACGCGGGCAGGCTTGACCTCGCTGCAGACGATGGCGCGGACGATTTGGTAACCCTCGATTTCCTCCAGCGTCGTTTCGATCCCATCTGCGGCTTCGAGATCGGCCTCGGCGACGGGGGCACTGGTGACTGCGGCAGCCGCTGAGGCCTCTTCGTTCTGCGGGAAGTTAGGTGCGCCGAGCGCCTTCTTCAAACGCTCGTTTACCTGGTCATTGAGGAACTGTTTCGATGCTTTCGCTACCAGAGTGGTGAACTGCTCCCGGACTTTCTGCGTGTAGGCGCCGGCGTAAACGCGCCCGGTCAGGAACTTGACCCATTCATCTTCGGGTTCCTTGAACTGGGCAGCAAGCGTACGCTTCAGTTCGCCGATGTATTTGAGCTCGCCGGCAGCATTGATGATCGAGTCAAGGTCAAAGACGTCCTTGGAGAGCTTCTGTAGTTCCGGGATGAGCGACTCATCGATGTCGTTGAGGTCGAGGACGAGGAACGGCTTTGCGTCCATGCGGTTCGGCGCGTCCAAATCGGTAAAGAATTGGTAGACCTCGCCGTTGGTCAAGATCGCAATTCGTGCATTGGTGACAGCGAAGTATCGGAAAAGTTGAGACGCGTGCTCGATCTTCACAGGTTCGGCCGACTTCTTGCATTCAATCAGGATCTGCACTTCGCCGTCTTTGACGATTGCGTAGTCGATCTTTTCGCCCTTTTTGAGGCCCACATCCGCGATGAACTCGGGAACGACTTCCATCGGATTGAAGACGTCGTAGCCAAGAATTGTTGAGATGAAAGGCATGACGAACGCGTTTTTTGTTGCCTCTTCGGTCTGGATAATCTCTCGCTGCTGCCTAACCTTCGCCGCCAGCGCCGAGAGTTTTTCTGAAAATTCCATACGTCCCCCTGAACAAGAATGATTGTGCTGACAATCTAACGCAGGCCTACGACAGTGGTGGGCATCTGGGAGATGGAGTCCCCGTGACATCTTCCGAACCTTCCTGGGGTAAGCCGCTGCCCGTCCATTGACATGCTTTCGACGTCAGTCTATTCTACAACCAAATGGTTGTAGATCAGTTGAGTGACGAAGCGGTAGACCGTCTGTTCCAGGCGTTCGCCGACACGACCCGCCGGGACATCATCCGCCGCGTAACGGTCGGGGAGTATTCCGTTTCCGGGCTCGCCTCGCTCTACGCCATGAGTTTCGCCGCCGTCCAGAAGCACGTGGCGGTGCTGGAACGCGCCTCCCTGGTGACCAAGGAGAAGCGCGGAAGGGAGCAGATTGTGCGGGCCAATCACGACGGACTGCAAAAGGCCCGCAGGCTGCTCGACGAGTACGAAGTCATCTGGCGGCAGCGGGCGGACCGGATCGCCGAGCTGCTGGCAGAGACGCACCCCGGAACAAGCGGGCAATCCACAGGCAACACAGAAACCAACGAAGCAGCGGGATAGGAAGGGTTCATCATGACAGTCATCAGTTCAGTCAAGAATCTTGAAGCGCTCAGCCTCAGCATCGTCACGGAGTTCGACGCCGACGTCGAACGCGTCTGGCGGATCTGGGAAGACCCGCGCCAGCTCGAGCGCTGGTGGGGGCCGCCCACCTGGCCGGCCACCTTCGAAAAGCACGATTTCGTCCCGGGCGGCGAGGCCAGCTACTTCATGACTGGACCGGACGGGGAGAAGGCGCGCGGCTGGTGGCGGTTCGTCAGCATCGATGCGCCGCACCGGCTGGAGTTCGACGACGGCTTCGCAGACGACGGCGGCGAGCCGGTCGCGGAGATGGGCACCATCCACGGGATCGTGACGCTGGAACCGATTGGCGACCGCACCCGGATGACCGTGCTGTCCACCTTCGAGACCGAGGAGCAAATGGAAAAGATCGTGGCCATGGGTATGGAGGAAGGCATGAAGGGGGCGCTGGGCCAGGTCGACGCGATCCTTGCCGAGCACGCCAACGCCTAAACCGCGCCGGAGCGGCCGGAGGCCGGAGCTGCTGGACGACGGCGGGCGAGTCCCGCCGTCGTCCTCTTTGCGCGAGGTCTGACCGCCTAGTTGTGCAGAGCCGCGTAAAGGTTCAGGCTGGCCGAAAACACGAGCCATGAAACGTAGGGCAGCATCAGCACCCCGGCCGTCGTGCTGATCGGTCCGAAGCGCAGCACCGCAAACACCGCGAACGCGGCGTGGGCCGCGATGATGAGGAGCGCCAGCCAGAGAGCGGCCGTTCCCATCACGGGGTACAGGCCGAAGAACATCAGCGGCCATGCCAGATTCAGCAGCAGCAGGCCACCGTAAACCTTGAGTGCCTCGCGGCGCGGAAAGATCCGCTGCCGCCACACCATCCATGCCGCCACGGCCATGGCCGCGTACAGCACCAGCCACGCTGAGCCGAACATCCACACCGGAGGAGTCCACGGCGCGGTGTCCGCAGCCGCATACCAGACCGCGTTCATCCGGATCGGCAGGGAGCCCACCAGCGATACGGCCCAGGAGGCCGCCAGAAACCCGAAAAGAGCCGCAAGCTGCCGCCGCCGGGGCTGAGCGCCGGGGGCAAGAGTGCCCGGGGCGCTTTGTTCAACGTTCAAGAGCACTGACTCACTCTGGACAACCGCAAGCCCTCCCGTCAAACTACGACGGCGGGCTCCCGCCCTCATCAGGACCGACCACGTCTGGAAGGACATCATGGGCAACGACGCTTCATGGCAGGAAACCATCACTCCGGGGCGCTTCGCCGGCAAGACCGTGATCGTGACGGGCGCAGGCTCCGGCATCGGCCTCGCCGCCGCGCTGCGCGTCGCGAAGGAAGGCGGCAGGGTCATTGCGGCGGACATCAGCAAGGAACGCCTGGACGATCTGGTGGCCGGGAATGCCGGCCTGGACCTCGTGCCGGTGGCGGGGGACATTTCCACCGAGGAGACCGTCGCAGCCGTGCTTGCCGCCGCAGGCGGGCGCGTGGACGCCCTCGCCAACGTCGCCGGGATCATGGACAACTTTGCCCCTGTTCATGAGGTGGACGACGCCGTCTGGGAGCAGGTGTTCCGCATCAACGTCACGGCTCTGATGCGACTGACCCGCGCCGTGGTCCCGCTGATGCTGGAGGCCGGCGCCGGGTCCGTGGTCAACGTGACGTCCGAGGCCGGGTTGCGAGGCTCCGCCGCCGGGGCCGCCTACACGGCGTCCAAGCACGCCGTCGTCGGCCTGACCAAGAACTCCACGGTGATGTACGGGCCGAAGGGCCTGCGGTTCAACGCGGTGGCACCTGGCGCGACCATCACCAACATCGTGGCCGACTGGGGCTCCCAACTAGCGGCCGAACGTCTCGGGCCGCTGATGGGCGCCAACATCCCCACCCCTGCCACCGCGGCGCAGCTCGCGGCCTCGATCACCTTTCTGCTCAGCGACGACGGCACCAACGTCAACGGCGCCATCCTCGCCTCCGACGGCGGCTGGTCCGCGCTGTAGCCCACCGCCACCCCGGACGCTCCCTCAGATCCGGCGGGTTTGTGGTGGACGCTCCCTCAGGTTTGGGGGATGTGTGGTGGACGCTCCCTCAGGTTTGGGGGATGTGTGGTGGACGCTCCCTCAGGGTTGGGGGATGTGTGGTGGACGCTCCCTCAGGTGCGGGGGATTTGTGGTGGACGCTCCCTCAGGTTTGGTGAGGGAGCGTCGGTGGGTTTGCCGCCACGGCTGAGGGAGCGTTGGTGGAATGGCCACCACAAGTGAGGGGGCGTCGGTGGGCTGGCCGCCACAAGTGAGGGAGCGTCGGTGGGGTTGCTGCCAGAGGTGAGGGAGCGTTGGTGGATAAGCCGCTAAAGGTGAGGGAGCGTCCGGATTCGCCCCGGACCGGAGTTCGCGAAATGATGTGGGCATGGAGCACACTGACCAGCAGCCTTGGGTAAAGAACTACCAGCCGGGCGTCCCCGCCGAGATCGAATTGCCCACGGAGTCGCTCGTGGCCATGTTGGAGCGGTCCGTGGCCGAGGCAGGCAGCGCCCCGGCGCTGGAGTTCTTCGGCCGGCGGACCAGCTACGCCGAACTCGGCGAGCAGGTGGACAGGGCTGCCGAGGGCCTGCGTCGGCTCGGCGTCCGCGCCGGCGACCGGGTGGCCCTGATCCTGCCGAACTGCCCGCAGCACGTCGTGGCCTTCTACGCGGTGCTGCGCCTGGGCGCCGTCGTCGTCGAACACAACCCGCTGTACACCTCCCGCGAACTGCGCCACCAGTTCGAGGACCACCAGGCCCGCGTCGTCATCGCCTGGGACAAGGCCGCGGCCGCGATCGCCGACTTCCCGGCGGACGTCGAAATCGACCACGTGGTCTCCGTCAACCTGCTCGAGGCCTTCCCCGCCGTCAAACGACTGGCCCTGAAGCTGCCGGTGAAAAAGCTGCGGGAAACACGTGCGTCACTGACAGCCCCCGCACCGGGAACCATGCCGTGGAAGGAACTCCTGGGCCACGGCCGGATCGACCCCGCCCACCCCCGCCCCACGGTCAACGACCTCGCAGCGATCCAGTACACCTCGGGCACCACCGGCCGGCCGAAGGGGGCGATGCTCACGCATTTCAACCTGTACTCCAACGCCCTGCAGGGCGAGGCCTGGATGGCGGGCGCGGAGTACCGCAAGGAAATCTTCTACGCGATCCTGCCCATGTTCCACGCCTTCGGTATGACCCTGTATCTGACCTACGGCATCCGCAAGCAGGGCCTGCTGGTCCTCTTCCCCAAATTCGACCCGGACCTGATCCTGGACGCGATGAAGAAGTCGCCCGCCACCGTCTACTGTGCCGTTCCGCCGATCTACGAGCGCACCGCCATGGCTGCGAAGGAGAAGGGCGTCTCGCTGCGCTCCTGCAAGTACTGCATCTCCGGCGCGATGAACCTGCCGGACCACGTGGTGGAACTCTGGGAATCGGTCTCCGGGGGCCTGCTCGTGGAGGGCTACGGCATGACCGAATCCTCCCCGGTCGCGCTGGGCAATCCGTTCCATCCGACCCGACGGACCGGCACCATCGGCGTGCCGTTCCCATCCACCCTGATGAAGGTGGTCGACGTCGACGATCCCTCCGTGGAGGTCCCGCAGGGCCATCCGGGCGAGCTGCTGATCAAGGGCCCGCAGGTCTTCCAGGGCTACTGGAACAACCCGGAGGAAACCGCGAAAACCCTCACCCCGGACGGCTGGCTGCGGACCGGCGACGTCGTGACGGTGGACGAGGACGGCTTCACCACGGTGGTGGACCGGGCCAAGGAACTGATCATCACGGGCGGCTTCAATGTCTCGCCCACCGAGGTGGAGGCCGTGCTGCGCCTGCACCCGGACGTCCGCGACGCCGCCGTCGTGGGCAAACCGCTGGAACGAGGCGGGGAAATGGTGGTGGCCGCCGTCGAACTCGAACCGGGCACCGCACTGGATGAGGAGGTCCTGCGCAGCTACTGCCGCGAGCACCTGGCAGGTTACAAGGTGCCGCGGCGGGTGGTTCCGGTCCCGGACCTGCCGCGCTCGATGCTCGGCAAGATCCTGCGCAAGCAGGTCCGGGACCAGGTCCTGCCGGGGCTGTAGGAATGGACGGCGCCGCGCTCGACTTCACCCCCGGCGTCCCCCGCGCCGGGAACCTCGACGTGTCCTGGATCCACGGCTCGGAGTCCGCCAAGCACAACACGGACCCGGACATCCAGGTCCACGCCTACGATGAGCACACCTTCGTGCTGCGCCAGAACATGGCGGTCAATTACGAGGCGCCGTTCATGTTCCTGCTGTTCGGCGCCAGCCGCGCCGTGCTGATCGACACCGGCGCCACGGCCGAAGCGGAGTTCTTCCCGCTGCGCCGCGTCGTCGACGGCCTCATCGATGACTGGCTGGCCGCACACCCCCGGGATGACTACGGGCTGCTGGTCTTGCACACCCATCCGCATGGCGACCATGTTGCGGGGGACGCCCAGTTCGCGGACCGGCCCGGCACGCTCGTGGTGGATGCCGGGCAGCGCAGCGCATGGGAGTTTTTCGGGTTTGACGACGACGGCGGTGCGGGCGGCGCGGTGGCCCGGGTGGATCTGGGCGGCCGCGTCCTGGAATGCTGGCCTAGCCCCGGGCACCACAGCGCCGCCGTCACCTTCTACGACGCGGACACCGGCATCCTGTTCACCGGGGACACCGTCTACCCCGGCCGCCTCTACGTCCACGACTCGCCGGCGTTCGTCCGCACCATCGACCGGCTGATTCAGTTCTGCGCTGCGCACCCAGTAAGCCACGTCCTGGGCTGCCACATCGAAATGTCGCGGGATCCCGGCGTCGACTATCCGATCTACACCAGCTACCAGCCGGACGAACCGCCGCTGCAGCTGGCGCCGGAGCACCTCGAGGAGCTCCGGAGGGCCATCGACATGGTGGACGGACGCCCGGGCCGGCATGTATTCCCCAGCTTCGTGATCTGCCTGGACGACTGAACCGCCGGCGCGAGATGACACTTCACGGCAGTGTTTCGGCACAACACTGCCGAGAACTGTCATCTCGACGCGATGCCGGCCCGGCGGCGCGAGCGCGTCGAGGGCGCCTTTCACCGCCTGCCGGATTTGCGGATACTGGAAGCCAGATTCGGTGTTCCGGCAGCCGGGAAGGATGGTGGCTCATGAGCGACGCGGGGCGCTCGGCGTACCGGCGCCGGGTGGAACGGGCGGCCGAGTTGCGCTCCATCCAGGCCAGCGGCAGCACGGTCCAGGAAAAGGTAGACGACGCCGCCAAGGCCGAATACCTGATCCGCGACGCCATGGAGCAGGGGAAGTTCGACAACCTCAAATACGCCGGCAAGCCCATCCCGGGCCTCGGCGAGGTCTACGATCCGGACTGGTGGGTGAAGGGCCTGCTCCAGCGCGAGAACATCACCGGACTGGGCCCCACGGCGATCCTGCTCCGCACGGAGGACGCGGAGCTCGACGAACGGCTGGACGCCCAGCCGACGGAGCACCAGGTGCGGGACCTCCTTGCCGACTTCAATGCGCGCGTGATCGACGCCCGCCGGCAACTCCAAGGCGGGCCGCCCGTCACCACCAGTACCCGCGACGTCGACGCCGAAGTGGAGCTTTGGCGCGAACGCCGTCGGGCCCGGGCATCCGCCGTCGTCCCGGACGAACCGGAACCGGATCGGCCGTGGTGGCGCCGGCTTCTAGGCTGGGACAAGCGCGCGAGATGACAGGTCACGGCAGTCTCCGGCGCGAACACTGCCGTGAACTGTCATCTGGGTGGGTCAGTGCGCCGGGATGGTGCGGGGAGCCTTCGCGAGGTTCTCCCGCAGTTCGGCCGCGTTCTGGCGGACGACGTAGGCCGGGCGGTCCCGTTCCACGCGCCA
This sequence comes from Arthrobacter sp. 01N442, assembly GCF_056399345.1. Lineage (NCBI taxonomy): Bacteria > Bacillati > Actinomycetota > Actinomycetes > Micrococcales > Micrococcaceae > Arthrobacter > Arthrobacter sp. 01N442. Next base: position 293,890 of record NZ_JBFTRD010000004.1, read on the forward strand.
GCTTTCGGAGAGCGGGCCGATGTTGACGGTGTCGAAGCCGAATTCGTCGTAAAGCCGTGTCACCAGCTCCGCCGCCTCGGGGAAGTCGCTCGCGGTGGCCAGGGCGCGCCGGTTCTCCGTTCCCGCCGGGCTGCCGTCCGTGGTGATCTGCGAGTACATGATGTGGTTGAAGCCCTTGGCCACCTTGGACTGGGGCAGGTGCTCCTGGAGCAGCCCCGAGGTGGTGGCGTCGCCGTTATCCAGCGCCGGGAACCGGCCGTCCCGCTCCCAGTAGTAGTTGTTCGTGTCGATGACGATCTTGCCCGCCAGCGGCTCCGCCGGGATGTCCTTGATGTTCTTCAGCGGGACGGTGACGACGGCGAAATCGCCGGCCGCCGCGGCCTCCGCCACGGTTGCCGCACGGGCACGCGGCCCGAGTTCGGCGACGAGTTCCGCCAGGGTTTCCGGTCCCCGGGAGTTGCTGATCACGACGTCGTAGCCGAGCTGGACCGCCTTCCGGGCGAGCTGGCTGCCAATGTGTCCTGCACCGATGATTCCGATAGTTGTCATATCCGGGCTAACGGCATCCCGGGCGCGGATATTTCAGGGATGGGCACGTCCCGCGGGCGGGCGCGGAGTGGGCGCGGGGTGGACGAGGGGCGGCTCAGGGGTGCAGCCAGCCCTGCTCGAAGTCCGGGTGGTCGTAGTAGGGCAACGCGAGGGCCTGCAGGGAGCGCTCCATCCAGTCCAGTGACCGCGGCGCCCAGTGGGTCTCCTGGAGGGAGTCGCTGACCATCGCGGCCAGAGCCGATTGCCGCGCAGCCTCGACCACGCCGATCAGCCGCCGCTTGGCCTCGCACTCGAGCAGCAGCCGCTGTTCGTACCACTCGCCGGATTTGGACACGGTCCGGTCGTTGAGGAGTGTCCGGGCCGCTGCCTCATCCTCGGAAATGCGCTCGGACAAAAACTCGACTATGTCCACAAACCGAGGGTACGCGCGGCGGGCGGCCTTGGCATCACCCCAGCAGCTCATCCTCGTAGCACCAGCGCCAGTCCTCGCCCGGTTCGACGCTGCGCATGACGGGGTGGCCGGTCGCTTCGAAGTGCCGCGAAGCATGCGTCCCGGGCGAGGAATCGCAGCAGCCCACGTTCCCGCATGCCAGGCACATTCTGAGGTGGACCGGCGTCGTGCCTTCACGGCGGCAGTCCGCGCAGAACGGATCGGCCGGAACTTCGGGGTCGGCCGCGGACTCGAGGTGGCCGCAGACGCCGCCGGGCGTGGCGATGCCTTCGCCGCCGCCGTCGGCGGGGGTGTCCAGTTCCTCGAGCGAGATGTCCAGCATGGATTCCTCAACGTCGAGGCGGTCCAGGACCTCGCTGAGAACTTCGTGGGCGTAAGCGCCGCCGCGCCGCAACTCGAGCACCTTGGCTCGTTCCGCTTCCAGCATGGCCAGCCGCAGCTGGGCATAGCGCTGGCTGGGCGTTGCGGCCTCCGACGTCGGCCGGCCCAGCCGCTCCCAGGCCGCCAGCCCGCGCTCCTGGGTCCGGCGCTTGAGCATGGCGACGACTTCCGGCGGGTCGTTGGGGGTGCGCAGTTCCTGCAACCGCTGCACCCCGGCCGCGGTGGCGAGCTGCATCAGCGAAGCCTGGTTCAGGGCGTCCTCACGCTGGTCGGGGCCCTGGATCCGGAGCATCCTGACCAGCGCCGGCAAGGTGAAGCCCTGCAGGGTCAGGGTCCCGCCGACCACCACCATGGCGGCCAGGATCAGCACGGACCGGTGTTCCAGGTCCGCCGGGAGCACCAGCACCGCGGCCAGCGTCACCACCCCGCGCATCCCGGCCCAGGACACGATTGCGGCGAACTGCCATGGCGGCGCCGGATCCTTCCTGCGCACAGCCGGGATCAGCCGGGGCAGGTACGTTGCCGGGAACACCCACACCGGCCGGAGCAGCAACACCGCGAGCAGGATCACGGCACAGCCGGCCCAGATGCGGCCGGCACCCAGCGAATCGTCCTGGATGCCCTCGATGATGGTCCGGACCTGCAAGCCGATCAGTAGGAAAACGGAGTTTTCGAGCAGGAATTGCACCGTGTTCCAGTTGCTGCGCTGGCTCAGCCGGGCCGCGCCGTTGGGCATCGAAGGTGCCTTTGTTCCCATCACCAGCCCGGTGACGACGACGGCGAGGACACCGGAAGCGTGGATTGCCTCCGCCGGTAGGTATGCGACGAACGGTGCCATCAGCGACGTCGAGGTGTTGATCGCGACGTTCCGGATCCGCTTCCGCAGTTCGGTCAGCACGTAGGCCGCGGCGAGGCCGACCACCAGCCCGCCGCCGGCCGCCAGCACGAAGCCGCTGGCGATTCCCGCCGCGGACACCGTCCCGGCGATGGCGGCGAGGGCGGCCCGCAGGCAGACCAGCGCGGTGGCATCGTTGACCAGGGATTCGCCCTCCAGGATGGTCACGATCCGGCGGGGCATGCCCACCTTCCGGGCGATGGCGGTTGCCGCGACGGCATCGGGCGGCGCGACGACGGCGCCGAGGGCGATCGCGGCGGCCAGCGGGATTTCGGGGAACAGCCACCAGACCACGAACCCGACGGCGAGGGTCCCAAAGATGACGTAGCCGACGGAGAGCAGGCCGATGGCGCGGCGGTTGGAACCGAAATCGAAGAGCGAGGTCCGCAAGGCCGCGGCGTAGAGCAGCGGCGGCAGCAGCCCGACGAGGACCAGTTCCGGGTTCAGGTCGATAGGGGGAATGAAGGGGAGGAAGGAGCCCGCGACGCCGGCCAGGACCAGCAGCAGCGGGACGGAAACGTTGAGCTTCCGGCCCAGGGCGCTGCCGGCACAGACCACGGCCACGAGAACCAGCAGTCCGAGGGCGAGTTCCATGAGGCCATTCTGTCAGGCGGTTGTCCCGGCCGCGCCCGCGGGGGTGGCCGGAGGGGCTAGGCGGCGGGTGGCCGGGGGATGGCCGGGCGGGGAAGACGGGCTAGGAGCCGGAGGCGCTAGGCGAGGCTGTCTTCCTTGACGCGCTCGGGCTGGGCGTGCTGGGTTGCCGTTGGGCGGGCGTGCGGCGTTGCGGCAGAACGGGCCGGCGCCTGGTGGGACTGGACGTGGTGGCCGAACGGGTTGAAGCGGCTGTGCGCCAGGCCGTCGAATTCGTAGGCGGTCTCGGCGTGTTCCGAGCGATCCACGCCGGCAATTTCGGCCTCGTGGCTGACCCGGAAGCCGACGGTCTTGTGGATCGCGAGGCCGATGACCGCCGTCGCGAGGGCGGAGAGCGCGACGGTGATCAGCACGGCGACGGTCTGGGCGATCAGCTGGTGCAGGCCGCCGCCGTAGAAGAGCCCGCCGCCCTGGCCGTCAACCGGAAGGGCAATGAGGCCCAGCGCCAGCGTCCCGATCAGTCCGCCGCCCAGGTGGACGCCGACGACGTCGAGCGAGTCATCGAAGCCGAACTTGTACTTCAGGTCCACGAAGACGCAGCACGCGGCGCCGGCCACCAGGCCCAGTCCAACGGCGCCGAGGGGGCTGACGTTGGCGCAGGACGGCGTGATCGCAACGAGACCGGCCACCACGCCGGAGGCGGCGCCGAGGGAGGTGGGGTGGCCGTGGCGGATCCTTTCGACGACGAGCCAGCTGAGCATGGCGGCCGCTGGGGCAGCCAGGGTGTTGACCCAGATCAGGCCGGCCTGTTCCACCGTCGCGGCAGCGCCTGCGTTGAAGCCGAACCAGCCGAACCAGAGGATGCCGGCGCCGAGCATGACGAAGGGAATGTTGTGCGGGCGGTGTGCCGGGTCCTTGCCGAAACCGTGACGGTTGCCGAGGATCAACACCAGCACCAGGGCTGCAGTCCCGGAGCTGATCTCGACCACGGTGCCGCCGGCGAAGTCGATCACCTGGCCGAAGATGGAGCTCACGGCGCCGCCGGCGCTCATCAGGCCGCCGCCCCAGACCATGAAGGCCAGCGGGCAGTAGACCAGGGTGATCCAGACCGGGACGAAGAGCACCCAGGCGGTGAACTTGGCGCGGTCGGCGATGGCACCGCTGATCAGGGCGACGGTGATGATTGCGAAGGTTGCGCTGAAGCCGGCCTTGAGGAGTTCTGGGGAGCCCATGAGCTTGGACAGGCCGAAGCTGGCGAAGGGGTCACCGAAGATGCCCAGGACGCCCTTGCCCGTGGTCATCGAATAGCCCCAGAGCACCCACACAACGCCCACGATCCCGGCCGAGGCAAAGCTCATCATGATCATGTTCAGTGAGGCCTTGGCCCTGGTCATGCCGCCGTAAAAGAGCCCGAGGGCGGGGGTCATGAGCAGCACGAGGGCTGTTGAGACCATGATCCAGACGTTTCCCGCGGTGAGTTCCACCTGCGTTCCCTTCCAACGATTTCGCCGTACCGGGACACCTCGCCGCCGGTCCCCAACCGGGTTCAATCCTCCCGGGGCTGTGTTTCAGGCAGTCGGGCGCCACGTTGCAGGGAAGTTACAGAAATCGGCGGTTCGTGAAGGGCTCGTGTCGGGTTTGTTTCGAGGATGTAAACGGGTGCTATCCGGCGGTGTCGCTGCGGCCGTTTCGACGGTTCCGTGCGCACTCGATGGTTCCAAGCGTCGAGTGCGCACGGAACCATCGAAATGGGGACCTCCAGGGGGCACCCCCGGGAATGAACGGCGATACTTGAATGTTCAATAAATCATGGACTTTGGCATCTTTACCTTTGGCGAGCTTTCCCGAAACATCAGCACAGGAGCCGCGCTGTCCCCGCAGCAGCGGTTGAAGGACATCATCGAGCTGGCGAAGTTGGCCGACCAGGCCGGTCTCGGGTTCCTGGGCCTCGGGGAACACCACCGGCATGACTTTGCCCTGTCGGCGCCGGAAATCGTGCTCGCCGGGATTGCCCGGGAAACCACAAACCTGCGGCTCGGCACGGCCGTTACGGTGCTCTCGACGCAGGATCCCGTGCGCCTCTTCGAGCAGTTCGCCACGCTGGACCTGATTTCGGACGGTCGGGCCGAGATCACCGTGGGCCGGGGCGCCTTCGTAGAGTCGTATCCGCTGTTCGGCCACCGGCTGGAGGATTACGACGGCCTCTTCGACGAGAAACTGCGGATGCTGCTGGAACTGCGGGACAACGCCGTCGTGAACTGGCAGGGGCACTTGACGCAGACGCTGGCGGGAATGGATGTTGCGCCACGTCCGGCCCAGGACAAGCTGCCTGTCTGGGTGGGCGTGGGCGGAACCCCGGCGAGCTTTGCCCGGGCCGGGCGGCTGGGCCTGCCGTTGTTCGTCGCACTGCTGTCCGGTCCGGCCCGTTTCCGGCGGCTCGTCGAGCTTTACCGGCAAAGTGCTCACGACGCCGGCCATGACGCTGCCGGACTGCAGGTGGGGGTGGGCGGCCACTTCTATGCCGCCCCAACGTCGCAACAGGCCCGGGACACCTTCTACCCGTACTACCGGGCGTACTTCGAGCAGAACATGCCGCGACCCCTGGACCACTTCCCGCGCTCCACTTTCGACGAGTGGACCGAGCCCGGCGGGGGCCTCCTGGTGGGAAGTCCGCAGCAGGTCGTTGAGAAGTTGCTGGAAATCCACTCAACGCTGGGCAACACCCGGTACATGGCCCAGATCGGACTCGGCGGCCTGCCGTTTGCCCAGACCGCACGCTCCATCGAGTTGCTGGCCACCCAAATCATGCCCGCCGTGAACCGCGAGATCGGCGCCGCCGGCTAGCCGCCGGCCCGGGCCCCGAGGCTCCCGGATAAGCCCGGATAAACCCAGCGACCGCCGAACGCGCGCCTTCGCGGCTCACTGTCCGGAATACCGGACAACATCAACGCTTGTCCCCGTGATGCAGGTCACGGAAAGTGTTCAGATGGGTGGACGAAACCATCCTGATCTTCAGTAAGGACGAGCATGCAAGCTTCGACACGAACGAATACCGCCGGGCGCGGCGTCGAGCGCCGCTCCATCGACTTCGTTCCGGAAAATGAACGGCACGGATCTCCCGGCCAGCAGTTCACGCTGTGGTTCGGGGCGAACATGCAGATCACCGCAATCGTCGACGGCGCCCTGGCCGTGCTTTTCGGCGCTGACGCGCTGTGGGCAATCCTGGGACTCCTGGTCGGCAACCTCCTCGGCGGCGCGGTGATGGCCCTGCACGCAGCCCAGGGACCCAAGCTCGGCCTGCCCCAGATGATCTCCAGCCGCGCGCAGTTCGGCGTCTTCGGGGCGGTGATCCCGCTGGTACTCGTCATCATCATGTACCTCGGCTTCGCGGCGACCGGGACCGTCCTCGCCGGCCAGGCCATCGACCAGATCACCCGGACCGGCACCCCCGCCGTCGGCATGGTGATCTTCGGCGCACTGACCGTCCTCGTGGCGACCCTCGGCTACAAGTACATCCACCTGCTGGGCCGCATCTCTACGGTGATCGGCGTCCTGGGCTTCACATACTTGGGGATCCGGCTGTTCGCGAGCCAGGACGTCGGGGCCCTCCTCGCCTCGGGCACCTTCCAGTTCCCCACCTTCCTGCTCGCCATTTCGCTGGGCGCCGGGTGGCAGCTGACCTACGGCCCCTATGTCGCGGACTACTCCCGGTACCTGCCCTCAAAGACTCCGGCGCGCAAGACCTTCCTGGCCGCGTTCCTCGGAACCGTGCTGGGCTCGCAGTGGTCCATGACGCTGGGCGCCCTGTTCGCGTCCCTCGCCCTGCCCAAGGGCCAGCGTTTCCTTGACGGTCAGGTGGCCTTCCTGGGCAACCTCAGCGGCGGCGGCCTGATCGCCGTCGTCATCTACCTCGTCATCGTGACCGGCAAGCTGACGGTCAACACGCTGAACGCCTACGGCGGATACATGACCATGCTGACGTCCGTCACGGCCTTCACGCGCAAGTCCGACGCCTCGTCGCGGATCCGGCTCGCCTACGTGATCGGCTTCATCGGCCTCAGCGTGCTCATCGCTGTGCTGGCCTCCCCGGACTTCCTGGCCAACTTCAAGAACTTCGTCCTGTTGCTGCTCATGGTCTTCATCCCCTGGAGTTCCATCAACCTGGTGGACTACTACCTGATCTCCAAGGAGAAGGTGGACATCCCGGCGCTGTACGACCCCAACGGCCGCTACGGCCGCTGGAACGCGTCGGCCCTGATCTCCTACGCGATCGGCATTGTTGCCCAGATCCCGTTCCTGGCGCAGACGCTGTACACCGGCCCGATGACCGAGCTGCTCGGCGGATCGGACATTTCCTGGCTGGTGGGGCTCGTGGTGACCGCCCTCGTGTTCTACCCCTTGGCCAAGCGGAACTCCGAGGCGCCGGCGGAAATGATCTACCCGCACGACGGCGGCCGGCTGGCCGCGGAGCCGACGCCCGGAGCGCTCGCCGGCACCCCGGTGGCCTGACCCGCCGTCGGCCTCCCGCTTCGCCGTTTCGACGGTTCCCTGCACCCTCGACGTATCCAAGCGTCGTACCGGCAGGGAACCGTCGAAACGGGCGGCCTCAGAGCCGGGTGATCTGCGTCAGGTACCCGTAGTACTTGGCACCGGCCGGGCGGAGCGGATCCCCGACGAACCCAAAGTCAGGGTGCCGGTTGTTGTATGACTCGGCGGTGTCCAGGAACTGCCGGCTGACCTCCGCGCCGGACCCCTGGCAGGCTCCCTGGTCAATGCACAGGGCCACCGCGCCGGCCACAGCCGGGCTGGCGAAGCTGGTGCCGTGGTTTATGCCGTACCCGCCGGGCACGGTGGACAGAACGCACACGCCCGGCGCCGCCACCGTGTGCTCCCTGTCCCTCGCGCTGACGGCAAAGTTCGAGAAGAAGGCAGGGTAGTCGTCCCGCTGGCCGATGGGGCGCCAGTCATCGCGGCCGCAAAGGCTTGCAGCTCGGCCGTCGGGTTTCCCGTCAAAGTCCGCCATGGCGGTCGCGGTCAGCACCTCGTGGTAGGCCGCGGGGACCGTTCCGGCGAGGTCAGCGGCCGAGTTTCCGGCCGCGACGGCGTACGTCACGCCGGCCCTGACCGAGCGGCAGATCGCGTAGTGCATGGGGTCGGTGCCCTTGCCGCAATTGGCGGTGTCCGAACCCGGGCCGCCGATGCTGATGTTGGCGACGGCGATGTCGTTGTCCTCGTTGTCGTCCCTGTGGGTTGAGGTCACCCAGTCAATGGCGCAGATCAGGCTCTCCTCGGTGATGGAACCGTTGTTGGAGACCACCCGGACCGACCAGAGCGGGGTGCCCGGTGCTACGCCGATGATGCCGGAGCCGTTGTTCCGGGCGCCGATGACGCCCGCCACCGACGTGCCGTGGCCAAGAACGTCGATGGGCGTCACTTCGACAGGTTTGCCGGAGGTGCAGTCGATGCCTCCCTTGACGTTCAGGTCCGGGTGCTTGCCGTCGATCCCGCTGTCGATGACTGCCACGTTGACGGCCGAGCCATCGTCATTGCCGGCGCCGGCGCGTACGGCGTCCTTGGCGGCTTCCGGATCGCCGCCGATCCGCTGCCACCACAGCGGGGCGATCTCGGTGTTGGGTTTGGCGGGCTCTTCGGGTTCCTCGAAGTGACGGCCGAGCGTGACGAAATCGACGCTGGGATCGGCGGCGAGGCTCCTGGCCTGGCTGGCGGTCATGGTGCCGGAGTAGCCGCTCACCGCACTTCGGTAGACGTTGGATCCGCTGAAACCGAACTTGGCCTGTTGCGCCGCGGCCACGGCCCCGGCATCGCCGGCGCCGTCCTTGAGTACGACGATGTAGCTCTGTGCCGGCTCGGCTGCGGACGACGGCGCGGCGGCTGCAAGGCTCCCGCCCGTAGCCAATGCGCCCGTAGCCAGCGCGAGGGCGGCCAGCCCGCCCACGAAGCGCCGGGTGCTGTCCGGCGGGGGAGCGGCGGCGCCGTTCCGGGGCCGGCGCCAGCCGGGATCCACGAATGTTTTTCGCACGTGCGGGAAAAGCTTGCGGACAGTGTTAAACATCGTGGCCTCCCAGTAAGCATGGTGCTTTTCGAGTGCCCCCCGTGCATATCGTAGGCCTTGCAGCGCGGAAAAATCAGGGGCAATCGGACTTCGAGCCCGGGTTCCGGCGGCATCGTCGGCTACGCCAGCGGGGTCTCCAGGCACCGTTCGCCGGCATTCCAGGTGCTTGAGGTGCCCAGCTCCAAGCACAGCCGGGACATCCGGCCGGCTATGGCGCGGGCGTTCCGGACTGCCAGCCGGGCCTGGAAGTCGGCGATGACGGTGGGAAACAGGCGCAGCCGAATGGGCGTTCCGCCGTCGGCCTCAAGCAGGAAGATGAAGGAAAGGTCGTTGCGCTCCTCGGGGTCCACCGCGTAGTCATCAACAAAGTCGCCCGCGCCGTAGATGATCGGCCGGCCCCGGTACACCTCGACGCCGCGGAAGATGTGTGGCGAATGCCCGAACACGACGTCGGCGCCCGCGTCGACCATCCGCCGCGCAAGCGCGCGGTGCTCGGGAGGGACATCGGAGCCCCAGTTTCCGCCCCAGTGCGCCGAAACGACGAGGAGTTGGACCCGAGCCTTGGTCCGCTCCAGCAAGCCCAGCAGCTCCCCGGCCCGCTCACCTGCCCGTTCCCCGGTCCGTTCGCCGCGGTCTGTAACGGGGACGTAGTACACGCCCGGGGAGCCGGGCGCCGCCTCCCAGTCCGGCTGGTTATCGGTAAACGCCACGAACCCGACGGCGGTGGAGGCCGCCCTGAGAATGGCCGGCCGCAGTGCTGAGGCGAGGTCCGTGCCCGCACCCGCATGCAGGATCCCGTGCCGGTCCAGGGCGGGGAGCATTTCCCGCAGCGCCTCCGGTCCGTAGTCGAGGACATGGTTATTGGCCAACGACACCAGATCGATCTGGGCAGAGACCAGGCTGCGCACGTTCTTCAGGTCGCTGCGGAAGGTGAAGACCTTGCCGGGCTCGGGACTTCCGCCGTCGGCAAGCACGCATTCGAGGTTGGCGATCCTTAGATCCGCCCTCCGCAACACCGGCAAGGTGTCACCCCAGGGATAGGCAGGGGCGGCGGTCTTCAACCGATCGTTGACCAGCCGGCCGAGCATGACGTCGCCCAGGAATGCGATCTGCATGGCACCAGCATGGACCGCCGGCCGGGGAAGCGAAAGGACGACGACGGCGGCGGACGCTCGCGCCGCTGTCAGCCGGCCGGCCTGGCGGACCTCGGAAGGCGACGGGCGGTTTCCGGGGCGTCAGCGTGCTGCGGGCCGGCGGGAGCGTCCGGCCTTGGGGGGCGCCGAGGCGAAATGGTGCCCCAAGGCAACGGAGGCGGATCTGGCCGCCTCCGACACGGCGGGACCCAGGCGATCGACGTCGGCCACGGTCACCCGCTGCGTGGGGAAGCCGACCCCGAGGACGCCGGCGAGCTCGCCGGTGTGGTCAAAGACCGGTGCGCTGATAGAGCCGACGTCGCTGTTGCGCTCACCGAAGGCTGCATAGAAGCCCTGCGCGCGCGCCTGCTCGACCTGCTCGTCCAGGACTTCCCAGCTGGCGGGCGTGTTCGGGGTAAACCTCGTCAGCTCCATGCCGGTGAGCGCTTCGCGCGCCCCCGGGTCAAAAGCGAGGAAGATCTTGCCCGGCGCCCCGGCATGGATTGGCATGACCTGTCCCACGCGGAACGGGCGCATCACTACGTGGCGCGTCTCGGCGACGGCGACGACCGTGCGGAACGCTCCGTCCCGGATGTAAAGACAGGCCGTTTCGCCGGTCTCGTCCCGGAGCTGCTGCAAGATCGGGCGCACGATGCGGACGATGTCCAGCCCGAACGTCCCCGGGCTGGCCCACTGGACCAGGCGCAGGCCGATCCGGTAGCGGTCGCCGTCGCGGTCCAGGAACCCCTCGCGGACCATGTTCTGCACGAGCCGCTGGCAGGTGCTGGTGGGCAGTCCCGTCTGGCGCGCAATCTGCGCCAAGGTGGGGTCCGGTTCCTCCAGCGAGAAACAGTTGAGGATTTCGGTGACCTTGCCCAGGACGAGCAGCGGGGTCGATCCGGTGCCCTGTTCTTTTGCCAACGCGCTCTTTTCCTTTGATCGGGGCGGATCCTGCCGTCCGTTTGCTGCGTCGAGCGCCCGTCGGGGGCCGTCCAAGCCTATTGACATCAGACTAACATTTCCCGCAGGATGGGTTCCGCACTCACAATGTGGGTCATGATCCATTCTTTCAACGACTTGGAGAAGCAGTCTGTGAGCACAACGTCGGGCACGGAGCATCCCGGAACTGAGCACCCCGGAACGGAGCATCCCGGTTCGTCGCGAGCGGCGGCCGGCTCGTCCCGGATCGGGCTGATCGTTCCCAGCTCGAACACCACGATGGAAACTGAACTTCCTGAGCTGTTCCGCCGGCAGGGCGAGGCGACGGGCCACCGCTACACCTTCCACTCGGCCCGGGCCGCCCTGAAGAATGTGACACCGGCCGAGCTCGCCGCCATGGTGGCGAAGGCCGCGGACTGTGCCACTTCCGTCTCCGACGCCGACGTCGACGTCATCGCCTATGCCTGCCTGGTCGCGGTGATGGCCCAGGGCCCCGGCGCCCACGACGGCTCCGAGGAGGTCATTGCGAAGGCGGCCGAGGCTAACGGGCATCCGGCGGCGGTGACCAGCAGCGCCGGCGCCCTGGTGCGGACCCTCCGGGACATGGGGGCGCGCCGGGTGGCCATGGTGACGCCGTACCTGCCGGAACTGACCAGAACGGTCAGCGACTACATCGAGGGCGCGGGAATCACCGTGCAGGACGTGATCGGCCTCTCGGTGGCGGACAACCTGGCAGTGGGCAGGCTCGATCCGCTCGCGCTGCCGGGCATCGTGCGCCGGCTCAACACGGACGGGGTGGACGCCGTCGTCCTCTCCGCCTGTGTGCAGATGCCGTCGCTGGCATCCGTGCAGACGGTCGAGGATGCGCTGGGCCTGCCTGTCATCACGGCCGCGACCGCCACCACCTACGAGATTCTCAAGGCGCTGGGCCACCCGCCGGCCATCCGCGGCGCCGGGCGCTTGCTGGCGGGCGCCGTGCGCGCCGAAGCAGCGGTTCCCGCCTGACGTTCCACCGCACCACCACGGCAAAATCCCAAGGGGCCCATGGCCTCAACGTCAATACAACGGAGTGATGATGACAACCCAAGCAGTGACCCGGGAGCAGGCGGCACGCCGCGCGACCGTTGCCAGCGTCGTCGGTACCACCATCGAGTGGTACGACTTTTTCCTATACGGCACCGCCGCCGCCCTGGTCTTCCCACAGCTGTTCTTCCCCGGCCAGTCGGCATTCGCCGGGGTGCTGGCCGCGTTCGGCACCCAGTTCGTGGGCTTCGTGGCCCGCCCCGTCGGCGCTGCGATCTTCGGCCATTACGGCGACCGCATCGGCCGCAAGACCACGCTGATGGTCACCCTGTTCCTGATGGCCTTCGGCACCGTGCTGATCGGTTTCCTGCCCACCTACCAGGCCATCGGCGTCGCCGCGCCGATCCTGCTCACCTTGCTGCGGATCATCCAGGGCATCGGCGTCGGCGGCGAATGGGGCGGCTCGGTTCTGCTGAGCATGGAATGGGGCCACCAAGGCCGCCGGGGATTCTCCGCCAGCTGGCCGCAGATCGGTGTGCCGCTGGGCCTGGTCCTCTCGACCGGCGTCGTGCGGATCACCTCCGGCATCACGGGCACCGAAGGCTTTGCGTCCTTCGGCTGGCGTATCCCGTTCATCATCAGCATCCTGCTGATCGGCGTCGGCCTGTTCGTCCGCCTGCGGGTGATCGAGAGCCCCGAGTTCGAGGCCGTCCGCAAGTCCAACAAGATCGTCCGCAACCCGCTGATTGAAGTCATCAAGCGGCAGCCGAAGGAGATCCTGCTCTCGGCGCTGGTCCGCATGTCCGAACAGGCGCCGTTCTACCTGTTCATCACCTTCGTGATCACTTACGCGGTCAAGCACCTGCAGCTGAGCAGCAACTCCATCCTCGACGACACGCTGATCGCGGCCGCGCTGGGCCTGGTCAGCGTGCCGTTCTTCGGCTGGCTCTCCGACCGGTTCGGACGGCGCCGCGTATACGGGGTGGGCATCGTGCTCACGGCCCTGTTCGCGTTCCCCTACTTTGCCTTGCTGGACACGCGGGAGCCCTTCATCGTGGGCGTGGCGATCGTCGTCAGCCTGATCCTGCACGACATCCAGTACGGTCCGCAGGCGGCCCTCATCGCAGAGAGCTTCGACGCCGACATCCGCTACACCGGCGCCGGCCTGGGCTACCAGTTGGCCAGCGTCGTAGCCGGCGGCCCTGCGCCGCTGATCGCCGCCGCGCTGCTGGCCCAGTACGGCAACTCCACCGCGATCGCGCTCTACATCATTGCGTGCTGCGTCATCGCGATGCTGGCGCTGATCTTCCTGCCGAAGGCGGCGCACCGCTTTGAAGGCAGCCACCCGGCCAAGACGGAAGCGACGGTATGAGCATCACGCACGTGGACACCGCCCCCGAGCAGACGGCCGACGCCGGACCGCTGGCTGCCCCGCAGCCGGCGGACCAGCCGGGCCCGCTGAAGGATCTCCTGGTCCTGGACCTGAGCCGGATCCTGTCCGGGCCCTTCGCCACCATGACGCTGGCGGACCTCGGGGCCGACGTGGTCAAGATCGAACAGCCCGGCCAGGGTGACGACACACGCCAGTGGGGGCCGCCGTTCCAGGGTGAGGAAGCCGCGTACTTCCTCTCCGTGAACCGGAACAAGCGCAGCCTGGCCGTCGACCTCAAGTCGCCGGAAGGCCTGGCTGCGGTCCGGCGCCTTGCCCTGAAGGCCGACGTACTGGTCGAAAATTTCCGGCCGGGCACGGCCGCCCGGCTCGGCCTCGGATACGAGGAGCTCGCCCGAGACAACCCCGGGCTGGTCTACGCCTCGATCAGCGGGTACGGCCAGACCGGCCCCGACGCCCTCCGCCCGGGCTACGACGCGATCGCCCAGGCGCGCAGCGGCATCATGAGCGTCACCGGCGAGCCCGACGGCCCGCCCGTGCGCGTCGGCGTCAGCAGTGCCGACCTCGTCGCCGGCATGTGGGCGACCATCGGGGTGCTCGCCGCCCTGCATGAGAAACAGCGCACCGGAAACGGCCAGTGGGTGGACATCAGCCTGCTCGACGGATCGGTTTCGTGGCTGACGTATGTCTCCAGCGGATACTTCGCCAGCGGGGACATCCCCAAACGCTACGGCTCGGCCCACCCGACGATCGCTCCCTACCAGGCGTTCCCCACCTCGGACGGCTTCGTGATGGTCGCCGTCGGCAACGACGGTCTCTGGCGACGCTTCGCCGCGGTCCTCGGGGACGAAGAACTGGCAGGAGACCCGCTTTACGCCACCAACCCCTCGCGGGTGGCGCACCGGGAAGTCCTGGTTGCACGGATCGAGGCGGTCCTGCGCACCCGCAGTACCGATCATTGGGTGCGGACATTGGATGAGGCGGGCGTGCCGGTCGGGCCGATCCAGACGGTGGACGAGGCCCTGGCCGACCCGCAGGTCCTGGCCCGGGGCATGGTGGCCGAGCTCGAGCACCCCACGGCCGGGCCGATGAAAGTGGTGGGCTGCCCGGTTCGCCTGACGCGCACCCCGGCGTCGGTGCGCACAGCGCCGCCATTGCTGGGCCAGCACACCGACGACGTCCTGGCCGGCCTCGGCATGGACGAGCCCTCCATCGCCGAGCTCCGGCGCTCCGGCGCGGTCCAGTGACAGGGGGACAGCAGACGATGGAAGCGGTCGCCGTCGAATGCTCCGGGTCGGTGGCCACCATCACGGTCGGCACGGGAGAGCGCTTCAACGCGATGGGAGCGGCCGGCTGGGAATCCTTGGGGGAGGCCGCACGGTCCCTGGCCGGCCGGGATGTGGGCGCCGTCGTCATCCGCGGCAGGGGCAGCACCTTCTGCTCGGGCTCGGACCTGCGCGAATGGGAACATTCCGACGCCGGGGACGTGCGGGAAATCTTCGCCACGATCGAATGGGCGCTGCAGCAGGTCGAGGACCTGCCGATGCCGACCGTGGCCCTCGTCGAAGGCGCAGCAACCGGGGCAGGCTGCCAGTTGGCCCTGTCGTGCGATCTGCAGCTGATGGCCGACTCGGCCCTCATTGGCATGCCGATCGCACGGCTCGGAATCCTGGTGCCGCCGTCCTTCGCGAACCGGTTGAGCCTGCGGATTGGCCCGTCCCGCACCAAGGACCTGCTTTACCGCGGGACGCTGCTGCGGGCGCGCGAAGCGCACGCCATGGGGCTGGTCAGCTCGCGCGTGGACGACGACGGCGCCGAGGCCGGTCTTCGGGACCTCCTCGCGGTCTGGCAGGGACTCTCCGCGTCATCGCTTCGGGCCGCCAAAGCCGCCGTGGACACCGGCCTCGCGCCGCTGTCCCAGCCTGCCCGCGAGCTGCCGGTGGGACCCGTGGTGGATCCGGAAGAGTTCGCGTGGCGCGTCGGGGCTTTCCTGCGCCGGAAGAGCGCCTGAAAACCAGTAAGACGGCGGGTCGCCGCCGGGGTGCGGCTTCGCATCCCGGTGGTGGCGCGCGGCGGCCTAGCCGTTATAGCCCTCCACCTGCGTGATGGGCCGCGCTTCCGCCTCGTCCGGGTTCTCGCCGTACTGGCGCTTGGCGCGTCGCTGCCGCAACAGGTCCCAGCACTGGTCCAGGTCCTCTTCGAGCTGCCTTAGCCGAAGCCGGTCCGGGACGTGGTCGTGCTCGGCGCTCGCGGACTCGGCTTGTTCCCGGAGCTCCCGTTCCTCGTCCACAAGGGCGGTAATGCGCTGGAGGATGTCCCGTTCGTCCATGGTGTCCTACTTCCTGCGGTCCTGGGGCTGTGCGTACCCGCCAGCGTAATCACGGGCGCGCGCCCTGACCAGAGGCCGCCCGGCCCGCACATAGTCAGCTTGCTTATTATTTTCCGGTTTCCTAGAGTTGATTGCGTAAGGCACCAATCTCTCCGCGTGGGACATGATCGGCCGAACGGCTTCTGGACCCTCGCGCTGGCTAGAGGAGGACACATGTCGGAACACAATATTGCGGGCAAGAAGGTCGCATTCCTGCTGACGGACGGCGTGGAGCAGATCGAGCTCACCAGCCCGTGGAACGCGGTCAAGGAAGCCGGCGGTGAGCCCACCCTGGTGGCGCTCAAGGGCGGCAAACTGCAGGGCTACGACGGCACGGACAAGGGTGAGACCTTCGACGTCGAGCTGACCGTCGACCAGGCCAATGCCTCGGACTTCCACGCCCTCGTGATCCCCGGCGGCGTCGTGAACGCCGACCATCTGCGCGCCGACAAGGGCGCCCAGGCCTTCGCCCGCGGCTTCTTCGAACAGCACAAGCCGGTGGCCTCGATCTGCCACGGGCCCTGGCTGCTGATCGACGCCGGCGTGGTGAACGGGAGGAACCTGACCTCCTACTACACGCTGGAGACGGACCTTAAGAATGCCGGCGCCAACTGGACGGATGAGGAAGTCGTGGTCGATCAGGGCCTCGTAACCAGCCGCAACCCGGATGATCTGCCGGCATTCAACAACAAGCTGCTGGAAGAAATCGCCGAAGGGGAGCACGCCGGCCAGACCGCCTAGGCGGCCGCCGTCGCCCGCCGCCGGGGGTGTTCCCGAAGCGGCGGGGCGGCCCTATGAAGTGGGCCCGCTTTCGGGCAGGATATGCCTGTAAGCTGCGCCGGCGCGGGCGATGCCCTTCGTCCGCGCCGGCACCACCCGCTACCAAGGAGTCCCGGAAATGACCACGCTTAACCCCTACCTCGGCTTCCGCGACAACGCGCGGGAGGCCATGACTTTTTACCAGTCCGTGTTTGGCGGGGAGCTGAACATGAGCACCTTCGCCGATTTCCAGGCCAGCGAGGATCCTGCCGAGGAGGGCAAGATCATGCATGCCATGCTGACCGGGGAAAATAATCTGGTGCTGATGGGGGCCGACACCCCGAACAGCATGGACTACACCCCCGGGAACAACTTCTCGGTTTCCCTCAGCGGCACCGACGAGGCTGAACTGCGCGGCTACTGGGACAAGCTGTCCGACGGCGGCAACGTCACCGTCCCGCTGGAGAAGGCCCCGTGGGGCGACACCTTCGGCATGTGCAAGGACAAGTTTGGGGTGGACTGGCTCGTCAACATCGCGCCCGCCGCCAGCTAGCGTCAGTAGCAGGGCCGTCCCCAGGCAGGGGACGGCCCGGCGTTTCGTTGGCCGCCGGGCGTTTAGTCCGGGCTGGTGTCGGTAGTGAGGCCGCGGTCGTCGGCCGCCTGTTCGTCCTGTTCCTCGGCGGGTCCCGGCACCTTGTGCGAGTCGGCCTGCCCGGGTGCCCGCCCTTCCGATTCCTGGCCTCCGGCACCGCCCGCCGGCGTCCCTGTCCCAGTGGCGCTGTCGCTTTCGCGCGGAACCGGCTTCCCGCTTTCTTCCACCCCGTCGCTCACAATGTCTTCGGGTTCGATCGGCTTGCTGCTCATGCGTTCCTCCGATGCTGGCCTGCGAGGGAATTCCATCCCGGCTGTTCCCCCAAGTTACAGGGGGCGCCGCGCCGGCGTACAGGCGGGCTAGCCCGCTCTGGTGCCGGGGTCCCGGGCGGACTAGAGTCACGCCATGGGCCAGGATCCGGTGGTGACCAACCCCTCCTTGTATCGGGTGGTATTCGAAAACGAACGGGTGCGCGTGCTGGAGTACCTTGACCGGCCGGGTGATAGAACGGTCGAGCATTCGCACCCGGACAGTGTCATGATCACGCTCAGCAGCTTCCGGCGTCGGCTCTCCGGCAACGGCCGGGAGGTCGACGTCGAACTTCCCGCGGGCGCTTCCCGCTGGCTGGCGGCGCAATCCCACTCCGGGGAAAACACCGGCGACACCGAGACACACGCGATCTTCGTCGAGCTCAAGGAACCGGCCGGGGCGCCAGCTGATATCCAGGAACCGCTCGGGCCGGCCGCTGGCTAGTCCTGTTGGCTCCCCGCCGCGTGGACCGTCCGCCGTGCCGACGATGATCGGCCATACTAGGCAGTAGTCGTCGATAGGGGTCTCATGCTGGTGCTTGGAATGGTGTTCGCGGGCCTGGCTGCCGCGCTCCACGTCGTGATCTTCTGGATGGAGTCGCTGGCCTGGGACGGCCCGGCGGCCCGGCGTGTCTTCGGCCCGGCCACCGCAGCCGAGGTCGAAACCACGCGGGCACTGGCGTTCAACCAGGGTTTCTACAATCTGTTCCTCGCCCTCGTGACCGGAGCCGGCATTGGATTTGTCATCGCCTCCGGGACCGGAACCGGGATCGGCACTGCGCTCGTTCTGGCTGGCACGGGGTCGATGGCGGCCGCCGCTTTGGTCCTGTTTGTCTCCAACCCCGATAAGCGGCCCGCTGCCCTGCGGCAAGGCATCCTGCCGCTCATCGCCGTGGCCGCAACTCTGCTCGGGCTCTGACCGGGGGAGCCCCAGCTTCACGGCCTCCGCCCAGCGTCTGTCAGTATGCTTACGGAACGCTGACCCGAGGCGCTGACAGAAACGAGACCCACTATGAGCAGGCCCGTGCGCATCGAGGTTGAGGCCGCCGGCCATGTGGGGCATGTCTTCGCCTCCCCGCGGCCGGCCGGTACGGCAAGCGGAGGGCCCGCCGTCGTGCTCATCCACGGGATCGGCGCCTCGCACCGCTACCTGCGCCGGCTGCACGGGTTGCTGGCGCGGACCGTTGACACCTACTCAGTGGATTTGCCCGGGTTCGGCGCCACGCCCAGGCCGCCCCGCACACTCAGCGTTGAGGACCAGGCCACCTACGTCCTCGGCGCCCTGGAGCAGCTCGGCGTGCTCGAGTTCGTGGTTGTCGGCCACTCGATGGGCACCCAGTTCGCAGTCGAAGCCGCGCGGCAACAGCCCTCGCGGATCCCGCACGTGGTGCTGATGGGCCCCGTGGTCAACGACCAGCGGTGCACCGTGGCGCAACAGGCAATGGCGCTCGGCCGCGACTGCCTGTTTTTCGAGAGCCCGTCCTCCAACGCCCTGGTGTTCACCGACTATCTGCGCTGCGGACCCAGCTGGTACCTCAAGAACCTCCGGGTCATGATGGACTACCGGATCGAAGAGAGAATCGCCGACGCCGCCGCCCCCATCCTCGTGATGCGCGGCGCAAACGACCCCGTTGCCCCGCCGGCGTGGTGCCGCAGGCTGGCCGAACGGGCGGGCGCCGGGCAGTACGTCGAGATCGAGGGAACCGGACACGTGGTCCAGCACAACCGCGCCGTCGAGGTTGCCGGATCCATCCTCTCCTTCGCCGGCATCGCCGCCGCTGAAGGAGAAGCATCGCAGGGGTTTGCTGCGTGAGCACGGCTCTCCAGATCGCCGGCTGGTGGGCCCGGGACTATGCCTACGCCGTCGGCAGGCAGTTGCGCAGCGCGGTATCCCGGGTCAGCCCGGACGAGTTCCTCAGCGGCACGGGCCGGCCCGTCGTCGTGATCCCCGGCATCTTCGAAGATTGGCGCTTCATGCTGCCGCTGATCCGGGAGCTGCACCGGGCCGGCCATCCGGTGCACGTGGTGACCGTACTGCAGCGCAACCGGCTCGCGGTACCGAAGGCGGCGGACCTTATTGCAGGCTACCTCCGCGAAAGAGACCTCACGGACACGATGATCGTGGCTCACAGCAAGGGCGGGCTGATCGGCAAGTACGCGATGATGACGCTGGAGCCGGAGCAGCGCATCAGCCGGATGGTGGCCGTGTGCTCCCCGTTCTCGGGCTCACGGTACGCGGGCTACATGCTCCTGCCCAGCCTGCGGGCCTTGTCGCCGCGCAACGCCGTCACCGTGCAGCTGTCCCGCGAGCAGGGCGTCAACGAGCGCATCACCTCCGTCTTCGGACTCTTCGACCCGCATATCCCGGAGGGCAGCGTGCTTCCCGGAGCGCGGAACGTCCAGCTGGACACAGGAGGCCACTTCCGGATCCTTGCCCAGGAGGAGACGATCCGCACCGTGCTGGCGGAAGCGGACGCACCCGCCCGCGCCGCGGCCACCGGCCAGGGCAGCTAGTCCTGGAAGTGGGTCCGGGTTGGGCCCTGGCCCAGGCCGTCTACGATTGCGGAGGCCACGGCGTGCAATTTGACGTTGCGGGTGCTCGACGCGGTCTTGAGTAGCTCAAAGGCTTCGGCCTGGCTGCAGCGGTTCTGCGCCATGATGATTCCGACCGCGACGTCGATCGCGGTGCGCGTCTCCAGCGTCGCCTTGAGGTTGTCCGCCGTGTCGCTGAAATGTGCGAAACGCACCGCCAAGCCCAGGGCCATGGTCGTCTGCCGCACGAAGATGCTCGCCAGTTCCTGGGCGCGCTTGTCGAAGCGGTGGCTCCGGTGCGAGTACAGGTTCAGCGCGGCCCGGGTTTCGCCATCGAGGAGGAACGGCACAGCGAGGATCGAACGCATCCCGTGCTCCCGGACCCTCGCGGCGCACTGCGGCCAGCGCGCGTCCTCATCCAGGTCGGCAATGTAGACCGTTTCCTGTTCGCGCGAGGCCGTCACGCACGGGCCGTCGCCGAAGCCGTACTGGATTTCATCCATCGCCTGCGCGGCGGCGCTGCTGCTGGCCACCGTGGCGGCCTTCCGCTGCCGGAGCAACGTGATTCCACACAGGACTTCGTCGCCGGGCTCGGAGAGGCTGCGCGCCGAGACCCGGGCCAGTTCGCCGAGGAATTCCTCCACGTCGGCGCTGTTCAACACGAGCTGTTGCAGGTGCTGGTTGATCGATGTTGCGGTTGACTCGCTTACCACTATTCCTTGATGCCGTTTCGCTCGGGTCGAATCGAACCGGCGAGGCGGAACGCACCACAGCAGCGAACTAGGGCGGTGGTAGCGGGAGCGGAGCCGGATCGAAGAACTATCCAACGGCCTTCTGCTAAACCGTACCGGGACAAATTATATACAGGACTTTGCGGCCATATAGTCCCGGCATTGGTTGGAACTTCTGACGTACCCCGCCCGAGCAGCACGGCCGGACCGGAAGCCTGCCGGAAGCCTCCCGGGAGGCAAATGACTCCGGGGGGCTGCCGACGTAGTCTTAGCGGTACCTCGAGGTAGTCGGACGGATTCTGTATGTCACAGCTCGAAACCAGGGAGTCCGCCTCCCCGCCGCTTACCATTGCCGACGCCGCCCGAACCGAGGCCGCGGCGGTGCTCGCCATGCTGGGATCATCGGCGGGCGGCCTGGCGGAACAGGAAGCGGCGCAGCGGCTTGCCGTGCTGGGGCCGAATGCGGTCCGCAGCCACGAGGCGAGCGGCTGGTCGGTGTTGGGCCGGCAATTCCGCAGCCCCATCCTGATCCTGCTGCTCGTCACCGCCGGGCTCTCGCTGTTCCTGGGGGACGCGACCAATTCGGTCGTCATCGGCGTGATTCTTTTCGTCAGCGTGGGCCTGGGCTTCAGCAACGAATTCCGCGCGGAACGGGCTGCGGAGGCGCTGCATTCGCGGGTCACGCATACCGCCGTCGTACTCCGCGGCGGGACCGCCCGGGAGGTGGACGTGACCGCCCTGGTGCCCGGCGACGTCGTGCAGCTGGGCCTGGGGGCGATCATCCCGGCCGACCTGCGCCTACTGGCGGTCAAGGACCTGCTCTGCGACGAAAGCATCCTGACCGGGGAGTCGCTGCCGGTAGCCAAGGACCCCGCGCCGGTAGCGGGAGCCGCCGCGCTGGGGGACCTGTCGTCCTGTCTCTTCATGGGAACGGTCATCCAGTCCGGCAGCTGCACCGGGGTGGTGGTGGCAACCGGCGGCCGGGCGGAATTCGGCCGGATAGCGCTCGGCCTGGGCGAACGGCAGCCGCAGACCGAATTCCAACTCGGGCTCAAGCGGTTCTCCTTCCTGCTGCTGCAGGTGGCGATCGCGCTCACCTCGCTCATCTTCATCGCCAACCTGCTCCTGCAACGGCCGGTGATCGAGTCGCTGCTGTTTTCCCTCGCCATCGCCGTGGGGATCACCCCGCAGCTGCTGCCCGCCGTCGTCAGCACGAGCCTGGCCACCGGCACCCGCCAATTGGCCAAACGCAAGGTGCTGGTCAAGCGGCTGGTCTGCATCGAGGACCTCGGCGACATGGACATCCTGGTCACGGACAAGACCGGAACCCTGACGGAGGGCCGGATCAGCTTCACGGCAGCCCTCCCGGTGGCGGCCGGCATGTCAGTGCAGGACTTGTTCAGCCTCGGCCTGCTCGCCACCGAGGCGGACTACGCGGAGGCGAAGCGCTCCGTCGTCGGGCAGAACCCGCTGGACGCCGCGCTCTGGCAGTCCCCGCAGGCCGCGGCGTTCGATCCCTTGCGCTATGAACGGCTCGATGTGATCGATTTTGACCACCAGCGCCGGCGCACCAGCGTGCTGGTCCGCGACGCCGGCGGCCCCGCCCGGATCATCACCAAGGGCTCGCCGGAGGATGTCCTGGCACTCTGCGGCCCGACGTCCGCCAAGGTGCAGGCCCTGCTGGACGAACAATTCGACGCCGGTTCACGGGTGGTGGCTGTCGCCACCCGTGACGCAGCCGGGCTCGAGGACATGTCCCCGGCCGACGAAAAGGAGCTGGTCCTGGCAGGCTTCCTGGTCTTCCTCGACCGGCCCAAGGCGAACGCGCGGGAGTCCCTGGACCGGCTGGAAGCGCTGGGCATCACGGTAAAGATCGCCACCGGGGACAACGCCAAGGTGGCCGAGCGGGTCTGTGACGAACTGGGCGTGCTCTCCGGCGGGACCATTACCGGCGCCGAGGCAGAGGCCATGTCCGATCCGGAGCTGAGCGCGGCTGCCCGCGAGGCCAGCATCTTCGCCCGCGTCTCGCCCGAGCAGAAAGCCCGGATCATCCGGCTGTTGCGCCAGAGCGGCGGCGCGGTCGGGTTCATGGGCGACGGCGTCAACGATGCGCTGGCGCTGCACAAAGCCGACATCGGCATCTCCGTGGACAGTGCCACCGACGTCGCCAAGGACGCTGCCGACGTCGTGCTGCTGGATAAGGACCTCGGCGTGCTGGCCGACGGCGTGATGGAGGGCCGGCGGATCTTTGCGAACACCATCAAATACGTGCTGATGGGCACCTCCAGCAACTTCGGGAACATGTTCAGCGCCGCAACGGCGTCCGTGGTGCTGAGCTTCCTGCCGATGCTGCCGGGGCAGATCCTGCTCAACAACCTGCTCTACGACACCGGCCAGCTCGCGATTCCGGGGGACCGGGTGGACAAGGAGCAACTGCTGGCACCGGCTCACTGGAACATCGCGTTCATCCGGCGCTTCATGTTCCTCTTCGGCCCCATCAGTTCGGTGTTCGACTTCGCGACCTTCGCCCTGATGCTGTTCGTCTTCGACGCCGTCCCCGGGGAGTTCCGCGCCGGCTGGTTCATCGAGTCGATTGCGACCCAGACGCTGATCATTTTTGCCATCCGGACCCGCCGGGTGCCCTTCCTGCGCAGCCGGCCGTCGCCCGGACTGATCGGTGCGTCGCTGGGCGTGGTGGCCCTGGGCGTCTACCTCCCGCTGTCCCCGCTCGCCGGAGTCCTGGGCTTCGATCCGCTGCCGGTTCCGTTCTTCCTGGCCCTGCTGGGCATGACTGTGGTGTACCTGGTGCTGGTGGAACTGGCCAAGCAGTGGTTCTTCTCCCGGGCGGCCCAACAGCCCGCCGCGCCGGTGCTGCCAAGGGTCCGGCGTCGGGGCAAGGACCACCATGTGGCCCGCCGTGCCGCACGCTTCAGCACCACGGAACCGGCCACCCGGCACGCACGTAGGGCCCCGCTGGCACCGCGGCGGGGGAGTCCTGCCCGGCGCAAACGAAACCGGGTACAAGGGCCCTCACATCCGGGTTAGTCCTGACGGATAGTGGGATGAAACGGCCAACCTGGACCGATGCCCGGCCCGCGGAAAGCGGCCGGATGAGCCCTGCGGCCGGCGCCCGAATGGAAAGCCAAGACAATGAGCATCTTTGAAGACAGGGTTGACGCCGGGCGGCAACTGGGGCGGCGTTTGGCGGATTTGCGTGGCAAGGACATCGTGGTCCTCGGCCTGCCCCGCGGCGGAGTCCCGGTTGCCTTTGAGGTGGCCGCCGCCCTGGACGCGCCGCTGGACGTGATTGTGGTGCGGAAACTCGGATTGCCGTACCAGCCCGAGCTTGCCATGGGGGCAATCGGCGAGGGCGGAGCCAGGGTGCTTGAGGAGCACGTGCTGGCCCAGGCAAGGGTGGGCGAGCAGGAACTGCAGGCCGTCGAGGACCACGAGCGGGCCTTGCTGGAGAACCGGGTGGCGCGGTTCCGGAAGGGCCGCACGCGCCAGGACCTGACCGGACGCATCGCTGTGATTGTCGACGACGGGATCGCCACCGGATCCACCGCCCGGGTGGCCTGCCGGATCGCGCGCAAGCTGGGCGCCGCGCGTGTGATCCTGGCCGTGCCCGTTGCGCCCGCCGACACCCTGGCCACCCTGAGCGAGCCGGATGAGGTGGTCTGCCTGGCCACCCCCCGGCACTTCTCCGCCGTCGGCTACCACTACCGCGACTTCTCTCCCACCGAGGACGACGAGGTGATCCAGCTGCTCGACTCCGCGGCCCGGCGCCTCAAGGATTCGCCCCGGCCGGCCGGGA
Organism: Arthrobacter sp. 01N442; assembly: GCF_056399345.1. NCBI lineage: Bacteria > Bacillati > Actinomycetota > Actinomycetes > Micrococcales > Micrococcaceae > Arthrobacter > Arthrobacter sp. 01N442. The sequence continues at coordinate 318,419 of NZ_JBFTRD010000004.1, forward strand.
CAACGGCGGCGGTCTCCGAAGACCCGGTGGAATTCGATGAAGAGGTGGAGATCCCGTCACGGGGGGTCCGACTCCAGGGCCATCTGCACCTGCCTGTCCCCGCCCGGGCCGTGGTCGTTTTCGCCCACGGGAGCGGCAGCAGCCGGCACAGCCCGCGGAACCGATTCGTGGCGAGTTTGCTCCAACGGGCCGGGCTGGGCACCCTGCTGCTGGACCTGCTCACCCCGGGGGAGGAGCGCAACCGCGCCAACGTCTTCGACATCGAACTGCTGGCGCGCCGGCTGTCGTCGGCCACCGACTGGCTCGCCACCCGCGAGGACACCGCCTCCTGCGCCGTCGGATATTTCGGAGCGAGCACCGGTGCGGGCGCCGCGCTGTGGTCAGCGTCCGAACCCTCCGCCCGGGTTGCCGCCGTCGTGTCCCGCGGCGGCCGCCCGGACCTCGCCGGCCCGAGGCTCTCCGCCGTCCGTGCGCCGACGCTGCTGATCGTGGGCAGCTTCGACTACGAGGTGCTGGAGCTCAACCGCAAGGCGAAGGCCATGATGCGGTGTCCCAACCAGCTGGCCGTGGTCCAGGGTGCCACGCACCTGTTTGAGGAGCCCGGAACGCTGGCCGCGGCAGCCATCCTTGCCAGGGACTGGTTCGCCAAGTATCTTCTCCCCGTGACCGAACCGACCCGCCAGGAGTGAGCCGTGAGCTACACCTTTACCGCCGTCGTCCCGCTGGGCTGGGCGGACACCGTCGAGAAGATCCGTGCCGCGCTGGCGGCCCAAGGCTTCGGGATCCTTTCCGAGATCAACGTCCGCGACACCTTCGCCGCCAAGCTCGGGGAGGACGCCGCGCAGGCCTTGGGTGACTACGTGATCCTCGGGGCCTGCAACCCGCAGCTGGCGAGCCGGGCGCTGGCGGCCGAGCCGGAAATGGGCGCCCTGCTGCCGTGCAACGTGGTGGTCCGGCGCGGCCCGGGCGCTGCCGATACCACGGTGGATGTGATCGACCCGCAGACCATGGTGCAGCTCAGCGACACGGCCGCGGTCCGCGAGGTGGCGGACGACGCCGGCACCCGCCTCCGCGCCGCACTGTCCCAGCTGGCGTCGGAAGCCTAGCCCCGGGCAGCAACGGCGTTCCGTTCCGGCGCCAGTCCCGTCGCCAGTCCCGTCGCCGGTCCTGCGGCCGTGCGGGAACGCACTTTCCCCGGGTGGGTTACTCGCTGTGTCCCTGGTCGCGGCTCATTTGGTCCTCCGCCGGCGGTGTCTCTCCGGGAGGAACTCCTCCGCCGGGCTCCAGCCCGGTGATCTTGCCGTCCAGCGGATCCGGGTTCGCCGAGGCACCGGGGTCGTCCGCGCGGTCGCCGCCCGGCGCGGCACCAGGCACGTGCTGCGGACGCGCCGAGCCGCCGCCCGGTTTTGGCGGATCGGGATTGGCCGGGTCATTTTCCGGGTGATAGGTGCTCATGGTTCTGCCTTCCCTAGTTTCGCTAACTCTGGACGCTTAATAAGCATGCTGATTATCTTAGCGGTGCGGCCCGAATGCGGCCACAGTGAGGCCACAGTGGCGAAATGAGGTTGCGAGGAGGAGTCCTTAGGCGCCGTGAGCCTTGTGCTGCGCGTTGTGCCGGGCTCGGTAGGCGTAGACCAGCAGGCCGATTCCGGCCAGGATCATGGCCGCCGGGAGGACGACGTCGATCGCGAGGAGCAGTGCCGCCGCCTGCAGAGTGAACACCACCCCCAGCACGGCCAGGGCGGCAGCCGGAACCAGGGGCCACCTCATCCGGCCGGTGTGCTCCGCAGTCCGGACCGGGACAAGGGAAAGCAGGCCAAAGGTAGCCGCCAGGCCGAGGAACAGGACGGCAGCCACGGGCGGACCCTGCAGCTCCGGAGGGAGGACCACGATGACGGCCAGCGTGGTCATCACCCCGCAGGGGATCAGGGCCCACCAATTGGCCCGTTCGCGCAGATAGACCGCGCCGAATCCGGCAGCCATAAACAGGAACAACAGCGCCCCGCCCGCGGGGCCTTCCGTGAGTTGCGTGGCGGTGACGACCGCGGCCAGGCCCAGGAACACCGAGCCGGGGATTGCCGCCCACCAGTTCTCCCGGCGGCGCAGGAAGAGGGACAGGAACAGCACTCCGACGGCAACGAAGATCAACGGCGGCAGATAGGCGAGGCTGCGGACGATGCCGAGCAGATCGAGCAGTAGCAGCAAGCCGACCGCCATCAGGACAATGCCCGCGATGATGCTGGTTTTTGCCGGACTCACCTCGTACCTCCCGGGCGGCGCCCGCGGGGGCGCCGGCGCTCCACGCGGGCGCGGATCCCCAGCAGCATCCGGCGCTCCATCAGGAAGTGCACAGGTTCCAGCAGCACCCGCAGCAGGATGCCCAAGGGCAGCGGGGAATAGTCATGGCGGGTCCGTAAGAGCAGCCGGGTGCTTCTGGCGCCGAGGGGCTGCAGCACGAAGGTCCAGCCGGTCTCCACCCGCGGGGCGGCCACACTGCGCACCTCCGCTGCGGCGTGCCCGGCGGTGCGTCGAGCGGCGCGTCCGGTGCGCGGGTCCAGGGTGCCGCCCAGGGCCAGTACCGCGCCGGGTTCGAGCCGCCGGACCGTGAGGCCACCGCCGGGGGAGAGCGGAATGGTGGCTCCGACGTCGAGCTGTTGAAACTCCGGCAGGATCCGATCAGCACTGTGCATGCCCAGCCCCACCGCGTTCTCCAAGGCGTCGTAACTGTACATTCCGCCGCGGCCGGACCCCAGCTGGACGAGCCACGGCCACACGACGGCGGGCGGCGCGGCGATGTTAACGGCCCGGGTGCTTTGGAGGCGCGGGGTGGTCACCAGTTCATCGCCCGACAAGGGGCCTGCCGCTTCCTGGGCGGTCGCTCCCCAGCGCAGCAGCCTCGGCCGTACAGCGAGGACGTAGCCTGCGGCCGCCGCCGCGGCAGCCAGCGCCGCGAGTGGCCCCTTCAGCCCGGCAGGCAAGCGGGCCGCCGACTGCGCCGTGCGGCCAGCGTTCATTTGGCCGGCTGGCCTTCGCCGGCCTCCTGGCCAACCACCAGTACCGGGCAATGGGCGTGGGCCGCGCAGGCGCCACTGACCGAGCCCATGACCTGGGCGAGGAAGCCGCCTTGGCCGCGCCGCCCGACAACGAGCAGCTGTGCATCCTTGCTCTCATCGATCAGCACCTTGGCCGGCGGCCCGAACTTGATCTGCCGGGTTAGGTGCTCCGGGCGGGAGTCGCCGAAGGCCCGTTCCAGCGACTGTTCCACCAGGCGCTTGGCTGTCTCCTCGAGTTCGCTTGGCGATGCGGTGCGTTCCTCCGGCAGGTGCGATGCGAGGAAGAAATCCGAGGTGCCCAGGCACGTGATGACGTCCAGCGGGGCGTCCAGACTGGTGGCCATGCGTCCGGCGAGCCGGAGGGCCGTCGTCGAAAACTCGGAGCCGTCCACGCCCACGACTATCCGCTGATCTCCGCTCATGGCACCCACCCTGCCCGGTCACCCCGGCAGTGCCTAGGGCCAAAGGTCACCGCCGCGGCCCGTGCCCCGGCGGGCCGCGGGGTGCACCTGGGCGCCGTCCGTTCTAGGGTGGGGTACGGCAGCCGCCCCGACCACGGAGGAGACCCTGATGAGAATTGCAGTTACCGGAGGAAGCGGAAAGCTCGGCAGGCATGTGGTCCGCAGGCTCAGCAACGACGGCCACCAGGTCACCAACCTGGACCAGGCCGGCGAGCGCGACCCCGGCTTCACCCAGGTGGACCTGCGCAACTACGGCCAGGTGGTCGACGTCATCCTCGGCCTCGACGACCGTCACGAGGGTTTCGACGCGATCGTGCACCTGGCCGCCATCCCGGCCCCGGGCCTCGCTCCCGACGCCGCAACCTTCGAGAACAACATGCAGGCCACCTACAACGTGTTCCAGGCCGCCCGACGGGCCGGCATCAAAAGGATTGTCTACGCCTCCAGCGAGACGGTGCTGGGGCTGCCGTTCGACGTCGACCCGCCCTACATCCCGGTGGACGAGGAATACCCGGCCAGGCCGGAGAGCACCTACTCGCTGGTCAAGCACCTCGAAGAGCAGATGGCGATCCAGCTGACCCGCTGGGACCCGACGCTGAGCATTACCGGCCTGCGGTTCTCCAACGTCATGGACGTGGAGGACTACGAGGAGTTCCCGTCCTTCGACGCCGATGCCCGGCTTCGCAAATGGAACCTCTGGGGCTACATTGACGGACGCGACGGCGCACAGGCCGTGGCGCGGGCGCTGGAGCACGGCAAGCCGGGCTTCGAGGCCTTCATCATCGCCAACGAGGACACCGTGATGAGCCGGCCCAGCAGCGAGCTGGCCGCCGAGGTGTTCCCCAACGTCAAGGTGGTCAAGGAGCTCGGCGAGCACGAGACGATGCTCTCGATCGACAAGGCCAAACGGCTCCTCGGCTACGCCCCGGAGCACAGCTGGCGAAACTACCACTCAAACCGGACGACGCCCACAGAAGACTGAGGCGCCCCCGGCCAATCCAGCGACACCTAAGGAGTTCCATGCAATACCGCACCCTGGGCAACAGCGGCGCCGTTGTCTCCAACTACGCGCTGGGCACCATGACCTTCGGCGCCGAGGCCACCGAGGAGCAGTCCCATGCCATCCTGGACGCCTACTTCGAGGCCGGCGGCAACTTCATTGATACCGCCGACGTCTACAGCTCGGGGGTGTCGGAGGAGATCATCGGCCGCTGGCTGGCCGACCGGGCGGAGGTCCGGGACCGGGCCGTCGTAGCCACAAAGGGCCGTTTCCCGATGGGCCAGGCACCCAACGATGTCGGGACCTCCCGCCGCCACCTGGTCCGGGCGCTGGATGACTCGCTGCGCCGGCTCGGCGTGGAGCAGATCGACCTGTACCAGCTGCACGCCTGGGATCCGGTGACTCCGCTGGAGGAGACCCTCCGGTTCCTGCACGACGCCGTCAGCAGCGGCAAGATCGCCTACTACGGCTTCTCCAATTTCCTGGGCTGGCAGCTGACCAAGGCCGTCCACGTGGCCAAGGCCCACGGCTGGAGCCCGCCGGTGACCCTGCAGCCGCAGTACAGCCTGCTGGTCCGGGAAATCGAGTCGGAAATCGTCCCGGCCTCGCTCGACGCCGGGATCGGGCTGCTGCCCTGGTCGCCGCTGGGGGGCGGCTGGCTGTCCGGCAAGTACACGCGCGACCAGCCGCCCGCCGGCGCCACCCGGCTCGGTGAGAACCCGAAGCGCGGGATGGAGGCGTGGGAGGCCCGCAACAGCGACCCGCGCACCTGGGATGTCATTACCGCGGTGCAGGAAACGGCCGAGCGGCACGGGGTAAGCCCGTCCCAGGTGGCACTGGCGTGGCTGGCCGACCGTCCTGCGGTCACCTCGGTAATCCTGGGCGCGCGGAACACCGAACAGCTCGCGGACAACCTGGCAGCGGCGGACCTGGTGCTTACCGAGGCGGAAGCCACCCGGCTGACCGAGGTGAGCGAGCCGCGCGTCGGCGTCTACCCGTACGGGCCCATGGCGCAGGAACAGCGCAGCCGCAAACTCGAGGGCGGGCGCTGATTCCCTGACCGGTGGCCTATGATTGCTTAGACAGTCGTACAACTAGGCCATCGAAGGAATCTGCGATGAACGCTCATGGTACCGGCGAAGGCTATTGGTACCCCCCGGAACAGGACCGCCGCGCCTCGGCGGTCGGGGTCTTGAATGCGCTTCGGGAATACCGTGCCTCGGAAACCGCAATGCGCCGTCGGACCAGGTCGTCCATGGCGATGGGCGAGACTGACCTGCTGGCCCTCCGCTATCTGCTGGAGGCCGAAAGGGCAGGCGCCGGCATCCGGCCCAAGGAGCTAGCCAGCCGCCTTGGCATGACCTCGGCCTCCATGACGGCCCTGGTCGACCGGATGGTCAAGGGTGGCTACGTTACCCGTGAACCGCACCCGGTGGACCGCCGCGCCATCATCCTGCGCCCGACTCCGGGCGCAGACGAGGAAGTGCGGCAAACGCTGAGCCAGATGCACGAGCGCATGATTGAGGTCGCCGAATCTTTGAGCCCGGAGATGGCCGAAGCGGTGACGGACTTCCTCCTCAAGATGCGGGACGCCGTGGATCAGGTCGACGCCGGGCACCCGCTGTTGGCGCTGGCTGGACAAAGCTAAAAAACTAGATAGGCTAGCTACATTGTTAGCTAGCTATCTAGAGGCGGTAAGTCGTATGACAGCAGTAGTCGAGCGGGACGGCGCCGGCCGGGCGGGAAACGCCAGCGCTTCAATCACGGACGCCGCTTGGACGGAAAGGCGGCCTGAGGCAGATTTCGCCGGGTCGCTGCACCGTCCCTTCCGCGCTGTGACGGCTCCGGCGAAGGATGTGTCGGCCAATGCTGTGCCGGAGCACTGCGGTGTTCAGATGACCTCATCGCCCGGTCCGGATGCTTCGCTGCCGTGGGCGCAGTTCTACTCCGGCCTCGGCGAGTGGACATGCACGTGCGGCTTCCGGCAGGACGCCGCGCCGGCGGCCGACCCCCTGGCCGCCGTCCGGGCCGCCTCGGGCAGGCTCGAGAGCCTGCAATGGGAGATGGACGCGGCCGAGACCGCCTTCAACTCCGCCATCCGGAGCGCGGCCGCGGCCGGCGCCGGGCACGAAACGCTGCGGCTGGCAGCCAGCCTCACCGCCGCCGAACTGGCCGAAATCCTCCGCTAGCCCTTACGGCGTCGCGCCGTCCTGGTGGCTGGACCAGATGTCGCCGATTTCCTCGGTGGACTGCTCTACGATCCGGCGCATGGCCGCGTGCGCGGTGTCCGTTTCGCCGCGCTGAATGGCGCTGGCCACGTCAACGTGCAGCTGCAGGGCCTCGTGTTGGGGCAGGTGCGGCATCAGCCCATGTTCGGTGCGGCCGGTGAGGACCTCGGCGACCAGGTTGTGCAGCTGGGAAAACATCGGATTGCCCGAGGCCCGCAGCACGGCGGCATGGAATTCGATGTCGAGCCTCAGGAACTCGTCCTGGTTTCCACGCTGCCCCGCCGCCCAGAGCCGCGCTGCCTGCGAAACGAGGTCGCTGCCGGTGTCCCAGGAGGCCCGTTCGGCCGCCAGCCGGGCCGCCTGGGGCTCGATCGCGCCGCGGAGTTCGTTGAGCGCCCGCAGCTGGTCCACCCGTTTGGATGAGGCCAGCCGCCAGCGGATCACCTGCGGGTCGTAGAGGTTCCACGACTCCTCCGGCTGTACCACCGTGCCAAGCCGCCGCCGGGATTCCAGCATGCCCATCGAGGACAGAACCCGGGTCGCCTCCCGGACCACCGAGCGCGAGACATTGTGCTGCGCCTCAAGCTCGTCCAGGCGGAGGATCGAGTGCGGCGCGAGGGTCCCCTCGGCGATGGCGAGTCCCAGGGTTTGGACGAGCACGGAGTGCAGGTCTGCTGAAGACTCCGCCTTTGGGGTTTGCATGAATAAATCATACGGGTGGGCGCAAGGGGTTGTTTAAGTCTGCTTTATTTCTCTAAGATCGCTCCAGAGCAGATGTAAAGATGCATCCGCGGGTGGCTGGAGCTTGATCCGGCCCTGAAGACAAGGGAGTCGTAATGAAGCGACGTTCAATTGTGAAGTACGCGGCCGTTGCCGCGGCGCTGTCGCTCGGGCTGACCGCCTGCGGTAGCGGAGGCGGCGACGCCAAGGCCGCCGGCACGGTCCGGGTCACGCTGGCCAACCACGTATGGACCGAAGGCATCAAGGCCGCCATTCCGGAATTCGAAAAGGCCACCGGGCTCAAGGTCGAACTCACCCAGCTCGGCGAGGACCAGCTCTCGGACCAGTACAACGTCAAGCTCAACGCCGGCAGCGATGAAATCGACGTCATGATGTACCGCCCGCTTCAGGAGGGCAAGGCTTTCGCCAAGAACGGCTACCTCGCCGACCTGACCTCCAAGGTCTCCGCCGACGCGAACTGGGACTGGAAGGACTACCAGGAGGGCCCGGTCAAGGCCAGCACCGTCGATGGCAAGGTGGTCGGCGTCCCGATCATCACCGAACGCGAAGTCCTCTACTACCGCAAGGACCTGCTGCAGGCCGCCGGAGTCCAGGTCCCCAAGACCATGGACGAGCTCGAGGCAGCGGCCAAGAAGGTCTCCGCAGCCAACCCGGACATCGCCGGTTTCGTGGCCCGCACGGCCAAGTCCGCGGCCGTGACCCAGTTCTCCAGCTTCCTCTACAGCTTCGGCGGCGACTTCACCGACGCCGACGGCAAGTCGGCAGTCGGCAGCGACGCCGCAAAGAAGGCCTACTCCTTCTACGGCGGCCTGATCAAGAACTACGGCCCGAAGAACGTCAGCACGGACATGAGCTGGCCCGAAGCGATGGCCATCTTCACGCAGGGCAAGGCCGCCTTCTACACCGAAGCGGACTCGCTCTACAAGAACGCCACCGATCCGGCCAAGTCCAAGGTCGCGGACAAGGTTGGCTTTGCCGCACTGCCCGCCGGCCCCGCCGGTTCCAAGCCGTACAACATTCCGTCGTGGGGCCTGGCCGTGAACAAGGCCTCCGGCAACCAGGAAAACGCATGGAAGTTCATCCAGTGGGCCACCAGCAAGGAACGCACGCTGGCAGCGCAGAAGGCCGGCGTCCCCGGCCCGCGTGCCTCGGTCTGGGCTGACCCGGCCGGAACCTCCACCTACCCGAAGGACCTTGCCGAGGCCATCGCCACCAGCGCCAAGAACGGCGTCGGCCACGACCGCCCCCAGGTGGTCACCGTGGGCAAGGCCCGTGAGATCGTCGGCGCCCCGATCGTCGCCACCATCACCGGAGACGATGCGTCGGCCGCGGCCGACACGGCCAACGACGCCTTCCAGAAGTTCCTGGACAGCGAAAAGAAGTAACGTCCCGGCACCCCGCGTCCACCGCAAACTGCCAGACGCGAATGCCTAAGGCAATCTGCCGATGCACCCCTGCCCGGCGGGACGGCTGCCCAACCGCCGTCCCGCCGCGGCCACGCTCTTCACTTCACCCCCAACTCCTTAGGTGAACCATGTCTGTACTGAACACCTCCCGCGGCGACACAACCCGCGGCGCCGGCCGCAGCACGGCCCGCACGCCCGGTCCGCGGGAGAACTTCTCCGCCTGGGCCAACCGGCACCGCAAGTGGCTTTTCGCCGCGCCGGCCATGATCTTCGTCGGCGTCCTGATCGTTTTCCCGCTGGCCTGGACGCTCTACCTGAGCCTCACCGACTCGCAGGGCTCGGTCCGCGCCGCGACGGAATTCATTGGCCTGGAGAATTACGTGACCGTGCTCTCCGACGTCGAACGGTTCTGGCCCGCCGTCGGGCGCACGCTGTCCTTCACCGGCGTCGCACTGGTCTGCGAAGTCGTCCTGGGCATGGGCATCGCATTGTTGTTGTGGCGGCCATTCCGCGGCGAGAAGTGGGTGCGCGTCGCCATCCTGCTGCCGCTGGTCGCCACCCCGGTGGCCGTCGGCATGATGTGGCGGCTGATCTTCGACCCGAACATCGGCTTCGTCAACCAACTGCTCGGCATGATTGGCATCCCCGCGCAGCCGTGGCTCTCCGGCCAGGACACCGCCCTGGGAACTACGATCTTCATGGACATCTGGCAGTGGACACCGATGGTGGTGCTGATCCTGCTCGCCGGCCTGACCTCCCTTTCCGAAGAACCCGACGAGGCCGCCCGGATGGACGGCGCCAATTCCTTCCAGCGCTTCTTCTTCATCACGCTGCCGCTGATGATGCCGACCGTGATCGTCGCCATCCTGCTGCGCGGCATCGACGCCCTGAAGACCTTCGACATCCTCTACGCCACCAAGGGCAAGGGCGGCGGTTCCTTCCACGAAGTGGAGACCCTCAACGTCTACGCCTACGGCCTGAGCTTCGACTACAACCAGTACGGGCTCTCCTCCGCTGTGCTGATCCTGTTCTTCATGATCATCATCGGCACCATGTGGCTGCTGACCATGCGCAAGAAAGCGGTAAGCAAATGACCGTCCTGACCCCAACCCAGACCTCCGCCGCCCGGCAGGCGCCGGCCCCGCGCCGTCGCAAGCCGCTGGCCACCCGCGCCTACAAGGTGTTCAGGGTCCTCGCGCTGGTCGCCGTGGTGCTGTTCCTGATCGCCCCGCTGTTCTGGATGCTGCTGGCCTCCTTCAAGACCAACGTGGACATCTACGACACGGCCAAGTCCTTCGTGTTCACCCCCACCGGGGAGAACTACGCCAACGTGCTGCAGCGGAACAACTACTTCATCTTCATCTTCAACAGCTTCTGGGTCGCGTTCGTCTCCACCGCCCTGTCGCTGGTCCTGGGTGTCCCGGCGGCCTACGCGATGAGCCGCTTCACCATGGGCCGGTCGGCGCTGGTGGTCCTGATGGCCCGCGTCATCCCGGGCGTCTCGCTGCTGGTGCCCTGGTACTACGTATTCTCCAACCTGAAGATGGTCGGCGGCTTCGAGGTGCTGATCCTGAGCCATATGTTCGTCGCGCTGCCGCTGATCGTCTACATCATGATGAGCTACTTCGATTCGCTGCCGCTGGAACTGGAAGAGTCGGCGCAGGTGGACGGGCTCACCCCGATCGGTGCGTTCCGACGGATCACGCTGCCGCTGTCCGTCTCCGGCATCGCTACCGCCGGGATCCTGTCCTTCATCTTCTCGTGGAACAACTTCATGTTCGCCCTGGTGCTCTCCGGCTCCAAGACCAAGACCCTGCCGGTGGCGATCTTCGACTTCGTCTCCTACGCCAGCATCGACTGGGGCGGACTGATGGCCGCCGCCACGGTGGTCACCATCCCGATCATGATCATCGCGCTCTTCACGCAGAAGTACATCGTCTCCGGCCTCACCGCCGGTGCGACCAAGGGCTAGGCCACACATGACACGCATCAGCAGGATTGAAACCTTCCTCGTCGCGCCGCGCTGGCTCTTCGTCCGGATCGAGACCGAGAGCGGCATCGTCGGCTGGGGCGAGGCCAGCTGCGAAGGCCGCAGCGAGACCGTGCGCACCGCCGTCGAGCAACTCTCCGAGCTGCTGATCGGCAACGACGCGCTCCGGATCGAGGACCACTGGCAGGTGATGACCAAGGGTTCCTTCTACCGCGGCGGCCCCATCCTCGCCAGCGCAGTCTCCGGCCTGGACCAGGCACTCTGGGACATCGCAGGCAAGCACTTCAACACCCCCGTGCACCAGCTCCTGGGCGGCCACGTCCGCGACCGGATCCGGATGTACGGCTGGGTGGGAGGGGACGAGCCCAACGAGGTGGCGGACCAGATCAGCGCCCAGCTGGAGGTCGGACTCACCGCGGTGAAGATGAACGCCAGCGGCCGGATGAGCCCGGTCGCGTCGGTGGCCGAGCTCGACGGCGTCGTCCGCCGGGTCGCCGCGGCCCGCGAGGTGCTCGGGGACCACCGCGACGTCGCCGTCGACTTCCACGGCCGCTTCAGCCTGGCCAACGCCCGGCGGGTGGCGCCGCTGCTGGAACCGTACCGGCCGTTCTTCCTTGAAGAGCCCGTAGTCCCGGAAAACACCCACCTGCTGCGGGAGTTCACCTCCTCGACCACGACGCCGGTCTCCACCGGCGAGCGGCTCTACAGCCGGCAGGAATTCCTGCCGGCGCTGCAGGCCGGCATCGCCGTGGCGCAGCCGGACCTCTCGCACGCCGGCGGCATCACCGAGGTGCGCAAGATTGCCTCGCTGGCCGAAATCTACGAGGTCCAGCTGGCCCCGCACTGCCCGCTCGGGCCGCTGGCGCTGGCAGCCTGCCTGCAGGTCGGCTTCGCCACGCCCAACTTCCTGATCCAGGAACAAAGCATCGGCATCCACTACAACCAGGGTGCCGAAGTCCTGGACTACGTGGTGGACAAGAGCCCGCTCAAGTTTGTTGACGGCCATATCCAACGGCTGACCGGGCCGGGCCTCGGCATCGAGATCGACGAGGCCGTGGTCCGTGCAGCGGACAAGCGGGGCCACGCCTGGCGCGGACCGGTCTGGCGCCACCCCGACGGCGCCTTCGCAGAATGGTGAACGATATGAGAAACGCACTGACCCCCGAACACTTGCTGGCCGGAATCCGCGAGACCCGCCTCGTGGCGATCGTGCGAGGAACCGACGGCGGGGCCGCCGCCGAGGCTGCCCTCGCGGCCATGGAGGAGGGCTTCCGTTACGTCGAAATAGCCCTGACCACCCCGGATGCGCTGGCGGCGATCCGCACGGTCCGGGCGGCGGCGCCCGCAGGCTGCTTCGTCGGGGCGGGCACCGTGCTCACCGCCGCGGACGTGGAAGAAGTCGCCGACGCCGGCGGACAGTTCATGGTCACGCCCTCGCTCGCGAGCTCGATCCAGGAGTCCGCCCGCCTGGGGATTCCCGTCCTCGCGGGGGCCCTGACCCCCAGCGAGGCATACGAGGCGATGAACCGCGGCGCAACCGCGGTTAAGCTCTTCCCGGCCTCCATCGGCGGTCCCGGCTACCTCAAGGCACTCCGCGATCCCTTCCCCGGCATCCCGTTCATCGCGGTGGGCGGCGTCGGGATCAACGAGGCAGCGGGTTACTGGGACGCCGGCGCGATCGCCGTCGGACTCGGCGGCCCGCTGTTCGGCGACGCCGGCTCGGGCGGGGACCTTGCCCCGATGCGCGAACGGGCCCGCGCCTTTGTGGACCTGGCGTCCGGGTACGGCCGGCAGCCGGCCGCGGAGCCTGCACGGTGACCCTCGAGCTGCTCACCCTCGGCGAATCGATGGTCTCGCTGCGCTCCGCGGGGCCGTTGTCCGCCGGCGGCGGGCTGACCATGCACGTGGCCGGGGCGGAGTCCAACGTCGCCGTCGGCGTGGCCCGGCTGGGCCACAGCGTCGCCTGGGCCGGCGTTGTCGGGGCGGATCCGCACGGCGAGTTCATCCTGCGGCAGTTGCGCTCCGAAGGAATTGCCGTGCAGCACCGGGTGGACACCGCCCGGGCCACCGGAGTGATGTTCCTGGAACGCCGCACGGCGGACCTCAGCCGCGCCTATTACTACCGGGCCGGTTCGGCCGGGTCCACGATCAGCCGCGAGGACGTGGACCGGGCCTTCACCGCCGGCCCGCGCGTCCTGCACCTGACGGGCATCACCGCAGCCCTCAGCCCGGAGGCCCGGCGCGCCGTCGAATACGCCGCCGCGCGCGGTGCGGCGGAGGGCCTGGTGGTGTCCCTCGACGTCAACTACCGCGGCAAGCTGTGGTCCCGCGATGAGGCCCGCGCCGTCCTCACCCCGCTGGCCCGGCACGCCACGGTCCTGATCGCCTCCGACGACGAACTCGGCCTCGTCGCCGACGGCGGAGGAACACCCGGCAACGGCGGCCCCGGCTCGGCAGGAACGGAGGCCGCCGAACTGGCCATGGCCGCCGAACTGCTGGAGCGCGGAGTGGGGGAGGTGGTGGTCAAGCGCGGCGCCGCCGGCGCGGGCGTCCACACCGCCGCGGGCCGCTGGGAAGCCCCGGCCGTCCCGGTGACCAGTATCGACACCGTCGGAGCCGGCGATGCCTTCACTGCAGGCTATCTCTCGGCCCTGCTCGACGGCGGCGACGTCGCCGCCCGGCTCAAGCGCGGCACCCTCGCCGGGGCCTTTGCGGTCAGCACCGCTGGCGACTGTGAAGGCCTGCCCAGTGCCGCGGAACTGGCGCTGCTGGGCGCCGTCCCGGATGGAAGTACCCAGCGCTAAGACCCCCGCCCTGCCGGGACACCCCCGGAAGCCCTCCGCACCGACACCGAAAGCCTGGACCAGCCGTGAAAATCATTGCCGCCGAAGTCTTTGTGACCAGCCCTTCCCGCAACTTCGTCACCCTGCGGATCACCACCGAGGACGGTGTCACCGGCATCGGTGACGCGACCCTCAACGGCCGCGAACTGGCCGTCGCCGCCTATTTGAAGGAGCACGTCGCGCAGCTGCTGATCGGCAAGGACCCGCACCGGATCGAGGACACCTGGCAGTTCCTCTACCGGTCCTCGTACTGGCGCCGTGGCCCGGTCACGATGGCCGCGATCGCCGCCGTCGACATGGCCTTGTGGGACATCAAGGGCAAGCTGGCCGGCATGCCGGTCTACCAGCTCTTGGGCGGCGCTTCCCGGAACGGCCTGCGGGCCTACGGCCACGCCTCCGGATCGGACCTGGAGTCGCTGTTCGATTCGGTCCGTGAGCACCTGGCGCTGGGCTACAAGTCCATCCGGATCCAGACCGCGGTGCCCGGCATCAAGGCCGTGTACGGGGTCGCGGGGCAGGCGCAGGCCTCGGGGGAGCGGTACGACTATGAACCGGCTGGCCGCGGCGCGTTCCCACAGGAGGAGGACTGGGACACCCGGGCCTACCTGCGGCACCTGCCCACCGTGTTCGAGGCGGTCCGGAACGAGTTCGGCCCGGAAATCCCGCTGCTGCACGACGGGCACCACCGGATGACGCCGATCCAGGCCGCGAAGCTGGGCAAGGCGTTGGAACCCTACGATCTGTTCTGGCTGGAGGACTGCACTCCGGCAGAGAACCAGGAGGCACTGCGCCTGGTCCGCCAGCACACCACCACGCCGCTGGCGATCGGGGAAGTCTTCAACACCGTCTACGACTTCCAGACCCTGATCAAGGAGCAGCTGATCGACTACGTCCGCGCCGCCTCGACGCACTTTGGCGGCATCTCGCCGCTGAAGAAGATGATGGATTTCGCCGCGCAGTACCAGGTCAAGTCGGGCTTCCACGGTCCCACGGACATTTCCCCGGTCGGGTTCGCCGCCCAGCTGCACGTGGGCCTGGCCATCCATAACTACGGCATCCAGGAGTACATGCAGCACTCGGACGCGACGAACGAGGTCTTTGAGCAGTCCATGACGTTCGTCGACGGCTACCTGCACCCGGGCGACAACCCGGGCATCGGCGTCGAGTTCAATGAAGAGGCCGCCGCGGCCTACCCGTACCAGCAGGCCTACCTGCCCTATAACCGACTGGTCGACGGAACGGTCCACGACTGGTGACCGGGCTCCTGCGGTGAACTGCGGCTGCACCGGAAGCAGCCGCTGAAACGACGAAGGTCCCGGGCGGCGAGTCGATGCTCAGCCGCCCGGGACCTGGCTCGTTAAGGCCCGGACGCGGGCCCGCAGCGGGTCCGGCCTAGTGGACCAGTTCCCGGGTCATTCCGAACGGCACCTGGTCCGAGAGCGCCGCCGTGTAGTGCCCGGGCTTGTGCCGGGTCAGCAGGATGCCGTGGGTGCCGGTGAGCATGGCCAGTCGCTGCAGCCCTAGGACGGCGTCATTGAGCCGGTCGTCCAGCACCCGGCGGTTCTCGACCTGGATCTCGATGCATTCGTTAGCTGTCGTCATCGCACTGTCTTCCTTGAAGTGGATTGCCGTGGAACCCAGCGGCTGAAGCGAGAATAACGTCTGATTTAAATGTGAGTCAACTCACCACGCGGGCGGGTTCCAGGCCGTGTCGAGCCCGGGAAACGCGCTGGGCTTCGAACCGCGATAATCTTCACGGAAGAAATAACCACACACTGAAGAGGCGGATGCGGGCAATGGCTCAGGACCAATCAGGGAAATCGTCCGGCTGGTGGCGGGTCTTCCACGACAAATTCGTGGTGGAGGAACGCTACATGAGCCCGGATGCGCGCCGGAATCTGTACCGGATCGCCGTCGCACTCATGATTCTCGGCGCCGCGCTGTTCGTCTTTATCCTGGTCAGCGTGCTTCAGCACACCGGCATCAGCGTGGTGGATGAGCCGGTGCGCTCCGGCCTGGTGAAGCTGCGTGGGGAACCGACCACGACGATCATGATCATCCTGGCCATCGTTTTCGGCCCCATCGGGCTGCCGATCATCATCCTGGTTTTCACTGTTGTCTGGGGGCTGCTGGCCAAGCACGCGTGGCGGCCGATGGTCCTCGCTGGTGGGATGCTCACCGGGGTCATCCTGGCGCAGCTCATCGGCCGGACGGTCGAGCGGCACCGGCCGCCGGTGGACCTCATGCTCTTCGGGGCCGACACCACCTTCTCGTTCCCCTCCGGGCACGTCCTGGGAGCATGTGACTTCCTCCTGATCACGACGTTCCTTATCTTTTCGCGTCGCAAGAACCCGAAGGCGGCCGTCGCCGGATTCGTCGTGGCCGGCATCGGGATCTTTTTTGCCGCCGTGAGCCGGCTGTACCTCGGCTACCACTGGACCACGGATGCCGCGGCCTCGCTCTCGATCTCGTTTGTGATCCTTGGCGCCGTGATCCTGCTGGACACCTGGCGGACCGCGCGGATTCCGGGCGAGCAGATCACCGGGGAACTTTCCAAACAGGAGACCGGAGCCGAATAAAGGCCCGGAGATGCGGGGCGCGCTGCCGGTCAGCGCGCCCTGCGTCGTTTAAGCTCCGCGAGGAGCCTGGCGTTGGCCGCCTCCAGCTCCAGGACCTTGGCCACGCCGGCCAGGTTCAGCCCCTCCTCAAGCAGTTCGCTGATCCGCCGGAGGACGGCGAGGTCCGCGTCGCTGTACTGCCGCGTTCCGCCCGCGGTGCGGTCCGGCGTGAGGAGGCCCTTCCGTTCGTAAAGCCGGATGTTCTGCTGGCCGGTTCCGATCAATTGGGCCACCACGGAGATCGCGTAGACACCGGCGTCGCCGTCACGGTCCGCCATTGCGCGGCTCCTTCCTGTCTTCCCGAAATTCCCCTTGCATCAGTTTGGCACCGGTGCTATAAAAAATCTATATCCACCACCACAGATACTGGGTGCTGGATAGACAGAAAACCTGGGACTCTCACATGAAGGAGTGGGAAATGATGTTGATGCGTACGGACCCGTTCCGTGAACTGGACCGGCTGACCCAGCAGGTCTTTGGAACGGCGGCACGCCCCGCCGCCATGCCCATGGATGCGTGGCAGGAGGACGGCGAGTTTGTCGTCGCATTCGATCTTCCCGGAGTCAACGTTGACTCGGTCGATCTCGATATCGAGCGCAACGTCCTGACCGTCAGGGCCGAACGGCGCGAGCCAGCGCAGCCCAATGTCGAGCTGATTGCCTCGGAACGGCCACGCGGGGTCTTCAGCCGCCAACTCATCCTGGGCGAGACGCTGGACACCGAAAACGTCAAGGCGAGCTACGCCGACGGCGTCCTGACGCTCCGGATTCCGGTGCTGGAGCAGGCCAAGCCGCGGAAGATCGAAATCACGCACACGCAGGACAAGCTGCAGGAGATCGGGAAGTAGCAGTGCCGGGGCGGATGCCCTGGGGCGGCCGAGGAGAGCGGGGGCCGGGTCCTGCCGGGTTGGCAGGCGGTCCCCGCTTGGTCCGGGGCAGTGGCTTCGCAATCCAGCCAGGGGGTGAGTCGATGAATCGTGATCCGCGCGGATTCTACGGCGCCTTGCGGGTCACGCCGGATGCGACGCCGGCGGAGATCCAGCGGTCCTTCCGGGCGCTGATGAGACGCCGTCATCCCGACGTCGAAGCCGCCGCCCCGGCCGCGTCCGGCACCGCGACCGGCGCCGCGTCCGGCGTCGTGCCCGATGGCGCGGAGGAGGTTCGGCGCATTCTTGAGTCCTACGCCGTCCTAAGGAATCCGAAATCCCGGGCGGAGTACGACCCCTACGCCCGCCCGGCCGGCAGGGGCGACAATGCCCCAGCTGGCCGGGACATTCCGGTGCGCCACCACCGCGGCGAGGAGCCGGTCCTGCGCGTTACCCCGGTGCGGTGGGAGCGGGGGCCCGAATGACGCGGGCGCCTGTTTCCCGGCGGCGTCGCACCCCACATCCGCACTCCACATCCGCACCTCACATCCGCACCCTGGCAGCAGCACAAGAAAAGGAGTACAGCCATGAGCGCATGGCGGCGTTACGACTCGCACCTCATCCCGGCCTTCCACGAACGGTTCGAGGAACGCTGGGGAGAGGGCACCGCACCGTTCCTTGACCCGGAAGCCCACGAACTTCCCCTCCCGCGTGCGCAATGGATCAACGTGGACACCGGCGCCGCGCTGGCCGTGGTGCCGGTCTGGACCGCCGAGGACAGCCAGCACCGCTCGTTCGGGGTGTTCTATTTGCCGCCGGCCGGGGACATCTGGGTGCTCCGGCCGGGGTTCACCGGCTACCTCGAGCCGGCGGCGGATGAGGCGGAACAGCTGCTGAGCCTGCGGAACGACGCGTTCAAGAAGGCCGTCGCCCACGCCAAGGGGTTCCTCTTCGGGCCGGAGGCCGCCACCTACTAGGCGCTGGCCGCACCGGTGGATGTCGACGCGCCGGTTGTGGCGCGGGCACCCGCCGGGGCCTAAAATCAATCAACCACCAGCGCAACTGCATAGGGGATCCGCCAATGAATGCTTCCGCCCACGATCTGGCCGCCCTGCTGCCGGCCGATTTCACCTTGGGCGTGGCGACCGCCGCCTTCCAGATCGAGGGGGCGCTGGACGAGGACGGGCGCGGGCCCTCGGGGTGGGACATGTTCGCGGCCAAGCCCGGCACGATCGTCAACGACCACAGCCCGGCCATCGCCTGCGACCACTACCACCGGATGCCCGAAGATGTGGCGCTGATGAAGGAGCTGGGGATCGATTCCTACCGGTTCTCCTTGTCCTGGCCCCGGATCCAGCCCGGCGGCAGCGGTCCGGTCAATCCCAAAGGCCTGGACTTCTACGACCGGCTGATCGACCTGCTGCTGGCCAACGGGATCTCCCCGATGGCCACGCTGTACCACTGGGATACGCCGTTGGAACTGGACGAGGCCGGCGGCTGGATGAACCGGGACACGGCCTACCGGCTGGGCGAGTTCGCCGCCATCGCCGCGGCGGCCTACGGGGACCGGGTGGCCCGCTGGGTGACCATCAACGAACCGGCCACGGTGAGTGCGAACGGCTACATGCTGGGCGTTCACTCCCCGGGCGAGGCCCACATGCTCAAGGCGCTTCCGAGCGTCCACCACCAGCTGCTGGGCCACGGGCTCGCGATGCAGGCACTTCGCGCGGCGAAGGTGCCCGGCGAAATCGGCCTGACCAACGTGTATTCGCCCATGGTTCCGGCCTCGGCCAATCCGCTGGACAAGGTCAGTGCCGGGCTCATGGATATGGCCCAGAACCGCCTGTACGCGGACCCGGTGCTGCTGGGCAAGTACCCGGACGCCGTCAGGGCCGCCACCTTCTTCTCCTCCTTCAGCCCGTCCAGCGAGGACATGGAGCTGATCTCGCAGCCGCTGGACTTCTACGGGCTGAACTACTACATGCCCACCCGCGTGGCTGCCGGGCCGGGTGAGGGGACGGTGCCCAAGGGCATGGCCGAGGCCATGGGCAACGACCTCGACGGCGACGGATCCCCGACGCCGTTCCACGTCCAGAGCTTCCCGGACACCGAGATCACGGCCTACGGCTGGCCGATCAAGCCGGACTACATGGCCGTGGCGCTGGCGGAGATGGCCGAGCGCTACCCGGAACTGCCGCCGGTCTACATCACCGAAGGCGGCGCCAGCTTTGAAGACCTGGAGATCCACGACGCGGACGGCCGGCTGATCGTCCCGGATGAGCGCCGCGTCCGGTATCTCGCCGAGCACATCGAGGCTGCCATCGAGGCCACCTCGCCCGGCGGCGCGGCCGAGTCGATCGACCTTCGCGGCTACTACGTGTGGTCGCTCATGGACAACTTTGAGTGGTCCGCCGGTTACAAGCAGCAGTTCGGCCTGCTGCACGTGGACCGGGACACCATGGTCCGCACGCCGAAGGCCTCCTACTTCTGGCTCCGCGAGCTCATGGCGGCCCGAAAGCGGGACGCCTCCGGTGCGGGCGCCGCCGTCGAAACCCCGGCAGCCGGAGCTGACACGCAAGCTGAAACCGCGGCCGGAACCCAGACGGCCGGCTAGAGGAGCTCCAGCTCCTGCAGGCGCTTGGCGATGCCGGCGCCGTCGGGGGAGTAGATCCACGGGACCGTGGAGCCCGTGTGGTCGCCGTCGACGGAGTGGCCGCCGGCCAGCACGGCCTCACCGGTGGACAGCTGGCGGATGCCGATCGCGGCCACGCGGTCGCCGTGGTCCTTGGCGAACTGCGAATAGATGGCCTCGTCATGCTGGCCGTTGTCGCCGAACAGGAGCCAGCGCATGTTGGGGAACTCCTGCGCCAGCAGTTCCAGGTTCCGCCGTTTGTGGTCCTGGCCGCTGCGGAACCAGCGGTCGTGGGTCAGGCCCCAGTCGGTCAACAGCAGGGCGCCGGTGGGGTACATGTTGCGGGTGATGAAGCGTGCCAGCGTGGGGGCGGCGTTCCACGGGCCGGTGGACAGGTAGATCACCGGAGCCTCGGGGTGCTCCACCAGCAGCCGGTCCATCAGCACGGCCATGCCCGGGGTCGCCATCCGGGCCCGTTCGTTGAGCACAAAGGTGTTCCACAATGCCAGGAACGGCCGGGGCAGAGCCGTGACCATGATCGTGTCGTCAATGTCCGAGACGATGCCCAGCGTGGTGTCCGGGGAAATGACGTAGATCATCGATTCCGCAGGCTCGGTGCCCTCGGCGCGCAGCACGGCGCGGTGCCAGCCCGGCGTCAATGACACCGGGACAACCGTGTCCACGAGGCCGCCGCGATCGGCGTGCACCCAGGTGGTGACGCCGCCGATTTCGATCTCCACCTCGACGAACTGGATCGGGACAGACGTGAAGGCACGCCAGCCGCGGATATTCTGGTTGCCGTTCTGGGCAGCCTGCTCCGCCCGGCTGCCGGGAGTGGGCTTGCTCGTGAGCAGCACGCGGCCCAGCACCCGGACCCACTCGGTGGAGCCGTAGCCCTGGTAGGCGATGGTTTGCGGGCTGAACTTCCAGCGCCGGGCTGCCTTGAGGCGGAGGTGGTTGACCGAGTCCGAGACCCAGTGGGCCAGCCGGAAGGCCTGGCTGCCCGAGACCTTCTTGTCCGGCTGTGGTTGCTGCGCTGGTTCCTGCGACGCCAATTCCATACCTCCACTCTCCCACAGCGGCAGGTCCGGCCGGCGTTGCGTCCGCCCTCAGGCGTCGCCCAGCAGTTCACGCAGCCTGGCGGCGTTGCGCACGGCGTTGCCGCCGCCGTCGTTGTTGAAATAGGCGTAGACATCCTTGCCGGACGCCAGCCATTCGCGGATTCGGTCCGCCCACCAAGTGAGTTCCTGCTCGGAGTAGGAACCAGCGTAGAGGTGGTCCGGATCCGGCCCGTGCAGCCGCACGTAGACGAAGGGCGCCGTGGCCCGCAGGATGCAGGGCAGTTGGGCGCCGCTCATGACGCAGTAGGCGGCGCCGTGCCGTTCGAGCAACTCATACACCGCCGGGTGGTCCCAGCTGGGGTGCCGGAACTCCACGCTCACGCGGATCCAGCCGGGCAGGGCGGCCAGGAAGTAACCCAGCCGGGCGTCGTCGCGGGCGAAATCCGGCGGCAGCTGGACCAGCAACACGGCCCGCTTGTCACCCAGCTCGTGCCAGCACCGCGCAATCCGCTCCACCCAGGCTTCCGGGCCGTAGAGCTTCTTGCCGTGGCTCAGCCCCCGCGGCGCCTTGACGGACATGGTGAAGCCCTCCGGCAGCCGCCGCTGCCACCCGGCGAAGGAACTCTCCCGCGGCCAGCGGTAGAAACTCGCGTTTAGCTCCACCGTGGTGAACCGCGAGGCGTAGTGGGCCAACCGGTCCCGTGCCGGCAGCCCGGGCGGATAGAGCACACTTTCCCAGTGGTCATAGCTCCAGCCGCTGGTTCCGATGTGCGGCGCACCCGGAGCCCGGAAATCCTGTTCGGGCATGCCTGAATCCTAGCCCGGGCGGGCGGCCGCGCCCAGCCCTCTGCCCCCTGGAGGAGCGCCGGGCTCCTCGTCCGGCAGCGTCCCGTGTGGCACTGTAAGAGGCATGGCACGCATCGAGGATTACGCAATGGTCGGCGATCTGCACACCGCCGCCCTGATCAGCACGGAAGGCTCCATCGACTGGCTGTGCCTGCCCCGCTTCGACTCGCCCGCCTGCTTCAACGCCCTGCTGGACACCCCCAAGGCGGGCCGCTGGC
Source organism: Arthrobacter sp. 01N442 (assembly GCF_056399345.1). Classification (NCBI taxonomy): domain Bacteria; kingdom Bacillati; phylum Actinomycetota; class Actinomycetes; order Micrococcales; family Micrococcaceae; genus Arthrobacter; species Arthrobacter sp. 01N442. The sequence continues at coordinate 340,381 of NZ_JBFTRD010000004.1, forward strand.
TGCTGGCGCCGGCGTCCGGCGGCGAATGCACCCGGCGGCGTTACCGCAAGAACACCCTCATCCTTGAGACTGAATGGGAGACCGAGGACGGCAAGGCCAAGGTCATCGATTTCATGTCGCCGCGCGACGGGGCAGCGGACATCGTGCGGATCGTGGTGGGGATCCGCGGGACGGTCAGGATGCGCGGCGAGCTGGCGCTGCGCTTCGACTACGGCCACATCGTTCCCTGGGTGCGCCACGACGAACACGGGATCCACGCGGTGGCCGGCCCGGATGCCGCATACCTGGTCACGGAGGCGCCGCTCCGGGGCGAGCACATGGAGACCGCCAGCGACTTCACCGTCAAAGCCGGGCAGCGCATTCCCTTCGTGCTGACGTGGGCGCCCAGCCACCTCGGCCGTCCGCGCAGGGTGGATCCGGAAGGCGTCCTCGCAGCCACCGAAGCGTTCTGGCAGCAATGGTCGGCCAAGTGCCATGTGACCGGCCCCTACCGTGACGCCGTGCTGCGCTCGCTGATCACCCTAAAGGCCCTGACCTTCGCTCCGACCGGCGGCATTGTGGCCGCCGTGACCACCTCCCTGCCGGAGGAGCTCGGCGGCCAACGCAACTGGGACTACCGCTACTGCTGGCTCCGTGACGCGACCCTGACGCTCCAGGCGCTGCTGGCCTACGGCTACTCCGAGGAGGCCGCGGCGTGGCGCAACTGGCTGCTGCGGGCGGTGGCCGGGGATCCGGCCGACCTGCAGATCATGTACGGCCTGCACGGCGAGCGGAGGCTTCCGGAAATGACGCTGGACTGGCTGGCCGGCTACGAGGGGTCGGCGCCCGTCCGGATCGGCAATGGCGCGGCGGGGCAGCTGCAGCTGGATGTCTGGGGCGAGGTGCTGGACTGCCTTGCCCTGACCCGGACCTCGCTGCTGCAGGACGGCGATGATTCCTGGGACGTCCAGGTGGCGCTGATGGAGCATCTGGAGACCGCCTGGGACCGGCCGGACAACGGTCTTTGGGAGATGCGCGGACCGCGCCGCCATTTCACCCACTCCAAGGTGATGGCCTGGGTGGCGGCGGACCGGATGGTCAAGGGCGTCCGTGATTTCGGCCTCTCCGGCCCGGCGGACCGCTGGGAGGCCCTGCGGGACAAGATCCACGCCGATGTGATGGCCAACGGTTTCGACGCCGAACGCAACACCTTCGTGCAGTCCTATGGGCGGCCCGAACTCGACGCCAGCCTGCTGCTGATTCCTCGGGTGGGCTTCCTTGCCCCGGATGATCCGCGGGTTATCGGCACCATCGAGGCGGTGCAGCGGGAACTCACCCAGGACGGCTTTGTGCTCCGCTACCGGCAGGATCAGAGCGACGACGGCGTCCCCGGCGGCGAGGGTGTCTTCCTCGCGTGTTCCTTCTGGCTGGTGGACGCGCTGATCGGTGCCGGGCGGCGCCGTGAGGCCAGGGAGCTGTTCGAACGGCTGCTGGCGCTGCGCAACGACGTCGGGCTCCTGAGCGAGGAATGGGACGTCGAGGGGGCGCGGCAACTGGGGAACACGCCCCAGGCTTTCAGCCACTTTGCCCTGGTGCGCAGCGCCCTCCACCTGCAGGGGGACGGCCGCTGACCCGGGCTGCTGAAACCGCCCGCCAACCGGGCCGCCCGGCGGCGTAGGTCATGGCCCCGAGGCGGATCCGGACTTTCCTCCAGAGCTTAGATAAGTATACTTACTAATATCCCCAGGCGGGGTGGAGGATTGAAGGAGTATGCAATGGCTGGATATTTCGAGCTCGTGGATGCGCCCGACGGCGGCTACCGGATTCGGATGGTGGACGCTGCCGGGGACTTGATGGCCGTCTCGGTTACCTTCCCCACGAAGCGCGCGGCCGTGGCCGGCATCGCCCAGGCGCGGGAGATCGCCGGCACCGGCCTGATCCGTGACCGCAGCGGCGACAGCCAGTCGGCCGTCATGGCCTCCCTGGCCAAGCGGCGGACCGGCGGGGGCGCCGGACGCGGCTCCTCGCTCTCCGGCGGCACCCTGGCGGCCACGAAGCGTACCCGTGCCCACCACTGACAACCAGCCCGCCAGGGAGCGCCAGGCCGCGGTCCTGTTCGACGTCGACGGGACGCTGGTCGACTCGTCCTATATCCACACGCTCGCGTGGTGGCAGGCCTTCCGGCAGGCGGGCTATGACGTCCCGATGGCCAGCATCCACCGCTCGGTGGGGATGGGCGGGGACCGGATCCTCGACCGTCTGCTGCCGGAAACCGCGATCCGGACGGCGACGCGGACATCATGACCTCCCATGCCGCCGTCTTCTCTACTTTCTGGCCCTCGCTGCGCCGGCTCGACGGTGCGCGGGAGCTGCTGGCGCAGTGCTTCGAGTCGGGCCTCGCCGTCGCGCTCGCCTCTTCCGCCCGGGACCGGGACCTCGAAATTCTCCGCGCCACCATCGACGCCGATGCCTACATCCACGCCGCCACCAGCTCCGCGGACGCGAAGGAAAGCAAGCCCGCGCCGGACATCCTGGCCGCGGCGCTCAAAGCCGTCGACGTACCCGCCGGCAACGCCGTTTACGTGGGGGACGCCGTCTGGGATATTTACGCCGCCGGAAAGCTGGACATCCCGGCGATCGGCCTCACCTGCGGGGGCACCAGCGAGGCTGAACTCCTTGCAGCCGGCGCCGCGGAGGTCTATGAAAGCCCGCGGGCGCTGCTGGACAACCTCGCCGGGAGCGCCATCGGCAAGCTGGCCGCGCGGGTCCGGGGCAACTGACGCCCCCGGCCCGCACCCCCGGCCCCCTTCCCCAACTGTTCCCCTCAGACCGCAACCGAAAGGCAAGCACATGAAGGCACTTACTTGGCAGGGCAAACGGTCCGTAAGCGTGGAAGAAGTTCCGGATCCGGTGCTCCAGGAACCCACTGACGCGATCGTGCGCATCACCTCGACGGCTATTTGCGGCTCGGACCTGCACCTTTACGAGACCCTCGGCCCCTACATGCACAAAGGCGACATCGTCGGCCATGAGCCAATGGGCGTCGTCGTGGAGGTGGGCAGCGCCGTCACCAACCTGGCCAAGGGTGACCGCGTGGTCATCCCGTTCAACATTTCCTGCGGCCACTGCTTCATGTGCCGCCAGGGCCTGCAGTCCCAGTGCGAAACGACCCAGGTCAAGGAGAAGGGTTCCGGCGCCTCACTCTTCGGCTTCTCCGAGCTGTACGGCTCCGTGCCGGGCGGCCAGGCGGAATACCTGCGGGTCCCGCACGCCGACTACGGCCCCATCAAGGTGGGATCGGAACTCCCGGACGAGCGCTACCTCTTCCTCTCGGATATCCTGCCCACGGCCTGGCAGGGCGTGAAGTACGCGGACGTACCCGACGGCGGCACCCTCGCGGTGCTGGGCCTGGGACCCGTGGGACAGTTCGCCTCGCGGATCGGCAAACACTTCGGCCTGCGCGTCATTGGTGTCGATCCCGTGCCGGAGCGCCGCGCGATGGCGGAACGGCACGGCGTCGAGACCCTTGACTACTCCAAGGGCGTGGCCGATGAGCTGCGCTCGATGACCCAGGGCCGCGGCGCCGACTCGGTCGTGGACGCGGTCGGCATGGAGGCCCATGATTCGCCCGTGGCTGCCTTCGCCCAGCACGCGGCCGGGCTGTTGCCGGACAAGCTGGCACAGAAGGCCTTCGAGACCGTCGGAGTGGACCGGGTGTCCGCCCTGCACACGGCGCTGGATGCGGTCCGCCGGGGCGGCACCGTCTCGCTGAGCGGAGTCTACGGCGGCAGCGCGACCCCGATGCCTCTGATGCACATGTTCGACAAGCAGATCCAGTTGCGGATGGGCCAGTGCAACGTGCGGCGGTGGACCGAGGACCTGCTGCCGCTGGTCGAAGCCGACGCCGACCCGCTGGGGGTTATGGACCTCGTGACGCACCAGGCCAGCCTGGACGAAGCCCCGGCCATGTATGAAAAGTTCCAGAAGAAGCAGGACGGCTGCATCAAGGTTGTCCTGAAGCCGTAGCGGTGCCGCTGCCGGTCTGTCCTCCGGGGGCCGACCGGCAGCGAGACTGCCCTTGAAAACACGTAGGAACGCGGGCGGATATGCCGAAAACCTGTCCTGTCACTCGTTCCTGGATTGGGATATGCTCCTGAAATGGCACCGCGAAGTTTTCTTCAATGGCCGGTTATCCGGCAGCTGAGCACCGGCGATTTGCTGGGGCGCGGGCCCGCCGTGACCTCGGCCAAGACCCAGGCGATCGCGCCGCGCACCGCCACGGCGGACCGCGTCGTGCAGAGCGTCTGCCCTTACTGCGCGGTCGGCTGCGGACAGCGCGTCTACGTCAAGGACGAGAAGGTTGTCCAGATCGAGGGCGACCCCGATTCGCCCATTTCGCGCGGCCGGCTGTGCCCCAAGGGCTCCGCCAGCGAACAGCTGGTTAACTCGCCGGGCCGGCAGACCAAGGTCCTGTACCGTGCCCCGCGCGCCAAGGAATGGCAACGGCTGGACCTTTCCACCGCCGTCGACATGATCGCCGACCGGTTCATCGAAAGCCGGCGCAGGACCTGGCAGCAGGAAGACGACGAAGGCCGCCTGCTGCGGCGCACCATGGGTATCGCCTCGTTGGGCGGGGCCACCCTGGACAACGAAGAGAACTACCTGATCAAGAAGCTCTTCACCGCCGCCGGGGCGGTACAGACGGAGAACCAAGCCCGTATATGACACTCCGCCACGGTTCCCAGTTTGGGAGCCTCGTTTGGACGCGGTGGTGCAACGCAATCACTGCAGGACATGGCCAACGCCGACTGCATCATCATTCAGGGATCCAACATGGCCGAGTGCCATCCGGTCGGATTCCAGTGGGTGGCGGAGGCCAAGGCGCGCGGAGCCAAGGTCATCCACATCGACCCCCGGTTCACGCGCACCTCGGCGGTCGCTGACAAGCACTTGCCGATCCGGGCCGGATCCGACGTCGTGCTCCTTGGTGCCCTCATCAACTACGTCATCGCCAATGACCTGTGGTTCAAGGAGTACGTGACCGCGTACACCAACGCGGCCACGCTGGTCCACGAGGATTACCGCGACGCCGAGGACCTGGGCGGCCTGTTCTCCGGGTTCGATCCGGAGAAGGGCGCCTACGACAACTCGTCCTGGGCCTACGAGGAGGCCGAGGAAGGCTCCATCGGCGAACCGGCCGGTCCTGAGCACGGCGCAGAGGCCGGCGCCCGGGCCTCCGGTGATACCTTCGGCAGCGGCGGCCCGCCCCTCGAGCACGCCGAGGTGCTGCGGGACGACACGCTCCAGAACCCCCGGACCGTCTTCCAGATCGTGAAGCGGCACTACGCCCGCTACACCCCGGAGATGGTGCGCGACATGTGCGGCATCAGCGAAGCGGATTTTGCCTATCTGGCGAAGGCCCTCACGGAGAACTCCGGCCGCGACCGGACCACCTGCTTCGCCTATGCCGTGGGCTGGACCCAGCACTCCCTGGGAGCGCAGTTCATCCGCGCCGCCGCCATCCTTCAGCTGCTGCTGGGGAACGTGGGACGCCCCGGCGGCGGAATCATGGCCCTGCGCGGCCATGCCAGCATCCAGGGCTCTACCGACATTCCCACGCTGTTCAACCTGCTGCCCGGCTACCTGCCGATGCCCAGCGCCGGCCGGCACGACACCCTGGAGGAGTACCTCAAGGCGAACGCCTCGAAAAACCAGAAGGGATTCTGGGCCGACGCCGACGCGTACACCATCAGCCTGCTCAAGGCCTGGTGGGGTGACGCGGCGACCGCGGACAACGACTGGGCGTACGACTACCTGCCCCGCCTGACCGGTGCCCACGGGACCTACGAGACCGTCATGAGCATGCTCCGGGACGAGGTGGAAGGCTACTTCCTGCTTGGCCAGAACCCTGCGGTCGGCTCGGCCCACGGCCGGATGCAACGCCTGGGCATGTCCCACCTGAAGTGGCTGGTGGTCCGCGACCTGAACATGATCGAATCGGCGACCTGGTGGAAGGACGGCCCGGAAATCGAATCCGGGGAGCTCCGCACCGAGGACATTGAGACCGAGGTCTTTTTCCTGCCGGCGGCAACGCACGTGGAGAAGGCCGGGTCCTTTACCCAGACCCAGCGGCTGCTGCAGTGGCGCCACCAGGCCGTGGCCCCGCCGGGCGAGTGCCAGAGCGAACTCCAGTTCTTCTACGAACTGGGGCACCGGATCCGGCAGAGGCTTGCCGGTTCCCAGGACGAACGGGATCGGCCGCTGCTGGACCTGACGTGGGACTACCCCACTGACGACCACGGCGATCCGGACCCCGAGTCGGTGCTTGCCGAAATCAACGGCCGTCACCTGACCGGCCCCGACGCGGGCAAGCCCCTCTCCGCCTACACCGAACTCCGCGCCGACGGCTCCACGACGGCGGGCTGCTGGATCTACACCGGCGTCTACGCCGACGGCGTCAACCAGGCAGCCAACCGGAAGCCGGGCCAGGAGCAGGGCCCCGCGGCCCCCGAGTGGGGCTGGGCGTGGCCGGCCAACCGGCGGATCCTGTACAACCGGGCCTCCGCCGATCCGGACGGCAAGCCGTGGAGCGAACGCAAGAAATACATCTGGTGGGACGAGGAGCAGGGCAAGTGGGTGGGCGACGACGTCCCGGACTTCCCGCCGACCCTCGCCCCCGGCAGCAAGCCCGACCCGTCGGTGGGCGGTCCGGCCGCGCTCAGCGGCGACGATCCGTTCATCATGCAGTCTGACGGCAAGGGCTGGCTGTTCGCGCCGAAGGGACTCGTGGACGGTCCGTTGCCGACCCACTACGAGGCGCAGGAGTCGCCAGTGGCCAACGGGCTGTACCCGCAGCAGCAGAGCCCGGCGCGCCTGAAGTACCCCCGGAAGGACAACCTCAGCGCGCCCAGCGCAGGCGACCCTGGCGCTGACGTCTACCCGTTCGTGTTCACCACGTACCGGCTCACCGAGCACCACACGGCCGGGGGCATGAGCCGATGGCTGCCGTACCTGTCCGAGCTGCAGCCGGAGATGTTCTGCGAGGTCTCGCCGGAACTGGCCGCCGAGCGCGGACTGGAGCCGTACGGCTGGGCCACCATCATCTCGGCGCGCTCGGCCATCGAGGCGAAGGTGCTGGTCACGGAGCGGATGACGCCGCTGACCGTGGGTGGCCACACCGTGCACCAGATCGGGCTGCCCTATCACTGGGGCGTCGGGAACAGCGCCGTCGTCAGTGGCGACGCTGCCAACGACCTGCTGGGCGTGACCCTCGACCCCAACGTCCAGATCCAGGAATCGAAGGTGGCCTCCTGTGACATCCGCCCTGGGCGCAGGCCGCGGGGACCGGAGCTGCTGGCGCTCGTCGCCGAGTACCAGGCGCGGGCCGGGCTCACGGTGGAGACCAGTAACAGCACGGTGACCCATCCGGCCGCCGAGGGCGAACATCCGGGCGGGCAGACGCCGTGATCCCCGCCCCGCCAGCTGCCCCGAGCGCAGCACATCTTGCCCGGTCCGGGTGGCGGCACATCGCCGCCGCCCGGACACCGACCCGACTTTGGAGGACCGAATGGGCCAGCTGACCGGACCGACCGACCCCACCGCCGATGCCCACTGGGAGCACAACCATCCGCGCAAGGGGTTCTTCACCGACACATCGATTTGCATCGGCTGCAAGGCCTGCGAAGTTGCCTGCAAGGAGTGGAACCACAACCCGCAGGACGGAAACCTCGAACTGCTCGGGTCCTCCTATGACAACACCGGGTCGCTGGGTGCCAGCACCTGGCGGCATGTCGCCTTCATCGAACAGGGCCAGGAGCGCATTGCTGAGGCCCGGGAATCAGGCCGTGCCCTGGTCAGCCTTGGCATGCCGCGCATCGGTCCGCCGGCCCCACCCAGCGTGGCGGACCTCGCTGACGCCGATACCACCCCGCCGGACACGGCGGACTTCCGCTGGCTGATGTCCTCTGACGTCTGCAAGCACTGCACGCACGCCGGATGCCTCGACGTCTGCCCCACCGGAGCGTTGTTCCGCACCGAGTTCGGCACCGTCGTTGTCCAGGACGACGTCTGCAACGGCTGCGGAACCTGCGTGGCCGGGTGTCCGTTCGGCGTGATCGAGCGCCGCAGCAACGGCACCGTGAAGGTTGCCGCCAGCAGGGAGGAACAGCACGCCAAGCATGCCGACGTCCCCAACGCGGGCGTCGCCCAGAAGTGCACCCTGTGTTACGACCGGCTGGTGGCCGACGAGACGCCCGCGTGCGCCAAGGCCTGCCCGACGACGTCCATCAAGTTCGGCGACCACGACGACATGGTGGAGACCGCCAAGGAACGGGTTGCCACCCTGCACGCCCAGGGCATGACCGAGGCCCGGCTGTACGGCGCGAACGAGAACGACGGCGTCGGCGGAACCGGTTCTGTCTTCCTGCTGCTGGATGAACCCGAGGTCTACGGCCTCCCGCCGGACCCGCGGGTGCCCACGGCGGACCTGCCGAAGATGTACCGGCGGGCCGGCATGGCGGTAGCCGGCATGGCCGTCGCCGCCGCGGTGGCGTTCCTGGGAGGACGCGAGTGACGCTCTCGGAATTCGACAGCTTCCGGCCCACCGAGCCTGCCCGACGCCGGCGGGAGGGCGGTAAACGCGGCACCGGCCGGCGCAGGGAAAACGGTGACGGCTCCCGGGAAATGCCCATGGTGCCGGAACCTGAATTCACCTCGTACTACGGCCGTCCGGTGGTCAAGCCGGCCCCCTGGGGCGACGACGTCGCCGCATACCTCTTCCTCGGCGGTGTTGCCGGGGGCTCTGCGCTGCTGGCAGCCGGCGGCCAGTTGAGCGGACGGCCGCTGCTGCGCCGGAACGCCCGGCTCGGTGCCCTCGGCGCCGTCGGCCTCGGCGCTGGCGCCCTGGTCAAGGACCTCGGACGCCCGGAGCGCTTCCTGAACATGCTGCGCACCTTCAAGGTGACCTCGCCGATGAGCGTCGGCTCGTGGATCCTGAGCGCGTTTAGCGCGGGAGCCGGCGTGGCCGCCGTCGCGGAGATCGACCGGATGAGCGGCGAACGGCTGCCGCTGGGACCGCTGCGGGGCGTGCTCCGCGCCGTCGAAGGCCCGGCCGGCCTCGAAGCCGCCGTCTTCGCGGGACCGCTGGCGGCCTACACGGCCGTCCTGCTGGGCGACACCGCGACGCCGACCTGGAACGAGATGCACGGGGAACTGCCGTTCGTGTTCGTCAGCTCCGCCAGCCTGGCCTCCGCGGGGCTCGCGATGGTGACAACCCCGGTCCGCGAGGCCGGACCCGCTCGGAACCTCGCGCTGCTCGGCGTGGTCGGGGACGTGGTGGCGATGAAGATCATGGAACGGCGGATGGATCCGGTGGCCGCGGAGCCCCTGCACCAAGGCAAAGCCGGCACCATGCTGAAGTGGAGCGAGCGGCTTGTCCTGGCCGGCGGACTGGGCACCCTGCTCGGAGGCCGGAACCGGGCGGTCGCGGCGGCGTCGGGACTGGCGTTGCTGGCAGGCTCGGCACTCACCCGCTTCGGCGTGTTCGAGGCCGGGCTCGCCTCGGCCAAGGATCCCCGCTACACGATCGAACCGCAGAAGCGGCGCCTGGCGGCGCGGCGTGCCGCCGGCATTACCGGCGACGCCATCACCACCGGCAGCTGACGCGCCGGCAGCTGACGCGCCGGCAGCTGACGATCCGGGCCCGGGCAGTCAGCCCTGCTCGGGCCGTCGGCGCGCCGGGTCTAGCGGATCCGGATGCCCTGGCCCGCCGTCGTATGGCCGATCACCGGGTAGCCGGGCACCTCGCCCACCACGAGCAGGCCGCCGGAGGTTTGCGCGTCCGCCAGCAGCAGCAGGTCATCCTCCGTGATCCCGGTGTCGGCGTCGAGGTGGGCGCGCACCCAGTCGAGGTTGCGCTTGGTGCCGCCGGAGACGAATCCGTCGCGGAGCGCCGCCCGGGCGCCGTCCACCAGGGGGACGGACTGCAGGTCAATGACGGCGCCGATCCCGGAGGCGCGGACCATCTTGTAGAGGTGTCCCAGCAAGCCGAAGCCGGTGACGTCGGTGGCCGCCTTGACCCCGGCGGTTAGGGCGGCGTCGGAGGCGTCGCGGTTGAGCCGCGCCATCGTCTCGATCGCTTCGGCGAAGACCTCGCCGGTCTGCTTGTGGCGGTTGTTGAGCAACCCGACGCCGATGGGCTTGGTCAGCGTGATGGGCAGTCCGGGCTCGGCGGCGTCGTTGCGCAGCAACCGATCGGGGTGGGCGACGCCGGTGACGGCCATGCCGTATTTGGGCTCCGGATCGTCGATGGAGTGGCCGCCCAGCACCGGGCAGCCCGCCTCGGCGGCGACGCTCAGGCCGCCGCGGAGCACCTCTGTCATGAGTTCCATCGGCAGCACGCCACGCGGCCAGCCGAGCAGGTTGATGGCCGTCACGGGCCGGCCGCCCATGGCGTAGATGTCGGAGAGGGCGTTGGCCGCGGCGATGCGGCCCCAGTCGTACGCGTCATCGACCACGGGAGTGAAGAAGTCGGCCGTGGTCAGCACCGCCAGATCCTCGCGGACCAGGACGGCGGAGGCGTCGTCGCCGCTGTCCAGTCCGACGAGCACCTCCGGCCCGGGGTGCCCGATCAGGCCGCGGACGGCGTCCTCGAGTTCGCCCGGGGGGATTTTGCAGGCGCATCCTCCGCCGTGGGCAAAGCCTGTGAGCCGGATGGGCGCGGCGCTCTCCTCCGGCTTCCGGGTGGGTGTCTGGGCCTCGGTCACCCGCCCAGCGTACCCCCAAGGCAACCCTGCTATATTGAGGCGCGGTGGCGTCCGGGTCCTGGTGGGCCCCCCGGTCTTCAAAACCGGTGCGGCCGAGCATCTCGGCCTGGCGGGTTCGATTCCCGTCCGCCACCGCCAACTTCAGGCGTCACTGCCGCCGGCCGAGGAGGACCGTGGACCAGATCGACCCCCGGCGATTCATTCCGCGGACGAACGACCTGCTTGCCCTGCCCTCCGTCCGGGAAGCCGCCGGGCGGCTCGGCGGCCACGTCATCCGCGAGCTGGTCCGGGACGTCCAGGACCGGGCCCGGCGCGGCGAACTGGCCCCCGCCCTGGTGGAAACGACGCTGACGGCGGCGGTGAACGGCCGCCGGGCAACCACCCTGCGGCCGGTGCTCAATGCCACCGGCGTCATTGTCCACACCAACCTCGGGCGCGCGCCGCTCTCGGACGCCGCCAAGGAAGCCCTCGTCGCCGCCAGCGGCTACGTCGACGTCGAACTCGACCTTCGGGACGGCAGCCGCTCCAGCAGGGGAGCGGGTGCCCGGGCGGCCCTGCTTGCTGCCTGCCCCGCGGCGGAGGCCGCGCTGGTGGTCAACAACGGAGCGGCCGCACTCGTTCTGGCGACCACCGCCCTGGCGGCCGGCAAGGACGTGGTCCTGAGCCGCGGCGAACTGGTCGAGATCGGCGCCGGCTTCCGCCTTACGGACCTGATGGAGTCCACCGGCGCGGTGCTCCGGGAGGTCGGCACCACGAACCGGACGCACCTGGCCGACTACGCGGACGCCCTGGGACCGCAGACGGGGTGCGTGCTCAAGGTGCACCCCAGCAATTTCCGGGTCGACGGATTCACCTCCGCCGTGCCGCTGACCGAACTGAGCCGGCTCACCGTGTCCGGCGGCGTGCCCCTGGTGGCCGACCTCGGCAGCGGACTATTGACGCACGACCCGCTGCTGCCGGACGAGCCGGACGTGACCTCCGCGCTGCTGGCCGGAGCCGACGTCGTCATCGCCAGCGGCGACAAGCTGCTGGGCGGGCCCCAGGCGGGCCTGCTGCTGGGCCGCAAGGACATCATCGACAGGCTGGCCCGCCATCCCCTGGCCCGGGCGGTCCGTGCCGACAAACTCGCCCTCGCCGCCCTCGAAGCCACCCTCACCGGCGGGGCCACGCCCGTGTCCCAGGCCCTGCACGCCGACGTCGGGGAGCTGCGCCGGCGCACCGACAGGCTCGCCGCGGCCCTCGGCGTCCCGGTCGTGGCCCACGACGGCAGGGTCGGCGGCGGCGGCGCCCCCGGCGTGCCCCTGCCGGGTTGGGCCCTGCGGCTGCCGGAGCGGCTCGCCGGGCCGCTGCGTACCGGCAGCCCGGCCGTGCTTCCGCGCGTGCACGACGGCGCCTGCCTGATCGACCTTCGCTGCGTGCCCGCCGCGGACGACGACCGGATCCTCGACGCAGTCCGCCAAGCCCAGTCACGATTTGCGGCGGCCGATGCCGGGGGCGCAGCCTGAATTATGCACGTCATCGCCACGGCCGGGCACGTTGATTCCGGCAAGAGCACCTTGGTCCGCGCCCTCACGGGGATGGAACCGGACCGGTGGGAAGAGGAACGCCGCCGCGGACTGACCATCGACCTGGGCTATGCGTGGACTGCGCTGCCCTCCGGCCGCGACGTGGCCTTCGTCGACGTGCCGGGACACGAGCGGTTCCTCGGGAACATGCTCGCCGGTATCGGCCCGGCGCCCGTAGTTTGTTTCGTGGTCGCAGCCGACGAGGGCTGGCAGGCACAGTCCAGTGACCACCGGGACGCCGTCGTGGCCCTCGGCATCGAGCACGGAGTGATCGTCCTGAGCCGCTCCGACCGGGCCACGGAGCAGCGGCGCGCCGAGGTCCTGGCCAGGACCCGCGCCGAGCTGGCCGGAACAGGCCTGCGTGACGCTCCCGCCGTCGCCGTCTCCGCCATTGACGGCACCGGGCTGGACGAGCTGCGCGCCGCGCTCGACGACGTCCTCGCCGGGGTGCCGGCGCCAATCCTCACCGGCCGAGTGCGGCTCTGGGTGGACCGGTCCTTCACCATCACCGGCTCCGGGACCGTGGTGACAGGAACCCTCGCCGCCGGAACCCTGGCGCGCGGCGACCGGCTGATGCTGCTGGGGGATGCCACCGAGCGGCCGGTGGCCATCCGCGCGCTGCAAAGCTGCGACATCGCGCGGACCTCCGTGGAACCGGTGAGCCGGGTGGCCCTGAACCTCCGCGACGTCGGCCCCGCCGAGATCCACCGGGGCGACGTGCTGGTGACTCCGGACGCCTGGCCCACCACCGCCGTCGTCGGCATCCAACGAGCCTCGGGCCTGGAGTACACGGAGGTGCCGGAGAACATCATGGTGCACGTGGGAACCGCCGCGGTGCCAGCCCGGCTGCGCCCCTTCGGTGCCGACCTTGCCCGTCTGGTCCTCGACCGGGCCCTGCCCCTGGTGCTGGGGGACCGGCTGGTGCTGCGGGATCCGGGGCGGCACTCCGTCCTGGGCGGCGCCCGCATCCTCGACGCCGACCCGCCCGAATTGGTGCGCCGCGGCGACGGGGCCAAGTGGGCGCGGCGGCTCGCCGCGATGGACCCCACAGGCGACCTCGCCGGGGCGGTAGCGGCCCGCGGTGCGGTCCGGGAGGACCACCTGAGGCGGCTGGGGCTGCTGACCGGTCAGGACCCCGCAGGATTCGACGACATCCATGTCATGGGGGACTGGTGGGTGCACGCTCCCGTCCTCGAGGCGTGGCAGCAGCGGTTGCGGACTGCCGTCGAGGAGCTGCGGCAACGGGACCCGTTGGCCCCCGGTCTCTCCATGGGGGCCGCGGCCGGCCTGCTGAGCCTGCCGGACGAACGGCTGCTGCCGCACGTGATCGACGGCGCGACGCTGGAGGCCGACGCCGGACACATCCGGGTGCCCGGTAGCCGCGACGACCTCGGCGCCGCCGAGCCCGCCGTCGCTGAGCTGGAGCGCCGGCTTTCCGCGGCCCCGTTCCACGCCCCGGAAGCCGACGACCTGACCGCGCTGGGCTTGGGCGCCCGGGAGCTGGCTGCCGCCGAACGGGCGGGCCGCCTGCTGCGGTTGCGCGACGGGGTGGTGCTGCTACCTTCGGCGCCGGCCGTTGCCATGCGTGCGCTGGCCCGCCTTGAGCAGCCGTTCACCACGAGCCAGGCGCGTCAGGCGCTCGACACCACCCGCCGCATCGCGGTTCCACTGCTGGAGCATCTTGACTCGCGCGGTTGGACCCGGCGTTTGGATGCCGGCCACCGCACCGTAGTGCGCTAACCCGCGGGCGCTAATCCTGTACGACCGGCCGCGCAGTCCGTGCCGCGCAGTCCGTGCCGCGTTTCCCCGGGCGGCGGGCCGCGCCTGATGGGCCGCTAGCTGGGCGGCTGTTTTGTCCTCAACCCGCCCAGCGCAGGCCGGGACGACGAATCCCAGAAGTCCAGGAAGTCCCGCTCGGTGGCGGCCGCCAGGGCCTCCTCCTTTGCGTGCAACCGTCCGTAGGTGAAGGCGTTCTCCCCGCTGTCCTGGGCCCGGCGGGCCAGCTCCTCCAGCCGCTGCCGTGCCACCACGCTGTCCTGGTGCAGGCCCAGTAACTGCTGGATTGTCCGCGCGGACTTCGCTGTCCGTTTGGCGGTCCGGCGCCGCTTCTTGCTTGCGTGCTTCTTCCCGGTGCGTTTGGGTAGTGAGGCGGCCAGTTCGGCGGAGTAGCGCAGCCGCTTCGCCGCTTTGCGGACCTCGTGCAGGCCCGCATCCCGGGCGCCGGCGTCGCCTGCCCTTGCTGGAAGCGCTGTGACGGCGCGCTGTAACCGCCGCCGGTCCTTGGTCACGAGCTTGCCGAACCTCGCCCTGGGAGCGCCGGCGGCCGTGGGTGACAGCGCAGCGTCGGTGACGAATCGTTCCAGATCCGCCAGCAGCTGGGCATAGCGCTCGTTTCTGAGCGCCTCGAGGACCGTGACGAATCCCGCCGCGGCCAAGGCATCGAGCTCCTCGTCGATCCGGGTGGCGGCCGGGCCGTGCGGTCCGGAAATCCCGCGGAGCGCTTCGGGCTCCTGGGCGAGCAGGGTCGCCAGCCTCTCGCGGACCACTCCCGGATCGCGGGCCGTGCCCAGCAGTCCCGAGAGCCAGCGCAGTTCGTCCCGTAGCGGTTCCACGGCGCCGTCGTCGAACAACGGCCGACCCGAGGCCAGCAGGGAGCGGAGGCGGCGGGCCGCGACACGCATCTGGTGGACCGCTTCCGGCTGTCTCTCCCGGACTCCTGGGGCGTGCTGGCGCAGTTCAGCGAGCTGCTGGTCCAGGTAAGCCAGCAAGGCCTCGCCCGCGGTGGTTGCCACGCTTCACTCTACTTCGTGGTGCAAGACCCTGACGTGGGCCGCGAGATGACAGATCACGGCAATGTTTGTCTCCGGCACTGCCGCGAAGTGTCATCTCGGCATAGGCTGTCCGGGACCGGAACCGCCACGCCACCCCAGGAGCCCCACATGACGCACCAGCACCACCTTGGCCGGGTCGCGGTCGTGACCGGAGCGGGTTCCGGGATCGGGCGGGCGGTGGCCCGGCTCATGCTGGCCGAAGGCTACCGGGTCGTGCTGGCCGGCCGGCGGGAGGAGCCGCTCCTGGCGACCGGGGCCGGCCACGCGCAGGCGCTCGCGTTCCCTTGCGACGTTACCCGCCCGGCCGACGTCGAACGGCTCTTCGCCGTCGCCCTCGAGCAGTGGGGCCGGGTGGACGTGCTGTTCAACAACGCCGGCGTGTTCGGTCCCGAGGCCTCGGTGGATGAGGTCAGCGTCGAGGATTGGAATGCCACGGTGGCCGTGAACCTGACCGGCTCCATGCTGTGCGCCGCCGCCGCGGTCCGGGCGATGAAGGCGCAATCGCCGCAGGGCGGCCGGATCATCAACAACGGCTCGATCGCGGCGCACTCACCCAGGCCGCGCACCGTCGCCTACACGGTCACCAAGCACGCGGTCACCGGCCTGACCAAGAGCATTGACCTCGACGGCCGCGGCTTCGGCATCAGCTGCGGCCAGATCGACATCGGCAACGCCGCCACCGGGCTGATGGACGAGATCGGCGTGGACGACGGCGCGCTCCAGGCCGATGGCAGCCGCAGGCCGGAGCCGACGTTTCCGGTTGAGGACGCGGCCCGCGCCGTGCTGCTGATGGCCGGAATGCCCGCCTCCGCGAGTGTGGGATCCCTCGTCATCACCGCCGCGGGGATGCCATTCATCGGGCGCGGCTGAATCTTAGGCGCGGGAGTCGCCCCGGAACTGGACTGCGCTGGCTGGACTGACCTAGAGCGGCAGCAGTGCGGACAGGTCGGCCCGGAGCCCCGAGGCGGCCACCCGGCCGGAGTCGACGGCGTCCGCCCAGCTCAACCGGCCGGTGACCATCGCGAGCCAGGTGGCGGCGTCGCATTCGATGACGTTCGGGGGAGTGCCACGGGTGTGCCGCGGACCCTCGACGCACTGCGTGACCCCGAACGGCGGGACGCGGACCTCCACCGAATTGCCGGGTGCCCGGGCGGTGACTTCCTCGAGGGAGTAGCGCACCGCCGTCGCGAGCGTGCTGCGGGACACCGGACCCGCTGAGCCGGCAACGGGGTCCGCCGCTGCGTTCCCTGCGACATCGGGTGCGACGTCGGGTGCCGGTGCGGTGGCGTCCCGCCAGGAGGCCAAGGCCGCGCGGCCCTCGTCCACCGGGATCCGGCGCCGTGAGACTGCCACGGCCTAGTCCAGCAGCGCCGAGACGGCGTGGCCGAGGCGGATCTTGCCGACCGGACGGCCGCCTCCCAGCACCGGTTCGACGACCTTCTCCAGCACGCTGGAGACCTCCGGGATCTCGACGGCGCCGGCGGCGGCGAGCAGGGTCAGCCCCACCAGCGTCGTCGCGCGGATGTTGCCGTCCAGGACTTTCAACGCCACCGAGACCCCCTGCGGGGTGGCCATGACCAGCACGCCCTCGGCGCCGATCTTGGCGATGATCCCGAGCTCGTCCATGACGATCGTGTTGGCCTGCCCCCGGCCCTGCACGGCCCACGGGTAGTCCAGCATGGAGGTGGCGATCGTGGCGGCGCGGGCGTTGGAGTTGTTGTCTCCGGGAGCCTTGGCAAGCCTCGAGAAGGCGCGGGCCAGGCCGGTGAGCGACACGGCGGCCACCGGTGCGCCACAGCCGTCGATGCCGAGGTGCGCGATTTTCTCGCCGCAGTATTCCTCGATCACGGACCGGATGCGCTGCTGCAGCGGGTGGTTGGGCTCAAGGTAGCTGTGCGTGTCCCAGCCGTTCTCGGTGCACGCCCACAGGAACGCGGCGTGCTTCCCGGAACAGTTGAAGGCCAGTCGGGACTTCCCGCGTTCGGTCTGGACCAGCCAGGTCCGGGCGGTCTCGTCCTCGGGCCACGCGGCGGGGCACTGGAGCTGGTCTTCCTTCACTCCCGCGGCTTTGAGCATGCCCTCCACCACATCCATGTGGTCGAGGGAACCGACGTGGCTGCCGCAGGCAATCGCCACCTGCGCGCCGCGCAGCGGGACGCCCGACTGCATGGAGGCCAGGGCCTGGAACGGCTTGAGCGTGGACCGCGCGAAAATCGGTGTGGTGATGTCGCCCAGTTCGGTGACGACGTTGCCGTCCGCGGCCATCACGACGGCGGAACCGATGTGGCGGGATTCGATGAAGCCGCTGCGTTCAACGACTGCCAGTTCGACGGCGGACTCAACAGTGAAGGTGGCATGCGAGTTCAAAGGCATGCTGCAAGTCTATGGTGCGTGGCGGCCTCAGCCCGGTTACTCCACGGGCTCAGCCGAGTTACTCCACGGTGACCATGACGGACTGCCAGCCGGAGGCGCCGTCGGGCACGGGATCGGCGCGCTTGTCCGTCTGGACTTCGCCGGTTCCGTCGGTGGCGCGGGCCTTGATGTAGTGCGGTCCCGGGGTGGCATCCCACTCGAAGGACCACTGCCGCCAGGTCACCACGGAGGCCTCCGCCGCGAGGACGGCTTCGGTCCATGGGCCGTTGTCGATCTGCACCTCCACCTTGGTGATGCCGCGGGTCTGCGCCCAGGCGGTGCCGCCGATCGCGACCTTTCCGGCGCGGACCTTGGCGAAGGACTTGGGGACCTCCACCCGGGCCATGGTCTTGATCGGACCGCGCTCGGACCAGCCGCGCTCCGTCCAGTAGGCCTTGTTGTCCGCAAAGCGGGTCACTTCCAGGTCCACGACCCACTTGGTGGCCGAGACGAAGCCGTACAGCCCGGGAACCACCATGCGCACCGGGTAGCCGTGCTCCAGCGGAAGGGCCTCACCGTTCATGCCGATCGCCAGCATCGCGTCCCGGTCGTCCTGCAGGACCTCCAGCGGGGTGGAGGCGCTGAAGCCGTCGACGGAGGTGGAGAGCACCATGTCCGCGCCGTCCTTGGGCCGGGCCATCTTGAGCACATCCCGGATGGGCATGCCCAGCCATTTGGCGTTGCCGGCCAGGTTGCCGCCCACCGGGTTGGAGACGCAGGTCAGCGAGACGTGGGATTCGATCAGCTGGGCATCCAGCAGGTCCTGGAAGCTGAGCCGGACCTCCTGCTCCACGAGGCCGTGGATGCGCAGTTCCCAGGACTGCGCGTCGATTTCCGGCACGCTGAGCGCGGTGTCGATCCGGTAGAAATCCTTGTTCGGGGTGAGCCACGGGGTGACGCCGGGAGCCTTGGACTGGACGCCGGCGGGGACGGCGGCGGCGGCCTTCGCCGGGGCCGGGAGTTTCAGGGCTTCCCGGGCCTGGGCGACGTTGCTGCGGGCGGCGCTCAGGAGCCGGCCGCCGGTGGCGGCAGCTGCGGCGGCCACCGCGGTGATGCCGCTGGCGGTGAAGAAGGCGCGGCGGCTTGTGGCGGGGCGGTCCGGCTCCTTGGCGCCCCGGTCGGAGGCCACCTCCGGCCATTCCCGGGTCCGCCAGAGCTTGCCGATCAGGAACCGAAGCACCACCAGGCCGGCCACGGTGCCGATCAGCGACGGGATGGCATCCAGGGGCTTCACGCTGGCCCGCGTCACCACGCTGGCTACGATCACCGCGCCCATGAGCAGCACGCCGGCCACGCCCAGGGCCCACTTGCGGAAGGCTACGATGCCCAGCACGCAGGCCAGCAGCAGGATGGTCAGGCCCATCCCCACGAACAGGGCGGCCTTGTCATTCGTGCCGAAGGTGGCGATGGCGAAGTCCTTCATCCACGGCGGGGTGAAGTCAATGAAGGTCGAGCCCAGGGCGATCAGCGGCGTCGCCCGCGCCGTGAAGAAGGCGCCGATCAGTTCCGCGACGGCCAGCACGACGGCGGCCGAAACCACCCCGGCCAGCGCGGCGAGCGCGGTGGGCCCGGACAGCAGCGCTGGCCGCTTCCTGGGCTGGCGGGTGGTGCCGGGCTTCGGGGTGCTGGGCATGTTCATACAGGATGTTCGGAGCGGGAGGGCCCGCGGATTGTCCCGAGAGCCGAAGAGCGGACATGTCCGGCGCCTGCGGCGGGGAGTGGGCATGTCCGGCGCTCGCGGCGTGGACTGGGCATGCCCGGCGACGGTCACAGCTTAGGAGCCTGCAGGGTCCACAAAGTACCCTTGGGAACTGTGAAGGTACTTGTCATCGGCCCCGGCGGCCGCGAACACGCCATTGTCCGATCCTTGCTCGCCGACCCCAACGTTTCCGAGGTGCACGGGGCCCCGGGCAACGCCGGTATCAGCAAGCTGGTCCCCACGCACGCCATCGACGCGAACGATCCCGACGCCGTCGCCGCGCTGGCCACCAAGCTCGCCGTCGACCTCGTGGTGGTCGGACCGGAAGCACCACTGGCCGCGGGGGTCTCCGATGCGGTCCGCGCCGCAGGCATCCCGGTCTTCGGCCCCAGCAAGGCCGCCGCCCAGCTTGAAGCCTCCAAGGCCTTCGCCAAGGAGGTCATGGCCGAGGCCGGCGTCCCCACCGCGATGGCTCGCGTAGCCTCCAACGCCGAGGAAGCCGCCGACGCCCTCGACACCTTCGGAGCCCCCTACGTTGTGAAGGATGACGGGCTGGCCGCCGGCAAGGGCGTCGTCGTCACCCGCAACCGGGACGAGGCGCTGGCGCACGCGCAGAGCTGCTTCGACGCCGGCGGGACCGTGGTGATCGAGGAATTCCTCGACGGCCCCGAGGTCTCCGTGTTCGTGCTCTGCGACGGCAGCACCACGGTGGCGCTTTCCCCCGCGCAGGATTTCAAGCGGATCTTCGACAACGACGAGGGTCCCAACACCGGCGGCATGGGCGCCTACACGCCGCTGGACTGGGCCCCCGAAGGCCTCGTCCAGGAGGTCAT
This sequence comes from Arthrobacter sp. 01N442, assembly GCF_056399345.1. Taxonomy (NCBI): domain Bacteria; kingdom Bacillati; phylum Actinomycetota; class Actinomycetes; order Micrococcales; family Micrococcaceae; genus Arthrobacter; species Arthrobacter sp. 01N442. The sequence goes on from NZ_JBFTRD010000004.1 coordinate 360,463, forward strand.
CGACCGGGTGGCGCAGCCCACCGTCAACCAGATGGCCCACCGCGGCACACCGTTCGTCGGCGTGCTTTTCGTCGGCCTCGCCCTGACCTCGCGCGGCACCCGCGTCATCGAATTCAACGTCCGCTTCGGCGACCCGGAAACCCAGGCTGTCCTGGCCCGGCTCAAGACCCCGCTCGGGGGCCTGCTGATGGCTGCCGCGAAGGGGGAACTGGACAAGGTCCAGCCGCTGCGCTGGTCCAAGGAGTCGGCGGTCGCCGTCGTCGTCGCCGCCGAAAACTATCCCGGCACGCCCCGCACCGGTGACCGGATCCGCGGGCTCAAGAAGGTCGAGGCCATTGAGGGCGTGCACGTCATCCACGCCGGCACCAAGCTCGACGACGAGGGCAAGGTTGTCTCCGCGGGCGGCCGCGTCCTCGCGGTGGTTGCGCTCGGGACGGACCTCGTGGAGGCCCGCGAACGGGCGTACGACGGCGTCGAACTCGTCCAGCTCGACGGCGGCCAGTTCCGCACCGACATCGGCGGCAAGGCCGCGCGCGGCGAAATCAAGGTGACGGCGCCCGGCGCAGCTTCGGCTGTCGCGGCCGCCGCTGCCGGGAAAGCGAAGGCTTGAGCATGAACACCACCGAATCCGCCAAACCCGCCGGCGGCCTGGAGACCGAGGCGCTGGACCTTCCCGGCTGGACGCACGTCTACTCCGGTAAAGTTCGCGACCTCTATATCCCGGCGGACGAGTCCATCACCGAGCGCGTCGGCCACGAGTGCGTCCTGGTGGTTGCCAGCGACCGCATCAGCGCCTACGACCATGTCCTCGCCAGCGAGATCCCGGACAAGGGCCGTATCCTCACCCAGTTGAGCCTGTGGTGGTTCGAACAGCTGGGCGTGGAGCACCATGTGCTCGCGTCCACGGTCGACGCCGGTGTCCCAGCCGCGGTCGAAGGCCGCGCCATGATCTGCAAGAAGCTCGACATGTTCCCGGTGGAATGCATCGCCCGTGGGTACCTGACCGGATCCGGGCTGGTCGAATACCGGCAGTCCGGCACCGTGTGCAGCATCCCGCTGCCGGGCGGCCTGGTGGACGGGTCACGGCTCGCCGAGGCCATCTTCACCCCGTCAGCGAAGGCCGAGGTGGGGGAGCACGACGAGAACATCACCTACGACGCCGTCGTCGACCTGGTGGGCGAGGACGTCGCCGCCCGGCTCCGCGAGCTGACTTTGGAGATCTACACCAAAGCGGAGGAGATCGCCCGCGGCCGGGGCATCATCCTGGCGGACACCAAGGTGGAGTTCGGCATCGACGCCGCGACCGGAGTCATCACCCTCGCCGACGAGGTCCTGACGCCGGACTCCTCGCGGTTCTGGGATGCCGCCACCTACGAGCCGGGCAAGGCGCAGCCGTCTTACGACAAGCAATACGTGCGCGACTGGCTGACCTCGGCGGAATCGGGCTGGGACAAGTCCTCCGACACCCCGCCGCCGGCGCTGCCGGCCGACGTCGTCGCCCGCACCCGCAGCCGCTACGTGGAGGCGTACGAGTTGCTCACCGGCAGGACCTTCGCCTAAGCGCTGCCTTGCGGCCGGGTCGCCTAGCTGCCGGGTCGCCTAGCTGCCCGCGGCGGCGGCTTCGGCGCGGCGCTTGGCCAGCCGGATTTCCAGCACCGCGTCCATGGCCTGCTGGACCCGGTCCGAGGCCCCGGCGGCGCTGAAGTCTTTCTGCGCTTCCTCCAGGTAGACGAGGGCTTCATCGGACTCGCCGGCTGCTTTGAGCGCCTTGCCGAGCAGTAGGGCCACCTCGCCGGCGACGTGCTTGGCCAGCGCGTCCCGTTCGGCGTGGATCTCGCGCAGCTTCTGAACCGCGCCGACGATGTCCCCGGTGAGGTAGAGCCAGCGGGCCCGGATGAAGGCCACCTCAAGCCGGTCAGTCTTGTTGCCGCCGACGATCGAGAGGGCCAGTTCGGCGCGTTCGATCGAGGACAGGGTTTCCGGTTCGACGATCCCGGAGGACAGGCGCACGGCGGCGGAGGCCTTGTTGAACCTGGCCCAGAGGTCGATGTCGCTTGCCGGCGAGAGCAGCGTGGCAGCCTTCTCGTGGTACTTGATGCCCTCGGCGTAGTCGTGCCGCATGAACGCCACGTTCCCGATCACCCAGGCGACCTCGCCGGCCAGCTGGGAGATGGACTGCCCATCCATCTGCTCGTTCATCTCCTGGCAGTACTGCCAGGCTTCGTCGAGCCGGCCGCTTTCGGCGAGGGCACCGATCAGGGCGCGGAGCGCGCCAATGATCAACGTGGAGCCCTTGGGGAGCTGGGCGCAGAGCCGGACCGCTTCCTGGGCGTGCTCGACGGCGACTGCCAGCTGGCCCTGGCCGTGGCACACGGCGGCCAGCATCTGCCGGGCACGCACCCCCAGGCCGGCCGATTCGGCGGCCATGGGGTGGTCCAGCAGCCGCTGCACCAAGTTCTGGCACTCCTTCAACTGCCCCTGTTTCATGAGGCACTCCGCCTGCATGTAGGTCATGTTCCACCAGGCGCTGGTGTTTTTTCCCTCCAGCGCGATCTGGGCGGCAGTGGCGGCGTGGCTGGCGGCCAGCGGATAATCGCGCAGATCCCAGGCCTGTCGCGCGTACAGCCCCGCGAGCACGTATTCGGCGTCGCTGACCGACACCGGCTGGCTCCAGGCCTCCAAAGCCTTGGGCGCCAGCTCCAGCCGGCGGGCGAGCTCTTCGATAACATCCGCGGTCGGTTCACGGCGGCCAGTCTCAAGCAGCGAGATGTAGCTGGGTGAGAAAAGGTCCTTGCCCAGCTCCGCCTGGGTGAGGCCGCGCTCCAGCCGTTCAGCTCGGAGTTTCTCCCCGAATCCGTTCCCCACGGGTTCCTCCTAATTCCGGACAGTCGATGTACTAAATGCTTGACAGTCTCTGTGCAAGTAATTTTACAATGTATGTCAACAAGGGCTGGTGCTGGCTTTGTAACTTTCCGAATCGTATTTCCGACTCGTATTGAGGAACCCACATGTTCAAGAAGATTGCTGCCTCCGTCGCCTTGGCCGGGGCTCTGGCGTTCTCCGCAGCGGCTCCCGCAGTGCTGTCAGTAAGTGCCATCGGTAACTGGCCGGACCCCATGAGCAACAACACTCTGGCGATCGGCAACTGGCCCGATCCCATGGGCACGAGCAAGGGCACGCTTTCGGCGATCGGCAACTGGCCGGACCCGATGGCGAGCACCACCCGGATCGGCAACTGGCCGGACCCGATGTAAGCAACGCTCCAGGCAGCCCCGGGACACCCTAGGTGTCCCGGGGCTCCTTTTTGCCCGGCCCAGTCCATCGAGTGCTCCGAAACGGCCCTTTTGAGGGGTCATAACGGCGACTACGGAGCAGTCGATGGCTGTTCGGTGTCTGTTGTGGCTGGCGGGACAAAAAAAGAGGGCCTTCCAAGTGGAAGGCCCTCTTTGATTGGTCGGGATGACAGGATTTGAACCTGCGACCTCGTCGTCCCGAACGACGCGCGCTACCAAGCTGCGCCACATCCCGATCCGTTACTTCAAAAGCAACTTCACAAGAGTATCCGATTCCGGCCCCGGATGCGAAATCGGTGCCGTAAACGACGCCGCCGCGGGGGACCGGAGCCGGGAATCAGACCAGCGAGTCCTTCCACGCCCCGTGCAGCCTGGCGAAGCGGCCGCCGCCGCCGATCAGTTCCGCGGGCGTACCGTCTTCCACCACGCGGCCGTCATGGACCACGAGGACGCGGTCCGCGGTCTCCACCGTGGAGAGCCGGTGCGCGATGATCAGTGCGGTGCGGCCCGCTTCGCCGGAGCTCACGCCCTGCAGCAGGCTCGCCAGCCCGGCTTGGACCATCCGCTCGGACGGGATGTCCAGCGAGGACGTGGCCTCGTCGAGGATCAGGACGGCCGGCCGGGCCAGGAAGGCCCGGGCGAAGCTGATCAACTGGCGCTGCCCGGCCGAGACCCGTCCGCCGCGTTTGTTGACGTCCGTGTCGTAGCCGTCCGGAAGCGCCGTGATGAACTCGTGCGCGCCCACGGCCTTTGCTGCCTCCTCGATCTCCTCCCGGGAAGCTTCGGGCCTGCCGAGGGCGATGTTGTCCGCTACGGAGCCGCTGAACAGGAAGGCTTCCTGGGTGACCATGACGACGTTGCGGCGCAGGTCCGCCGTCGTCAGCTGCCGCAGGTCCACGCCGTCGAGCGTGAGCGAGCCGGAGGAAACGTCGTAGAAGCGGGCGATCAGCTTGGCGAGGGTGGACTTCCCGGCGCCCGTCTGGCCCACCAGCGCCACCGTCTGGCCGGCGGGAATGTGCAGGTCCATGGCGGGGATGATGACCGGTCCGTCGCCGTAGCGGAACTCGACGTTCTCGAAGTCGATGCGGCCCTTCGCCTCGGGCAGTGCAACGGGGTTTTTCGGCGGCCGGACGGTGGGCACTTCCTCCAGCAGGCCGGAGACCTTCTCCAGCGCCGCCTGGGCGCTCTGGAAGGAGTTATAGAACATCGCCATCTGGTCCACCGGTTGGAAGAAGCGCTTGGTGGAGAGGATCAGCGCCAGCAGGACGCCGACGGCGAGCTCGCCGCTGACGACGCGGAAGCCGCCGGACAGCAGCACGACGGCGACGCAGACGTTTCCGATCAGCACCAGCCCGGGTTGGAAGACGCCGTTGAGGTTGATGGAGCGGACGGTGACCTTGCGGTAGTCCTCGGAGAGTTCCGCATAGCGCTCGGCGTTCTGGCGCTCCTTGCGGAAGGCCTTGACGGCGCGGATGCCGGTCATGGTCTCGACGAAGTGGACGATCAGCCGGGCCGAGACGACGCGGGATTCGCGGAACGCGATCTCGGAATGCTTCTGGTACCAGCGGGACAGGAAATACATCGGCACGCCGGCAGCGAGTACCAGCAGCCCGCTGCGCCAGTCCAGGGCGAACACGGTGGCCGCGGTGAAGATCATGAACAGCAACCCGGAAGCGAGCGAGCTGACCCCGGAATCGAGGAGTTCACGCAGCGCCTCCAGGTCCGAGGTCTGCCGGGCGATGATGCGCCCCGAGGTGTACTTCTCGTGGAACTCCAGGCTCAGCCGCTGGGTCTGCCGGAAGACCCTCACGCGCAGGTCCAGCAGCATCGCCTGGCTCAGTCGCGCCGTCGAGGTCACGTACAGGGCGGTCAGCCCGGCGGTCGCGACGGCCGCGACCAGGTAGGCGACGCCGGCCAGCACCAGCGGGAGGTTGTCCCCGCCGCGCAGGGCCGGGAGGGCGTGGTCGATGCCGAAGGCAATCAGGGCCGGACCGGCCACACGGGCGGCCTGGGACAGCACGACGGCGGCGATGGTCAGCCAGAAGCGCAGGCGCACGGGCCGGATGAGCGAACCGAGCAGGGCTAGGGAGCGCCGCCGGACGGCTTTGCTCTCGGCCTTGGACAGGTTGGCGTTGTCCTCGTTGGCCGTGCCGAAGGTGGTGGTGCTCATCGGGAAACCTCTTCGGCCTCGAGCGCGGACAATTCGGAGTCGAGGTCCCGCGGTTCCGGGTCCAGGCTGGCAATCACGTAGCGGTAGTGGCTGTTCTCGGCGAGCAGTTCGGTGTGGGTGCCGACGGCGGAGATCCGGCCGTCCTCCAGCAGCGCCACCCGGTCGGCCAGCGCCACGGTGGAGGGCCGGTGGGCCACGATCAAGGTGGTGGTGTCGGCAAGCACCTCGCGCAGCCTGGCTTCCACCAGCTCCTCCGTGTTCACGTCCAGCGCGGAGAGCGGGTCGTCCAGGACCAGGACCTTGGGCTGGGCGGCGACGGCCCGGGCGAGGGCGATGCGTTGCCGCTGGCCGCCGGAGAGGCTGAGGCCCTCCTCGCCGATCAGGGTGTCCAGTCCTTCCGGGAGGGAGTAGGCGAAGTGTGCCTGGGCGGTGTCCAGCGCCTCGGCCAGGATCTGCTCCCGGCGTTCCGCCGACTCGTGTCCCGGCACTCCGAGCAGCACGTTGTCCCGGACGGAGCTGGAAAACAGGGTGGTGTCCTCGAAGGCGACGGCGACGACGGTGCGCAGTTCTTCCACGCTGAAGTCGCGCAGGTCCACGCCGTCGATCGTGACGGAGCCAGAGCTGACCTCGAAGAGGCGCGGCACCAGCTGCAGCAGGGCACTCTTGCCGCTGCCGGTGATGCCCACCAGGGCCATCGTTTCGCCGGGGCGGATGTCCAGGCTGATGTCCTTGAGGATCGGCTTGTCCGGCGCGTCCTCGAAGGCGAAGCTGGCATTGTGGAAGCCCAGGGCGCCCTTGAGCTCGGCGGGACGGCGCGGCTCCGGCGGGCTGGTGATGGTGTTGACCGAGTCCATTACTTCGAAGTGCCGGTCCACGGCGGTCTTGGCGGTCAGCGCCATCGCCAGGAGCATGCCGCAGAACTCCACCGGCGCCGCGATGACGGCCGCGGTGGCGAAGAAGGCCACGAGCGAGCCGATGCTCAGCTGGCCGCCGGCCGCCAGCATGACGCCGACGACGAGCCCGGCACCGAGGGCCAGCTCGGGCAGCAGCGTCACCACCAGGCTGAAGGCTGCCAGGTGCTTGGCCTTGGAGATCTCGGTCTGGCGGAGCTCCTCGGCCTGTTCGTTGAAGTTCTCCAGCGCCTCGCGGCTGCGTCCGAACGCCTTGAGCACGCGGATGCCGTGCACGGATTCCTCAACCGTGGTGGCCAGGTCCCCGGCCTGGTCCTGGCTGCGGCGGGCCACCTTGCTGAAGCGGGTCCGGAAGCGGAAGCCGTAGATCATGATCGGAACGGCGGCGGCCAGGAAGATCAGGGCCAGCTGCCAGCTCATGGAGAACATCACGACGACGCCGATCACGACGGTCAGCGTGGTGACCACGAGCATGATCGCGCCGAAGGCCATCCAGCGCCGGAGGAAGTTCAGGTCTGTCATGGCGCGCGAGAGCAGCTGCCCGGAACCCCAGCGGTCATGGAAGGACACCGCCAGGTCCTGAAGGTGGTCGTACAGCGACACCCGCATCCGGGTCTCCACGGTGGTGGCCGGGTTGATGACGAACTGGCGGCGCAGTGCCACGAGCCCGGCTTCGGCGACGCCCAGCACCAGGATCACGGACGACGCTATCCAGACGGCCTGGCCGCTGCCACCGGGCCGCAGCCAATCGTTGATCAGGATCCGCAAGACCTGGGGGATGGCCAGCGCGACGATGCTGGCCAGCAGGGCGGACAGCAGGCCCATGACCAGGCGCGGCATGATCGGCCTGACGTGCGGATAGAGACGGCTGATGGATGAGAAAAACGGGGTCTGCTTGGCCATGCCTGCTTCTTAGCTGCAACTGCGAAATGGATTACGCAACTGGATGTAGTTTCCTGTAGCAACTACCCTAGGCCATCGCGTGACCCGGTTCACAGGATATCGGGCCGTTCCGAAATCTGTTGCAGTAATTATGTTCCGCAATGGAGCCCGGGGGTCTGTTCTTGGGCGCTGGCTCGAGGACATGCCCCTTCCGCGGCGGCCCCATTGGGCATGTCCCCCGGAAGGCGCTGGGCTCCGCGCCTAGGCCCGGGCGGTGAGCGTGAGCAGCACGGCCTCGGGCTTGCAGGCGATCCGGACCGGGGCGAAGCGCGAGGTGCCGATGCCGCCCGAGACGTTGACCGGCGTCGTGCGTCCGTTGCTTTCCCAGTCGTGCAGTCCCTTGGCCCGCCAGGTGGGCAGGTCGCAGTTGGCCACGAGGGCGCCGTAGCCCGGGACGCAGATCTGGCCGCCGTGGGTGTGGCCGGCCAGCAGCAGGTCCGCGGCGTCCTCGGTGAAGTGGTCCAGCACGCGCTGGTACGGGGCATGGGCGACGGCGATCCGCAGGTGCGGCTTGGCGTCTTGGCCCTTGGTGCCGCGCGGCCAGCCGGCGTAGCGCTCGAGGCGCAGGTGCGGATCGTCCACGCCGGAGAAGTCCACGCGCAGGCCCCGAATCACGAGCGACTGGCAGCGGTTGGTGAGGTCAATCCAGCCCCCCATGCCGAAGCCTGCCCGGAGCCGCGGCCAGTCCAGTTCGACGGGGTCCGGGCGCGACTTGGAGGGCCCCAGCAGGTACGAAGCGGGATTCTTGAGCCGGGGGGCGAAGTAGTCGTTCGAGCCGGGGACGAAGACGCCCGGGAACTCCATCAACGGCTGCAGCGCCTCCAGCAGGGGATCGACTGCCTTGGTGTGGCTAAGGTTGTCGCCGGTGTTCACCACCAGGTCCGGCTGGAGCTCGGCGAGGGAGCGGAGCCACGCGGCCTTGCGGTGCTGGCCGGGGACGAAGTGGATGTCGCTCAGGTGCAGCACCCGGAGCGGACCGTACCCGGCGGGCAGGATGGCCAGCGACTCCTCCCGCAGCACAAACTGGTTCTTCTCCCACAATCCGTAACCGGTCGCGGCGGCCCCGGCCGCGGCGCCGACGGCGGTGGTTACGGCAAAGCCGCGCCCGATGCTTCGGGCGCGGCTGGCCAGCTTGGTTCCGCTGATCATGGCTTCTTCGAGGGCCCGGGCTTGGGTGCCGGTGCCGGAGCCGGTGCCGACGGAGCCGGTGACGACGGCGCCGGGTTCTGCTTCGCCGGCGGCACAAAGTTGTTGTTCTTGCCGGCGTCGTTGTTGGTGGGCTGCTGGTATGGCTCGGCCAGCAGGTTCGACGGCGGCTCCGGGAACGGATCGGTGCCGTGCGACGGGGCGACCTCGGCCATGAACCTGGAGAACATCGGCCCGGCGATCATGTAGCCGTCGATGCCCTCATAGAACTGGCCGTTGATCGTGATGTTCTGCCCGGACCGTGTCTGGCCACCCAGCGGATCGCCGAACCAGGCCGCCGTCGCCAGGCCAGTGGTGTGGCCCACCACCCAGGTGGAGCCGTTGTTGTTGGAGGTACCGGTCTTGGCCGCAATCGGGAAGTTGGTCTGGGTGGAAATGCGGGGCTGGATCAGCGAGCCGGAGCCGCGGTTGAGCACTTCCTGCAGCGCGTAGTTCACGCCGCGCGCAACCTCTGGCTTCAGGGCGTCCCGGCAGTTGGTGGCCTGGGCGGGAAGCTTGGCTCCGGTGGCATCCGTCACCGAGGTGATCGCGATCGGTGCGCAGTACCGGCCATCGTTCGCGAACGTCGCGAACGCGGTGGCCATGGTCAGCGGCGAGGTCTGGGTGGAGCCGAGCAGGTTAGGCACTCTGAACATGTCAATCGGCTTGTTGTCTAGGCCGTTGTGCAGGCCCACCGCGTCCACGATCCGCTGAATGCCGCAGAAATCCAGTTGTGCGGCGGAGGCGAAGGTGATGGTGTTGATCGAGTTGTAGAGACCCTTAAGGACCGTCATGGGCTTGTAGTAGTCCGGCTCCGCGTTCTGGAGGTCATCGGTGGCGTTGCCGCCGGCGTTCTTCTCCGCGGTGCTGTACGTGCCGACGGTGGTGCCGCAGGAGTTCCGCCAAGGGAAGCCGGTCCGATACTCGCGCACCGAGCCGTCCACCACCGTGTTCATGGACTTGCCCTCGTCCAACCATTCGGCGAAGGTGAACGGCTTCATGGTGGAGCCTGGCTGGGCGCCGCCCAGGCCGCCGAGGTCATTGCCCTTTTCGTCGTTTTTGTCGACGTTGAAGTTGATCTGGGTGTCGAATTTCCCCTTGGCCGGCAGCCAATTGGTGTTCTGGGCCATGTTGGTGATCTTGCCCGTGCCCGGTTCGACGGAGACCAGGGAGGCTCCCCACTTGTTCGGGTTCGCGCCGGCGGCGGCATCGACCTGCGCCTCGGCTGCCTTCTGGGCCTTAGGCTCCAGCGTGGTCTTGATCGTCAGGCCGCCGCGGAAGATCTTCCGCTCGCGTTCCTTGGCGTCCGCGCCGTAGGCGGGGTTGTTGAGCAGCAGGTGCAGCACGTAGTCGCAGAAGTACGGAGCGGTGGACGAGTAGGCGCAGCCCTGGCGCGGCTGGGTGACCTTGGTCTTGACCGGGGTGGCGACGGCGGTGTCGTACTGCGCTTGCTTGATCTTGCCCTGCGCCAGCATCGCCTTGAGCACGAGGTTGCGGCGGACCTTGGCGTTGTCCGGGTGCGTGACCGGATCGTAGAAGGACGGGCTGTTCACGACGCCGGCCAGGAGCGCGGCCTGCGGCAGCGACAGGTTCTTGGCGGAGGTGCTGAAGAACAGCCGCGACGCCGCCTCGATGCCGTACGCATCGCGGTTGAAGAAGACGATGTTCAGGTAGCCCTCAAGGATCTGCTGCTTAGAGAATTTCTTTTCCAGCGCGATTGCCAGCTTCATCTCGCGTAGCTTGTCACCGACGCCCTTGTTAACACCGTTCAGCAGGACCTGGTCGCTCTTGCCCTCGGATTCGAGGGAGGAGTTGATGACGTTGTTCACGTACTGCTGCGTGATGGTCGAGGCGCCCTGCTTATTGCCGCGCGCGGTGGCGACCAGTGCGCGGAGAATGCCGGTGGTGTCCACGCCGCCGTGCTCGTAGAAGCGGCTGTCCTCGATGGCGACCACCGCGTCCTTGATGTACGGGGACATCTGATCCAGCGACACGCGGGTGCGGTTCTCTTTGTAGATTGTGGCGATGACGCTGCCGTCCGAGGCCAGGATCTTGGTCGACTGGCTCGGCGGTTCAACCTTCAATTCGGCCGGCAGGGTCTCGAAGAATTTGATCGAACCACTCGCCGCGTTCCCGGAGACGGCGGCCGCGGGGACCAGCAGGCCCGCCGCCAGGACACCACAAATCGCGCTCACGCCCAGGAAAAGTACGAGCTTTCCGAGGGTGGTGGCCGTGTCGAATAAAGGGTTCTTACCAGTCGCCATGTTTTCCACTTTACCGGCAAGGACTAGGCTTTACTTCATGACCAAATGGGAGTACGCCACGATTCCGCTCATTATCCACGCGACGAAGCAGATCCTGGACCAGTGGGGCGACGACGGCTGGGAGCTCGTCCAGGTTGTTCCGGGCCCGGACGGAAACGGCCTGGTTGCCTACTTGAAGCGGGAGAAGAACTAGCCATGAGCACCCCCGAAACGACCGCTCCGGCCGCGGCAGCGAGCCCCGCGAGCACGGCCGAAAGTGCCGCCGGCACCGGCGCGTCGTCCGCCGTCGAACAGCGCCTTGCCGAGCTCGGCCTGGCGCTTCCCGAGGTAGCCGCCCCGGTGGCCGCCTACGTTCCGGCCGTCATCTCCGGCAACCACGTCTACACCTCCGGCCAGCTGCCTTTCATCGACGGCAAGCTCGAGGCCACCGGCAAGGTCTCTTCGGGGACCGAGGGGACCTCGGATGAGTCCACCGTGTCCCCGGAAGCGGCCAAGCGCTACGCCGAGGTCTGCGCCGTCAACGCCCTGGCCGCCGTGAAGAGCGTGATCGGCGACCTGGACCGGATCACCCGGATCGTCAAGGTGGTCGGTTTCGTCTCCTCCGATCCCTCGTTCACCGGCCAGCCCGGTGTCATCAACGGCGCCTCCGAACTCCTGGGCAAGGTCCTGGGCGACGCCGGCCAGCACGCACGTTCCGCCGTCGGCGTTTCAGTTCTGCCGCTCGACTCTCCGGTCGAGGTCGAACTGATCGCCGAATTCGCCTAGAAGGCCGGTCGTTTTCCTTGCCGCACCTAGCACGACGCCTGTTCGATCTTCCCCCGGACCTTGAAGGGGCAGCCCGCAGCTGGCTTGATCACGGCGAGCGGACCCCCCGGGCACCCCGCTACGCCTCCTCCGTGGTCCTGCTCCGCGATTCGCCTACCGGCCTGGAGACCTGGCTGGGCTACCGGCCCGGGGCCTCGCCGCTGGGCGTCCTCGCCTTTCCCGGCGGCTCGCTCGAAACGTCCGACGACGACGCCGTGAACTGGCTGGGCCCCGCCCCGCAGTGGTGGGCCGAGCAGATGGGAACATCCGACGTCGGGCTGGCACGCCGCCACGTCATCGGCGCCATCCGCGAGTTGTTCGAGGAGACGGGCGTCCTGCTGGCCGGTCCGGACCTTTCCACCACCGTGGAGGCGACGTCCACCGCCGAGTGGATGCGCGCCCGCGAAGCCGTGGCCGACCAGGAGAGGTCCTTCACCGACGTGCTGGCCAAGCGCGGGCTTTCGGTGCGGACGGATCTGCTCAAGCCGCTGGTGAACTGGCTGAGCCCCGACTTCGCCCACCGCCGTTTCAACACGCGCTACTTCGCCGCGACCATCCCGATGAACCAGCAGCCCTCGCTGCTGGCCAGCAAGGGCGTGTGGGCGCGCTGGGTGTGCGTCCGCAAGGCGATCGCCGAGCGCGACACCACCGCACTGGGCGACGAGGTGGGCCAGCCGAACACCGTGGGCCTGAAACTCGGCCAGCTCCTGGTCCCGGGATCGGAGATCATGCTGGAGAAGATGGCCGCGGCCAACGGCTGCATCGCCTACCTCAGCTACAAACGCAAGGCTCACGCCTATCAGCCGGCCCTGGTGGAGGAAGGCGGCCGCCTGATGCTGGAAGTCGAGGCCGCGAAGACCGTGGCCGGGGAACCGCAGCGCGAACGGTAACGTGCCTGCCGGGCCGGTATTGGCCCGCTCAGACGCACGGTTCCGGATGCCACTTTCCGGGTCAGGACATGCGAAGGGCCCGCTCCGAATATTCGGAGCCGGCCCTTGGCATGTGTTCTTCGCGTATGGTCCCTGCGGTTTAGCGGGAGCGCTGGCGGAGGCGCTGCATGTCGAGGATCACGACGGCGCGGGCCTCAAGGCGCAGCCAGCCGCGCTGGACAAACTCGGCGAGGGCCTTGTTGACGGTCTCGCGCGAGGCGCCGACCAGCTGGGCCAGCTCTTCCTGGGTGAGTTCGTGGGCAACCAGGACGCCGTCCGTCGCGGGGCGGCCGAAGCGGTCGGCCAAGTCCAGCAGCGCCTTGGCCACGCGTCCGGGGACGTCGGAGAAGACCAGGTCGGAGAGCGAGTCGTTGGTGCGGCGAAGTCGCCGGGCGAGGGCCTGCAGCAGCTGGGCCGAGACCTCGGGGCGGGTGCGCAGGAGGGCGTTGAGGCTCTCGTTCTTCAGCCCGGCCAGGCGGGTCTCGGAAACGGCGGTGGCCGTCGCGGTACGCGGGCTCGGGTCGAACAGCGCCATTTCGCCGAACAATTCGCCCGGGCCGAGGATGGCGAGCAGCGACTCGCGGCCGTCCGGGGAGGTGCGGCCGAGCTTCACTTTGCCGGAGACGATGAAGTAGAGCTGGTCGCCCTGGTCGCCTTCCCGGAATACCGAGGCTCCGCGTGAGAGGTCCACCTCGGTGAGTTCGTCCGTCAGCAGACGGAACGCCTCGTCGTCGAGCGTGGCGAAAAGGGGTGCGCGGCGCAATACCTCGATATCCATGAAATCTCCTGACTTACTGTGTCGGCTGGGGCGCTTCAGCCATTGTTTCAGAATTTTGCGGCTTCTGTGACGTACTTGGCACCGAAACGCACGAAACGGCGGGCGGGTGACGTCCCGGGCTGCTGCGGGACCCGGCAAACTGTCAGCCCGCGCCGGTAGAATGGGCACCTACCAGTCATTAAGGAGCCCCGGTGTTCGGCTTGACCATCTTGGACCTGGCGTTGATTCTGACGCTCTTGTCCTACCTGATCTACGGCTTGCGCAACGGCTTCCTGGTGACGCTTGGCGGAATTGCCGGGTTCGCGGCGGGGGCCGTGGCGGCCTTCGTGTCGATTCCGATCGTCAGCGACCTTGTGGGCGATCCCGGCTGGCGGCTTACCGCCATCATTGCCACCGCCGTGCTGTTGATGATGCTGGGGCACGGCCTGGGCACCATGATCGGACGGCGGATCCGCAGCGTTGTGAAGATCAGTCCGCTTCGGCTGGCCGACCGGGTGGTGGGCGGCGGAGTCAACCTCGCCGTGTCCGCCCTTGTGATGTCCATGCTGGCGTTCAGCATCAGCGCGCTCGGTGTTCCGGTCGTTTCCCAACAGCTGGCAGACTCCAAGGTGATCGGCTTCATCGACGGTGTTACGCCCACGCCCCTGAAGACCTCCATGGCCCAGCTGCGCTCGGCCGTGATCGGGGACGGGATTCCGACTCTGTTTGAAGGTGGTGTCGGCGGACGGCCTGTGCCAGTGCCGGATGCCAGCACCGACACCCCCGCCTTGAATAAGGCAGCCGCGTCCGTGCTGAAGATCGCCGGGACCGCCTACCAGTGCGGCCAGAACCAGACCGGCACCGGCTTTGTGGTCTCGCCCGGCCGGGTCGTGACGAACGCCCATGTGGTGGCCGGCGTTCCGGAGCCCGTTGTGGAGGTCCCCGGCGGGGGAGCGCTCCCCGGCCGGGTGGTGTACTTCGACAGCCGGCATGACCTCGCCATCCTGGCCGTGGACGGGCTGCGCGCCGCGCCGCTGCCGCTGGGGCGCGACCTTCCCGCCGGCAGCCCGGCGGCGTTCGCGGGTTATCCGCACGGCGGCCCGTTCCAGTCCAAGCCGGCAACGGTGCGGGACATCACCACCGTGCTGGTTCCGGACATCTATGGCAACAACGCCGCCGCCGAGGATGTGTACCGGCTCGCGGGTGACGTGCAGCCCGGGAACTCCGGCGGTCCGCTGCTGACCACGGGCGGCCAGGTGGCCGGGGTCGTCTTCGCGAAGTCGACGTCCGAGCCCTCGCTGGGCTTCGCCATCACCATGAACGACCTCGGCCCCGTGGCCGCAAAGGCCCCGGACCTGGGCGACGCCGTGTCGCCGGGCCAGTGCATTAAGAAGTAGCCCGCGCCGAACTATCCGGGAACGGGCGGACCGGCCCGTCAGGCGCCGGCGGCCTCGATCCACTCCAGGCTCTGGCCGTGCGGGCCGGCGATGGCCACCGGCAGGCCGTCCTCCAGCAGCAGGAAACGGCCGCGGAGCCGTGCTTCGTCCATTTCGGGAACCACGCTGGATCCGTCCGCCTGCACGATGACGGTGTGGCCCTCGTTGGAGATCCAGTGGCAGCCCCGGTCCGCGGCCAGCAGGGCGATGGTGTCGCGGAATTGTTCGCGGCCGGCGGCATCGAGGTAGGCCATGACCGCGCTGTGGAATACCACCAGGGCGGCCTCCGGCGGTGCCTGCCCGGCCAGGGAGACGAGTTGTTCATTGAGGTCCCCGGCCACCAGCAGCGGCGGATCCGTCCGCGCGACGGCGATCGCCTGGCGCAGCCGCTCACGGCGGAAATCCTGCTCGGGCCAGATCAGGGCCTCCAGCCAGGCGACATCTTCGGGGTCCTGGATGTCCAGCGGGTTCAGGTCGATGCCGGCCCGCCACGCGACCACCGGCAGCGCGGCCGGCAGGGGCACCGGCCCGGCCGTGGCGCAGCGCAGCACCGGGTAGGTCCCGGGCGCGGCGCCGGCCGGAGCCAGTTGCGTGACGCTGCCCGCCCCGTCGTCGAATTCGTAGCCGTAGTGGTCCGGGTACAGCGTCAGCCCCGCCGACGCGCCGACCTCGATGAGGGCCAACGGACGCTTCTCCGCGGCGGCGATCCGGGCGAGGGACGGGAGCAACGCGGCGCAGCGGCCGGCCTCGTTCGTCTGGGTGGACCGGGAGAGGACAATCCGGGAGATGCCGTCCCAATGGGCGTCAAGGAACCTCCTGAACTCCGCGTAGGGGCCGATCCGGGCGCCGAGGAAGCGGGCGGCCGCCAGCATCAGGAGCGGTTGGCGTTTGTTGTGCGGCCACGCGTCGATGCGCCGGATGAGTTCGGGGTCGTCCGCGATGCCCTGCGACCACTCCGCGTAGCAGGGGGAGTTGCCGGGCGCGTCGACGGTGCCGAAGTGGCGGTACCACTCCGCGGTCCCTGCCGGCTCCGCACCGGGGGACATGCTCAGTCCCGGTCCGCGTGCAGCTCGGCGAGGTAGTCGACGGCGAAGCGGTAGCCCAGGATACCCGCCCCGGCGATCACAGCCTTGCTGATGTCCGAGAGGTAGGAGTGGTGCCGGAACGGTTCGCGGGCATGCACGTTGGTGATGTGGACCTCGACGGCGGGAAGCTGCACTGCGGAGAGGGCGTCCCGGATGGCCACCGAGGTGTGGGTGTAGGCGCCGGCGTTCAGGACGATGCCGACCGCTTTGCCCCTGGCGGCATGGATGGCGTCTACGAGGGCGCCCTCATGGTTGGACTGGAAGCAATCGACGTCGAATCCGTGCGCCGCGCCGGCCTCCTTGGCGAGCTCCTCGACGTCGGCCAGGGTGGCCGTGCCGTACTTTTCCGGTTCTCGGGTGCCCAGCAGGTTCAGGTTGGGCCCGTTCAGGACCAGGATGGTGCCGCGTCGGGCGTCCGGGGAGGTGGCTTCGCTCATGCCTGCCAATGTATCGCGTTGTTCCGGACCGTGCCCCTGATGTGTCCTGCGAAGTTCATCATTCACGGACCGGTCCCCGGCCGGCAGGACTGCCCGGACCGCTCGCGAGCCGTTCAATCCGCCGCAGCGCGAGGGCGCAGACCGGCAGGTAGGCCGGTGCCCACCAGGGCACGGTGAAGGTGACCAGGCAGCCGCCATCCTTCTGTGGCTCCACCCGGTGGCCGGTGGCCCGCACCCCGGCAACAGACCACTGCCAGTACCGCCCTGCCTCGAACTTCGTCACGGTGTACGGCAGGGCCACCCGCAGGATGGTGCGGACCCTTCCGCGGCTGCCGGACCGAAGCTCCGAAGACTCCGGTCCCGCTGTTGCCGGTTCGACGCCGCTGACTGATGGCCCCCACGCCGGCCACTGGCCGGTATCCGTGAGCAGCTTCCAGACCACCTCGGCCGGCGCGTCGACCCGGCGCGAGAGGGAAAAGTCACCCGGTGCGGCCCAGGACGGGAACCGTGTTCACTTCTTGAGCGAGTGCGCGATCTGGGCCATCACGGTGTTGTCCGCCAAGGTGGTGGCGTCACCCACCTCGCGGCCCTCGGCGACATCCTTGAGCAAGCGGCGCATGATCTTGCCGGAGCGGGTTTTCGGCAGTTCCGGCACCACCAGGATGGTCTTGGGCTTGGCGATCGGCCCGATCTCCTTGCTCACGTGGTTGCGGAGCTCCTGGACGATCGAGTCGCCCGAGTCCACCGCGTCCCCGCGCAGGATCACAAACGCCACCACGGCCTGGCCGGTGGTCTCATCCGCTGCGCCGACGACGGCGGCTTCCGCCACGGCCGGGTGGGACACGAGGGCGGACTCGATCTC
The DNA here is from genome assembly GCF_056399345.1 of Arthrobacter sp. 01N442. Lineage (NCBI taxonomy): Bacteria > Bacillati > Actinomycetota > Actinomycetes > Micrococcales > Micrococcaceae > Arthrobacter > Arthrobacter sp. 01N442. The sequence goes on from NZ_JBFTRD010000004.1 coordinate 377,538, forward strand.
CGCGGTGGAGAGCCGGTGGCCGGAGATGTTCATGACATCATCGACCCGGCCGAGCAGCCAGATATCGCCGTCGTCGTCCTTCTTGGCGCCGTCGCCGGCGAAGTACATCGTTTCGAAGCGGGACCAGTAGGTGTCCTTGAACCGTTCCGGGTCACCCCAGATGCCGCGCAGCATGGCCGGCCATGGCTCCCGGACCACGAGGTAGCCGCCGGCGCCGTTGGGAACGGATTCACCGGCCTCATCGACGACGTCCACGGCGATGCCGGGCAGCGGGACCTGGGCGGATCCCGGCTTGGTGGCGGTCACCCCGGGCAACGGCGCAATCATCTGCGCGCCGGTTTCGGTCTGCCACCAGGTGTCCACGATCGGGGCCGGGTTCTCCTTCTTCTCCCCGTTCTTTCCGGCGTTCGCGCCGATGACCTCCCGGTACCACATCCACGCCTCGGGGTTGATGGGTTCGCCCACCGAGCCCAGCACCCTGATGGAGGAAAGATCCGACTTTGCCGGAATTTCCTTGCCCCATTTCATGAAGGTGCGGATGGCGGTCGGGGCCGTGTAGAGGATGGAGACCTTGTACTTTTCCACGATCTCCCACCAGCGGCCCTGGTGCGGGGAGTCGGGGGTGCCCTCATACATGACCTGGGTGGCGCCGTTGATCAGCGGCGCGTAAGCCACGTAGGAGTGGCCGGTGATCCAGCCGACGTCGGCGGTGCACCAGTACACATCCGTTTCCGGGTGCAGGTCGAAGACCGCCTTGTGCGTGTAGGCCCCCTGGGTGAGGTAGCCGCCGGTGGTGTGCAGGATGCCCTTGGGCTTGCCGGTGGTGCCGGAGGTGTAGAGGATGAACAGCGGGTGTTCGGAGTCGTGTCCGACGGCGGTGTGCTCGTCCGAGGCGGCATCGACCGTGTCGGACCACCAGTGGTCCCGGCCCTCGTGCCAGTCCACGTCCTGGCCGTTGCGCTTGACGACGACGACGTTCTGGACGGTGTGCCCGTCGTGGGCCAGCGCCTCGTCGACGGCCGGTTTCAGGGCGCTGGGCTTGCCGCGGCGGTAGGTGCCGTCGGCGGTGACCACCAGCTTGGCCTCGGCGTCGTCGATCCGCGAACGGAGCGCCTCGGCGGAGAAGCCGCCGAAGACAACCGAGTGGATGGCGCCGATACGGGCGCAGGCCAGCAGCGTGATGACGGCCTCGGGGATCATCGGCAGGTATACGGCCACGCGGTCACCCTTGGCCACGCCGAGGGATTCGAAGGCGTTGGCGGCCTTCTTAACCTCCTGCGTCAGCTGCGCGTAGGTGTAGCTGCGGGTGTCCCCGGGCTCTCCCTCGAAGTAGATGGCAACCCGGTCACCGTTGCCGGCCTCGACGTGACGGTCCAGGGCGTTGTAGGCGGCGTTGATCTCGCCGCCGACGAACCATTTGGCGAAAGGCGGATTGGACCAGTCAAGGGTCTCGGTGAAGTCCTTGCTCCAGCTCAGCAGCGCGCGGGCCTGCTTGGCCCAGAAAGCCGGCCGGTCGGCGTCGGCCTCGGCGTAATCGGCGGCGGTGACCACTGCGGTGGCGGCGAACTCGGCCGAAGGGGCGAACTTGCGGTTCTCCTGCGACAGGTTTTCGAACGCATCGCCCTGCCGGGGCGCCTGGGTGGCCGTGGTGGAGCCGGGGGTCTGCTGGGACATGGTGAACCTCATCATTCATCGATCCGTGCTGTGCGGAACGACCGATCCCGCCGCTGTCCCGGACACCTGCGTGGCACCGGACATCGGCTGGTCACGGGCGTACCGCAAAGAGCTGTTCCGAAATACACACTAACGCGCAGGTGTGACAGAACGTGTGCCCCGTCACAAAGGGAGCCGTGAGCGGCGTTTATTAAGCGCCGAGTGGTGCGGGCGTTCGGCGTGGCCTGCGGGGAGCCGCGCCGAACCCCGCTTTACGCGCAGGGCGAAAGGCTCCCCGGAGTGTGCTGGAGTTACGGCCGGGCAGCTAGTGATCGGTTCTGCACTTGGCTAGGCTGAGACGGAGTTGTGACATCCAATGGGGGGCGACGGGGCCGCTGGCGGTCCTGTTTCGCCTGCCGTTAGGCGGCACTGTCCAGGGTGCGGCCACGCTAAGGAGAACAGAATGAACGAGCAAAGCAACGGGCAGCTCCACGCGCCCCTCCGCAACGAGGGCCAGGCAGGCCCGGCGCAGGCCGACGGCCAGGGGGACCAGCCACGCTTCACCGTGGACAAGCCGAACCCGAAGAACAACGAGGCCGTCGTGGGGCCCTTCACGGTCCGCGACCTCACCGTCTTCGGCTCCACCCTGCTGCTCTTCATCGCCTCCCTGATCCCGATGTTCGTGGACCGCTACAACCTGTGGAGCCTGGGCAACTTCTTCTTCCTGGGCCTGGGGGTCCTGCTGCCGCTGATTGTCGCCGCCCTCTTCGTGGCCCGACGCGTCAGCCCGGGCACGAAGATCCGGATCGGTTCCCTCTCGATCGACCAGTTCGCCTCCGTGGTGGCGTCCTTTAGCCTGGCGTTCTTCTTCCTGGCCTCTGCCGGCGCATTCGTGCCGAGCCTTCTGGTGGGGCTCGTTGGCTCGCTGGGACTCTTCACCGCCACCGTGCTCGCGCGGCTGATTCCCAGCCTCGCCGGCGACTTCCTGCACCGCGCCGAAACCCCCGCCCACGTTGTGGCGCGGGAAGCCGCGGTGCCGGTGCGCAAGCCGCGTGCGCCCAAGGCACCCAAGCCCGCCGGCGAAGCCTCAACGCCCCGGGAAGGCGGCAGCCCGCTGGCTGGCTGGGTCAAGCGGATGACCACGGACAAGACGGCGGGCCCTGCCGAAAAGGCCCCGCTTGCAAGCGAAGGCCGCGGGTCATCAGCCGGTGCCGCCGGTGCAGGTGCAAGCGCTGCAGCTGCAGGAGCCGCAGGCGCCGCCGCGGCATACGCCCGCCCGGCCGCCGCCGAGCCCGCCACCCAGGCTCACGGCGTCGTCCCGACCGCGACGCCGGCCGTATCGCCGACGCCGACGGCAGCGTACGCCCCGGCTCCCGCCGCAGGCGAAGCGGCCCCGGTGGCCGCGGAGCAGTCACCGGCCGCGGCCGCTCCCGCTGCGGCAACTTCAACGGGATCCCCGGCCACCTCGGAGGCACCCGCGCGGCAGAGCGCGGCCCTGGAGGAGACCCAGGCGGCCAGCGTCCCCGCTGCGGCAGCGGCCGCGGCGCCGTCCGCCGCAGGCCACGAGGCACCCACGGCCCTCACCCCGCAGGTCCGTTCGCAGGAGCCGATCGGTGCCACGGTGGACCCGGCAAGCCGCCCCGAGAGCAATGCGGCCGCCCCGGCCTACGAGGCGTTCTGGTTCGCGGTCGCACAGCCCCGGACCGCCGTGGACGAGCGCACCGGCGCCCCGGCCTTCGTCGTCGAACCCGGCGGCTGGGTCCTGGCCCTGGAGGACCGCGGCCACGAGTTCCTAGTCCAGCACACGGACGGCCGCGTCGGCGTGCTCCGGGATCTCAGCAACATCGAACGCGGCTAGCCGGACCGTGGCCACCGAAGTCGGCGCCGCAAAGCCCGCTACCGCGAAGCCCGCCACCGCGAAGCCTCGCGTGCAGGCTGGTGGGGAGACCTTGCTTGGACTCAAGCGACGCGCCCGCCGGATAAACAAGGCACTCGCCGAGCAGTATCCGTATGCGCACGCAGAGCTGGATTTCCGCAGTCCCTTCGAGCTGGTGGTGGCCACGGTGCTCTCGGCCCAGACCACGGATGTGCTGGTCAACCAGATCACGCCGCTGTTGTTCGCCCGGTATCCCGACGCCCGCAGCATGGCCGAAGCCGAGCCCGCAGAGCTGGAAGCGATCATCAAACCCACTGGGTTCTTCCGGGCCAAGGCGCGCAACCTGATGGCGTTGTGCACCAAGCTTGTGGACGACTACGACGGCGAGGTGCCCGGCCGGCTGGCGGACCTGGTGAAGTTGCCCGGCGTCGGGCGCAAGACCGCCAACGTGGTGCTGGGAAACGCGTTCGGGATCCCCGGCATCACGGTGGACACGCACTTCGGCCGGCTGGCGCGCCGCTTCGGTTGGACGGATTCGGACGATCCGGTCCGGATCGAATCCGACGTCGCCGAACTGTTCGAGCCAAGAGACTGGACGATGCTCTCGCACCGCGTCGTGTTCCACGGCCGGCGCGTCTGCCATTCCCGCAAACCGGCCTGCGGCGCCTGCGCGGTGGCGAACTGGTGCCCCAGTTTCGGAGCTGGCGAGACGGATCCGGAGAAGGCCAGGAAGCTGCTGAAGTACGAACTTGCCCCGGGCCAGGAGGAACTGCTGGCGAAGCTGCTGGCCGAAACGCATCGCGCCGCCGAAATCCGGATGGAATCGCAGAGAAGGCCGCAATGACCGCCCGCCAGGACCTGATCGATCTCGTGGCCGCGGTGCAGACCGGCACGGCCCCGTCGCCGGATCCGCGCTGGCGTGAGCTGACGGTTGAGCCCGGCGAACGGGTGCGCCGGGCCGCCGTGCTGATGCTGTTCGGCTCGCTGGATGACGTCCCCGCCACGTCGGTGAAACTGCTGGCGCCGGCGGATCTGGACGTACTGCTGCTCCAGCGCGCGCAGACCCTGGATGATCATCCGGGCCAGGTGGCCTTCCCCGGCGGCGGAATCGACCCGGGCGAATCCGTGATCGAGGCCGCCCTCCGGGAAGCTGAAGAGGAAACGGGGCTGGACCCGCTGGGTGTGGAGGTTCTCGGCGTCATGCCCGAACTGGCACTGCCCCGCGGGAACTTCCTGGTCACTCCCGTGCTGGGCTGGTGGGCGTCCCAGTCACCCGTTCGGGTGGTGGACTATGGCGAGTCCTCGCAGGTCTTCCGGGTGCCCGTGCGGGACCTGCTGGACCCCGACAACAGGGTGATGGCGACCGTCAGCCGTGCCGGCCAGACCTTCCAGAGCCCGGCCTTTACCGTCAACGGCGTGGTGGTCTGGGGCTTCACCGGCATGATCCTCAATCAGTTGTTCGACCAGCTCGGCTGGGCTGTCCCGTGGGACCGGAAGCGCCTTCACGGGATCGACGGCTGAGCTCGGGTCCCCGATATTGTGCCGTCAAGCCCGCCGCGGGCCGTGAGGACGCCGCCGCGGCGGGTTTGTTACCGGACTGGGTGACGGACTGCCGGGGGCCCGGCTTGCCGCCAGGCTTCCCGCCGGACCGGTCCACGACCAACCCGGTCGCGGCGTTCTCGCGCACCGCGGTGATGCCCGCGGCCGCTCCCTTGATGGTGTTGAAAAGCGGTGAAACAGCAACTACTGTCCCGTCCGGTGCCGTCAGCCTGAAGAAATACGACTCGTCCCCGGCTTCTGCAATCTCGAAAACGCCAGCCACTCTGCTGCCTCCCCAATTCCCTGCCTTGTTGCATTGCACCGGCGGATCAATCGGGATCATCGCCGGCCTTTTTCGAGCCTAACGGGGCTCTCAGAGCGGGCGCAACGCTACTGACGGGTACGTTACCCAGGGTGTCCGGCCCGGCGTCGGGCAGCGCATATCGGCAGCTATTTAGCGTTATCGTAGGAGTCGACGACGGCGACGCTCACCGGAAATTCCACCGGGATCCTGCCGAACAGGAGCTCTTTGGCGGCCGCCGCGGATTCCTCTATGGCCCGGATGCAGGCATCGACGGCGTCGGCGGGGCAGTGCACCATGACCTCATCGTGCAGGAAGAAGACCAGTTCCCCGGCGGCTGAGCCGTCCGCACGCAGCCCCCGCAGCCGGCGTCGTAGTTCCGCCAGCCAGCAGGCCGCCCAGTCGGCGGCGGAACCCTGGACCACGAAGTTCCTCGTGAACCGCCCGCGCGAGCGCGCCAGCGACTCGGCGCGGCGCTGTTCCTCCGCAGTGGCGGATTGCTGGCTCCGCAGCCACCGCTCCGAGGGCGGCGGGCTGCTGCGGCCCAGCCGGGAGGTGACGGTTTTGCCCGCTTCGCCCTCGCGCGCGGCTTGCTCGACAAAGCCGACGGCGCGGGGATAGGTCCGGGCCAGCTGCGGCATCAGCCGTCCGGATTCGCCCGTGGTGGCACCGTAGATTGCGCCGAGCAACGCGACCTTGGCCTTTGCCCGGTCGCCGCCGAAACCTTGCGCGGCGATGCCGGCGTAGAGGTCCTTGTCTCGGGCGGCCTCCGCCATCCTGGAGTCCTGGGCAAGCGCCACCAGCACGCGGGGCTCCAGTTGCGAGGCGTCGGCGACGATCAGCTTGTGGCCGGGGTCGGCGTGCACGGCGCCGCGGATCTGGCGCGGGATCTGAAGTGCCCCGCCGCCGCGTGAGGCCCAGCGTCCGGACACGACCCCGCCCACCACGTATTCGGGCCGGAAGCGGCCGTCCTTGACCCAGGCGTCCAGCCACGCCCAGCCGTTGGCGGCGTGCAGCCGGGCGAGCTTCTTGTAGGCCAGCAGCGGTTCGATCGCCGGGTGGCTGGATTCCTTCAGCTCCCACTGGCGCGTGCTCTTTACCTCGATGCCGTTCCGGTGCAGTGCCCGCATCAGTTCCTGCGGGGAGTCAGGATTCAGCGCCGGGGATTGCAGAAGGCGGCGGAGTTCGCTGTTCAGGGCCTCCAACTTGGCGGGGCGGTGGCCCTGGGCCGGCCGCGGGCCGAGGTAGTCCTCGAGGATGCGTTCGTGCAGTTCCTCGCGCCAGGGGACGCCGGTGTGCTGCATCTCGGCGGCAATCATGGCGGCGGCGGATTCGGCGGCCAGCAGCAACTGGAGCCGTTGCTTCCGGCGTCCGCCGTCCGGAGTGACGGCATTTGGAGTGACGGCATTTGGATCGAGGGCATCCGGGGCGACAGCGGACAGGGCTTCCTGCTGCGCGGCGTATTCGGCGCGCAGCTGCTCGGCGGAATAACGCGGGGCCGCGCGCAGCCCAGGGTCATCGAACAGGGCGCCCTGGTCAGCGGGCGGGGGAGGGGGCTGCAGTGCCCGCGGCGGCTGCTGGACGTCGTCGTCCTGGGTGAGCTTCTCCGCATTCCGGGAATACTCGGTATGCGCGGTGAACTCCGAATGGGCCAGGATGGCGCCGCACAGGGTCAGGTCATAGCAGCGTTCCAGCTCGACCCCTGCGGCCAGTAGCGCCGGGTACCAGTCCTGCGTGCGGTGCCAGATCCAACGCGGGCGCTGCTGCTCCAGCTGGCGCACGACGCCGGGCAGCTCGGTGGCGCTGACGATGCGCGCCGCGGGGGCCTCGGGATCGGGGTCGCCGGCCGGCGTGAGCCGTTGCAGGGCTGCGCCGTCGGCGTGGGCGGCGAGCAGCAGATGCATAGGCTCAATTCTGCCCTGCCGGTCCGTGTCCGGTGGACCGGGGTGGGGGCGGGGCCGTTTGTCTGGACGGGGCGCTTTGGGGGCGGAGGGGACCGGGCCGCCCCGGGGCGCGCCGGACCGTGCCGGGGCACACGGAATCGCCCTGGTTTTCCACATAGCCGACGTCGGCGGGTCGAAGCAACGCCCGCAGCTCAGAAAGTGGTGGCATGAGCAGGCATCAACTCCGCGAGCCCCTTGGCAGCCAGGTCACTTCGAGCCAGCCGGTGACCCGGGCGGGGCCGGACGCCGCACCCGGCGCGGCCCCAATCCCCGGGTCATGGCTTCCCGGCGGGTCTGCGGAGACGCTGCTGGTAACGGGCTCCGAGGTCCTGCGCGGCGAGGTGGAAGGGATTGTGGCCGCAGCCGGCCGGCAGCTAATTGTGGCGCGGGATGCCGCGGAGGCGGCCCAGCACTGGGAATCTGCCGGCGCGGTGCTCGTTGGAAGTGACGTCCGCGAACTGCCGATCCGGCGCCGTGCGCCGGCAGTCCTCGTCGGGCTGAGCGGCGAAGGCGACAGCCTCTGGCAGTTGGCGGCGGTCATGGGGGCGGAACGGGTAGCCGTCCTCCCCGAGGGAGGACCCTGGCTTGCCGAGTACCTCAGCCGCTCCCACGCGCCGGACCCCGGTGGCCATGTCCTTGGCGTGGTCGGTGGATGCGGCGGTGCCGGCGCCACCACCGCCGCAATCTGGCTGGCGGAGGCCGCCGCAGGGCTCGGTGCCCGTGTGCTCCTGATCGACGGGGATCCTTGGGGCGGAGGCCTCGAACTGGCCCTCGCAGCCGAGGACGCGCCCGGACTCCGCTGGCCCGACCTTGCCGAGGCCAGCGGCAGCATCGACCCGGACCAGCTTCACGAGTCGCTGCCCGAGACGGGTGGTTTCTCCTTCCTGTCCTGGCCGGGCAGCAGGGAACGGCCCAAGCACGTCGACGCGGCAGCGGTGGCCGGCGTGCTCGACGCCGCACGCCGCTGCTACGAACTGGTCGTGCTCGACGTCGGCCGCGGACGCGAATCGCTGCGCGCCTTCGCATGGGAATGTGACCGCATGCTCGTCGTCCTGCCTGCCCAGCTCCGGGCCGCGGTGGCATCCGCCCGACTGGTGGCCGAACTTCCGCCGGTGGAAACTTCGCTGGTTATCCGTGCGAAGCCGGGAGCCGCGCTGGACGTCCGGCTCATTTCCGAGGCTGTGGGGCTGCCGGTGCAGAGCATCATGCCCGAGCTCCGCGGTACGGCCGCCGCCACGGAGCTCGGGCGGCTGCTGGACGCCGGGCGGCGGCACAGCGTGAAGCGCTTTACCGAAGCTGTCCTTGATTTCGGCGCAGACGAGTACCCGTGAGCTCCCACGCGGCCGGCGCGCCGGACGCTGACAGCCCGCGGCTCCGGAGGCCTAGGAGGCACCAGCCGGGCGTGGACGCCCGGCTCCTTGAGGCCGTCCGCGAGTCGGTCATGGCCGACGCCGGGCCCGTCACCCCGTCCCGGGTGGCCGCGGCCGTCCAACGGAGCGGAAAACTCCTCGGCACCGCCGGGGCGCTGGCGGCTGTCGAAAGTATCAGCGCCGAACTGAATGGGCTGGGGCCGTTGCAGCCGCTGACCCGCGACCCCCTCGTGACGGACATCTTCGTCAACGGCCCGGACTCGGTCTGGCTGGACCGCGGGCGTGGTCTTGAACGCGCCCCGGTCAGCTTTGCCGGGGAGGCGCAGGTCCGTGCGTTGGCGGCCCGGCTGGTGGCCGCCGGCGGCCGTCGGCTGGACGACGGCTCGCCTTGTATGGATGTCAGGCTCGACCGCGGCTACCGGGTGCACGCCGTCTTGCCGCCGATCTCCACGGCCGGGACCTTGCTGAGCGTGCGGATCCGCCGCGAGTCCGTGTTTTCCCTGGCTGAGCTCGGCAGGAGCGGCATGTTCGGCCTGTTCATCGAGGACGTTCTTCGGCGAATGGTGGCCCGGCGCCTCAGCTTCCTGGTGAGCGGAGCGACGGGTTCGGGAAAAACGACACTGCTTGCCACGCTGCTGGGACTTTGCGAGCCCGGTGAGCGGCTGGTTCTGATCGAGGATGCTTCGGAGCTGAATCCCGTCCATCCGCATGTGGTGTCCCTGGAATCGCGCCACAGCAACCTGGAGGGCGGCGGCGCCGTTGATCTCGGCGAGCTGGTCCGGCAGGCCTTGCGGATGCGGCCCGACAGGCTTGTGGTGGGCGAGTGCCGCGGCGCCGAGGTCCGGGAGCTACTTTCCGCTATGAACACCGGGCACAACGGGGCCGGCGGCACGATCCACGCCAACACCGCCGCGGCGGTCCCGGCCCGGCTGACGGCGCTCGGGGCACTCGCGGGGATGGGGCCGGACGCCGTCCGACTTCAGGCAGCCAGCGCCCTCGACGCCGTCGTGCACCTGGAACGGACACGACTCGGCCGTCGGGTGGCATCGGTGGGGCTGGTCGGGGAAGACGCCGGGGGCCTGGCCGTGGCCGTAGCGCTGGAAACGGTCGGCGGCGAGGTCCGCGCCGGGCCCGCATGGCCGGAGCTCGCCGCCCGTCTGGGCCTGGACCCGGCTGCTGCGCCCGACAGTTCCGGCATCCGCGCCGCGGCCGGTCCGCCATGACGGCCCTCCTGACCGGAGTCTTGGCCCTCGCATCCTGGCTGGCGCTCGCGCCGCCCGGCGGGCCCGCCCGGCGTATTCGGCGGTCTCTTCCAGGCCGCTTCGGGAGGTCGGCATCGGAGCTGTCCGTCGGGCGGCGGGCAGAAGGCCGGGGTGGCCGCTTCGCGCCGCTGCGCGGGAAGGGCAGGGCGGCGGCTGCTGTCCCCATGACCGTGCTGGTTCAGCAGTTGGCCGCGCTGTTGAAGGGCGGCCGGACACCCGCCCGGCTGTGGGACGAACTTTGGCTTCTCTATGCGGACCGGGAATTGCCTGACCGCACGCAGGGCAGGACGCAGGGCAGCAGCGGGCGACGCAACCGGGGCGCCGGGCGGCCCGACGCCTTGGATGCGACCTCGCAGGCGATCCTGGCGGCAGCCCGGTCTGCCGCACTGCGGGGAGCCCCGGTCGCGGCAGCCATCCGGACGTGTGCGTCCACCGGTGCCGGCGGCGGCGCCCACGCTGGTCCGGAGGAAAGGAAACGGGCGGTCTGGGTGGAACTTGCAGCATGCTTCGACGTAGCCGAGGCCAGCGGCTGCCCGCTTGCCGAGGTCCTGAACCGCTTCGCCGCCCACCTGGAAGCCGAGGAGGACGCCGAAGCCGCCCGGCAGACCGCACTCGCCGGCCCCCGGGCAACCGTCCGCATCCTGACCTGGCTGCCTTTTTTGGGGCTCGGCCTCGGTGTCCTGCTCGGCGTGGACCCCTTGAGCATCCTGCTCGGGACGCCCTTCGGCATGGCGGCGCTCGTCGCCGGACTCGCCCTCACCGCAGCGGGTCGGATCTGGTCCTCCCGTCTCGTCCGGGCGGCGGCCCGGCTGCAGTGGTGATCCCCCCGGTGGGCAGTTTCGCGGTGGCCGCGCTGCTGGCCGCGGCGGTGGTCGTGGCGCTCGCCGACCAACGCCGTGCGGGCATGCGGTGGCGGCGGCTGGGCCGACGTCAGACTGGCGGGGCGCCTGCGGGAGGCGCAGGCGGCGACGCGAAGACGGCGCCCGAGCCGGGCGTCGGGCTCCGTGATCCGGCACTGATGCTGGAACTGATCGGTGCGATGCTGGACGCCGGAGCAGGGCTGGGGCGCTCGTTGGAATTAGTTGCCGGCCGCGCGGACCCCGAGCTCGGGCGCGCTCTGAGGCCTGTCGTCTCCGCCCTCGCGATCGGCGCCGACTGGGAGACGGCGTGGCGGAGTTCCCAGGCAGTTCCAGCGCGGTTGCTGGCCCTCCGGGACGCCCTGGCCTTCGCCGCGCTGACCGGCGTGCCGTCCGCGGCCATCCTCTATACGCAGGCCGCCCGGCTGCGCCGCGAGCATTTCCGGGCCGCCGAGCAGCGGGCCGCGGCATTGGGCGTGAAGCTCGTCGTCCCGCTCGGGCTGTGCTCGCTGCCCGCGTTTGTGTGCCTGGGCATAGTGCCGGTGCTACTCGCGATGCTGCCCCACGGACCCTGAGGGAAGGATCCGCGTGCCTCGACTTCTCCTCAACAGCCGAAGTTTTCCACTTGGCCACGGACCGCACTTACCGGCGCACGGCGTGGGATCGACATTGGAATCAGCCGGTACTGCACCGGAACAATCGGAGAGGAAATCCCATGACACTTCACCGCAGCACCCCCGCCGGAACCGACCGTGCGACCGCCGAGACTGGAACCGCAGAGGTTCTGGAAATCTACCCGGGCGCCCGGCAGGGGCCGCCGGTCCAGGCCGTTCCCCGTCCGTCCCGCAGATGGGGAAGGCTCTTCGGCTCCGAGGCGGGGATGGCAACGGCTGAATACGCCATCGCCACGCTCGCCGTCGTGCACCTCATAAGGCGGACTTGAGTTCTAACGGCCGGACAGTTTTCCAAGCATCCGCGTCACCGCTTATACCGGATAGAGCGTCGAGGAAGCGCCCCGGGCCGGTGGGCAGTATCGAGGGACCTCACGCCGCTTATTGGGACGGTTTGATGAGGACATCACTCCGGTGAACGACAACCCGGAGGCTCTGTTGTCGACCGTCACCTGGTTGCCTAGGCAAACGGCATGGCGCATCGTCGGAAGGCGGTGAAGCGCATATCTGCCGCTGCCGGCAAGAGAGAGTAGTGCCCCAGCTGTTTTGGGTCGCTACATTCTGGGGGCTGCTGACCCGGTGCAACAGGAGAGTGGGTGCGGGAGCCGCGGGATGCTCGCGCAGCTTCATGCGTCTTCCCCTCTAGCGGTCCGGTGTGCATACCATGACGGCATGCTGCTTTCTTCGCTGGCTTTCATTGGGCTTCCAATATGAGAGTTTCACAGAACCCACCAACGCGACGCACACCACATAATAAGTCGCTACGGGCTAGGGAGGCCGAGGCCAGGGGCGAAAGGACCTGGACGAATTGGCAAAGAGGGCCCCTCATTGAAGAGGTGCTCCGAGTGAACCAAAGGGGTCTCGATGCATCGGATCTGCGGTCCGTTAAACCGCTCGAATACCTGAAGGTAAAATTGCTCGTCCCGACCGAACATCATCATGTTCGCTTACGGCTCGCCGGACTGGAAAGCGAGCAGGTCCATTACTACAGCATCAATCGAAAGCTTGTGGATTTGCTCACGACGGCCAAGGTTCGAGGCTGGGGTCGAACTCGGCCGACCGAGGCTGACCTCGACGAAATGGTGGAGAACTTAACAGGTCACCGCTTTTATCGCCAACGCCGCTAGGCTAGGCACAGTGATCCAAGTCCGCAGCCCGCGGTTTGTAAATCGACACTACCTGCCGCAAATCAGCGGCAGCGGCATTTCTAGGCAGGTTTCCCACAGTAATTTCAGCTCGAACAGGGGTGCCTAGACACCCCTCCCACGTCATAATTGTATGAACCCCATGAAGTTATCTATGATTGCGTCCTGTTGCCCTAAATGCTTCAGCATGTAACAAGAAAGCAGTCCCTCAATTGGAGAGTCACAAAGTGTCGGGAAACCTGGTTCCAACTATGATCACACGCCCCCTCCCTTGGGCGGCAAGTATGGGTTCTGAAATTCGTTGGGATCCCATGTCTTCCCGATATGTACCGGCTGATTACCCAATGATATATTTTGACTCCCATCAGAAGGTCGGCACGTACCTGCATGAAATCGACACTGCGTATAATCGGCTCGTTGACGGCAACCGCCGGGCAGGCCTCCAGCCCCCGCTAACCCTTGGGATTCCCTCGTTTTATTCCCAGTATGAAGTTGCGTTACCTGTCTTCGACCTCGTCCGGAGCCTCGACTATGAGGGCATCACACTTCAGCGGGTTGGTGTCGGAAAGAGCCCCACAGAGCTGCCAATCATCCAGCCCAACGGTGAGGGCGGACCTGCACTGGTTGTGGGTGCACGCTATGAAGTGTGCACCTCGTACGACCGCGGAGAAGTCCTACCCTCACTTCCTGGGTCGAACACGCCCCTCCGGCGGCTTCGTGGGTACGACTTCAAACTCACACTCTTGGGCCACCAGGCAAAACTGCAGACATCGTGCTTGGTATTTAGCTCGGAGACAAAAGGATCCCATGGTCAAGACCAACCAGATTCCGGAATGCCGCCCCTCCCACTGATCGACAACGCACAGTATTCGTTTGATTCCCTTATCCAGAATCCCCGATTTCTTGGTGAAGCGCTTGAAAGCGCCGTTGGTCCTCTCATTGCTGCTTACTGGGATCACTGCAGTCTCCGAGTGGTCACGGAACTCGGAGCCATCTACATGGACCAGGCAATGACGTTCGACCCTCGCTACCTGAGCTCAGACCAATTTCTGGACTTCTTTGCTGCCGCGATGGCGATGGAGCAATGGGCGAATAGGGAGCTTTAGGACATCCGCGACACGGCCTGTCCAGGCATAAGCCGCGCTTCCGCGTCATCAAAGGCGCGATGGGTTCGGCAGCCAGACGAAATCAGAGGTCCAGCACGGCCGGCGTGGATAGCTCCTTCGAGGAACGTAGCCGACGGAAGGCGCCGTCCTGAGGCACACCGTGGAATCACTCCTGACTGGAACACCGGCCACCTACATCCCCAAACGGCCGGCTTTGTACCGACGGGACATACTCTGTGCCGAATTGGGAAAGTTACTTCTTTTGTCGACGTCTAAAGTTCGGCGTTGAGGGCACGCAGGCGGTGCCTTGCTTGGAACGGGTGACGAAGAAGGTCCCGCCGGAACTTTTGGCGATCCTCGCGTCGAACCACTTTTGCTTATCCCGCCGCCACCTCGTTTCTCGAGTAGTTCTCAAATGCGACGCGGACTTCTAGGCACGTAGATTCGGCGTTCCGAAAGGGCTGTTCATTCTTCACCCTTCCCTGACTCCCTCTGGGGCCTCTCCCTACCAAAATCCCCTCGGGAAAATGCCGTCAAAGTCCGCGAGCTGCGTAGCGAGCATAGGCAACTAGGGTTAGTTTCGGTGAATGGCGGATAAAACGTACGATCCAAGGGTGACCCTCCACAACGTGGAGACAGGCGAGGCAACACCGGTAGAAGCGCACTTGGTGCACGGCTTGGATGATTTCAGCAGAGCCTGGGAACCCCAGGTGGAGACCCCATCGCCGCTGATGTTCGAGGGCTGGCAGATGTCGGATGACGAGCACCCCCCGGGGTGCGGCCGCCCTGGGTATCGGCTTGTTTATAAGACGCTACGGACGATCGTCGTACCTCAGGTGAGGCTCGAAATGCGCAACCTCCTCGTAAGATTCACGAACGGGGAGGTCACTATCGGGAGGCCCCTTTTCCATGGCACGCTCGACTCGAGGAAGTCGGGTCACTTCATCGTCCCCGAGTGGGGATCAGCCGCCCTCGGTGAGGGTGGGAACGGAGTCCATTACGAATACGCTGTCAACGGAAACGTTCACATAGAGGCCGCTCAGGATACGTATCCGGCCTGCAACTATGTAGAAGTTCTTTATGTCCTGGACGACGGCGTCTCCTCTACATATGAGGCCTCCATGGCAGCCGGTCGAGCCGGAATCGCCCCCTTTACTGCCATGTTGGACTTGTCATATGGTGACCGGCTGCTTGGCCCAATCCTGACCGAGGAAGTTGGGGAGCTTTTCGATGACTGGCATTGGAACCGACGTCTTGGCGGCCGCACTGTTGCTCTCGAGTCTCAGGCGAACATGAAGATGATTTCCGGGCACCAGTTGTCGGACGCCCTACGAGCAGCAGTGGATCGTCAGGTAGACCTACGGGATGAGAGCCGTGCATCCGCCAGGGTCGCCGCCCAATGGTACTGGGAGGCCGAGAGCCAGTCTGATCCCGGGCTCGGTTTCGCCTCGTATTGGCTTGTATTGGAAGCTCTGGAGTTAGGGCAAAACGCGAACGTCCGACCACTTCGCGTGGCCTTCTCGGCAATCCTTGGCTGCAATGAAGATGACTTGAAGGAATCGATAGGGCGCCTATATGGAGAGCGTAGCGGGTTGTTGCACGGCAATATACGGGCCGTGGACGAGAGCCAAGTTGCGAAGGTCAGGGTGCTCGCAAGCGCGTTGCTACATCGGCATCTTTTCGGCGACATACCCGATGAGAGAGTGGAGGAAGTGCGCCAAGTTCTCCTGCCGGAGCGGTCACCTACATCAGTCTAAAGATCCACGACCGGACATTTCGACGGATCTCGTCCCGCTAGCCTAGGGGCCCCTTTGGGAAGCGAGCTGAATTGTCAGCACCTTGGGCTAATTAGTGATTTTCAGAGATCTTGGTCTGTGCTGCGCAGGTAATCGATCCACGGCTCGGCGCGCTCGAGGACTCCGACCCAGCGGTTCCGGTACTCCTGTTCCACCGCGAAGTGGTTGATTACCTGATTCACGACCAGCCGGCACGTCCCGAAGAGCATGGCCGCATACGGGAGCATCACCTTTCGTCTCCGGACGAAGCCGATGCCGGCTTCGATGTCCTGCCCAATGAACATCGTGACCCCTGCGGTTTCGCCGTGAGCGACGCCTGAGAGCTGGGAGTAGAACGAACGGCCGGGGGCGCCCGGCGCGCTGTCGGACAGAACGGATGAAGCCAGAGCGGTGACGCCTACGCGCTCGGCCTGCAGCCCTGCATCAACTAGCACCTCCTTGAGACCGTCAATGTAGGTTGATCCATTGATCTGCTCGCCATTGAAGAGAGTAAAGTCGCTGTGCTTCGTTGAGGCTGAGAGCTCGGCGATGCCCAGGCTGAGATGCCGGCGTAAGAGCTCCGGTGGTGAGCTGGCCTGGAGCAGGTAGTGCGCCTTGCCGAACGCCTCGACGGCACCCCTGGTCAGGGTGGCAAGCGACATGACGGGGCCGTCCTTCGGCAGGAGCATCGAGAAGGAACGCATGTGGTCGAGGGCGGCGAAGCTGTAGAAGCCGATCGCCAGATGGGCCGACTGGATGTGTGAGGCGCCGGTCGACGTGGGGACGTTGAGCGAATCGGACAAGAAAGTCTCGGCCTTAGACCCCGGGCGCGCCCGCCGGCCGACCGCGAGGTGTGTGATTGCATTGGCGTCCGGGACGAGTCCGATCACGATCTGCCGCATTAGCTTCACGTCCTGGTCACTGAGGTGATCCTCGGGACCTACACCGCCGATTCCGTTGGACCGGCCGACGAAACCTTGAGCTCGGGCCGGGGAGTTCAAGGCTTCTGCCACCGCCACATCCTTCTGCTAGACCTGCAGCTTAACAGCCGTCGCTAGCTCTGGTCCTGCCAAGGAGAGTGGATGGGACCACGGGGCGGTGCGGCCCTCAATCGAGGTTGCTGCACCCGGGAGAGCAGGAGAGCAGTCGGAGAGCACCGAATCGGTTCTTACTCTCCGCGCTTGGCCGCGGAATTCCGCGGAAGTTGCACCTCAGGAGAGCAGGAGAGTAAGAAAAGAAGGCTTTAGGTGTGAGCTTGCGTGCGTGGGCATCACAATGCCGGGTGCGTGACGCCTAGACACGCACACACACGTTCCAGCAAGAGGGCAGGTTCCTTGCGCTCCTGCTCTCCCTAGACCCAAAATCGGCTCCCCACCGCGGGAAAGACGCGGAGAGCAATTCGGAGAGCAACCGATCGGCGCACTCTCCTGCTCTCCGACGACGCCTGCAACTGGAGTCATCGAGGCCAACCAGCCGGAGGTAAGGCCAGGGTGCATTCGTCGTAGCATCACGGAAACGCCCTGCCTCAATCGTTACGGGATTCCTCAAGTTCTGCGATGCGTCGACGCGTAGCAGACACCGCGTCCTGCGCTTGTTGGACCGCTTCTTCAGCTTGGTGTACCTGCCAGGACTGCAGGCTTAGGTCGCGCCGCAGTTCGCTGATTTCGTCATCGATGGCCTCCTTGTCCCGCAGCATCGATGCAAGCGGCACCTGAAGTACGTCGGCGATCGCAACTGCCTCGTCAAGCCGTACTGCCCGTTCGTGTTTCTCGGCGCGAGCAACGGCACTGGGATCGATGCTTCGCCCGATCAATTCCGTGAGGCGCGCAGCAAGGGCTGCTTGCGAAAGGCCTGCCCGTTGCCGCTCCTCGATAAGCCTCCGGGCAAATGTCTCCGTCGCGATCGTCACGTCGTGGTTCCCTCTCATTCCTGTCGTAATAGTGTGTTCAATACATGATGATATACAAAGACTTGCGATGATCACCATGCATCGTTATGCTCAGCGTACGACAGGTCGCGACAACGCCACAGTCCACACACCAGTTCTCTTGGGTGGCGGTGACCTCCGATTCCCGGAACGACGGACGCATGGGACCCACTCACTGAGAGGTCCTGATGTCCACTTCGATCGCGTCCCTCCCGCAGACGCTTCGTCTGTCCAGCGGAGATGACCCCCGGCTCGCCCTCCGCGCCGCCCATGAGCGCGGCTGGCCCCACCCGCATACGCTGCGCGGCTACATCCACACGGGCCGGCTCCCTGCTGTACGGGTCGGAAAACAATTCATGGTCAAAGAATCTGATCTCGAGCGACTGATGACGCCGGTCAATGCCGCTGACTCCGCGCCCCAGCGTCAGGGGTCTTCCGAAGCTGACCTCACCGACCTCGCCGCACTTGCGGCGCGCATGGTCGCCTCCTGGCCGCGCCTAACTGAACAGCGAAAGGCCGAATTGGGCCGGCTGCTGGCCGCCTGAAACGCAACAAGAGCCCCGCCGAAGCGGAGCTCTTGCAGTCAATTCTGAAAAATCCGGCCCTGCAGCAGTTCGCACCTGCCCATGGCCACGGAGGAAACAAGGTCCTCATGATTACTATAGACGACGCCCCCGACAGTCACCGCACGGGGTTCGATAGCACTGACAACAAGGCAGCAGCCGCTCTGTCCGGCCACCTGTCTCCTTATTCAGATCTGGAACAGGAGCACGCGCAGGAGCTGCACGACAGTGCGATCCCGGCCGCAATCGCCGCCGCCCAGGGAGTCCGCAGCGCCCACGTGCGCGACGACCTCCCCGCTTGGGCCAGATGGATCGCCGACAAGTACGGAGACAGCGTATTCCCTTGCCTGGTGTACCCAATGGTCCACCCCGACGGATCCGCAACGGGCCAGGTCAAGCCGGCTCCGGGCAGTGTGACGAGTGAAGGCCGCACCCTCAAGTACGTCTCGCCGGGCAGGGTCGACGACCCGCCTCAACTGCCCGTCCTGCGCGCCGTGCAGCACCCGGACGTCGTCCTCATCGTCGAGGGTGTCAAGCAAGCGCTGGCAGCTCTCGCATGGGCTCCGAAAAACTGGTCGATCTACCGCATCACGGGAATCTGGTCGTGGCGTGTCGCTGGCGACGGCGAGGATGACCCGGGCGCCCCGACGCCGCATCTGGGCGTTGTGCAGGGTCGCAACGTCGTGATCGTGCCCGATGCTGACGCTAAGACCAACATCCTTGTCTTCGAAGGTGCGACCGCGCTCGGCGAAGCCTGCGAGGCATACGGAGCTTTGAGCGTGAAGTTCGCCCGGATCCCCGGAGCTGGCAAGGAAGGTCTCGACGACCTGCTGGGCCGCATCTCCAACGACGACGCCCGACGCAGCATGCTGTTGTCGTGGGTCACCAAGGCGCATGGGAGGCCCGCAGACCTCGACAAGCGCGAGCAGAAGGCGATGCGCAAGGCGCTCGACGAGAGACGTGCGGCAGAGCTTTCCGCGGCACCCGTAACGGCACCCGAGGGACGCACGCCCGTGGATGTCGGAGGGGATCAGCGGCAGGCGTCGCTCGATCTGCTCGCGGCACTGATCGAGCGCTCCGGCGGCGTGCTGGTGTTCCAGCGTGGCGACGAGCTCGTGCGCGTCCGGCGTGCAAAGGATGGCAAGGGCGGGGACGGCCCGCTGTGCGCAACCACGCTCGACCGGAAAGGGCTGCGTCGCGAACTGCTGGACGTGACATATCCGTACACTGTGAGCGCGAAAGGGCCGGCCCCGGCCGTGCTATCCGATAGCCTGGTCGACCTCGTCGCGGATCATTACGACAGGCTCCCGTGGCTGACCGGCGTCACGCGCTCCCCGCTCGTACTCGCTGACGGTGCCGTGCTCACGAAGTCCGGGTACCACGCTGCAAGCGGCGTCTACCTCGACCTGTCGCCCGACGTGCAGGGCATCGAGGTGCCGGACTACCCGGATGATGCGGATATCGAGGAAGCAGTCTCGTTGATCCGCGACGACCTCTTCGCGATGGACGGCGCGGACGGATACGACGGCTGGGCGTTCTCCAGAGTGGCAGACCAGACCAGCGCAATCGCCGGCCTCATTACCCCTGTCATCCGCGCAGTCGTCAGGAAAGCGCCCATGCTCCTGTTCGACGGTCTCCACCGTGGTGTGGGCAAGGGCGGATGCCTCGATGTGATCCATCTGATCGCCTTCGGAGCGCCGGCACCGATCCAGACGACGCCGAAGTCCGACGAGGAGATGGACAAGCGGATCACCGCCAAGCTCCGGGCGAGTGCCGACACGGTCTGCCTCGACGAGGTGCAGGACGATGCGGGCTCCAGGCTCACGTCGAACTCGCTCAGCGCCGCGCTGACATCCGAGATCTACGAGGGCCGCAAGCTCGGATCCTCAGAGATGCTGAGCCTGCCGCAAACGGCCAGCTGGTACGGCCTTGGTAACAACATTGAGATCCCCGGGGACATGGTCCGGCGCGTCTACACGTGCCGGATGGCCTCCGACCGCGAAGACCTCGAGACCCGCGACGATTTCCGTCATGATCTCGACACCTGGGTGCCGGAGCACCGCGCTGAACTGCTGCGCGCAGTGCTGGTGCTTGTACGGGCCTGGTACGCCCGGGGATGCCCCGCGGCCCCGAGGACATTCGGGTTCAAGTCCTTCACCGAGTGGCAGCATGTCGTCGGCGGCATCCTTCACCTCGCCGGCATCCGCGGATTCCTCTCAACCGTGCTCGCGGTCCGCGAGAGCGCGGACAGTGAGGCCGTGGACAATTCTGAGCACTGGGCCTGGGTGGAGTCTGTCTTCCCCGCTGGAAGCCGGTTCGGAGCTTCTGCAGTGCTCGCACAGGCGAAGGCTGATCCGGACGCTCCGCCGCCCTACGGGAAGTCCTGGGAGGAGCTCGACGCCCGCAAGCTCTCGATGTACTACGGCCAGCACCCCCGATGGTATGACGGCCTTCGCGTGCGCGAGGACGGGAAGTTGCATGGCAAGGGCAAGGCCTATGTCGTGGACCGGCTCCCCGTGGGCGTCGCGGCGCTGCAGGGTGCCCAACTGAACGCCGCTCCGACGCTGGGCGCACCTCGTCCGGCCGCAGGTGCCGCCCCTGGCGAGCTCATCGACTTCACCGGACGTGGCGGGTTTAAGCAGCAGGCTGCTCGGGCGATGCCGCCGATGAACGGAAAGACCATCGTTGAGCTCGATGGTGATGCCTCGTGAGCATCCTCTACCTGGACCTCGAAACCGCGGACGCGGATCGCATCTGGGACTACGGCTCCGGATTCGTCCGCCTCGCGGGCTTCGCCGCCGGCGGCTCTGCGGTAGTCACAACCACCGACATCGGCGCGGTGGTCGAGATGATCTGGCAAGCCGACCTTGTGGTCGGCCATAACCTGCTCGCCTTCGACCTGCCTGCGCTCGAGCGGTACCACGGACTCGACCTTGCACGTCTCGTGCGCGAGCAACGGGTGATCGACACGCTGCTGGTGGCCCGGCAGAACGACCCGCCTCTGTCCGGTAAGGCCGACGCCCGGCGGTACAACCTTGATGCCCTATGCCGGCGCGTGCTCGGCGAGGGCAAGGTCTCCGACGACTCCGGCTCAATGCTCAAAGTACTCGCCCGCAAGTTCGGCGGCTACGACCGGATCCCCGTCGACGATCCCGACTACGTGCGGTACCTCGTCCAGGACGTCGAGCTCGTGCGCGAGCTGTCTAGACACCTTATAGTCGACGACTATGTCCGGCGGGAGCTTCAGGTGATGTGGCGGCTCGGGCACATCTCCAAGAACGGCTGGCGGGTTGACGTCGAAAGTGCCCGGGAGGTGCTCGCGGCTCAGGCAGAGCGTGTGCAGCTGCACAAGCAGCGCCTCCACGAGGGGTACGGGCTACCACTTGAGGGAGCGAGGCCGCAGGCTACGAATGTCGGCAAGGCTGCGCTCGAGCGGGTCTTCTCCGACCTCGGTGTCAAGCCGCCACAAACTGCCAAGGGGAACCTGGCGACCGGCAAAGATGCGCTGGAGGCTCTCGAAACGCAGCATCCGGACAACGCCGGCCTGCTCCAGCTGTGCAGCACGCTGCGCGCCTTCAACGGGGAACGTTCGTCTGCGCAGACGATCCTCGATTACACCGCGCCCGATGGGCGCGTGCACCCACAGGTCGCCGCGACCCAGGCGTTCGGTCGATTCTCGGTCACGAAGCCCGGCCTCACGGTCCAGGGCAAGCGCGACCGCGGCAACCTGCTCGAGCGGGCACTGCTCCTTCCCGACGAGGGGCACGTACTCATCACAGTCGACCTGTCCCAGGTTGACGCCCGCGCGATCGCGATGCATGCCCAGGACCCGGGCTATATGGCTGCCGTCGCACCGGGTACTGATCTTCACGACGAGATGGCCGCGGCGGTCTTCGGGGAGAATGGTTGGGACCGCGCTTCGGGCCACCACCCCCGTCGCGGCGATGCGAAGGCGATAACGCACGCTACGTCGTATGGGATGGGCGCCAGCGGGCTGGCCGCCTACGCGGGGATCTCAGTGGAAGAGGCTCAGCGGCAACTGGCCACACTCGATGCCCGGTTCCCCCGTCTGGCCGCGTTCAAGTCCGCAATTCGGGACGAAGCCCGGGGCCAAATTCTCGTGAACGCTTTCGGCCGCCGAATGCGCGTGCAGCCCGGTAAGGAATACACGCAGGCGCCGGCGGCGATTGGCCAGGGAACGGCCCGCGACTTGATGACCGAGGGCGTGCTGCGGCTCCCTGAGTGGCTGCTGCCGTGCCTGCGCGCAGTCGTCCATGACGAGCTCGTCCTGTCCGTTCCAGAGAGCAGGGCGGGCGAGGCCGAAGACGCAGTCCTCGCTGCTCTGCAGTTCACCCACCAGATCGCGCCGGGCGCGACGCCCGTTCCCGTACTCGCGGAGAAGGGTGCCCGTGGACGTGACTGGGCCGACTGTTACCGCGTAGAGAAGGCAAACTGGCCCGAAGTCGCCCGTATCCACCGTGAACTGACGGCCTGTGGCGACGACCGCTGCACGTGGCATACCGTAAGCGGCACTTTTACCACCACCAGCACGAACACCAACACCAACACCAACACCAACACTGAGGAGATCCCAGCATGACGATCAATTTTCGAACCGAGGAAGAGCAGGAACAACTGAACGACCACGTGCGCCGCAAGGAGGTATTGGAGTGGGCCCTTTTCCAATCGCTCCATGCCGAGCCAGCGAGTGCAGGGCAGGTGAAGCGGTTCCTCGCTACTGCTCCACCCGAGGTATTCGTGCTGTTGGGCGGCCTCGTGCCGACAGCCGCGCTGCCGGCCACTCAGAACGAGTCCTTGCACGAGAACCCGATCGTGCAAGGTTTCGTCGGTGCGGTCAGGGCGCGCCGGAAGCAGGACCGGCGATAAGCCACCCCTGCGGCCATTCGCGCGCCTGGGCGCAGGCTATCGTCGCACTCGAGGCCGAGAGCGCTTACGTCAGCCGTGGGGAACGGACTTCCCAATCCTAGTTAAGTGCATCCACCTCATCGAGGAGCCTTACAAGATGCTCGTCAGACATATCGAGAATTGGCTCGTACATAAAAGAATTGACGTGAATATGCTCCGGCGTCATCAACACAACGTTATCGATCGCACGAATTGAATTACTTTCCTCTGGGAAATCCCGCTTATAACGGGTGAACAGTCGTCCGGTCTGATTCGCGTGAAGATTATCCATGAATCCTTGGTCATCGATGCTCTTGACCATGAACTTCTCGGCGGCGAGGCGGATGGCTATTGAGAGGGTGATTTTGTTCGCGAGGTCCATCGTGACAGCCCCGCCTACACATTTGCGCGCCTGGTCATTGACCATATCGATCACCACACCGGAGGGTTCGGGCCAAGCGCCGTTAGTGGCGAACAGATCGTTGAAAATCTGGTCAAGGTCGGCTTGCATGATAGATGTGGTGTCGGGCTTCCAGTGCAGGAGCGATGTCAATTTGATGTAGCTCGGATCGTCCTCGCCTCTCGTGTACTCGAGGAGGTTACGTACGAAGGGGATGGCGGCTACGCGTTTGGTCGCATCGATGAAGAAGTTTGGCTTGAAGTCTCTGATGAACGGGTTCTTGATACCCGCGGCTCTGATGAGTTCGAGCCCGTCATCGCTTTTTTGTACCATGAGGCATTGTTTATAGGGCACGAACCGACTCTCGAGGGTGCGATAGAAGTCGAAGTTGTGCGTGAGCACAACCAGTCGGAAGTTCTCAAACTCTGCGATGTCCTTGAGGTACTGAATAATCGCGTACTTATTTTTGTAGTCGAATGAGTCGGCAATGTCATCGACGATGAATACCGTTTCGCCGGGTGAGTTCTTACGGCGTTCTACCTCGAATAGCACGTTGAGGATGTAGAGAGCCTTCTTCTCGCCAGTACTCAAGACCTCGAGTAGGTCATCGCGCTCCACCGCGACTCGTTCGTCGCCTTCTGCGAATTCAAAGCCAAGCTTGGTGACTGGTTCGAGTCCAAGCACTACGTTGGTGCGGTTTTTCACAGTTAGGGTGAACGGGACGAAGAACCGCGTGTTGAAGATTTCGATGACCTCTTCCCACTGACCTCGCTGTTCGGCCGCCGCTGCTTGAATTTCCTTCTTGCGTTTTTCAGCGGCCCGAAAGCGCGACACTGCCTCTAGGTAGAGGTCCTCGTTGGCCTTCAGATAGGATTTCCAGACTCTTTCCCTGAAGCGATCGACGTTCTCAAACTCCGGCAATATTTCCTGATGGTCGGAAATGAACGCCCAAAATCGGCGACTCTCAACGTTCTTAGTGAGCTTGTTCTCGATCGCAGCGAATGTCTTCCGAAGTGCCGGATCATCGCTGATCGCGTCCTTTTCGGATGCGATCAACTCCGATAGCTCTTTCTGGCTTGTGATCGCGGCCCCTCTGCCGCCATCGTTAAGCACGATCGAGTGGCTTGCCTCAAAGAAGCCGTTGGTACCCAGGCTCTTCGCGATCGTCTCTGCGTTGTAATAGCTGAACGTCTCTCGGGAGAAGTACGCGGAAGCATCTAAAAGGTCGTTGAACCGCGCCACGTACTTTGCCAGAGCTTCAGTGAAGTCTTTGGTCTGGAGAAGCGCTACCACTTTGTCATCAAAAATGACGTCGTATGGCAGCTCCGCGTACGACGCTGCGTCTTCGACCAGCTCTTCCTCGACTCGCACGAGGGCCCGGAAAAAGCTCTCACGGTCCCGGGTGATTGCTAGGGACAGCTCGCTCGAAACATCTTTCTTCGTCTGAGCCTGGGACTTGAGGGCAGTTACAAGGTCCGTCTTCGCTTCATTGATGCCGCGCTGCAGTTCGGCGTATTCAGAACGAAGCGCCTTGTCGACGAGAAGTGTCGACGTTTGTTCAGTGGGCCCCACCTCCTCGTCGTAGGAGACGATCACGACGACCTGTTCGGGATCGAGCGCCACACCGGACTGGTCGGTGATGCTCCGCGAGCTCATCCGGTCGGGGAACACGTGGTCCGTCGACGGTTCGCCAAGAGACAAGTCGCCGAACGTGCGAGCGAACGACGTCTTCATGGTCCCGTTTGGTGCGTAGATCGCGGTCGCACGCGCGTCCTTAAAGCTCAGTTCCGCATCTAGACGGTTGATGCCGTGGCAGTTCGTGAGGTCAATCTTGAGCTTCTTCATTCCGCCTAAATTCAACGTGGACTCGGTTGGCTACACCACCTAGGTTAGTGGTGGGGCCGTGTCAATCTCGTAAGCCCTTGCATTACGGTCCATAAATGTTGGAAAACGTCTCGTAACTTGCGTAGATTGCAGCGCGCTGTTCCGAAACACTACAAGGTCTTGAGGCGCGGAGACTTTGAGGCACTGCTATCTGGCAGGCATAGGCCCGCTCCAGCGAGAACTGACGTATCAGCGCGGTCGTGATGAAATCTACTATGGACCGCAAATCACTGGAGAGCCTCGGCTTCGAGGAATTCCACTCCTTCATAACCATGGACCCGATGGCTCCACCGCTCGACTTCGGGGCATACGTTGTTCTCCGACCCTCATCCGGAGAGCCGAACTTTCTCCGAGAGAGCCGAGGAGGACGATTTAAGGGTCAGGATCGAACCGTGCGGCCCGCTGAGGTTCTCATTGGAAACTGGGTTCCGCATACCCCGGTGCTCTATATCGGTGGGGCGGGCATGAAAGCCGGTCAGCTGACACATCTTCGTGGTCGCATCGATTCCTACCGCCAATATGGCCAAGGTTTCCCCAAATCGCATGCCGGCGGGTGTCGTATCTGGCAACTCGCCGATTGTGAGGAGCTCCTCATCACCTGGAAAGCAACCCCTGGGGTGCCAGGGCTAATTTTGGAACGGAGGCTGCGAAAGATCTTTGCGGATGAACACTCCGGAGCTAGACCTTTCGCAAACGGACCTCTCAAAAGGAAGTAAGCTTCTCCGGTGCCGATGTAACGACGATTGGATCCGCTCATGTCCGACCCCCTATCGCCCCTCCAGCGAGCGACGAAAATGGTTGCTGGTACATACAACGGACCACACTGTGTGGAAGCGGCTGCTCTGATGCTCGAGATAGGGGAGCGCCTGGGTTACGACCTCGAAGCCCGCCCAGTCTCGCTGTTCGCCGTCAACGTGCGAACTGGACAGAGTGTAGCCACCGGGGAATACGGCCGGGCCTTCGGTGACAACTTCCTAAGCCGATACGGTTCCGTCACCATTGGGGGCGAATTCGAGGGAGGGACGGCCTTCCAGCGCCACGCAGGGCACATGATTGTCGTTTCAGATAAGCACGACTTGCTTCTCGATCCCACCTTCGCTCAGTTTCATCAACTTGGCGAATCGGCTGTGGCTCTCTTCGCGTCAGAGACACGTCTCCACCAGAGCGGGCGATTCTGGCATGTGGGTGACGAGGACTTTTTCGCTCGCTATTTTACAGCGGATGACTTTATGGAGCTGGAGTTCGAATTGATCCGCAAGGCTTCAGTTGAACGCGCTGAGAAGATCGTCGCCTACCTCAACAAGTAGACTCTGTCCTGCCCCACGTGTGACTTGCCACGGGTAAGCGACGTCGCGGTCCCAACCTTCCCGCTCGGGGCCCGCGCTAGAGCCCGCTGCTGCCCTTCCACTCCTCTGCCGTCACGCGTTTGATGCTGGCCGACTGCGCCCAGCCCAGGTGGTATGTGCCCGAAGCATCCAGCCACTCAATTAGCCCGTAGCTGTTCGACCAGGCCACCGCCTTGCCGTAGATGCTGCCGACCTGCACCAGGGGACGCCCATACTTCGGGAAGTCATGAATCATTGAGGTGTCATCCATCGGGCGGACCTTCTCGGCGTCCAGACGCGCCATTATCCGCTCCATGTCCTCGGGAGATCCAGCCTTGATCACGCCTCAATTTTAGGGCGATTCCGGGCATTTATCGAATGTGTGTTCTCCACAGGGTTGTACACACGTGAATATACGTTCGACCAACGGCAACTGACGGCCCGCGGGGCCGCTTGCAACCGGCTCCCAGAAGCGCCGGCTAGCCGCCGATCCAACGAAACCCACAGCCCCTGACCGTAAACCCGGCGGCGCTGGCGGGGATAGTGAGGGTGAACTGCGGGGCGACACTGATGAAATTGTTGGCCATGATGTTGCCCTGAGCGTCCGAGAGCTCCCAGTAGCAGTTCTCCACTTTTTCGCCCTGGGACTGCCAGGTGCCCGGTACGACGTCCTTGCCGACCAGGTACTTGCCCGTGTAAACCAGCTTGCCGCTGATGCGGTCGGCATCCAGGGCGGCGCCGGCGCCGGCGTTTGCCTCCAGAACCGCACGCTTCGGGTGATCCGGGCACAGGGTCACTGCCGCCGCAATTTCCTTGGCTTGTGCCGGACTGACTTCACCCTCGAAGTAGTGCCCGGCGGTGGTGGCGCACAGCGCATAGAGATACTTGACTGTGTCCGGCGACGTCCCGCCGGAGGCGGTGCCTGCGACCTTTTCCGCCGCAGTTTGGGTGCCCGTGGTCGTGCCTGCTGTGCACAGATCGAACGGGCTTGCCCAGGCTGCCCTGTAATCGGTGATCGTAGTCCGGGAGGCGCTCTTCACGGAGCACGACAGGGAATATTTCAGACCCGCAGGTGGCGCCGTAGGCGTGGGCGTCGCGGTGGCCGTCAGTGTAGAGCTGGGTGTCCGGCTCGGGGACGGCGACGCCGTTGAGGGCGCATCGGATGGGCTGGGCGCCACCGCCGCCGTCCCTCCTCCGCATCCGCTCACAAGAGATGCCGCGACGATCGCGGACAGGGCAGTGGTCAGAATGCGGTTCAAGGTTCCCCCAAAGAAGTGCTGTGGTCACAGGCTATACGGCCAGTTGCTGGTACAAGTCACAGACCCGCTTCTGCCGGGCGTACCGGCGCGGCTGTGACCAATCAGTGCCGGGAGGTAGTTCCGCCCCGGCACAGCCGCGTCCGGCCCTTGGAAAGCTACCTTTGCCCGCCCGCGTTTTCGGCAACGAGACGCCTCAGCTTGGCGTTAGATAACTCCTTGTTCTCCCCGCCCGAGCAGAGGTTGGCCTGAGGCTGCAGCAGATCGTCCAACGCCCGGACCAGGCCCGCGGTGACCTCAGGAGTCGCCCAGTTCTTATGCGCGACCTGAAATATCCAGTCGCAAACCTGCGCACCCGTCAGGGAACGCTCCAGGTCAACCTCGTACTGGTCGTACTCCAAGACCAAACGCTTCTCGTCAAGCGTCCAGCCTCCCCAACCTGATTTCTCTGCCGACATCACTCGACCCCGCCTTCTTCTTCAGTTCCGTGTCCGCCGTCGCAACGTCACCACCTTAGGACAAAGGTCCAGGTTGGGTGGAGGCGGGGCGGCCATGACAGGCTGCGCTCTGGTTCCCGGCTGGTCCGTGGGGCCTTTACATGTCTTCCTCGTCGACGTCGCTGAGGAGCCTAACCCCTGGCGGTAAACCCGGGTCGGGCCTCTCGTGCGCACCCAGGCGAGGGGATGCCTCCCCCCTAGTCAGGGCCTTCCACCTGAACCACCGGCGCTGGAAAATCGCCCAAGAGTCGCAGTCCACTCTCATGCGTCGGGCTGCCACCATCCTGCCGAGACGAGTGTTACTTGCACGAAACGAATCGTAGGCCGTGACCTCTATGACGCCGCCATGCTCCCGGTTCAGTGCAATGGACAACTTCATCGGCTCCGCACCGGGGCCCATGAAGGGGCGGTACTGCTCAGAGCCGTCCATAAGGCGACCGTAGACGGGGGTGACCTGAACGTTCCAGAGGTTCCCGTCGCCGTAGTGGCGGATTTCCACGTCGCTCAGGGCGTACGTCTCCCGAGGCTTACCGTGTTCGAGCATGATGTACGCGGTGCCGGCCTCGCGGATGAAGAAGGCTATGCCCGCTATGGGAAAGATTTGTTCTGCGCGGAAAATCTGCCAGCCGACACCGACAGCAGCGATGGCAGAGAACACCAGCGCAGCCAGTGCCACAATCTCAGCACCCGTCAAAACTCCACCCATTTCTCCCTGGTCCTCATAAGAGAGAGCCTATCTTCCGCTGCCCACCTGCCCCTCTCATCCCGAAATTCGTACCTTGAACATAGGGGGCGAAAAAATCGACCCCTACGCGAGAGCCCTGGCGACGTCGTAGCCGGCGGATTTCTGAAGGTTGTTCCGCGCCCGGTCGTAGCGCCGGGTGGTCCGCGGATCCGCGTGGCCCATGCTGTCCTGCAGGGCGTGCAGCGAGGTCCCGCTATCGAGCGCGATGGTGGCGAAGGTGTGCCGCAGGCTGTGCGGTGAAATCTGGCCGTCGATGCCTGCCCGGCGCGCGAGGCGCTGCACGGTACGGGCTGCTTCTGATCTCTGCCACGGCCGTCCGGTCGAGGTGGTGAACAGCGGCCGGCTCATCCCCGGACCGTGTCCCTGTACGAGCTCGGTGCCCGAGGTGCCCAGGTACGCATTGAGTGCCACCACCGCCGGCGCCGGGACGGCGACCTTGGCGGTCTTGCCTCCCTTGCGCCGGATGCTCAGCGTGCGGTGGCCGGCGTCGTGGCCGTAGTCGCTGGGGCGCGCTGTGAGCGCTTCGCTGATCCGGACGCCGGTGAACATCAGCAGGTTGATCAGGGCGTTGGACCTCGGGCCGTCCAGGCGCGCCGCCTCCAGCAGCGCCTTCGCCTGGTCCCGGCTGAGTCCCTGGGTCGCACTGTGGTCGGCATCGACGTTGGGCCGGACCACGGTCGCGACCGGGTTCCGTTCGATGGCACCCTCCGCCAGCGCATACCGGTAGAAGCTCGACAGCGCCGAGAGCTTCACCGCCACCGTCGACGGCACCCCGGTGAGGGTGTGCCGGTAGCCGTCCACATGCACCCGGCGCACCGTCAGCAGATCCAGGCCGACCCGGTCGAGCCACGCGCAGTACCCAGCCAGATTTCGGGTGTACGCGGCCAGGGTGTGACGCGAAGACTGCGCCAACTGCCACGCCGCAATAATGGGGGCGTGTCTTGCAGCGTTCCCGACAGGTGCGCTGGTATAAGCGAGGTCCATACTCCACCTTCCCACGTCATTAGTGACATTATGTTGTGGATTTGTGGCGCATCGAGGGCCGCCGAGAGAGGAACAATCCAAATCGTCACGACGCGCCCGGGCCGGACCGCAGGCTCTCACCCAAGCAGGCTGACTGGCTCGATGCTCGAGGGCGGAGAAGTGTTCATCGATCAAGCGCGAACAGTGTTCGACGTACCCCGGCGGGTGTGCGCGGCAAGGAAGAAGCCCGGCCACCCTTCGTCGGGGGCCGGGCTTCCCAGTGCTGGGGTCCGATCAGGATTCCTCGGTGAGGTCCACGACGTCGGAGCCGGCGTTCTTCTTCACGGATTCGATGCCGTGCATTGCGCTGGCCTTCGTCTTGTAGCTCTCCGAAGTGGCGATCGCCTCGCCGTTGCCGGCCTTGAGTCGGAACCGGAACCCGCCGG
Organism: Arthrobacter sp. 01N442; assembly: GCF_056399345.1. Lineage (NCBI taxonomy): Bacteria > Bacillati > Actinomycetota > Actinomycetes > Micrococcales > Micrococcaceae > Arthrobacter > Arthrobacter sp. 01N442. Next base: position 407,947 of record NZ_JBFTRD010000004.1, read on the forward strand.
ACTTGTCCTTGTAGACCTCGAACTTGCCTGCCATGGTGACACCTTCCACTGAGACTGAACGCCCACCGGCCCGTTGCCGGATGAGCCACACACTACCTGCGGGGCCGGGCCCGGTGAAGAAGTGCCTACGGTTTCTTGCCGGCGAGGATCTTCCGGGCGGCGTCCGCACGGGCCCCGGTGCAGTTTTTCGTGCCGTAGCCGCTGCGGCGGAGGTCGCCGCCCATGGCCGAAGCCATGCAGTCGGCCAGCTGCTCGACGCCGGGAACAGGCCGGGTCCCATAGATCGCGTTCATCCGCTTCACCAGCTGGTTGAAGTCCGGGTAGACCTTGAAAGACAGGATGTGCGCGCATTCGTGGAGGGAGACGAACCTCAGCGAAGCCTGGTCCGGGATGCCGGTGGCCATCTTGATCTGGCGGTTCAGCGAGTTGGCATTGCTGGTCCGGCCGGGAATGAGGGTGATGACCTGGTTCGGGCAGTAGCGCTTCATGTAGTTGTAAGAGGTCTTCGTGTACCCGGTGTACCGGGCCGGGTCCACGTGCACGATGGTGGAGGTGGGAGACGTCCAGGCACTCTCCCGCGCGGTGGCGTCCACGGCCACCCGGTATTTGCGGACGACGGTCCCGGCGGTGAGTGGAGTCTTCACGGATGCCCTGTAGCCGCTGGGACTGGTGAACGCGACGGTCTGCAGGGTCACCCATTTGCCCGCGCGGTACTCCTGGAGGCGGCCGGTGCGGGACCCGTAGGCGAAGCCCAGCTGGTACGTGTCGGACCACTGGGTTTTGGCCGCCACCCGTCCGCCAGCGGTGCTGAACGGCGTAGAGCTGAAACTAAAGGGAGCGAACGCGCTGGTTGCCCGCCGCTTGTAGGTGAGCGTCCTGGCCGGCGAGGTGGAAAGCGTCTTGCCCGCACTGAGCAGCAACGCCCGGAGCGAGGCACTGCCTTCGGTCTTGAAGGTGTACGCAGTGAAGGTGGCCGAGGATTCGGCGGCTCCCAGCTCCCTGGAGGTCCAGACGGTCCGCCACACCCCTGCGTCGTTGCGCTGCAGGGCGATGGTGGTCCCGGCTGTGCCGGAGGTCATGCCCCAGAAGGAGAGCGCCTTGGCCGGCTGGTCGGCCTCCTCATAGGTACTTAAGTCGATCTTGGGGGCCACAGGCGGGGGAACCGGCTTGGCCCATACCGTCCAGTTGGAACCCCAGGCCACAGCGGTCCCGTCCTTCAGCGCCACAGCCTGGAGCTGGACAACACCGGAGGCCGTAGCGCCGTAGGACGCTACTACCGTGTATGTCGCGGTCGTGGCCGGTGCCGGAGCGGTCCAGGTGCTGTCCTTGCCGTCGATCGTGATGTTCAGCCTGGCGGTCAGGCCTATGCCGTTGGTCATCGTGATGGTCACCGTGTTGCCCGCCCCGGTTCCGGGGTCCAGCTCGATCACTGGTTCAGCGGTGGATTCGGCTGCGATGTCCCCGACCTGCGCGGCCTCCGCCGCCAGGGCCGGTCCGACCGGTGACAGCAGCCCGGCGGTGACCGCCAGTACCGCGGCCGTAGCCGCAACGGACCGGCGCAAAAATCCTCTGTTGTTCAATTCCCCCACCTTGTTCGAAAGACGCAGGGGATGGGCCGTGACCGGGACCCGGCCGGCGAATGTTTCCCCCAGTGCAGACTCTAACCGCGAACCAGGAGTTTTGTCCCGGTTTGCCCCGCCGATGCCCCGCCCGTTCGCCGTGAAGCCCCGTGCGGCGAATACCCGTGGCGGTCCGACCCGACTCCCTTCTAGGACCGCGAACGGGCCCGGGGACCGTCGATTCCCTGGACGCGGCACGTGGCGAAGCCCGACAAGTGAAGGCCATAGGCGGAATCCCTGACTACAGCCGCTTCGAAAGTTGCCGGCATGGGCCCCACTCGTTGCGCACATGCAATCAGCGACGCCACCCGGCGCTCCCTCGGTACGCTTATTGCCGGTTAGGCTGGTGGCATGACGTTGGGGGACGCGGCCGCGGAGCCGCTTGTACACATCAAAGACTTCCGCATGGACTTCGGGGACACGACGGTCATCAGAGACCTGTCCTTCGACGTCCGCGCCGGGGAAACGTTCGGGTTCCTCGGCAGCAACGGTTCCGGAAAGACCACCACGCTGCGGGCGCTGCTTGGCATCTACCAGCCCACCGCCGGCACCCTCCATATCGGCGGGAAGCCCTTCGTCCCGAGGGACGGCGCGCGCTTGGGATACCTGCCCGAGGAGCGCGGGCTCTACAAAAAAGAGTCCGTCCTCGACGTCATGGTCTACTTCGGCCGGCTCAAGGGCCTGGACAAAGCCCGCGCCAAAGCCTGGTCACGGGACTACCTCGAACGCGTCGGGCTCGCTGACAAAGCCACCACCCGGCTCGACAAACTCTCCGGCGGCCAGCAGCAGAAGATCCAGCTCGGCGTCACGATCATGAACGACCCCGAGCTGCTGATCCTCGACGAACCCACAAAGGGCTTCGACCCCGTCAACCGTCGCCTACTCATGGACATCATCGAAGAACAAAAACTCGCCGGCGCGACCGTCGTTATGGTCACCCACCAGATGGAGGAAGTCGAACGCCTCTGCGACCGGGTCATCCTGCTCAAGGATGGCACCTCACGGGCCTACGGCACTGTCACTGAAGTCCAGGACCAATTCGGCGGCACCCTCTACCGGATCACCTACACCGGCCACCTGCCCGCCTCGACCCTGTACGACGTCGTCACCAACGCCGGCAGCGACGCCGAAGTCGCCCCCCGGCCTGGAGGAGACGAAGCAACCGTCCTCCGGGAACTCATCGAGCACGGCGTCGCCGTGCGGTCCTTCACCACAGCGCGGACCTCCCTGGATGAGGTCTTCATCAAGGTCTACGGTGAACAGCACGAACTGGCAGAGGCATAACCCGATGACACAGCACACCACGACACAGCACCCTTCACCCGCGGCGCCGGCGACCCCGCCGCCGGCGCCGAAGCGCCCGTTCGCGCAGCACAACCTCCGCACCGTGATCGACTTCGAATTCACCCGCACCATGAAAAAACGCGGCTTCTGGATCGCCACCCTCGCCATCCCGGTCGTCATGGGGGTCGTGTTTGCCCTCGTCTACCTGAGCAACTCCTCCACCGCCGCCACCGCGGACGCCCAGAAGACCGCAGCGGTGTCTTTCATCTACACCGACGGTTCCGGCCTCATCGCCCCCGACGTCGCCGCCGCCATGGGCGGGAAAAAGGTCACCGACCCCCGGCAGGCACTGCAGGATGTGAAAAAAGGTCTCACCGACGCGTATTTCGCATACCCGAAAGAACCCGCTGCCCAGCCGGTGAAGGTCTACGGGGCAGATAAGGGCATCTTCGAGAACGGCAAATACGACGCCGTCGCCAAGCAACTCCTTACCGCCTCGGCCCGGGCCACCATCGGATCCCCGCAGTTGACAGCGGCGGCTGGCGGCGAGGTGAAGACAGAAGCCACCACGTTCAAAGACGGCCAGGAATCCGGCGGCTTCGGCGCAGCAATACCACCGCTGATGTTCCTGGTGATCTTCTACATTTCACTGATCCTGCTCTCCAACCAGATGCTCAACAGCACACTGGAAGAGAAGGAAAACAGGGTCACTGAAATGATCCTCACCACCCTGAACCCCACTACCCTGATCATCGGAAAGGTCACCGCCCTGTTCATGGTCGGTCTCGTCCAGATCCTGATCTTCCTCACCCCGGTCGCCGTCGGGTACCTTTTCTTCCGCGACAAGCTCGCCCTCCCGGACCTAGACCTCTCCACGATCACCTTCGAACCCGGACCTATGATCGTCGGGGCGCTGCTGCTCCTGGGCGGGTTCACCGTCTTCACCGGGGTCTTGGTCGCGATCGGCGCAGTCATGCCGACCGCCAAAGACGCCGGCACCATCTTCGGGCCCCTCATGGCGCTGATCTTTGTCCCGTTCTACGCGATCAGCCTGATCATCTCCGACCCCCGCGCACCCATCGTGCAGATCTTCACCTACTTCCCCCTCTCAGCGCCCGTGACCGCGCTGCTCCGCAACGGCTTCGGCACCCTCACGCCCGTCGAAGCGACCATCGTCATCGCCGAACTGTTCATCGTCGGATTCCTCATCCTGCGCCTGGCAGTCCACCTCTTCCGGTACGGGTCCATCCAGTACTCGGGAAAACTCTCCATCGCCGGCACCTTCCGGAAACGCACTACGCCCACCGGGAAATGACGCCTATGCCAACCAAGTTCACGAACCCTCAGACGTCCCGTCTAATCCGATGCCTACGGTGGGCCTTCGGCATGTCATGTACGGTGCTCGCCATATCAATGACCCTCTCGTGGGACGATCCGGGTCTTCCGCCGATGCTTGGGCCAATACTGGTTCTGGCGTTTTTTGTTTGTGCGGCGAGCAGCGTCGCCGGACTAGCTGCCGTCCGAATCAAAAACTCCCGGAAATAGCCCAAGTGTCAGATTCCGAAGTCGTTTGCCCGGAATGCCTAAAGTCGTCTGCACTGAGTGCGAAGTAAGTACTCCCTGAGCCGCTCCCGTTTCGGTGGCACGCTCTCGAGCTCAGTTCACGCGGCGCGCCGGATGAACGTTGGGGCGCATTCCCAGCGGCTATAGCCCCTCCGGGGCGACAAGGAAGACTACCTCAGGGGCGGAAGCTCCAACCGGGCCAGCCTCTTCACGGCTTCGGGAGTCACCCGGCCCCGTTCCTTGTCCAAGGCGACCCTCAACTGCGCAGCCAGGATATTGCGGCGTACATGCATCGCCAAGACTCTCCGCGACGCCGGATCGGTCTTGAGCTTCCCGTCCGGCGTTCTCAACGTGACGAAGGGGGACGGCAATTCCGGGGGCGTTAGCTGGGCAAGTCGTACTACCGCCTCCGGCGTCTGACGGCCCTGGACTTCGTCGAGGGTAATTCGAAGTTGCGCCGCCCGAATACCCCTCCGTATTCGCAGAATGGTTTCCTTCCGGGATGCCCCGGCCTCCTCATCCACAGCAGACATTGCCTCGCCCTTCTCCATCCACTTCAGTCATCATCTCGAAGACGTCCGCTAAAGCCAATGGCTTCGCGTCACCGAGGCGGACGATGCAGCAGCTCTTATAGGAGCGTCTTAACAGAAGCCCCCACCCCAGTTGGAGGGTTCTCCGCACTCGGCTCGCAGAGACGAGATCCCACATGTGCCGAGTTATAGGAAGTTCTAGGGGGTTATACGAAATTTCCTAGAACTGGTTGTGTCAAGTATTTCTGGCCCCGGGAGGACGGCTATAACTGGCCCCATCCCTGCACGTTTCGTGCTGCTCGGGAGTCTTGACCGGTGACACCTGGGCGCCAACTGGCAGTACAGTACCTTGGCCTGTCCCCGACGCTCTTTCCCGAAGGAGTGGCAGCCGGCACCCTAGCAGGGGCGGCAGGGGCCGTAGCCGGCCTAACCGGCGGAGCAGCCTTCGTTGCATGTTCGGCCGGGTGGTGACGAAGTGATCTACTGGCCACTGATTTTGCTATTCGCGGGTCTCGCTGTGCTCGGAGGCAGCGCGCTCTACGTGCGGTCCAAGCGTCCGGGGCCGGGGAAGCCGTATCAAGGGTCGCGGATCGTCTTGCTCTTTGTGGGGCTTGCGATTGTGCTGTGCATTGCCGCCCTGATCGGAGTTTTTGTCACCCCACGATGATGCCACGGGAGGCTGGACTAGCACGGGAGACCCCGGACCGATATGCGGTCCGGGGTCACCCTTAGAAATAACCTGTGGCTGTCCCTTAATCAGGCCCTCGTTCGACGTCTGCAATGGTCCCCCTCCAAGGACGAGGATCGCTCCTGTCTTCCCAATTCTCGTGTCAGGGTTTGCGACCTTGTTCACCGCGTCCCGGACCGGTCCGGCGTCGTCCGGCCACAACGCGAGCATGGACGCATCCAGCATTGCCATCAGGTTCGCTGCCCGGTCCGTCTCCCAGGTGGTCTCGGCCTGATCGGGAAGCAGGATGCAGGGCCTGCTGTCGGTTTGGGGGCCCTGGCAGGCGCGATCGGCGGCCCCCTGAGGACATGGCTCAGAGGCATCATGCCGTGATAGCACAAGTAGGTGCGCCTCGCTCGGCAGTCAGACCGTGGATCGGACGAACTAACCCCTAGAGGAGACATGTCAAAAGCATCAAGTGCACGGCTAAAGCGAGTCCTGGTTTACCTCCTTGAACTCATCATCGGAGCGATTACCTTCGGATTCATTGGGCTGGTCAGCGGCGGATGGGAGGCCGTCCCTTATGCGGCAGTTGCCGGAGGCATCTTGAGCATTCCGGCGGGCTTCGCGATAAGTGCCGCCCGCCGGTCCGGTGCCAAGGCTGAACAAGCAAAGGAGGTCTGGCTGGATAAGCGGGCAGGCGACCGTCAGCAAGGCGAGGAACAGAACTAGACCGGCGAGGCCCGCGGCTGGCTGCAGGTGGCCCGCTGGACGACGTAACCGAGTTGCTTCGGACCGGTGCGGCATCTTGAGCAAGGAGCGCCCGGCTAGCCTACGCTTTGTTGGGCGACGGTGTGGGCGAGGCGGTAGGAGTCGGTGCCGGTTTCGATGATGGCGCCGTTGAAGGTCAGCCGGTCAACGATCGCCGCGCACAGGCGGGGGTCGGTGAAGGTTTTCGTCCAGCCGGAGAACGATTCGTTGCTGGCGATGGCGATGGAATTTTTCTCTTCGCGTTCGGTGAGGACCTGGAAGAGGAGCTCGGCGCCGCGGCGGTCCAGTTCCATGTAGCCGAGCTCGTCGATGCAGAGCAGATCGACCCGGCCGTAGCGGGCGATGGTCTTGGCCAGGATCTTCTCATCGGCGGCCTCGACGAGTTCGTTCACGAGCCGGGTCGCGAGGGTGTATTTGACCCGGTAGCCCTTCTCGGCCGCTGCGGTGCCGAGCCCGATGAGCAGGTGGGATTTCCCGGTCCCGGAGTCCCCGATGAGGCACAGCGGCGATCCTTTGCGGATCCAGTCGCCGGTGGCGAGGGTGTGGATGGTGGCGGGGTTGATGTTCGGGTTGGCGTCGAAATCGAAGTCCCCGAGCCATTTGTCCCGGGGAAAGTTCGCTGCTTTGACGCGGCGGATGGAGGAGCGCCGGTCCCGGTCGTCACACTCGGCCAGCAGCAGCTCCGCCAGGAAGCCCTGGTACGAGAGTTGTTCCTTTCCGGCGACGGTCAGGGCTTCGTCCAGCACGGCCCGGATCGTGGGCAGGCGCAGCCGGCGGCAGGCCTGGTCCACGGCTGCGACCGCGGCCTGTTCGGTCAGGCCGCGCCGCCGGCGCAGGGTCGGAGTGATGGTCGTCGAGGGTGCTGCTGGGCTCATGAGATGTTCTCCTTCGACACGGTTCCTGCGGGATGATCGGTGCGTTTGGCCAGCAACTCGTCGTAAACCCCGATCGACGGAAGCGGGCGCGTGTCCGGCGGGAGTCCGGCGATGACGGCTGCGGGGTCCATGAGCCGGCGCTGGGTGAGACTGACAACCCGTTGCACATTCACCTCGTCATGAGCACCGGGATGACGGTCCGAACCGGACCCACCCACGGGGATGCCCGCAGCGTGTCTGCGGGCCTCGACCGCGACCACGTCGGCGCTGACGGCCCCCACTCCCAGCGCCGCGGTGATCCCTGCCCGGACGTCTCCGGCATCCATGGAGCGGTGGAGCAGCAGGACGTCGATGAGTTCACGGGTCCCATCCGCGTCGCCGTTCACCCGGCGCGAAGCTGCCCAGAACGCCTCGTGGGCGCTGGTGAAAGCCCCGGACGCCCGCGCCCGGGCCAAGGCGGTGGAACCGGGCAGCGCGCCGGGCTTGGTCTTGAGGACCTCGAGGTAGTGATCCAGCTGGACGGACTGCCCGCTCTTGGCAACGATCCGCTGATGCCTGGCAGCCACGGCACGGCCGTCGAACACCACGACCTCGGACGCCCGCAGCGAGACCCGGACTTTCCTGCCGATGAACCGGGCCGGGACGGAATACTTCACCATCCGCACCGTAATCATTGAAGACCTGTCCACCCGGGGCGTCAGCACCAGACCCGGATCAAACGCTTCCGCCGGCAACGGCGCCAGGAACGGCCGTTCGGCGGCGAAGTCCTGGCCGATCGTGCGGATCCTGTCGTTGATCCGCCGTCGATCGTCCACGGCCTCCCAGGCCCGGATGCGGTCGTTGAGCTCATCCAGAGACGCAGCAATGGGCATGGGCGAGAGCCGGTTGCGGCGGAACCAGCCAACCTCCCCCTCGACCCCGCCTTTCTCATGCGCCCCGGCGATGCCGGGCTGGCAGTAGAAGGGATCGAAGCCGTAGTGCGAGCGGAACAGCACCCATCGGTCGTTTTCCTTGCGCTGCCGGCCCTGCCCGAACACCAGCGCAGTAACAGCGCTCGTGAGGTTGTCATAGCGGATGTGCCTGACCGGCACGCCGCCGATCTCGTTGAACGCCTCGATGTGGCCTTCCAGGAAAGCCTCCTGCGCCTGCGTCGGATAGATCCGGTGGAAGGCCTTGCCAGACTGGGACAGCCGGAAGACGAACATATGGCACTTCGTCTTCACCCCGTTCAGCACAACCCAGACTTCACCGAAGTCCACCTCGGCCTCAGCGCCCGGGGCGTGTTCCTGCGGGACGAATGCCTCCACCCGGCGGCCGGCTTCAACATCGATCTGGGCCCGGCGGATCCGCACATAGTCACGCACCGTCGAATACGACAGCTCCTCCGCGCCGTGCTCCTCGATCAGCCGGGCCAGGATCCTGCGGGCGGTATGGCGCTGTTTCCGCGGCGCGGTCGTGTCCTCGATGAGCATCGCGTCTACCGCTGCTTTGAACGGCTCCAGCCGCCAGGCAACCGCTTCTCTTGGCTTGCGTGGGGGAGGGGAGGCCGACTCCAGAGCCTGTCGAACCGTCCTTCGGTGAACTTTGTGTTTGGACGCCAGTGCGCGGACCGAGAGGCCCTCGACCCGGGCGTCCCTTCGGATCTGCGCGAATAACTCCACTCTCGAATCCATCCAGAACAGCCTTCCGCCGCATCCATCCACTGATGAATCCAACGTTGAAGGCGGGGCCACATATAACCGTCACAACCTGCCCGGCGAGTCACGAAGTGGGGCCAGAAATAACCGTCCTACCGGGGCCATCCAAACCTGTCACAACCAACCCAGCTTGTTGGCCCGGGGCTGCTGGCCGGCAGCCCGCCGGGTTCGGCGGCCGTGCCCCTTCGCATGGCCGACCCAGCCTCGATCCAGCTGGTCTCCCCCGGCCAGCTGGTCAATGTCGTCATGACGAGCGGCGACGGCTACGGGAAGGCAGCAGCACCCCGGGTGCTCGCGTCGGCGGTTCCGGTCCTGTGGACCTCCGCCCAGGGCGGACGTGCCGACCCATGGCTCGACGCCGGGGAGACGGACGGCCTGATGGTGGTGGCAGCGGACCGGGACCAGGCCCGGAAACTCGCCGGATCCTCCACCCAGGGCAAGCTGTTCTTCGTCCTGGTCGGGGCCGGGTCCGGCTAGGCGGAGGATCGCCGGCTCACCGGTGCGCCGGTCAGCCCCAATGTGGTGGGCGCTGTTCCTTGAGCCAGGCGTCGTGATCGTAGCTGCCGGGCTGGTCGCCCCAGCGTCGCGGATCGTCTTCGGCCGCCTTGTTCGGCAGCACTCCCCCGGATACCGCGGCACCGGATGCCGGCTGACCCTTTGACTTCCCGGAACCTGCATCCTGGCTCGGCACGGACGCGTCCGGGGTGGTTGCGTCCGAGTCGCCGGACCGGTTCGCGTCACCACCGTGACGCTGTTTGTGCTTGTCGTTCTCGGCGTCTGCGCTCATGCCGCCGGCCTCCTTGCTGCGAATAACTGTTCCCTGCTGAGCGGCACCGGCCGCGGCCTAGCTCCGGTCCGCGGTGGCCGGGGCGTAGGCTTCCTGTACGTCTTCGACGCTCAGGTTCTCGATGTCGTCGGAAAAGCCGGGCGAGGTGCGCGTTCGGCTCGATGCCACCGGCTTCTCCAGTCCGAGGTAGCCGCCGATCCGGTCCGCGCAGGCGGAAGGATCGGTGAAGACCTCTATGGTCCATAGTGGCATGTACCGCCAGCCCATGCGCTCTAGCAGCTGCGGGCGGAGGCGGCTGCGCTCACGCACCGTCATCCGCCGGTACCGTTCGGTGCCGTCCGACTCGATGGCAACCGGGCGGGGAATCTCTGCGTCGTCCTGGCCGATGGTGTGCATCGGGTCGGCAGCGGCAACCATGTCCAGGACGCCGTCGTACTGGTGCCAGACCCGCGCACCGCGGGCACGGAGCCGGTCGCCGAGATCGGCCACCAGCGGGTCGGCGCCGAGGGCCTGCTCGCTGGCCGCGGCACGTGACGCCGGGCTCCCCAGATCGGAGTTGCCCGCGATTTCGCGGTCCAGGAGTTCGTAGAAGTCCACCGCTCCGTGGCTCAGGCGGGTGACGTCCAGGTCCTCAGGCCGGAAGCAGCTCAATACGTGCAGTGAGCGCCGGGCCCGGGTCATCGCGAGTGCGAACTTGGCGCGGCCGCCCTCGGCTGACAGCGGGCCGAGGCTGTGCAGCGCACGCCCGTGCGGGGTGCGGCCGTAACCGGGCGAGAAGATGACATGGTCGCGGACCAGTCCCTGGGCCCGTTCAAGGTCCACCACCCGGAACGATTCGTCGCCGGCGGTGAAGAAGCTCCCCAGCAGCGGGTAGTTGGGCAGCTGCCGCCGGATGGCCTCGCCAATCCGGGCGGCATGGCGCAGGCTGCCGGTGACAACGGCCAGCGAAGTGCGCGGGCGGAGCCTTGCGTGTTCGAAGACCAGTTCCACCACGCGGTTCACTTCGGCGACCACCGATTCGACGCCGTCGTGGTCGGCGCTCGGCAGGCCGGTCCCGTCCGGCAGGTACTCCACCGTCAGGGCCCGGTCCAGCCCGGTGGCTGACTGCCCCTCCGGAAGCCTGCGGAGTCCGCCGTCGTAGAATCCCTTGCTCAGCTGCCGGACCAGGTCCTCGTCGACGGCACGGTAGACGGTCCTCAGTTTCCAGACCGGCAGCACCGCGGCGAGTGCCTGGTACGCACTCTCCACGGGCTGGTGTGAGTTTTCGCCGGCGGCGAGCCTCTCGACCCCTACGGTGAAGCCGCGGGGGCTGGCGATCTTGTCGTCGCCAAAGGCAATGACCTGCCGGGAGCGGGCGACGGCGGGCAGCACGGCCTGCAGCGAGGTGGCCTCGGCATCCAGGATCACCACCGCGTCGAAGCGCTGTTCGGCCGGCAGCAGGCTGGTCATGAGGTACGGGCTGACGGACCAGACCGGCACCAGCATGGGCACGAGCTCCGGCGATTGCGCGGTCAGCGCCGCGGGGGTCACCCGTCCGTCCTTCAGCAGGCTGCGCAGCAGGTCGGCCTGCCGGGGGTGCTCGCTGAGGGCGGCGCGCCACCGTTCCGCGAGTTTCCAGCGCAGCCGGGCGGCACCGCTGGCGATGTGGGCGTTGTCCGCGAGGCGGTACTCCGCTTCGAGCTGGCGGAGGGCATCGCCGTCGGACATCGCAAGATAGTCGTCGCCGCTGATCATGGCTTCGAGGGCGGACTGCCACCAGGCCAGCTCAAGCTCCGCGGCCACCGATTCCGCCGGCACCTCGCGCTCGGCGAGGTCCGCGAGCAGTTCGCCCAGGCCGTGCTCGCGCATGTTCTCCACGAGCAGGGTCCGCTCAGGCAGGGTCTCCAGCGTGCCGGTGTCCGCGACGAGGCGTTCCAGGCGCTCCATCAGTTCCTCGTACGGGGTCTCCCGGACGGCTCCGCCGGCAGCCGTGTGCCGCACGGCCGCACTCAGCTCGCTCAGCTCGGACTCCAGCTCACGGTACAGGGCCGTGATCTCGGCCAGCCCGGATGGGACGGCCGGGTGGCGCTGGGTGGTGGCGTAACCGGACCAGCTTGCCCGCTGCTCCTGGACCAGCACCAGCGAACTGTGGAGGTCCGCGATGTGCACGCCCGGACGGACGTACTCCTTGGCGACGCGCCGCAGGCGGGAGCGCTGCATGGACGCCATTTCGATGTTCCGTTCGCGGCGCCACGAGGACGGGGCGGTAGCCGAAATCAGATCATGGACGGGCCGGTCGAAAATGTCGGGGGTGAACTTGTCCAGGCTTTCCCGGACGGCGACCAGCAGCTCGATCTGGTCCCCCCACTCGGCGAACGTCTCGCCAAGGCGGATCTCGGCGTGTTCAGCGACGCCGTTCATCCGTTCGCGCAACTGCGGGAGCTTCTCCGCGACGGAGCGGGCCACCTGCTGCGCCTCCTGGGTCTCCTTGCGCGTCAGCAGCCGCGCGCCGTGCCACGGGCTCATGGTGGAGGCCCGGCTGAAGCTGCCCAGCTCCGCGGCCCGCTTGAGCCGCCCCGCGAGTTCGGCGCGGTCCCGGATGCTGTCCAGCACGCTGCGCTTGAGCCGGACAGTGGTGGCCGGCGCCGGGTGGATGGCGGTCAGCGCGGCGAGCGACTGCATCGCCTCATACGGCGAGCAGCCCCAGCGCGCCCGCACGTTGTGCAGGGAAGCGACATGGTCCATCAGGGCGTGACGGTGCTCGGTCAGGGTGGAGTGCAGGTTCGCCAGTTGCGGTTCGAGCGACTTTTCGTTGCGGACGATCGCGCGGACCAGCTGACCCTTGAGCATCAGGGGCGTGGAGTTGCCGGCGAGCTGCACGAGCAGCGTCTCGAGCCCCAGCGCCTCCAGCTGGGCGGAGACCTCGCCCAGGCTGGCGCGGCGGTCGCCTACGACTAGGACGCTCTTGCCTTCGTCGACCAGCGCACCGATGGTGTTGATCGCCGTCTGGGTCTGGCCGGTTCCCGGCGGGCTGCTGACCACGAGTGAGTCGCCGGCACGGACGGCGTCCACGACGTACTGCTGGTCCGTGTCGGCGTCGAGCAGCAGGAGTTCGTCCGCGGGGCTGCGCTCATCCGTGCTGGGGAAGCGTCCCTCCTCCAGCGGGGGGACGTCGACGGGTGCGCCGGCAGCGGCGCGGCCGAGGGCCGCCACGGTCGGGTTGGTCTGGTTGATCCACGGGTCGTCCAGGTTGCCGGAGAGGTCGGCGAACGTGGAGACCAGCAGGTTGTGCTCGATTTCCGCGCCGTGGATCGGCTGGATCAGGGTGCCCAGGCGGTCGAGCACCGGCTGCGGGTCGAATCGGGCCGTGCTGTAGGCCATCCGGGTTACGGCGTTGACGTCGAACACAATGCCGTGGATGGTCTTCAGGTGCCGGACCAGGGCCGGGTTGATCCGGGCCTGCTCAGTGAGCTGCAGTTCGTAGTCGTCCTCGCCGGGGCGGACGGTGAGGGAGATGGCGGTGAGCATGACCGGCGCGGAGACGCGCTGCGGTTTGCCCCCGACGGCGGAGGTCCAGACGACGGTGCCGGCCGAGAAGTAGCCGGCGTCGATGCCGCGGTCGTTGGCGAGCTCGAAGATCTTGGAACGGAGGTTGCGTGAGGCGCGGGCGGCGACGACGTACTGCTGGCGGTCGCGGATCAGGGTCGACAGGCGGGTCCGTCGCCCGGCCATCAGCTGGGCCAGGCCGGAAGGGTGCGCGTGGGTCAGGTCTATGGAGCCTTCAGGCGTCTTCGTAAAGCGCAGCATGGTGTCTGCTCCGGTGACGGGTTTGAGACCCGACAGCCATTTCCTGAACTCCTCGGAGCCCTCGGGGTGGCCTTGACCAACTGACACTGCTGCCTTCTTTTCTGTGCTCACGGTTTCTGTGTTCGCGGCTTCTGGGTTCGCGCGGGACGCCCTGGACCATACCGGCATGTTTTCGAGGTTAGCCCGAATCGGGCGTTGGTGCGGGGCCGCAACACTGGCACACACCAAATTCGTGGGCAAATTGCTTCGCCGCAGCGGCTTGGCCCAAAGAAAATGGCCGGCCTCCGAGGAGGCCGGCCATTCACAACGCTATTCCCATTCGATGGTTCCCGGCGGCTTGCTGGTGACGTCCAGCACCACGCGGTTCACGCCGTCCACCTCATTGGTGATCCGGTTGGAGATCCGGGCGAGCAGCTCGTAGGGCAGCCGCGACCAGTCCGCCGTCATGGCGTCCTCGGAAGACACCGGACGCAACACGATCGGGTGGCCATAGGTGCGGCCGTCACCCTGCACCCCGACGCTGCGGACGTCCGCCAGCAGGACCACGGGCATCTGCCAGACCTCATTGTCGAGGCCGGCCGCGGTCAGCTCGGCGCGGGCGATGGCGTCGGCCTTGCGCAGCAGGTCGAGCCGCTCCTTGGTCACTTCGCCAACGATCCGGATGCCGAGCCCGGGGCCCGGGAAGGGCTGCCGGCCCACGATTTCCTGCGGCAGGCCTAGCTGGGCACCGACGGCGCGCACCTCGTCCTTGAACAGGGCACGCAGCGGTTCCACGAGCTCGAACTGAAGGTCTTCCGGCAGGCCGCCCACGTTGTGGTGGCTCTTGATGTTCGCAGCTCCCTCGCCGCCGCCGGATTCGACGACGTCCGGGTACAGGGTGCCCTGGACGAGGAACTTGATCTTTTCACCGTGCGCGGCGGCCTCGGCGATGATGGCCAGCTCGGCTTCTTCGAAGGCGCGGATGAATTCGCGGCCGATGATTTTGCGCTTGGTTTCCGGGTCGCTGACGCCGGCCAGCGCGGCCTGGAAGCGCTCCTGCTCGTTGGCGACGTAAAGCTTGACGCCGGTGGCGGCCACGAAGTCGCGTTCAACCTGCTCGGCTTCGCCCTCGCGCAGCAGTCCGTGGTCCACGAAGACGCAGGTCAGCTGGTCGCCGACGGCACGCTGCACCAGGGCTGCGGCGACGGCGGAGTCAACGCCGCCGGAGAGGCCGCAGATGACCCGGGAGTCACCGATCTGCTCGCGGATGCGGGCGACCTGTTCCTCGAGGATGTTGCCCGTGGTCCAGTTCGGTTCCAGCTTGGCGCCTTTGAAGAGGAAGTTCTCGAGAACCTGCTGGCCGTAGGCGGAGTGCTTCACCTCGGGGTGCCACTGCACGCCGTAGAGGCACTTCTCTTCGTTCGCGAAGGCGGCGACGTCGGCGCCCGCCGTCGTCGCGAGGACCTCAAAGCCCTCCGGGGCTTCGTGGACGGAGTCGCCGTGGCTCATCCAGGTGCTCTGGTGCTGCGGCATGCCCTCCAGGATGGAGCGGCCTTCGCCAATGGTGGTGGTCTCGGTGGCGCCGTATTCGCGCAGGCCGGTCCGGGCCACCTTGCCGCCCAGGGCGTTGGCCATGGCCTGGAAGCCGTAGCAGATGCCGAACACCGGCACACCTGCCTCGAACAGGTCGGCTCCCACGCTCGGGGCACCTTCGGCGTAGACGCTGGCGGGGCCGCCGGAGAGGATGATGGCGGCCGGGTTCTTAGCCAGCAGCTGCTCGGTGCTGTAGGTATGCGGAACGACTTCCGAATACACATTCGCTTCCCGGACGCGGCGGGCAATCAGCTGCGCGTACTGGGCACCGTAGTCAACAACCAGGACAGGCCTTTGGGACGTCTGGGATGCAGTGGGAGTGGTCACTGTCCTAGCCTACTTTGCACCGCCGGTCCCCCGCACATTGAGAAGCCCCGGGTAAGCGAACTCACAGGGTAATTCCCCGGTTCAGGGGCGCAGTCAGGGGCGCGGCTCAGTAGCGCTGCGGAGCCTGCGGGTTGGCGGCCAGTTCGGCCTCCACCTCGGCGTGGAACTTCTTCTCCACGAAGAACGACAGGAACGGCACGACGCCGCCCAGCGCCAGGATGATGAGCTTGGCAAAGGGCCAGCGCATGAGCGACCAGAGCCGGAAATTGGACATCAGGTAGACGACGTACATCCAGCCGTGCACGATCAGCACCGTCACGGACAGGTTCACTCCGTTTATCACTCCGGCCGGATCGGCGTCGGCGAACCCGAAGCCGAACGGCTGTCCGGTGACGGCGTTGGTGCCGCCGGCGAAAAGATACTGGCCGAAGACGTAGCGCGCGATCAGCTCCGCGCAGAGCAGGAGAAGCATGGAGCCCGTCAGGTAGGCGAGGACCTTGTAGAACTTCAGGGCGGAGCGGATCTGCGCCTCGGTGCCGCCGAAGCGGCGCTTCTTGCCGTTGGCGTTACCCGTTCCGTTGGACTGCTGCGGCTGGATGGCCGGCTGGGGCTCGATCATGATTGCACTCTCGGATTGGTTGGGTCGGATTCGGGGGAATCTTCGGGGGAAGCAGCGCCCTCGGGGCCGCCCGAGGCAGCGAGCCGGGCGGCCGCTTCATCCTGGGCGTCTTCGAGGCCGCGGCGATAGTCGTCCTTGACCAGCCGCCACCAGATGAACAGGGCGAAGCCGGCGAAGACCACCCACTCAGCGGCGTAGAAGAGGTTGAGCCAGTTCACGGTCTGCGCCGGCGGCTGCGGACCAATGTTGAGCGGTTTGACGGCGCCGGCGGCGGCCACGTCGGCGCCCCCGGAGCGCTCGGCGCTGGCGGCCACGAACCCGGGGTAGCTGCTGACGTCCCAGAGGTTGATGAGTTCCGCAACGGAGACTGCGGTGGCACGCCCGGGGCCGGCGTCGGTGTTGGGCAGCGGCGCCTCCGAAGGAATCAGCCGGCCGGTGAGTTCGATGGTGCCCGACGGCGGTACCGTGGCATCCGCCGGGTCGGCGACCCAGCCCCGTGCCACCGGGATCCAGGTCTGCGGCGAGGCACCGGCGCCGGACAGGGCGGGGGCGCCCTGCACCGCGAAGGCGGAGACGATCCAGAAGCCCTTGGCCCCGTCGTGGATCCGGCCCGGCACCAGGACTTGCTTCCGCGGGTCATAGCTGCCGGTGGCGGTAACCACCTGGTCGGACGCCGTGCCCGGGAAGAACTGGCCCGGCTTCAGCACCGCGGTCAGCGGGCGGGCGTCCTCGGTCCCCGTGGAAACCGGCGCCTCGGCCCGCGTGGAGCGGCCAAACTGCCACTGGCTCAGCAGCACAAAGACCCCGGAAATCACGATCGCCAGCACGAGGCCTGCGATCCAGCGGGGTTTGAGGGCGGTTTTCAACACCCCTTAACCGTACTTCGTCCGCGTGTAGAACAACGAAACGGGGCGGTCCGGGTTCAGGTCCCTACGTGGCGACGGAGTCGACACGAAAGGGCCTGCCCCAATCTCTAGTGGTCGAAGAACACCAGGGACGAATTGATCAGTTCCGAGATGACCTCGGGATCGTACGCCCGGCGCAGCGACTCCCGGAATGACTCCTTGGACAGCGAACGCGCCAGCGTGGCCAGCACTTCCAAGTGGTCGGAGAAGGAACTTGCCGGCGTCGCGATCAGCAGGACAACGGTGGCCGGGCCGTCGGCCGCGCCAAAGTCCAGGGCCTTGCCGTACTTGGTGATCCCCACGGCGATGGAGGTGCGGGAAACGTACTCGCTGCGGGCGTGCGGCAGGCCGACGCCGCCGGGAAGCCCGGTGGCCAGCTGGTGTTCGCGGGCGTTGACGTGGCCGAGGAATCCCTCCAGGTCGGAGATCCGGCCGGCGTCATACATCCGCTGCGCGAGCTGGGCGGCGGCGTCGAACTTGTCCTTCGCATCGAGCTCCAGGATCACCATCTGCGGCGTGGTGAGGTCGGCATCGTACCTGTCCAGTGGTTCCGCCAAGAGGTGTCCCTTCGAAGTGGCGTCGGTGCACGCCGACTGGTGGTGCGCCGTGCGGCGTCCCCGGTCAGCGCAGCGGGACGATGTCCTCGACGCCCATTCGAGCTGCGTCGGCGGATTCGTCGTCCGGCTGCTCCTGGCTCAACCGTTCCGCGTCGACCCGTGCCAGGTAGTGCTTGATCTCGCTCTCGCGCTGCGCATCGCTCCAGCCGAGAACCTCACCGATCAGTTTAGCGACTACCGGCGCGGCGGACACACCGCGGTCCCACGCCTCGATCGAGATCCGGGTCCGGCGGGTCAGCACATCCTGGACATGGCGGGCGCCCTCGAACCTGGCGGCGTACACAGCCTCGGCCGCGAGGTAATCGTCGGCGCCGGGCAGCGGCTCGGCCAGTTCGGGGTTCTCCCCGATCAGCGCCAGCACCTCCGGAGCCATCGAGCCGTAGCGGTTGAGCAGGTGTTCGATCCGCGCGACGTGGACGCCGGTCTCCTCCGCCATCCGGTTGCGCTTGTTCCAGGCGGCCTTGAAGCCGCTGGCGCCCAGCAGCGGGATGGATTCGGTGCACGACGGCGGGACGCGTTCGTCCATGCTGCGGGTTGCCTCGTCCACGGCGTCCTTGGCCATGACCCGGTAGGTGGTCCACTTGCCGCCGGCCACGACGACAAGGCCCGGCACCGGGTGGGCCACGACGTGTTCGCGGGAGAGCTTGGCCGTCGAGTCGTTCTCCCCGGCCAGCAGCGGGCGCAGTCCCGCATAAACGCCCTCGACGTCCTCCCGGGTCAGCGGCCGCTTGAGGACCTTGTTGACGTGTTCGAGGATGTAGTCGATGTCCTTGCTGGACGCCGCCGGGTGCGCCTTGTCCAGGTGCCAGTCGGTGTCCGTGGTGCCGATGATCCAGTGCCGGCCCCAGGGAATGACGAACAGCACGGACTTCTCGGTCCGCAGGATCAGACCCACCGTGGACTGGAAACGGTCCCTCGGCACCACCAGGTGGATTCCCTTGGAGGCCCGCACCTTGAGCTGGCCGCGGTCGGTGACCATGGCCTGGGTTTCGTCCGTCCAGACGCCGGTGGCGTTGATGACCTGCTTGGCCCGGATGTTGAAGCTGGAGCCGTCCTCATGGTTGACGACCTTGGCGCCCACCACCCGTTCGCCCTCGCGCAGGAAGTCCACCACGGCCATCTGGTTCACCGCGTGCGCCCCGTAGTAGGCGGCGGTGCGGACGAGGTTGGCGACGTATTTCGCGTCGTCGACCTGGCCGTCGTAGTAGCGGATGGAGCCCACGAACGCGTCGTCCTTGAGGCTGGGCGCCGCCCGCAGCGTGCCGCGCCTGCTCAGGTGCTTGTGGAACGGGACGCCGCGGCTGTGGCCGCCGGTGATGGACATGGCGTCGTAGAGGATGATGCCGGAGCCGACGTAGGGCCGTTCCACGAAGCGCTTGGTGAGCGGGTAGAGGAACGGGACCGGCCGGGCAAGGTGGGGGGCGAGAACGGAGAGGATCAGGCCGCGCTCGTGCAGGGCCTCCTTGACCAGCGCGAAGTCGAGCATCTCCAGGTACCGCAGGCCGCCGTGAATGAGCTTCGAGGACCGCGACGAGGTTCCCGCCGCCCAGTCGTTGGCCTCCACGATGCCCACGCTGAGGCCGCGGGTCACGGCATCCAGGGCGGCTCCGGCACCGACGATGCCGCCGCCCACGATCAGGATGTCGAGTTCCTTGCCGGGCTCGGTGCTGGCTTTGAGCACCGCGAGGGACGCTTCGCGTTCCGCGGGCCCGAGCGCGCCGCCTGCCAAGGGAGCACCACCGGGAAAACTGTTCATCTCACGCCTCCATCCGGATCAAACCTCGTAGTGCACCACACTACTTCCAAGTTCTCCGGATGGGCAGGGCTTTAGCTGCGCCGGCGAAAGGCTATGGCCCCGCCGGCGCGGGGCTTAGTTGCCGGCGTAGGGCGAGACGACGACGTCGACGCGCTGGAATTCCTTCAGGTCCGAGTAGCCGGTGGTCGCCATTGAGCGGCGCAGCGCGCCGATCAGGTTCGAGGTCCCGTCGGTGTGGTGGCCTGGTCCGAAAAGCACTTCCTGGAGCGGGCCGACGGTGCCGACGTTGACCCTGTCGCCGCGCGGAAGTTCGAGGTGGTGGGCTTCCTGGCCCCAGTGCCAGCCCTTGCCGGGGGCCTCTTCGGCGCGGGCCAGGGCGCTGCCGAGCATGACGGCGTCGGCGCCCATGGCGATGGCCTTGACGACGTCGCCCGAGGTGCCCATGCCGCCGTCGGCGATGACGTGCACGTAGCGTCCGCCGGATTCGTCCATGTAATCCCGGCGGGCGGCGGCGACGTCGGAGATGGCGGAGGCCATCGGCGAGTGGATGCCCAGGGCGCGGCGGGTGGTGGTGGTGGCTCCCCCGCCGAACCCGACCAGCACGCCGGCGGCTCCGGTGCGCATGAGGTGCAGGGCCGGGGTGTAGCCGGCCGCGCCGCCCACGATGACCGGGACGTCGAGTTCGTAGATGAACTGCTTGAGGTTCAGCGGCTCGTGGTCCTTGGAGACGTGCTCGGCCGAGACTGTGGTGCCGCGGATGACGAAGATGTCCACGCCGGCGGCGACGACGGTCTTGTAGTGCTCCTGGGTGCGCTGCGGCGTCAGCGAACCGGCCACGGTTACCCCTGCGGCGCGGATCTCGGCCAGCCGCGAGGTGATCAGTTCGGGCTGGATCGGGGCCTGGTAGAGCTCCTGCATGCGGCGTGTGACGGCAGGGCTGTTCGTCTCGTTCTGGAGGGCTGCGATCTGGTCCAGGACCGGCTGCGGATCCTCGTAGCGGGTCCAGAGGCCTTCCAGGTCGAGGACGCCGAGGCCACCGAGCCGGCCGAGCGCAATGACGGTTTCCGGGGACATCGCGGAGTCCATCGGCGCGGCAATGACTGGCATGTCGAACTTGTAGGCATCGATCTGCCAGGAGACGGAGACGTCTTTGGGATCACGCGTACGTCGGTTGGGGATGATCGCAATGTCATCCAGGGAGTAGGCACGACGCCCACGCTTGCCACGGCCGATCTCAATCTCGTAAGTCACGTCCCCACTTTACTTGACCCGGCCCGGGACCCGGCATCGGCCCGGGCTGCCCCGCCGGTCGGAGCGCGGCAGCCCTCGCCGGCAGGCCCCGTTCGACGCCGCGAAGCACTCCGAAATAATCGATAGCTCACACTGACTTGACCGATTTTGTCAATAGTTTACAAATCGTGAAAATGCCCTTACGTTTACTTTCGGCCGCCCGGGGATTTCGCCCGGCGGCCTCCCCACCCAGTTCCGGGCATTCCGCAATGCCCGGTTATAGAAAGCAGAACCCATGGGAAGTGCATCACGCAGGACCTCGCGCGTCCTGGCCCTCTCGCTGGCGGCCGTCGTTGGCACCATGACCCTCGCCGTCTCCCCGGTGCTCGCGGCCCCCGTCACGGGCCCGGTCGCCTCGGAGACCGCACCGGCGCCGGACGTCAACGCCGGCGAGGCGTACACGCAGTTCATCGTCAGCTTCAAGAAGACGCCGGGCAACGCCACCCCCAACGGCCGGGCGAACGCCTGGGGTAAGGCCGCGAAGCAGCAAGGGGTGAGCGTGCGGGAACTTCGCGCCCTGGCCACCGGCGCAACCCTGATCTCCTCCGACAAGGCCTTGTCCGACCAGGCCGCCACGGACTTCATGGACGCCATCGTCGCTTCTGGAGCCGTCAACGCCGTCGAGCCCGACGCCCGCATGACGGCCGTGCTGACCCCGAACGACACCCGCTACGGGGAACAGTGGGACTTCACCGGCACCAACGGCATGCGGATCCCCGGCGCCTGGGATGTCTCCACCGGGTCCGGATCCACCGTGGCCGTGATCGACACCGGCATCACGGCGCACCCGGACCTCGACGCCAACGTGCTGCCGGGCTACGACTTCGTGTCGGATGCCACTGCCGCGCGCGACGGAAACGGCCGCGATTCCAACCCGCAGGACCAGGGTGACTGGTACGCGGCCGGCGAATGCGGGCAGACCACGGCAGGGAACTCCTCCTGGCACGGCACGCACGTCTCCGGCACCATCGCCGCCGTGACGGGCAACGCCGCCGGCGTCGCCGGAGTCGCTCCCAACGCCAAGGTCCTGCCCGTCCGGGTGCTGGCCAAGTGCGGCGGCTCGCTCTCCGACATCGCGGACGCCATCATCTGGGCTTCCGGCGGCACCGTTTCCGGAATCCCCGCCAACGCCAATCCGGCCAAGGTCATCAACATGAGCCTGGGCGGTTCCGGGGCCTGCGGCACCACCTACCAGGCCGCCATCGACTCCGCCGTGTCCAGGGGCACCACCGTCGTGGTGGCCGCGGGCAACAGCAACCAGGATGCCTCCGGCTTCCGTCCGGCCAACTGCAACTCGGTGGTGACCGTGGCCGCCAGCAACCCTAGCGGTTCCCTCTCGTACTACTCCAACTACGGCGCCACCGTTGACCTCACCGCCCCGGGCGGCGACACCAGCGTCAGCGGCGGCGGCATCCTCTCCACGCTCAACACCGGAACAACGACGCCGGCAGCGGCCGGCTACGCCTACTACCAGGGCACCTCGATGGCGACCCCGCACGTGGCCGGACTCGTCGCCCTGATGAAGTCCAAGTCACCTTCACTCACGCCGGCCCAGGTGGAGTCCACGCTCCGGCAGGGCACCCGGGCCATGCCCGGCGGCTGCACCAAGGGCTGCGGCGCGGGTCTCTCCGACGCCACCGCCACGATGGGCCTGCTCGGCGGAAGCACTCCGCCACCGCCGTCGGGCAACCTGCTGCTGAACCCCGGCTTTGAAAGCGGCTCGGCGTCCTGGACCTCCAACCAGACGGACACCTTCGAAACCGGCACCGCTGCCCGCAGCGGCAGCGGCTTCGCGGGGCTGAACGGCTGGGGCAAGTCAACCTCGTACACCCTGGACCAGGCCTTTTCCATCCCGTCTTCGGTCAGCGGCTCCTCGCTGTCCTTCTACCTGAAGACGCTTACGGACGAGACAACCACCGGCTCCGCGTACGACACCCTGAAGGTCCAGGTCATCAGCGGCGGGGTGACCACGACCCTGGCCACCTACTCGAACCTGAACCAGTCCACAGGGTACGTCCTGAAGACGCTGGACCTGTCCGCGTTCAAGGGCAAGTCCGTCACCCTGCGTTTCCTCGGCGTGGAAGATTCCTCCCTTGCCACGTACTTCTACCTTGACGACACCTCGGTGACCACCTCCTAGGTTCTGGTCCGCCGCACAGAATGGGCATGCCCTCCCTCGCCGGGAGGACATGCCCATTCTTTGTGCGCGGGGACGGGCATATCGGCATTATGTCCACTGGCCGCGGCCTGGGGAGGACATGTCCGCCCGGCGGGTTGACTACAGTGGCTCCATGGCTGAGCGCTGGATCTTTGACGGACACATAGCCGGGATCGGTGCCGCCTCCGGCCTCCGGGCCGTCGTCGGTATCTGGCGCCACTCCCCCTTCGGGGCTTTCGCGGACGTCATGGTCCAGACGGACACCGGGCAACGGCTGCTGCTGGCCCCCTCCGACGACGTAGCGAACTTCATTGCCGCCACGTACAGCTTCGACGAGGTGCGGATCGTGGACGTGGCCGCAGGCCTGGACGGCCGCCGGTTGTCGGTCGCCGCTGGCCCGCTGAGCATCGAGGCAAGCGTTGGCCCCAGGACGGCGGTGGGTTTCGGCCTCCGGGCGGTCCCCCGCCCGCTGGCTGTCCACCCGGCTTGGCTGCGGACCATCAATCCGGTGGCGGCCCTGCTCAGCCCGGGTGCCCGGACGTCCGGCACCGCCGGGAACGGCCGGAGGGAGTACTACGGTGTAACGGATCTTCACCGGATCACCGGCGCCCGGGTCCGGTGGGGCGGCGCAGACCAAGGCCCCCTGGTGCCGATCAGGCCGGCCGTGACGTTCGGTTTCGGCAGCGTCCCAGCCCGGCCTTCGGTGGCGACGGTCCGCACCACGATCGTTTCCGGAGACTAAGCCGCGTCCGGTTTGCTGCGCCTGCCATCAGCCGGCGCACGCGCCGCGGCTCAGACGCCCTCGGTCTCGTCCACACTGAGCTGGGACTCGAACATCCGGAAGTAACGCCCGCGCAACCCCACCAGTTCCTTGTGCGTGCCCTGTTCCACGATTCTGCCGTCTTCGAGCATGTAGACGATGTCCGCCTTCTCGATCGTCGCGAGCCGGTGGCTGATGGCGATGATGGTGCTGCTGCGGTCGGCGAAGAGCCGGGTGAAGATCCGGTGCTCGGCCAGGGCGTCAATCGCCGACGTCGGTTCGTCCATCACCATGAAGGACGCATCCCGGTAGAAGTTCCGGGCCATCGCCAGCCGCTGCCACTGCCCGCCGGACAGGCCGCTGCCCTTCCGCCCGCGGGGATCCTCCATCCAGTTGCTGACGTGGTTGTCCAGCCCGTTGGGCAGCTTGTTGATGAACTCGAGGGCCTCTGCATCGGCAGCGGCCCGGCGGATCCGCTCGTCGTCGCGCGGCGCATCGACGTCGCCGAAGAAAATGTTTTCCGCCGCCGTGGCGAACTCGTACTTGAGGAACTCCTGGCTGAGCACCGCCAGGTGGCGGTGCCAGGACTTCACGTCGACGGCGGCAAGGTCGACGCCGTCGAGCAGCACCTGCCCGGAGTCCGGTCGGTAGAGCCCGGCGAGGATCCTGATCAGGGTGGACTTGCCCGCCCCGTTCTCCCCCACGATGGCGATGTGCTGGCCCTGCCGGATGGTCAGCGAGATGCCTTTGATGACTTCCAGCTCGCTGCCGGTGTAGGTGAAGCGGATGTCGCGCAGTTCCACGGTCCGGGGCGCCTGGAGCAGGGGCGGGGCGTGCTCGGAGTGGACCGGCAGCGCCATGAACAGCTCGTAGTCCTTGAGGTTGGCGAGGTCCTCGTCGATGGAACTGAGCGAGGAGACCAGGTTGTTGGCCGTGGACAGGGCCCGGCTGACAATCTGCTGGACGTAGAGGAACTGCCCCACCGGCTGCGCCCTGGCGATGATCTGTCCCACCACCCAGATCAGCGACACCACTTCGGCGCCGTACTGCAGGGCATCGGCGGCGAGCTGTTTGGGGATGTAGCGCTTCTGGAAGTCGAGCCGGCGCTTTTCGTCCGCATCCCGGAGCCGGGACCGGAGCCCCATCAGGTAACCAACGATCCCGTACAGCCGCATTTCGGCGATATGTTGCGGGCGCAGCAGGTTCGTTTCGATCATCCGCCGCTGCCGGCGCGAGTCAACCTGGGTGTTCCAGTGCGCAATCTGTTCGCGGGACAGTTTGAACTGCAGGTAGACGCTGGGCACGATCGCCACCAGGACGATCACGGCGATCCACCAGCTGACCAGCAGCAGCGCGCCGATGGCCAGGATCACCGAGACCAACTGGGTGAAGATCGCGGCGATCCGGTCCAGGACGCGGGCGTAGGAATCGGAGAAGCGCTTCGCCCTGTCGTACAGGTCCACCGTCTCCTTGTCGTCGTAGCGCCAGAAGTCGAGGGCGAGGAACCGTTCGTACATCAGGTCCCCCACGATCGCGCCGACCCGGAAGCTCATGAGTTGCTGGATGTAGCGGTCCACGCTGCTGAAGGCTCCCCAGAACAGGCCGAGCGCCGCGGTGATGATGACGTAGACGATGGCTTGCTGCCCGGCGGCCGCATTTCCTGCATACGCTGCCGCGAGCGCCGTCGTGGTCAGCGCGGCGAAGTAGGTGGTGACCAGCGGCAGCAGCGCCGAGATCAACGAGCCCACCACTTTCATCACGACGGCGGCAGGCGAGGCCTGGAAGCTGACCCGCAGCACCTGCGCCACGGCCCGGGCGTAGGGCCGCAGCGCCAGTTTCCGCTTGGGCTCGCGCGCGGGCAGGAGTTCGGACATAGCTTCAGCCTAGTTGCGGCGGTGGGCGGTGGGCGTAACGGACGTCCAGCCGCGCAGCCCCTCTAGTATTTCTGCCCGTACTGGTACTCCGGGAACTCGAAACAGGCGCTGAAGCTGTCGATCTGCAGGCTCTCCGGGCCGTCCCAAAAAGACACCAGCAGCTGGGTCCCGTCTTCGTGGCGGAGCTCCACCCGGCGGTTCCCGTCGTTGTCCTTCCCGTCCGTCGCCGACCAGCCGGAGCGGACGGAGACTGAATCCCGGACCTTGTCCAGGAACTTTGCGCGGTCCAGGCCCGGGCGCAGCTCGACCTGGCCGGTCCCCGCCCACTTCTTCTGCTCGCCGCTGCAGGGCATCAGGCTGGAGGTGTCATTCTCGAAAACCGAAACGGACGCTTCGGCCGGGACCATCCCGATAATCTCGTGCTGCACGGCCAAGAGCTTGGATTTGGCGGTTTCCAGCGTCATGGGTTTCATCGTTTGACTCTCTTGTGGTGCGGATCCTGCTCCGCAGGCTGACAGGCCAAGGCACAGGCTGACGGCCAGCGGCCCGAACCAGCTGCCTGCCCGATCGTTCGACCCGCCCCTACCGCGCACGGATCTCCCTGCGGATGTCTGCCAGGGCCGGACCGTTGAACGGATCCGTCGTCGCGATGAGGCTGTGGTTATCGCTGCTGTAGGCCTCCTGCCAGCCGGCGCCTCCGGGCGGGGCGTACACATGCTTTTCAAAGGCGGGCTCCTTCATGGGGTAATTGTCTCCCACGACCCCGCTGCGCTCCGCGGTCAACAGGATGTCAGGGTAGGTGTAGCTCGAGTACTGGGTGCCAGGATCGGCGGTCCAGCCTGGCGGCATGGCGGCCCCGGAGAGGGCGATGACCTTGTCATAGTGGGCGCCGGCGACTTCGGAGCCGGTGACGTTCCGCAGGCCCCAGCTATGGCCGATGGCAACTGTCTGCGCCCCGGACGGCTTTTCCAGCTCGACGGCGGCCTGGAAGTCCCGCAACACCGGGGCCGTCGCGGCCACGAAGTCATCGCTCTTGGCTTCATCGAAGAAGGCCTCCGCAAATCCGCCGTCGGGGAACTCGGTTCCTTTGTAGACGAAGGCAACCGTGCCCTGTGAGGGGTCCGAGCCCACCAGCCACTGCGGGACCGATTGCGGGCGGCCGACGTAAAAGGACTGCTCGTTGGTCCGGGTTCCGGGCACATACGTGACGACGGTCGTGGTGTCGGCGTCGTAGTCGCCGACCATCTCCACGATCGCACTGCGCGCCGTGTCGTAGGCCACGAGTTTGACCTTCCCGTCGACCACTTTCTGCAAGTAGTCCTTTCCCTCCTGCCGCGCGGCCCACGCCTCGTGCTGTTTCGCGTACATCTGCGGATACCCGGCGGCCATGATCAGCGGATTGAATTCGGGTTCCGGATCGGAGGTGCGGAGCCAATCAATGCGGTGCTGGGCGTTGATGGCGTTGGCGCGGACGCGGTCCTCGAACGGGATGCCATTGGTGTTCCCGGCGAGGTTCGGATGCTGGGCGATGAAGGCCGTCCGCTGTTCCGCGGTGAGCCCGTCCCACCAGGACCGCAGCTGGGCCGGGGTCTTACCCTGGAGGTCAGTGGGCTGAGGGACCGGCGTGGCCACCGAAAGACCAACGGCCGCCGTCCCGGCCGCGCGGGCTCCGCCGGCCTGGTTGGCTCCGCCAGCCTGGCTGGCCTGTTCCTGCTCCGCGGCGTTGCGGAGCAGTTCCTCCGCCGCGGCAGCCAGGAACGCGGCCGCCTGACGCAATGCCCGGCTGTGCCCGGATTCCCATTCCTGCCGGAACCTGTCAGCGTCCGGTCCCGGCCAAGGGGTTTGCGCAACCCCGGGTCCCAGTGAACCCAACTGCGCCAGCAGTAGCCGGCCTGAGGAACCCATCTGCGCGCCTAGCCGCCTGAGCTGGGAGGGATCCGCCCCCTGGAATCCATCAGCCACGTGCAATCCCCCTGTTGTCCTCGGCTACCGCCGCGGATCAGGGAATCCCTGGCCGCCGGTCACCGTCGAGGCTACCGTGCACAAACACACGCAGGCCATGGGGAGAGTTCCCCATGGCCTGCGTGTCTTTACGTGCCGTCGGTGGGCCCACGGCGCCCGAGATTAGCGCGAGCCGTAGTTCGGCGCTTCCACCGTCATCTGGATGTCGTGCGGGTGGGATTCCTTCAGGCCGGCCGGCGTGATCCGGACAAACTTGCCGCGGGCCTTGAGCTCGGCCACGGTCGGGGCGCCGGTGTAGAACATGGTCTGGCGGAGGCCGCCGACCAGCTGGTAGGCCACCGAGGAGAGCGGGCCACGGTAGGCGACACGGCCCTCGATGCCTTCCGGGATGAGCTTGTCGTCGCCGGAGACGTCGGCCTGGAAGTAGCGGTCCTTGGAGTAGGAGGTGTTCTTGCCGCGCGTCTGCATGGCGCCCAGCGAGCCCATCCCCCGGTAGAGCTTGAACTGCTTGCCGTTGACGAAGATCAGGTCGCCCGGGGACTCATCGCAGCCGGCCAGCAGCGAACCGAGCATGACCGTGTCGGCGCCGGCGACGAGGGCCTTGCCGATGTCGCCGGAGTACTGCAGGCCGCCGTCGGCGATCAGCGGCACGCCGGCCGGGATGGCTGCCTTGGCGGATTCGTAGATGGCGGTAATCTGCGGGACGCCGACGCCGGCCACCACGCGGGTGGTGCAGATGGATCCGGGGCCAACGCCGACCTTGATGCCGTCGGCACCGGCGTCGATCAGGGCCTGCGCGCCTTCACGGGTGGCGGCCTGGCCGCCGATGATGTCCACGTGCGCAGCCACCGGGTCGGACTTGAGCCGGCGGATCATATCCAGGACGCCCTGCGAGTGGCCGTTGGCGGTGTCCACGAAGAGGGCGTCCACGCCGGCATCGATCAGGGCCATGGCGCGCTCCCAGCCGTCGCCGAAGAACCCGATGGCGGCACCGACGCGCAGCCGGCCCTCGTCGTCCTTGGTGGCCAGCGGGTACTGCTCGGCCTTCGTGAAGTCCTTGGTGGTGATGAGGCCCTTCAGCCGGCCCTGCTCGTCGACGAGCGGCAGCTTTTCGATCTTGTTGGTCGCGAGCTTGTGCGAGGCTTCCTCACGGCTGATGCCGACGTGGCCGGTGACCAGCGGCATCTTGGTCATGACATCGCTGACCAGCCGGATCGGGAAGTCTGTTTCGGGCACGAAGCGGGTGTCGCGGTTGGTGACGATACCCAGCAGCCGCATGCCCTCGTCCACGACGGGCAGGCCGGACACCCGGTAGTGCGAGCAGATCTCGTCCAGCTCGGCCAGCGTGGCCTCGGGGCCGATGGTGAGGGGGTTGGTGATCATGCCGGACTCGCTGCGCTTGACCCGGTCCACCTGGTCGGCCTGGTCGGCGATCGAAAGGTTCCGGTGTACGACGCCGAGGCCGCCCTGGCGGGCCATGGCGATGGCCATCCGCGACTCGGTGACGGTGTCCATCGCGGCGGACAGCAGCGGCGTGTTCACCGTGATGCGCTTGGAGATCCGCGAGGAGGTATCAGCCTCGGAGGGGATGACGTTGGTGTGTCCGGGCAGGAGCAGGACGTCGTCGTAGGTCAGGCCAACGAAGCCGAAAGGGTCGTGTTCGGGCTGGGTCATGAGTGCGCCTCTTACCTTGGGTTTCTGGGTTCACGGGTAGGGGTTGCAGCAGATGACCAGCCCGTCATTACGGGCATGGCCTGTGCAGAAGTGTTGTGTAAATAGTAGAACCTTGGCGGCGATCCCCATATTCCGGGGCGCGAATGTGAGCAACGGCATCCGGCGCGCGGAGCCACAGGCGTCACTTCCAGCCGGTGGTGGCCAGCAGCCGCTTTTCGAACATCGGGATCATGCTTTGGACGTAGGTCTTGGTCAGGTGGTTGTCGTCCTTGTAGACGTACACGTTACCGACGACGGCAGGGCAGGTTCCGTCGGCGCAGATGAAGTCGCTCATGTCCATCAGGTGCAGGCGCGCGACCTTGCCGCGGTAGTCGTCCAGCGGTGAGGACGCCGCCAGGGACTCCTGCAGCGGAACGTTGCACTCGGCGGCGTCGGGGCCCTTCTTCTGGACGCATTCGGGCATGTTGATGGTGAACCGCGGGTTGTCGCGGATACCGACCACCTCGATGCCGGCGTCGGTGAAGGGCTTGATGCCCTCCAGGTACTGCGGCACCTCGGTTTCGAACGGCGCTTCCTTGTGCGTCAGCGAAGCGACCGTGAAGACGGCGTCGGGCTTGTGCGCCAGGACATAGTCGGAGCTGGCCTTGTTGAAGGCGTTGCAGTCCGCGTCCCGGTCGGGAGACTCTCCGCCGAAGCGGCAGTTGCCCTTGAGCAGGGTCACGACTTCCCAGCCGTGGCTCTTGGCAATGGGCCCGAGCGCGGCCATGTACTGCTGGGCATGGGAGTCGCCAAGCACCACGATCTTCTTGGTGACCTTGTCCGGCCGGCTGTTTTGCAGGCAGCCCTGCAGGAGGGGGTCGCTGGGGACGTTCGCGCCGGTGCAGAGCCCGTCGATGTCGGCCCATTCGTTCTTCATGGCGGCCGGCGCCGGGATGATCTTGGCATCCGGCGTCGGTTTGCCGGCGTTCTCCGGGGCCAGTGCAGCGGCGCCGGGAGTCAGTTCCTTCGGTTGGGCCGCGGCTGCGGCTTCGTCGGCGGTGATGTGGCTCTGCCACAAGGTGACCGGACCGGCCAGTACCGCGCCGCAGGCGGCGATGACGACGGCGGTGCGCCAGGCACGGCGCTGCGGCCAGTGCCACTCGCGGAGCGGCTTCTCGACGAACCGGGTGGTGAGCACCGCCAGCAGCACGGAGGCGGCGACAATCGCGAGCCCCTGGCCCAGGTCCGGCGCGGTGATTCCCATGCCGGCAAGGGCCAGCACCAGCAGGGGCCAGTGCCAGAGGTAGAGGGCATAGGAGTTGTCGCCGAGCGCGACGAGCGGACGCCAGGTCAGGAAGCGGTCCACGCCGAAGCGGCTGCCGCTGCGGCCCGCCACGATGATGGCAGCGGCAGCGAGGGTGGGCCAGAGCGCGATGAACCCGGGGAAGGAACGGTCCACGGTCAGCAGCAGCCCGCAGGAGAGCATCGCGGCCAGCCCCGCCCAGCCCAGCACCACACGCAGTACCTTCCCGGGCTTCAGGTACGGCAGGGCCAGCGCCAGCAGCGAGCCCAGCGCGAATTCCCAGAGCCGCGCCCGGGTGTCGAAGTAGGCGTAGGCCTGGTTGCTGGCGGTCTGCTCGATCGAGTAGGCCAGCGACACAGCGAAGATGGCGCCGAAGGCGAGGGCCAGGAGCAGGCGGTAATTCAGCAGCCGTTCATCCAGCCTGGTCCAGCGGCGGAGCGCGTAGCGCAGTCCCCTGTGCAGCAGGGCGGCCCCGGCGAAGATGAGCGGCCACAGCAGGAACACCTGTCCCTGGATGGACAGGGACCAGAAGTGCTGCAGCGGGCTCGCCCCCGAGTGGTCCTGGGCGTAGTAGTCCACGGCGGTGTCGGCAAGCAGCCAGTTCTGCCGGTACAGCAGGGACGCCCAGGCCTGGTCCAGGATGTCCGGCCAGCGGCTTGCCGGCAGGATGGCCCAGGTGCCGATCAGCACGCCCAGCACCACCACGACGACGGCGGGCAGCAGCCGCTTGAGCAAATGCAGCCAGTGGCTGAGCAGCCGGAGCGGCTTACCGCCCTCCACCTTCCGGGCGAAGCTCAGGGTCATCAAAAAGGCCGAGATGAGCAGGAAGATGTCCACGCCGCCGGACACGCGGCCCAGCCACACGTGGTAAGTCACCACCATGAGGACGGCGAGGGCACGCAGGCCCTGCACTTCCGGGCGGTAGTTCGTTTTCCGGCTCGCGGGAGAACCCGCGGCCGCGTGCTGCGGGCTGGCTATGGTTCGCTCGTTCGTCACGTGGGATCCCTCAGGCTGGCTTCCAAAGCATCAATGTTACCGAAACGTAATTTTCTTTTCCAATTTCCGGGGCGCCGTCCGGCCGGGATTCCCTGAGCCCGGCGGGCCCGCGCAGCTAGTCTGTTACGAGTCGAAGGAGGCCGCCAGTGATCGTACAGTTGCGGATATGTGTCCCGGAAGAACTCTCCGGGGCGGTGGTCGAGTGCTGCTCCGGCGAGCTCGGCGTCGCGGAGGTGGCGTTGCACCCCGGCGCCGCGGTGGTGCCCCCGGGCGACGTCATTCTCGTGTTCATGGCACGGGAATCCGTTGAGGCCCTGATCGAGAAGCTGCACGCCCTGAACGTCCAGGACGTGGGATCCATATCGGTCACCACTCCCGAACTCGTGCTGTCCGACCGCGCGGACCAGGCGGTCGACGAAGCGCCCGGCGAAGGCGCGGACGCCATGATCTGGGATGAGGTGTCGCGGCAGACCGGCGAGGACTCCAGGCTGACGTGGAGCTACCTGGCGTTCCTGGTCCTCGCCACCCAGCTTGCCGCAATCGGCATCGTCACCGATTCCACCATCGCAATCGTCGGCGCCATGGCAGTGGGGCCCGAGTTCGGCCCGCTCGCCGCGCTGGCCGTTGCGCTGGTGCGCAGGCAGTGGCGGCTGGGCCGCAGCGCGGCGCTGGCACTCGGCGTCGGGTTCCCGGTCGCAATGCTGGCCGCCGCCTTCACTGCCTGGCTATCCGTCCCCCTTGGACTGTTCCCCACCGACGCCCTGGACCGCGGTTCCGCCGTGGAGTTCATCTACCACCCGGGCCCCTACTCGCTGATTGTCGCCCTGCTCGCGGGTACCGCCGGCATGCTGTCCGTGATCAGCCGGCGTTCGGCGGCCCTGATCGGAGTGTTCATCTCCGTCACCACCGTTCCGGCGGCAGGGTTTGTGGCGGTTTCCCTCGTGCTGGGTGAGTATCAGAAGGCCGCCGGCTCTGCCTTGCAGCTTCTCCTGAACCTGGTCGGGATAGTGGTCTCGGCGGTGGCGGTGCTGCTCTTCTACCGGCTCGTGACAAAGCGCCTGCCGCGCGACGCCGCGCGGAAGCTGCGGCGGAACTCACAGCGACTGCGGGGTTGAACAGCGCCTGCGGGGTTGAACAGCGCCGCGGAAGCTTCGGGCCCTGAAAAGGCAAAGGACCGGGTAAAGCAAAGGACCGGGCCGGCGGATGCCGTCCCGGTCCCTGTTCTTTCCCACGAAGGCGGCGCCGGCTACTTCCAGCCGGTCGATTCCAGGAGCCGCTGGCCGAAGACCGAAGCCATCGAAGCCACGTAGGTCCGGGTGAGGTGGTTGTTGTCCTTGTAGACGAAGGTGTTGCCCACCACCGCGGGACAGATTTTTCCGTCGCAGATCAGGTCCGTCATGTCGACCATGAACAGTCCCGGCACCCTGCCCTGAAGCGCAAGGAGTGGGCTCTTGGCGGCCAGGACATCGCGTTCGGCTCGTTGGCAGTCCGGGCTGTCCTCACCCTTGTTGGCCGCACATTCGGCGATGTTGAAATTGAAGCGCGGGTTGTCCCGGATGGCGACCATCTGAACGTGCTTCTCGGCCCAGAACTTTGCGGTCGCTTCCAGGTCCGGGGAGACCTTCTCCGCCGGGGACGACACCGCGGCTACGGTACCGACGGTCATGATGGCGTCCGGCTTGTTGCGGGACACTTCCTCCGTCACGGCGGCGTTGTAGCTGTCGCAGGGAATGGAGCGGCCCTGGGCGGAGATGCTGTACCGGCAGCCGGCCCTGAGCATCGAGTAGACGCGCCAGCCCTTTTGCTTGCCGACGGCGTCGATGGCGGCCAGCCATTGCTGGGCGTGTGAATCCCCCAGCACGAGGATTGTCTTGGCGGCCTTGTCCGGTGCGCTGTTCTGCGAGCAAGTGCTCCGCAGCGCCGGGTTCGCGGGCTCAAGTTTGCCGGCGCACCGGTTGCCGAGGCTGGCCCAGTCCTTGTTGAGCTGCTCCGGCAGGGGCAGGATCGTGGCGTCGCCGTCGGCTGCGCTGACGAAGCCGGGCAGCAGCGCCAAGGCACCGGGGTTGTTCCGTTGCGACTGTGACATCGCGGCCTGCGCCTGGAGCTGCTGCTGGAGCTGCAACGCAGTCAGTGGCACGGCGACCACCGCGAGGGCCAGCGCGACGGCGACGACGGCGCGACGGCGTCGCGCCTCCGGCCAGGCCCAGGACCGCCACGGCTTCTCGACGAAGCGGGTGGTGAGGAACGCGAGGCCCAGCGAGACGGCGATGATAACGCTGCCCGAAAGCCACCCCGCCTGCTCCTTGCCGCTCCACGCCAGGGCCAGCACCAGCACGGGCCAGTGCCAGAGATAAAGCGCGTAGGAGTTGTCTCCGAGTTTCACGAGCGGGCCGGAGCTGAGGATACGGTCCACTCCCCAGCGGCTGTTCGTCTGGCCGGCAAGGATGATGCAGCTGGCGGCCAGCGTGGGCCAGAGAGCCACAAAGCCGGGGAAGGCCCCCTCCACGTCCAGGATGAAGCCGCAGCTGATCATGGCCACGACGCCGACCCAGCCGAGGACAACCCGGACCGGCCGGGACAGCAGGCTCAGCCCGGGCAGGAACAATGCCAGCAGCGTGCCCAGCGCAAACTCCCAGAGGCGTGCGCCGGTGTCGAAGTAGGCCTGGGACTGGTTCGTCGCCGTATAGATAATCGAGAAGGTCAGCGAGGCGAGAAAGATGGCACCGAAGATGTAGCAGAGCAGCACCCGGTAGCGGAGGCCGTACCGGCGGGCGACCAAGGCTGCGCCGGCAAAGATAAGCGGCCACAGAATGAAGATCTGGCCCTGGATGGACAGTGACCAGAAGTGCTGCAGCGGGCTGGCCATGGCGTGGTCCGCCGCGTAGTAGTCAACGGCTTCGGACTGCAGCAACCGGTTCTCAACGTAGAACAGCGATGCCCAGCTTTGCTCGACGACATCCGGGAAACGGGTGCGGGGCAACAGGAAGTAGCTGGCCGCCAGGACCGTCAAGATGACTACTACCGCCCCGGCCAGGAGACGACGGAACAGGTGGAGCCAGTGCTTGAACAGGTCCATCCGCGAGCCCCGCTCGTAGCGGCCCACAAACTGCAGCGTCATCAGGAACGCGGAGATCAGCAGGAAGATGTCGACGCCGCCGGACACCCGGCCAAACCAGATGTGGTAGGTGACCACCATCAGCACCGCGAGTGAGCGGAGCCCTTGGATTTCCGGCCTGAACTTTGTCCCTCGGGCGGGACGGGCCGGGGTACTGGTTTCCCGCGGCAGGACGAGCGTTCCCGCTCCAGACATATGAACCCCCGTGAAAATGACGCAAGACAGCCAGAGCAACTATACAGGCCGCCCCAAGCACCAACGCCCCAAATGTCGCGCGACCCGCCGTCCGGGACCCTCCGCACCAGCCGTGGAACGAAAAAAGACCGGACCAGCTGATGCTGGTCCGGTCTTTTATTGCGCGGAGACTACGGCGCGGAATCCTTAGTGCTGGTGTCCGGCGTGCTCGTCCTCGTCGGCGGGCTTTTCCACCACGAGGGTTTCGGTGGTGAGAACCAGCGCCGCGATGGAGGCCGCGTTGCGCAGGGCCGCACGAGTGACCTTGACGGGGTCGATGACACCGGCCGAGATCAGGTCTTCGTATTCGCCGGTCTTGGCGTTGAAGCCCTGGTTCACGGCGGATTCGGCCACCTTGGCGACGACGACGTAGCCGTCGAAGCCGGCGTTCTGGGCGATCCAGCGCAGCGGCTGGGTCAGGGCGCGGCGGACAATGCCAACGGCAGCTGCCGCGTCGCCGTCGAGCGCCTGGACGGCCGGATCCTCATCGAGGGCCTTGAGTGCGTGGATGAGGGCGGAACCGCCGCCGGCCACGATGCCTTCTTCGAGGGCAGCGCGGGTGGAGGACACGGCGTCCTCGATGCGGTGCTTCTTTTCCTTCAGCTCGACCTCGGTGGCAGCGCCAACCTTGATCACGCCGATGCCGCCGGCCAGCTTGGCCAGGCGTTCCTGCAGCTTTTCCTTGTCCCAGTCCGAATCCGTGCGGGTCAGCTCGGCGCGCAGCTGGGCAACCCGGGCCGCGACGTCCTCGGCCGAACCGGCGCCGTCGACGATGGTGGTGTTGTCCTTCGTGACGGTGATGCGGCGGGCGGTACCCAGGACCTCAAGGCCCACGGAATCCAGGCTGAGGCCCAGTTCCGGGGAGACAACCTGTGCGCCGGTGAGGGTCGCGATGTCCTGCAGCATGGCCTTGCGGCGGTCGCCGAAGCCCGGGGCCTTGACGGCCACGACGTTCAGGGTGCCGCGGATGCGGTTGACGATCAGCGTGGACAGGGCCTCGCCGTCGACGTCTTCGGCGATGATGAAGAGCGGTTTGGAGCTCTGCAGCGCCTTTTCCAGCAGCGGCAGGAATTCCTGGACCGAGGAGATCTTGCCCTGGTTGATCAGGATCAGGGCGTCCTCGAGGACGGCTTCCTGGCGTTCCGCGTCGGTGACGAAGTACGGGGACAGGTAGCCCTTGTCGAACTGCATGCCCTCGGTGAGGACCAGCTCGGTCTGCGTCGTGGAGGACTCCTCGATGGTGATCACACCATCCTTGCCGACCTTGCCGAAAGCCTCGGCCAGGAGCTCGCCGACCTCGTCGCTCTGCGCCGAGATTGCGGCAACGTTGGCCACCTGGGTGCCTTCGACCGGGCGGGCGTTTTCGAGCAGGCGTGCGGCCACGGCCTCGACCGAGACCTCGATGCCGCGCTTGATCTGGCCCGGAGCGGCGCCCGCGGCAACGTTGCGCAGGCCTTCCTTGACCAGGGCCTGTGCGAGCACGGTGGCGGTGGTGGTGCCGTCACCGGCGACGTCGTTGGTCTTGGTGGCGACCTCCTTGGCGAGCTGCGCGCCAAGGTTTTCGTACGGGTCGTCCAGTTCGACTTCGCGGGCGATGGTGACACCGTCGTTGGTGATCGTGGGGGCGCCCCACTTCTTGTCCAGCACGACGTTGCGGCCGCGCGGGCCGAGCGTCACCTTGACCGTGTTGGCGAGCTTATCGATGCCGGCTTCAAGCGACCGGCGGGCAGCGTCGTTAAACGCAAGCTGCTTTGCCATGGTTTTGTCCTTTCAAGACAGAACCCCGCGCAGCCGTTCCGTTCAAAGCGAAGGAAGGGCGGCGCGGGGGTCCAAGAGAGTTACTTTACGACGATCGCCAGAACGTCGCGGGCGGACAGCACGAGGTACTCGACGCCGCCGGTCTTCACTTCGGTTCCGCCGTACTTGGAGTAGATGACAACGTCGCCGACGGCGACGTCGACGGGAACGCGGTTGCCGTTGTCGTCAAAGCGGCCGGGGCCTACTGCAACAACTTCGCCTTCCTGCGGCTTCTCCTGTGCAGAGTCCGGGATAACCAGGCCGGAAGCCGTGGTCTGCTCGGCTTCGAGCGGGCGGACAACAATACGATCCTCAAGAGGCTTAATAGAGACCGACACTCGGACCTCTCCTTTTCGTCAGCAAATTCGTGGACTTTAAAGCTGTGGTGCCATGGCGTACAGACCGTCGTCGCGGTGCCGGCAGCAGCCAGGCTGTTCAAGCTTCAGGTGTTAGCACCCGCCTAGGGTGAGTGCTAATGACGACTCTATGTAAGTCGTTAGCACTCGGTCAAGGTGAGTGCCAGAAGTTCGTCCTTGGTGAACGCCCTGCCTCGGGCGGGTGGGGTCAGCTGCCGGCGAGGTCGTCGAAGTCGACGTCGTCGCCGTCGTCGATCCGGGCGGAATTGCCGCGGTCGCGGTACAGCACGAAGCCCCCGGCGAGCGCAGCGAGCAGGCCGAGGACGAGGCCGATGATGCCGGCCACCCGGGCGCCGGCGTAGGTGTCCCGGATGGCGCGCGCTTCATCGGTCGCGTCTTTCACATCGTTGCCGCCCACGGAGTAGACGGTCGCATTGAAGGAGTCCAGGAAGAAGATGATCACGAGCAATGCCACGCAGACGACGGCGATCACGATGCCGGTGATCAGCGCCGGCCGGGCGAAGCGGGCCAGTCCCCGGTTGTCCTTTGCCTCCCCGAGGGTGCTCTCCCGGGTGCCTGCCGTGCCGAAGTCTTCTGTATTGCTGCCGTCCATGCCGTCCAGCCTATCGGGCGTCCCGCGGGTTCCCGGCCTGAACTACGCTTGATGGCATGGCTGAGACTACGCAGGACCAGATCGCCCCGCTCCTCAATCCGGAGGGCTGGGAGCTGCTGGCCTCGCTGGGGCCGTACCGCGAGGAGGAAGCCTTCCGCCTCAACGCCTCGCTCCGGAAAGCCGGCCATTCCCCGGAACTGGTCTCCGCGGCGCTGACCCAGTCCCGCTTGCGGACCAAGGCGGAGGCGAAGTTCGGCGAATTCGCCCGGCAGATGATCTTCACCCGCGCAGGCCTGGAGCAGGCCACCAGGCTCACCGTGGCGGCGCGGCACGCCCAGCGTTTCGCCGAGGCCGGGATCGCCCATGTGGCGGATCTGGGCTGCGGACTCGGTGCCGACGCCATGGCCCTCGCTTCCCTCGACATCAAGGTAACCGCCGTGGAACTGGATGAAACCACCGCCGCCTGCGCCACGATGAACCTGATTCCGTTCCGGAACGCCACCGTTGTCCACGCCGATGCCGCCACCGTTCCGCTCGACGGGATTGACGGCGTCTGGCTGGACCCGGCCCGCCGCACCACCTCCAGCTCCGGAACCAAGCGCCTCTGGGATCCGGAGGACTTCTCTCCCCCGCTGTCCTTTGTGGAATCTTTGGCCGCCTCCGGCCGCGCCGTTGGGGTGAAGATGGGCCCGGGCATGCCGCACGCCTCGGTGCCGGAAAACTGCGAGGCCCAGTGGGTCTCAGTGGGCGGCGATGTCACGGAAGTGGCGTTGTGGTTCAACGCTGTCCGCCGCCCCGGGATCAGGCGTGCCGCCCTGGTGCTCGGGCCGCAGGGCGCCGCGGAGCTGACCAGCGCGGAAGACTTCGGGGCCGGTCCGGAGGCACCCCTGGGGCCGGTGGAGGGCTACCTGTATGAGCCCGACGGCGCCGTGATCCGCGCCGGCCTGGTCGCCGACGTCGCCCTGCAGCTGGGCGGTCATCTGCTGGACGAACATATCGCCTACATCTGTGCGCCGGAATTGCGCGACATCCCTTATGCCCGGGCGTACAAAGTCCTTGAGGTGATGCCGTTCAACGTCAAGGCGCTCAAGGCCTGGGTCAAGGACAACGGCGTCGGCGTCCTCGACATCAAGAAGCGCGGCACCTCGGTTACGCCCGAGGAACTGCGCAAGCAGCTGCTCCCCGCCGGCGGCAGGAATGCCAAGAACGCTGCCAAAGAGATCGCCACCCTGGTCCTCACCAGGATCGGCGAGGAACGCGTGGCCATCTCGGTTGAGCCGGTCTAGCACCGGACCCGGCCGCCCGGCTACTGGGCGCGCATGAACTCCTCGGCGGCCCGGACCTGCTCGTCGCTGGGCCGGATCCCCGTGTAGAGCACGAACTGTTCCAGGGCCTGGATGGTGGCGACCTCGGCGCCGGTGATCACCTGCTTGCCGGCGGCCCGGGCGGCCTTGATCAACGGCGTTTCGGCGGGCAGCGCCACGACGTCGAACACCACCTTCGCGGCGGCCACGGCGTCCGGCGGGAAGGACAGCGCGTCAGCCTCCGTGCCTCCGGCCATCCCCACGGGCGTTACGTTGATCAGCATGTCGGCGGCGCCCTCCCCGGAGTCCGGGGCGGGGATCCCGGGCCGCCATTCGAAACCGTAGAGCCCGGCAAGGGCCCGGCCGGCCGCCTCGTTGCGGGCAATGATGGTGACGTGCCGGAAGCCGGCATCACGCAGCGCGGCCGCGGTGGCCTTCGCCATTCCCCCGGCACCCAGCAGCCACACCGAGTAGTCAGTGGGGACGGCGTTGCGTTCAAGCAGCTGCTCGATCGCGGTGTAGTCGGTGTTGTAAGCCGTGAGGGTCCCGCCGTCGTTGACGATCGTGTTGACCGAATCGATGGCTTTCGCGGACGGGTCCATGACGTCAACGAGTGCGATGACGTCCTCCTTGAAGGGCATCGACACCGCGCAGCCGCGGATGCCCAGGCCCCGCACACCGGCAATGGCCTGTGCCAGGTCGGTGGGGGCGAAGGCCTTGTAGATCCAGTTCAGGCCCAGCAGTTCATAGAGGTGGTTGTGGAAGCGGGTCCCGTTGTTGCTCGGCCGGGCCGAGAGCGAGATGCACAGGGTCATGTCTTTATTCAGGATGGGCACAGCACCATTAAACGCCACGGGGCCCAACCCCGCCCGGTTCGTTCAGCGGCAGCCGGAACCCGGCCCCTGACGCCCGACGGCGACCGGCAGTTTGCCGGGGGCGGCCGCCTTTCCGGCGAGTACCGCCAGCAACGCGTCGAAGGCCTCCGGGCTCCGTCCGTACAGAGCGATCTTGGCGCGGGCCGCAGACTTGGCCAGCGGCCACGGCGCATCGAGCGAGACGGCCACGTCCGCCTTCGCCGGGGCGCCGCCGTAACCGATCAGCGTCACGAGCGGCCCCGCACCGATGCCGACCCCGGCGTGCCGGGCCGCTGCCACGAAACGTGCCCGGTCCTGCGTGGAACCACCGCTCACGCGGACCCTGGCCGGAACGATCCGGCCGCGGCAGGGCCCTGCGAGCACGGTGATGGCCTCCTGCGAAACCTTTTCCGACAGCGCGGAGCCGCTGCCGGGAGCAGATCCCCGCGGCGTGTGGCTGCGTCCGCGCCAGAGTTGCATGGTGGCTACCCGCCGCGCCGCCTCGTCCAGACGCGCGGCCGGCAGCGAGCCGCTGCGCACGGCCTTCACGATCGCTTTGTGGGCAGTCTCCACCGAGGCCGGCATGAGCAGCAGGTCCGATCCGGCCGCGAGCGCCAGCGGTGCGGCCGTGTCGCGGGGGAACTGCTGCTGGATTGCCCCCATGTTGAGTGCATCCGTGACGGCGACCCCCTTGAAGCCCATCCGGCGCAGCTCCGCATAGGATGCCTTCGAAACCGATGCCGGGACCCCGGGTTGGAAGGCGCGGACGGCGATGTGGCCGGTCATGATCATGGGCAGCCCGGCGTCGATGGCCGCCTGGAAGGGCAGCAGGTCCTTCGCGCGAAGCTGCTTCAGGCTGGCGTCCTGGACGGGCAGCCCCTTGTGGGAATCGACGCTGACGGAGCCGTGGCCCGGAAAGTGCTTGGCGGCCGGGAGGATCCCCGCGCCGAGCATGCCCTTGGAGAAGGCGATGCCGAATTCCGCGGCGGTGTGCGGGCTGCCGGAGATGGACCGGGCGCCAATTGTGGGGTCGGCTGGCCCCATCGTGACATCGGCGGTCGGAGCGAAGTCGACGTTGAACCCGAGGCCGGCCAGTTCCGCCGAAATTGCCCGGCCGGCGTCGGAGGCCAGCTTCCCGCTGCCGGCTGCCCCGTAGCTCATCGGAGCGGGCCACTCGGTCAGCGGGGCGCGCAGCCGGGCCACCACCCCACCTTCCTGGTCCACTCCGATCATCCCCGGCCAACTGCGGCCATCGGCGCGGGCGGCCCGTTGCAGTCGCGTCGTGGCAGCGCGCATGGCGGCAGTGTCCACCCGTCCGTCCCGGGTGGCGGGCACGTTGTCCCCCATGATGATCGATCCGGCCAGATGCAGGCGCTCAATGGTTCTGGCGTGGGCCGCGTAGTCGGGCCCGGAGAAGAATGGCAGCAGCACCTGGCCGGCCTTCTGCTCGAGGCTCATGGCTCCCACCGCCTTGGCCGCGGCGTCGGCGTCGCGCTGGTCCGGGCCCCAGCCGAGGGGATATGGTTTCGCGGCCCGGGCGGGCGGAGCCGACGGGACGGCTGCAGCCGGCGGCGGGCCGGCCTGGATGCTGCCCGCGGACGTCCCGGGGTCCGGGGTGCCGGGGCCGGATTTGCCGGGGCCGGATTTGCCGGGGCCGGCGCAGCCCGTGGAAACCAGGGCGAGCGCTGTCAGAACCGCCGCGGCGGCCGGAAACAGGCCTCTTCTGTGAACACTCTCACGTATCAGCTGTAACTTGACCACCGGTTCGATGCTACCCCTGCACTAGACTTTGAACACCGCCGCCTTGCCGCCGCATGCCGTATGCGGGCTGCAACACGGGCGGGCAATAAAACAGTGAAGGGACCACATGAAGATTGATTTCGCTTCATCCAGGCAATCAACTCTTGGTGTGGAATGGGAACTGGCGCTCGTCAACGCCGAAACCGGCGAGCTGGCCTCGGTGGCCAACGAGGTGCTCCGCGGCGTGTCCGCCCGGCATCCGGAACTCAACGAGGATGACGAACATCCGCACATCAAGCAGGAGCTGCTGCTCAACACGGTGGAACTCGTCACCGGCATCTGCACCACCGTGGCTGAAGCGAAAGCGGATCTAAGCAGTTCCCTTGCCGCGGTGCGCGAGGTCACCGACCCGATGGGCGTGGAGGTCTTCTGCGCCGGCAGCCACCCCTTCAGCCCCCCGCAGCTCCAGCCCGTCACGGACAAGGCACGCTACGCCAAGCTGATCGACCGCACCCAGTGGTGGGGCCGCCAGATGGTCATCTACGGCGTGCACGTGCACGTCGGCCTCGACCGCCGCGACAAGGTCCTGCCCGTGCTGGACGGCCTCGTCAACTACTTCCCGCACTTCCAGGCGCTGTCCGCCTCGAGCCCGTTCTGGGGCGGCGAGGACACCGGCTACGCCTCGCAGCGCGCACTGATGTTCCAGCAGTTGCCGACGGCGGGACTGCCGTTCCAGTTCGCCAGCTGGGAAGAATATGAGTCCTACGTCCAGGACATGTTCACCACCGGTGTGATCGATACCCTCTCGGAGATCCGCTGGGACATCCGGCCGGTCCCCAACCTCGGCACCATCGAGATGCGCATCTGTGACGGCCTGGCCACGATCGAGGAAGTGGGCGCCATCGCCGCCCTCACCCAGTGCCTCGTGGACGAGTTCTCCACCATCCTGGACAACGGAGGCACCATCCCCACCATGCCGCCCTGGCACGTTCAGGAGAACAAATGGCGTGCGGCCCGCTACGGGCTGGAAGCAATCATCATCCTCGACGCCGAAGGCAACGAGCAGCTCGTCACCGACCA
Source organism: Arthrobacter sp. 01N442 (assembly GCF_056399345.1). Taxonomy (NCBI): domain Bacteria; kingdom Bacillati; phylum Actinomycetota; class Actinomycetes; order Micrococcales; family Micrococcaceae; genus Arthrobacter; species Arthrobacter sp. 01N442. Next base: position 450,411 of record NZ_JBFTRD010000004.1, read on the forward strand.
CCTGCGCGAAACGCTGAAGAGGCTGGAGCCCGTCGCCGCCAAGCTCGGCTGCAGCGCGGAGCTCGCCGACGTCGAAAAGATCATCGAACGCGGCGCCGGCTACCAGCGGCAGCGCCGCGTCGCCGCGGAGCACGGCGGAGACCTGCGCGCCGTCGTCCTGGACCTGGTCGAGCAGATGCGCAAGGGGCCCGAAGCCTAGCTCCCCTGCCCGGGCGCCGGACCGGCTTCCTAGGCGGAGACGCTCGTTACCGGCATCGACGAGTCCGGTGCGAAGCCGATCCCGCTCGGCGCGGTTCCGGACATCACCAGCTGCGCACCGAGCGCGGCTACCATGGCGCCGTTGTCCGTGCACAGCGAGAGCGGCGGCACTGTCAACCGGATTCCTGCGGCGCTGCAGCGCTGCTCGGTCAGCTGGCGCAGCCTCGAGTTCGCGGCCACTCCCCCGCCGAGCAGCAGTTCGGTGATGCCGTTTTCGCGGCAGGCGAGGACTGCCTTGGCGGTGATGACATCCACGACCGCCTCCTGGAAGGCCGCCGCGACGTCGGCCACCGGCACTGCCTCGCCGCGCGCCTCAAACTGCTCCACGCAGCGGGCGACGGCGGTCTTGAGACCGCTGAAGGACCAGTCGTAGCGGTGCGGGCCGGGTTCCTCGGCGGTCCCCATGTATTTCGGCTGGGTCAGTCCGCGCGGGAAGCGGATCGCCTTGGCGTTGCCGGTGCGCGCGAGCTTGTCGATGGCCGGGCCGCCCGGGTAGCCAAGCCCCAGCAGCCGGGCCACCTTGTCGTAGGCCTCGCCGGCGGCGTCGTCGATCGTGGACCCCAGCAGCTCGACGTCGTCGGTGATGCTGCGGATCCGGAGGATCTCGGTGTGGCCGCCGGAAACCAGAAGGGCACCGAGGTTCTCGGGCAGGGCGTTCGGGCCGGGCGCGGCCTGCGGGCCGGCGTCGTCGGGGCCGTCCTCTTTGGGCTCGAGCAGGCCGACGCCGACGTGCGCCACGAGGTGGTTGATCGCGTACAGCGGCTTGCCGGTGGCAACCGCGAGCGCTTTGGCCGCGCAGACGCCCACCATCAGCGCACCGGCGAGACCCGGGCCGGAGGTGACGGCGATGGCATCGACGTCGTCCAGGGTCACCCCGGCTTCGGCGAGGGCTTCCCGGAGGGTCGGGACGAAGGCGTCCAGGTGCGCGCGGGAAGCAATCTCGGGGATCACGCCGCCGAAGCGCACATGCTCCTCCATGGAGGACGAGACTGTGTTGGCCAGCAGCCGGGTGCCGCGGACAATGCCGACGCCGGTCTCGTCGCAGGAGGACTCGATCCCCAGCACCAGCGGGGCGGAGCTGCGTGGGTGGTGGTTCATTCTGGGCCTGTTCCCCTTTGCTGTGTGTGGTCCGCGGTGCTGCCCGGAAGTGCGCCGTCGGTCTTGTGCAGCTCGAGGCGCATGATCAGTGCGTCGACGCCGTCGCGGTAGTAACGCGGGCGGATGTGGATCTGCTCAAAGCCGAAACGCCGGTAGAGCTGCTGGGCCCGCGGGTTGTCAGCGCGCACCTCCAGCAGCACATCCGCGGCGTGCCGCCGCCTGCTCTCCCGGATGAGCTCGGTCAGCAGCGCCGAACCGATGCCCCGCCCTTCCTGCTCGGGCACCACCGCGATGGTCTGCACGTCCGCGATGGGTTCGATGCACATCAGCCCGGCGTACCCGACGATTGCGCCGCCGGACTCGGCGACGAGGTAGCGCCGGGTCTCCGACTGGGCGAGCTCGTCGGCAAACATCTGCAGCGGCCAGGCGTCCACGGGGAACAGCCGCAGCTCGAGCGCGTGCACGGCCGGGATGTCCGCGGGAACCATGCTCCTGAGGTTCACTCCGGCCGGGGGCGTTGCCGGCGCCGTTTCCGCGGCGTTCACAGGGCACGCTTCCGCGGGCCCGGGACCTGCGCGTCCGACTCCCGCAGGTACAGCGGGGTGGAGTCCAGGAGCTGCTCCCCGGCAGCGAGCCGCGCCAGCGCGAACTGGCCCAGCGAGAGCGCCTCGGGCTGCCGGGTGGCGAACTCGGGGACGGCGTTGAGCACGTCCGGGTAGAGGCCGGCGCCCGCGCCGAAGACGGGAAGGTCCGGCAGAACGGCGGCGGAGCCCACATGCGGACCGTCCACCAGTTGCGGCAGCTGGCTCCCGGCCAGCGCGTAGCGGGCCCAGTAGACCTCCTTGCGCCGCGCGTCGGTTGCGACGATGAACTCGGCCGCCGCTTCCGTGGACTCCGCCACTTCCAGGGCGATGGCGTCCAGGCTCATGAGCCCGACAAGCGGCTTTTCCCAAACGAAAGCCAGGCTGCGGGCGGTGACGATGCCGGAGCGCAGTCCGGTGAAGGGGCCCGGCCCCACCCCGGTGACAATGAGGTCGACGTCGGAGCCGCTGAGGCCCGCATCCGTGAGCAACTGCTCGATGCCCGGGGCAAGGACCTCGGCGTGGCTGCGGGTGTCCTCGGTGGCGAAGCTGCCGACGACCGATTCGAGCGAGTCGTCGGAAACGAGCGCCGCGCTGGCAACGGCCGAGGTATCGATGGCGAGAATCAGCATCTTCAGTCCGTTTCCGGGGTCTCGGGCAGCTCGGTGGTACCGGGCAGGTCAGATATACCGGGCAGGGCAGATATCCCGGCCAGGGGGGCCGGCGGCTCGGCCCAGCGGGGGCCGAAGCCGCGGAACACTATGGTCCTGGGCTCGTCGTCGGCGTCGTCGGTGTCGAAGTCCAGCACGCCGGCGGCGGCCTGGGGGCTGGTCGGCTGGGTGCTGGCCGGTTCGGAGCCGGCGGGCTGGGCGCCGCCAAGCTGGCGGTGCAGCTCAACCTCGAGCCGGCTTTCGCTGAGGTGCTCCACCCGGTCACGGCCCCATTCCACGACGGTCACCGCGCTGTCCATGGTGTTTTCCAGGTCGATGTCGTCGATTTCCGAAGCCGAGGCGAGCCGGTACGCGTCAACGTGGACGAGGTCCGGGCCGCCCGGACGCGGGCCGTCCGGCAGGTTCGGGTGGATCCGCACCAGCACGAACGTGGGCGAAATGATCCCGGCGCGGACGCCGAGGCCTTCGCCGAGTCCCTGCGTGAAGGTGGTCTTCCCGGCGCCAAGCTCGCCTGTGAGCACCAGCAGGTCGCCCGCCTCCAGGACGGCGCCGAGCGAGGCCGCGAGGGCGTGCGTTTCCTCCGCGGTCCCGACTTCCAGGGTCCGCTCCCATGCCGGGTGGCTCACTGCGCAGCCCCTTCGCCGGCGGCGGGGTCCTCGTTGATGTAGCGGCGCGGTACCCGAGGGCTGATGCGGGTGACGATTTCGTAGTTGTTGGTGCCTGCAGCCCTGGCCCAGTCCTCGGCTGTGGGACCGCCGTCGGCACCGTCGCCGAACATCACCGCTTCTGCGCCCAGCAGGCTGGGGCCACCCGCGGAGACCTGCAGCGGGCCGAGGTCGATCACCATCTGGTCCATAGCGATGCGGCCCACCACAGGGTAGTTCACCCCGCCCACCCGGATGGGGCCGCCGGTGGCGACCCGGGGCACGCCGTCGGCGTAGCCCAGCGGGACAAGGCCCAGGGTGCTGGCGCCGCTGGTGCGGTAGTTGAGTCCGTAGGAGACACCCTGGCCGGTGGGGACGTCCTTGCAGTGCGCAACGATGGTGCGGACCGTCATCGCCGGGCGGAGCCCGACCTCCGCAGATCCCTGCCCTTCGAACGGGGAGAGCCCGTAGATGCCCAGGCCCACGCGGACCAGGTCGAAGTGGGTGTCCGGGCGGGACAGGGTCGCCGGGGTGTTGGCGAGGTGGCGGACCTCGGGGTCGACGCCGGCGTCCTGGGCCATCGCCAGGACCTCGCGGAAGGCGGCAAGTTGCTCGTCGGTTTCGGGCCGCTCGGGTTCATCCGCTACGGCCAAGTGCGAGAAGATCCCGACGACGCGCAGCAGGCCCTGGTCCTGGTATTCCATGGCCTCGCCCAGCAGCGTGTCCCAGGTCTCGAGCGTGGCGCCGTTTCGGCCGAGCCCGGTGTCGACTTTCAGGTGGATCCGGGCCGGGCGTTCCTGCTCGCGGGCTGCGGCCACGATCCGGCCCAGCTCCCAGCCGGAGCAGCCGATGTCGATCCCGGCGGCGACGGCGGCGGCAAAGTTACTCTCGGGGGTGTGCAGCCAGGCGAGCAGCGGCGCCTCGATCCCGGCGGCGCGCAGGGCAAGCGCTTCGGAGATATGCGCGACGCCGAGCCAGCTGGCGCCCGCCTCGAGCGCGGCACGGGCCACCGGGATGGCCCCGTGGCCGTATGCGTCCGCCTTGACGACGGCCATCACCTTCGCCGGCGAAGCGACCTTGGCCAGCCGACGGACATTGTGCCGGATGGCTTCGAGGTCGATAACGGCCGAGCGCTCCTCGACATGGTCCGGACGCGCTTCCGCCACCGGCCGGAAATCACCTGTTGCTGCTGGGTATATCACTTTACGATTCTACGGGTGGTGGCAGAGGGTGCTGAATTCCGCCGGCGCCGCGCACCGCTGGACATGCTCATCCCCCGCCGTACCCCCGGCAGGCTACGCGTCGGACAGGTGCGCGATGGTCGCCGTCGCCCGTCGTTGCGCCTCCGGCGGGACGTCGCGCACGATGTCTTCCAGGAAACGGTAGCGGCGCAGCCATTGACTGCCCTGCCGTTCCTTGCGCGCGTTGGCCCGCTGCCACCAGTCGGCGAGGTCTCCCCAGCCCGGGGCGGCCAGCGAGCCGCCGACCTGCTGCACGGCAAGGGCCGCGCACAGGTTGGCGAAACGGAGCCGGTCCCCCAACGGCCAGCCGGCCAGGCAGCCGACGATGAATGCGGCCCCGAAGCAGTCCCCCGCACCGGTGGGGTCGAACGCGGCAACGGGCAGCGACGGCACCCACTCCTCTTCACCGGTCTCGGAGTCCACCGCCATGGAACCCTGCGGGCCCAGCGTCACCACGGCCACCGGGACCTTATCCGCGAGCGCGTAGAGCGCGGCCCAGGGGTTGTCCTTGCCGGTGAAGGCCATGGCCTCCTGCTGGTTGGGCATGAAGGCGTGGAAGTACCGCAAGTTTTCCAGCCTGGCCGGTGCCCACGTCCCGGTGGGATCCCAGCCGACGTCGCCGAAGAGCCACACCCCTGCCCGGTGCGCGTCGACAGCCCATGGTTCCAGCTCTTCACCCAGATCGGCGACGGCGGCGAGCGCGGGCGGCGGGCAGCCGATCAGTTCGCTCGAGCTGACAGGTGCCGGGTGTCCGTGCGTGACCATCGAGCGGTCCTTCTCGACGCTCAGCGACACGGTGACCGGCGAGTGCCAGCCGGGAACGCGCCGTGAGAGGGAAAGGTCCACATGTTCCTGCCGGTCCAGGATTTTCCAGTTGTAGTCGCCGTAGCCGTCGTCGCCGAACGCGGCAGCCAGACCGGTGCGCAGGCCGAGCCTGGCCGCGGCGATAGCCTGGTTCGCCACCCCGCCGGGGCAGCTGCCCATCCCGTCGCTCCAGATTTCCGTCCCGGGCCGGGGTGCGTGCGGCAGCCCGGTGAAGATGATGTCCTGGAACACAGTGCCCGTCAGGAGCAGGTCGAATCCTCCCGCCGCGGGGGTACGGACGGCGGCGAGCGGGTCGAAGCGCGGCGCTGGAATCGCGTCCATACACGGCACACTACGCCGTCCGGGTGGTCCGGGAAAGACGTCGCACAGGGCCCTCCGGCGCGGCTCGGAATAGACTGCTGGCATGCGGCTCATGATCGCCGGCGGCGGCGGATTCCGGGTGCCCCTGGTTCACCGGGCGCTTTGCACCGGGCCCTTCGCCGGGCTGGTCCGGGAGCTGGTGTTATACGACGTCGACGCCGGCCGGCTCGCCGCGATCGAGGCGGTGCTCGCCTCGCTGCCGGGCCGGGATCCGGGCGGCGGCCCGTCGGTACGCACCACCACTTCCCTGGCCGAGGCGCTGCACGGCACGGACATGGTGTTTGCCGCCATCCGTCCAGGCGGCACCGCCGGACGGATCGCCGATGAGCGCGTGGCGCAGGAGCTGGGCGTCCTTGGCCAGGAGACCACCGGTTCCGGCGGCATCTCATACGCCCTGCGCACCATCCCCCCGATGCTGTCCCTGGCTGCGGCCATGAAACGGTTCTGCCCCGGGGCGTGGCTGGTCAACTTCACGAATCCGGCGGGCATGGTGACCGAGGCATTGGTGCCGGTACTGGGCGACCGGGTGGTGGGCATCTGCGATTCGGCCGGCGGCCTGGTGCACCGCGCCGCGCTGGCTGCCGGCGTCGTGTTGCCCGAGGGAAGCCTCGACGGCATCGGCTACTACGGACTAAACCACCTGGGCTGGCTGTATCGACTTCAGTCCGCCGGCCGGGACGTCCTCCCGGAGCTGCTCACCGATGCCCGGGCGCTGGCCGGCTTCGAGGAGGGCCGGCTCTTCCCGCAGCCTTTCCTCGCCGGACTGGGCTGCCTCCCGAACGAGTACCTGTACTACTACTACGAGACCGCCCGCGCCTTGGCCGCCATGCAGGGCGCAGCCCAGACCCGCGGCCAGTCCATCCACCGGCAGCAGTCCGAGCTGTATCCGCGGCTCGCGTCTGCCGGTCCGGAGGCGTACCGGCTCTGGGATGCCGCGCGGCGGGCCCGCGAGGAGGGCTACCTGGCGGAGGCCCGAACCGCCGGCGAGCAGCGGGACGAAGTGGATCTGGCCGGCGGCGGGTATGAACGAGTCGCGCTGGCGGTGATGCGCGCCCTCTCCGGTGGCGGCGCCGCCGAACTGATCCTCAACACGCCCAACACAGCGACGGCGCAGGACGGGTCACGGACCCCCGCGATCCCCGGGCTGCCGGTGGACGCCGTCGTCGAGGTCCCCTGCAGGGTGGACGACGGCGGCGTGCGGCCGCTTCCGCAGGACCGTCCGGGCGACGCGCAGCTCGAGCTGATGCTGCGGATCAAGGAGGTTGAACGGCTCGTGGTCCAGGCGACTGGGCAGGGGCCCGGGAGCCGGCGGCGCGCTGCGGCCCTCGCCGCGTTCGCACGGCATCCGCTGGTCGATTCGGACGTGCTCGCAGGGCGGCTGCTCGCCGGCTACGAGGCCGCGTTCCCGGATTTGGTGCGGCTCTGGCGGGGCGAGGCCCGCCGTTCAGGGGACGGTTCCTAGTCCGCTCAGCCCGTCCGGCGGCCTGTCTCATTGCCCTCGCTCGGCCCTCAGAGGCCCAGCCTAATTGCCCTCGCTCGGCCCTCAGAGGCCCAGCCTAACCGCGCCGCTCGCAAATGTCTTGGGTTGAATCTGCGCGGGGCAGCTACAGCTTGCGGTACATCACATGCAGGCCCACATAGCCCAGTTGCGGGTGCCGGAAGGCCTCCGGGAGGGTTGCGAGGACCTCGAAGCCCATGGCCTGCCATGCGGCGACGGCCCGGACGTTGCTTTCCACCACGGCGTTGAACTGCATGGCGCGGAAGCCGGCGGCGCGCGCGGCGTCCAGGGAGTAGGCGCACAGTGCGCGGGCTACACCCCGGCCGCCGTAGCCGGCCCGGACCATGTAGCCCGCATTGGCGACGTGGCTGCCTCCGCCGCCCTGGTTGGCGTGCAGTTCGCCGGTGCCCAGCACGACGCCGTCGAGCTCGCCGTTCCCGACTGCGACGAAGGTCCGGCCCGGTGCGGTCTTGAACCACTTGGCGCGCGCCTGGTCCTCGGTGGTCCCGCGGTCCCAGGTGAAGGTCTCCCCGGCCCGGATCACCGGCTCAAGGATCTCCCAGATGGCGGCCCAGTCCTCCGCGGTGGCTTCGCGGATCTCCCAGGACGCGGCGGCCGGCCGGACATCTGCGTTCTCGCTCATAGCCGCCACGCTAGCAGCCGGCCGCCCGCGAAGCCGCCGTGAGTTCAGGAGTAATGTTTTATCGAATCCACGTCACGCGAAGGGAAGGAAGAGAATGCCGCTGGTCCGCCGTGTCGCATTCCTCTCCCTGCACACCTCGCCGATGGAACAGCCCGGCTCCGGGGACGCCGGCGGCATGAACGTGTACATCCGCGCCCTCGCCGCGGCCCTGGCGGAGACCGGCGTCGAGGTGGAGATCTTCACACGGTCCACCGCGGCGGGGCAGGCCGCCGTCGAGCACCCCAGCCCGGGAGTCTGTGTCCACAACGTCCTCGCCGGACCGCCGCGGAAACTTCCCAAGGAGGAACTGCCGGCGCTGCTGCACAGCATGGTGGCCGAGATTGACCGGATCAAGCAGCTGCAGCCGCACGGCCGCTACGACGTCATCCATTCCCACTATTGGGTCTCGGGGGTCGCGGGCCTTGAACTCTCGGAGCTGTGGGGGGTGCCGCTGGTGCACACCATGCACACCATGGCCAAGGTCAAGAACCTGCTGCTGGAGTCCGGCGAACAGCCCGAGCCGCGGCGGCGCGAGGAGGGTGAGCACCGGATCGTCGACGGCGCCACCCGGCTGATCGCCAACACCGGCGCGGAAGCCGCCGAGCTGGTCTCGCACTACGACGCCGACCCCGACCGCATCGACGTGGCGCCGCCGGGAGTGGACCTGTCCGTCTTCACGCCCGCCTTCCGCAGCCGCGCCCGCAGCCAGCATGGCGTCCCGCCGGGCCGCTTCCACCTGCTCTTCGCCGGACGGATTCAGCGGCTCAAGGGCCCGCAGATCCTGATCAAGGCGGCCGCGCTGCTGCGCGCCCGCCGCCCGGACATCGATCTGCAGCTGACCATCCTCGGCGCAGTCAGCGGGGCGAAGGATTTTGACCTCAAGGCCCTGATCACCGCTGCGGGGATGGACGACGTCGTCACCCACCATCCGCCGGTCAGCGCACCCAAACTGGCCGGCTGGTACCGCTCGGCCGACGTCGTCGTGATGCCCTCCTACAGCGAATCCTTCGGCTTGGTGGCCCTGGAAGCCCAGGCCTGCGGGACCCCTGTGGTCGCCACCAAAGTGGGCGGCCTGTCGCGGGCGATCTTCGACGGCCGGACCGGCCTGCTGGTGGAAGGGCACAAGGCCGCGGACTGGGCGGATGCGCTGGAGGCCCTGCACGACGACGCTGCCACCCGGGAGGACATGGGCCGTGCCGCGTCGGTGCACGCCCAGGGCTTCGGCTGGCAGCGCACCGCCGCGATTACGATGGAGAGCTACCAGTCCGCATTGGTCCAGTACCTTGGAACACGAAGCATCCCGGTGGGCCACACACACTGACCGGGAGGCAGCACGGAATCCAGGCAGAGCGCCTGGAAGGGCGTTTCGCCGGAACCGCCGGCCGCAGCGCCCCAAAGCCACGAGCTGAAGGGCAACGATGTCTGAGAACACCACGGAGACCGCAGGGGCCAGCGCCACGGCCGGACAGCCGGCAGTGTCGCCCGTCCTGAGCGATCTGGAGATTGCGCAGCGGGCCACCATGCGGCCGATCGAGGACGTGGCCGCCGCGGCCGGAATCAACCCCGAGGCGCTCGAGTTCTACGGCCGCTACAAGGCCAAGATCGATCCCGCCAAGCTGAAGCGGGACGGTGCACACGCGCCCGGCAAGGTGGTGCTGGTTTCGGCGATGTCCCCCACCCCGGCCGGTGAGGGCAAGTCCACCACCACGGTGGGCCTGGCTGATTCCCTGGCCCGCGCCGGGCACCGGGTGATGATCGCGCTGCGCGAACCCTCGCTCGGACCGATCCTCGGCATGAAGGGCGGCGCGACCGGCGGCGGCTACTCCCAGGTGCTGCCGATGGACGAGATCAACCTGCACTTCACCGGCGACTTCCACGCCATCACCTCGGCGAACAACGCGCTGATGGCTCTCGTGGACAACCACATCTACCAGGGCAACGCGCTGAACATCGATCCGCGCCGGATGACGTTTAAGCGGGTGTTGGACATGAACGACCGGGCGCTGCGCGAGGTCGTGATCGGCCTCGGCGGCCCCACCCAGGGCGTGCCGCGGCAGGACGGCTTCGACATTACGGTCGCCTCGGAAATCATGGCCGTGTTCTGCCTGGCTACGGGCCTGGACGACCTGCGCTCCCGGCTGGGCCGGATCACCTTCGGCTACACCTACGACCGTGAGCCGGTAACGGTTGCCGACCTCGGCGTCCAGGGTGCCCTGACCATGCTGCTCAAGGACGCGATCAAACCGAACCTGGTGCAGACCATCGCGGGCACGCCGGCTCTGGTGCATGGCGGTCCATTCGCCAACATCGCGCACGGCTGCAACTCGCTGATCGCCACCCAGACGGCGCGCAGCCTGGCCGACGTCGTCATCACCGAGGCCGGCTTCGGCGCCGACCTGGGCGCGGAAAAGTACATGGACATCAAGTCGAGGATGGCCGACGTCGCCCCGGCCGCCGTCGTCGTGGTGGCCACGATTCGTGCGCTCAAGATGCACGGCGGCGTCGCCAAGGACCAGCTCAAGGAGCCCGACGTCGAGGCGTTGGCCGCCGGCGTCGCCAACCTGCAACGGCACGTTCGCAACGTGGAAAAGTTTGGCATCACCCCGGTGGTGGCGATCAACAAATTCGGCACCGACAGCCAGGAGGAGCTCGACTGGCTGCTGGACTGGTGCGCCGCGGAGGGCGTGCAGGCAGCCGTGGCCGACGTCTGGGGCCGAGGCGGAGGGGGCGACGGCGGCGATGAACTCGCGGCAAAGGTGGCCGCCGCCATCGACGCGCCGCACGGCTTCCGGCACCTGTACCCGCTGGAGATGTCGGTGGAGGACAAGATCCGAACCATCGTGCAGGAGATTTACGGGGCCGACGGCGTCGACTTCTCCGTGCCGGCGCTCAAGCGGCTCGCGGAGATCGAGAAAAACGGCTGGACCTCGATGCCGGTCTGCATGGCTAAGACGCAGTACTCCTTCAGCGACGACGCCACCAAGCTTGGCGCGCCGAAGGGTTTCACCGTCCACGTCCGGGATCTCATCCCCAAGACCGGTGCCGGCTTCATCGTGGCGCTCACGGGCGCGGTGATGACCATGCCGGGCCTGCCCAAGGTCCCGGCGGCGATGCGAATGGACGTCGACGCCGACGGAAACCCCGTGGGCCTCTTCTAGCCCCGGACGCTCCCTCACCTCCGGCGCGTTTCCGCCGGACGCTCCCTCACCTCCGGCGCCATTCCGCCCGATGCTCCCTCACCTCCGGCGTCCCCCAAACCCGTCGCTCCCTCACCTCCGGCGCCCCCAAACCCGTCGCTCCCTCACGTCCGGCGCCCCCAAACCCGACGCTCCCTCACATCCGGCGCCTCTAAACCCGACGCTCCCTCACCTCCGGTGCCATTACGCCGGACGCTCGCTCAGATCGTGCGCGGCGACAGAGGCAGCTGTGGATAACTCCTGCACGGCTTTTCAAAGTCGCTCACAATGCCAGCATGAGAACAGAGCTACCCGGCGTGCTGGCGGCAGGTCCTTTTACCCTCGCGACTGCGACGGCATTGGGAGTGCCCAGGGCCAGGCTCCGGCAGGCGGACTTCAGGCACGTCAGCCGGGGTCTGTACCGGCCAGCGGGTTGGAGCTTCGAGTTGGAGGCTGCGGCCCGCGCGCTGTCCGCAGCTTCCCCCGGGGCATGGATCTCGCACGTTACGGCGGCTCAACTTCGCAGCCAGCTCTTGCCGCCGTGGCTCTCGGATTTCGAGGAGTTGCACCTGAGCAAGCCGCGCGCGCTCCCCGAAGTCCGTCGTAAGGGGATCGTCGGACACACGGTTATTGCGTTCGACGACGAGATTGAGACGGCGGACGGCATCAGGATCAGTACTAGGCCCCGAACGTGGCTTGACCTGGCCCGGCAATTGAGCCTGCACGAGCTTGTCTGCATGGGAGATGAGCTCGTTCGGATCCCCCGGTTCACTCTTGAGGGGCGGAGTGAGCCTTTCGCGACCGTAGAGGGGCTGCGGGAGATGCTGCGCCGTCATCCAAACCTGCAGGGGATCGTCCGCGCACGGGAGGCCCTTGATCTGATGCGGGTGGGAGCCGATTCAGGGCCCGAGACCCTCCTCCGCCTCGCGATGTGCGACGCCGGGCTTCCTGAGCCGGAGCTGCAGATAGAGCTGCGCCCGGGCAGTGCGGGGACGCCGACTGCGGACCTTGGGTATCGGCGTCGGCGCCTGGCGGTCCAGTACGACGGCGGGCACCACCTGCTCCCTGCCCAGATCTTTAGCGATCGCCGGCGAGACAAGGCCTTCGAAGCGGCGGGGTGGACTGTTTTGCTTCTGACAAAAGATGACCTTGCTGATGGCTTCGGTGGTGCAATCGCCAGGATCAAGCAGGTCCTCCGCGCTGCCTACGTCAGCCCGTCGGCCGCCGCCGGCTTCTAGAGCCGATCTGAGGGAGCGTCCGGCTCGAACCTACCGAATGTGAGGGAGCGTCCGGAAGAAACGGGCCGGACGTGAGGGAGCGTCGGGAAGGAAGGCCGCCACGTACGCCGGAAACCACAACGCTCCCACACCATAGGTGCGGGAGCGTTGGGTTGAAACGCGCCAGAAGTGAGGGAGCGCCCGCCGAGGGCAGGGCGAAGGGGCTTAGCGCTCCAGGTCGCCGCGGATGAAGGCCTCGACCTTTTCGCGGGCGAGGTCGTCGTTGAACTGCTCCGGCGGGGACTTCATGAAGTAGCTCGAGGCGGAGAGCAGCGGGCCGCCGATGCCGCGGTCCAGGCCGATCTTGGCGGCGCGAACGGCGTCGATGATCACGCCGGCGGAGTTCGGGGAGTCCCAGACCTCCAGCTTGTATTCGAGAGAGACGGGGGCGTCACCGAAGTTGCGGCCCTCGAGGCGCACGAACGCCCACTTGCGGTCATCGAGCCACTGGACGTAGTCCGACGGGCCAATGTGCACGTCCTTGGCGGCCAGGTCGGCTTCCACGTTGGAGGTGACGGCCTGGGTCTTGGAGATCTTCTTGGACTCGAGGCGGTCGCGCTCCAGCATGTTCTTGAAGTCCATGTTGCCGCCGACATTCAGCTGGTAGGTGCGGTCCAGGGTGACGCCGCGGTCTTCGAAGAGCTTGGCCATGACGCGGTGCGTGATGGTGGCACCGATCTGGCTCTTGATGTCGTCGCCCACGATCGGCACGCCGGCTGCGGTGAACTTGTCCGCCCACTCCTTGGTCCCGGCGATGAACACCGGCAGGGCGTTGACGAAGGCCACGCCGGCGTCAATCGCGCACTGGGCGTAGAACTCGGCCGCTTCCTGGGAACCGACGGGCAGGTAGCAGACCATGACGTCGACCTGGGCGTCCTTGAGCGCCTGGACAACGTCGACCGGCTCCTCCGGGGACTGCTCAATGGTCTCGAGGTAGTACTTGCCCAGGCCGTCGAGGGTCGGGCCGCGCTGGACGGTGACGCCGGTCGGCGGGACGTCGGCAATCTTGATGGTGTTGTTTTCGCTGGCGAGGATCGCGGCGGAGAGGTCCTGGCCAACCTTCTTGCCGTCGACGTCGAAGGCCGCCACGAACTGGACGTCGTTGACGTGGTACTTGCCGAATTGCACGTGCATCAGACCCGGGATCGTGGCCTGGGGATCGGCGTCCCGGTAGTACTCGACGCCCTGGACCAGCGAGGTGGCACAGTTACCCACGCCGACGATTGCAACACGAATCGGATTTGTAGACACGAAACTCCCTTTGAGAACAAACTTCACGCGCCCGGCGCGGCCGCACTCTGATGTACGACGGCGGCAAACGGGCACAACGCCATGCGGCGCCCTTAGCATTCTAGTCAACGGCGGCGGGAGCTAAGTTGTTCCCGGCGCCGGTACCGAATCTGTTACGGCCGGCGGCGGCGCCACGAAACCGCCGGCCAGCAGCTTACTTCTGGGCCCAGAGGTTGATGTCGGACTCGACGGCGAACTCGTCGATCGCGTCCAGCTCATCGGCCGTGAAGTCCAAGTTGTTGATCGCGGCCAGGGTGTCTTCGAGCTGCCGGACGCTGGACGCACCGACCAGGGCCGACGTCACCGAGGTGCCCTTGCCCTGTTCGCGCAGGATCCAGGCGATCGCCATCTGTGCGAGGGTCTGGCCGCGGCCTTCCGCGATCCGGTTGAGCCCGCGCACGCGGTCCAGCTTTTCCCCGGTGATCATGCCTTGGTCCAGGGACTTGTCCTGCGCGGCGCGGGAGTCCTCCGGGACGCCGTTGAGGTAGCGGTCGGTGAGCATGCCCTGCGCCAGCGGCGAGAAGGCGATGGCCCCGGCTCCTACTCGTTCCAGCGCCTCGTACAGGCTGGGGCTGCCGTTCTCGGTCCAGCGGTTCAGCATCGAGTAGCTCGGCTGGTGGATCAGCAGCGGGGTGCCCAGTTCCTTGAGGATCCGGGCCGCTTCGAGAGTCTGTTCCGGGGTGTAGGAGGAGATACCCGCGTACAGCGCCTTACCGGAGCGGACGGCCTGGTCCAGGGCGCCCATGGTTTCTTCCAGCGGGGTTTCGGGGTCCGGGCGGTGGCTGTAGAAGATGTCCACGTAGTCCAGGCCCATCCGCGTCAGCGACTGGTCCAGGCTGGCCAGCAGGTACTTCCGGGAGCCCCAGTTGCCGTAGGGTCCGGGCCACATGTCGTAGCCGGCCTTGCTGGAGATGACGAGTTCGTCCCGGTAGGGCTTGAAATCGTCCTTGTAGTGGCGGCCGAAGTTGGTCTCGGCGCTGCCGTAGGGCGGGCCGTAGTTGTTGGCCAGGTCGAAGTGGGTGACGCCCAGATCGAAGGCGCGGCGCAGGATGGCGCGCTGCACCTCGAAGGGCTTGTCATCGCCGAAATTGTGCCAGAGGCCGAGGGAGATGGCGGGAAGTTTCAGTCCGCTGCGTCCCACCCGGCGGTAGGGCATGGTGTCGTATCGGTTCTCTGCTGCAAGGTAAGTCATGCGTTCTATCCTGTCCTATCGGGAGACGACGGCGGCGCTGTGGCCGGGCAGCCCGGCCCGGCCTCCGGTCAGCGTGACGCCGTCCTCGGTTGCCAGCAGCAGCGAGCCGCCGGTTACGGGGATCTGGCCTGGTTCGGCGGAGAAGTTCATCGCCACCTCCACGGTGCCGCGGCGCAACAGCAGCCAGCCCTCGTCTTCACTGAAGTCGACGGAGGTCTCGGCGAAACCGCCGTCGGCGAGTTCCGGCGTCGCGCGGCGCAGCGCGATCAGTTTCCGGTACAGCTCGAGCAGCCGGGCATGCTCCCCCGACCCGGCTTCGGACCAGTCCAGCTTGGAGCGGGTGAAGGTCGCCGGATCCTGCGGGTCGGGCACGACGGCGGGGTCCCAGCCCATCCGTTCGAATTCCTTGATCCGGCCCTCCGCGGTGGCCTTCCCGAGCTCGGGTTCCGGGTGCGAGGTGAAGAACTGCCAGGGGGTGGTGGCGCCGTATTCTTCGCCCATGAACAGCATCGGTGTGAACGGCGAGGTCAGGGTGGCGACGGCGGCGAGCGCCAACTGGCCGTAGCCAAGGCTCTGGGAGAGCCGGTCGCCGGTGGCCCGGTTGCCGATCTGGTCGTGGTTCTGGCTGCAGACGACGAGCGCGGCCGGGTGCACGAGGGAGGTGTTGATGGGCCGTCCGTGGTGCCGTCCCCGGAAACTGGAGTAGCTGCCGTCGTGGAAGAAGCCCTTTTCCAGGACCTTGGCCAGCGCCTCCAAGGAATCGAAGTCGCTGTAGTAGCCGGTGGTTTCGCCGCTGACGTTGACGTGGACCGCGTGGTGGAAGTCATCGCTCCACTGCCCGGTAAGGCCGTAGCCGTTGGCGTCCCGGGGGTAGAGGAGCCGCGGGTTGTTCAGGTCGGACTCGGCAACCATGGTCGCCGGGCGCCCGGTTTCGGCGGCGATTTCATCCGCGAGCGCGCCGAAGTCCTCCAGCAGGTGGACCGCGCGTTCGTCCTTGAAGGCGTGCACGGCGTCCAGCCGCAGGCCGTCCACGTGGTAGTCGCGCAGCCACATGGCGGCGTTGTCGAGGATGTAGCGGCGGACGACGTCGGAACCGGCGCCGTCCAGGTTGACCGAATCACCCCAGGTGTTCCCCTCCCCCGATTTGAGGTAGGGCCCGAACCGGGGCAGATAGTTGCCGCTGGGGCCGAGGTGGTTGTAAACGACGTCCTGGATGACGCCGAGGCCCGCCGCGTGGGCAGCGTCGACGAAGCGCTGGTAGGCGGCCGGACCGCCGTAGCCCTCGTGCACGGTGTACCAGAGCACGCCGTCGTAGCCCCAGTTGTGGGTGCCGTTGAAACCGTTGACCGGCAGCAGTTCCACGAAGTCGACGCCGAGGTCGGCGAGGTAGCCGAGCTTGCCGATCGCGGCGTCCAGGGTTCCCTCCGGCGTGAAGGTGCCCACGTGGAGCTCGTAGATGACGCCGCCCTGCAGCCCGCGGCCCTTCCACTGGCCGTCGGCCCACTCATGGCTGCCGGGGTCGAAGGTGCGGGAGAGCGAGTGGACGCCGCCGGGCTGGCGGCGGGACCGCGGGTCCGGC
Organism: Arthrobacter sp. 01N442; assembly: GCF_056399345.1. NCBI lineage: Bacteria > Bacillati > Actinomycetota > Actinomycetes > Micrococcales > Micrococcaceae > Arthrobacter > Arthrobacter sp. 01N442. Next base: position 466,783 of record NZ_JBFTRD010000004.1, read on the forward strand.
AGCGGGGTGCTGTCCCCGTCCAGAAGGTAGCCGTAGTCGACGTCCCCGGACGCCGGGGCGTCCGGGGCGCTCCACCAGCCCTCACTGCCTGCACTCCCCACGCCGGCGGCCCGGGTCATCGGGTACTTCGTGCCGTCGGCGAGGAGCGTGACTTCCTGCGCGTCCGGTGCCCAAAGATCGAAGCGTGCGGTTCCGTGTGCGGGCAGAGTCATTGCCGTTCCCCTCTATCGGTTCGTCTGTTCGTGCGTGTCAGGCAGCCGGTGCCAGCAAGGCAACCGGGTAGTCGCGGAGGATCTCCGCCACGTCCACCGTGCCCGGGCCAAAGGACCTGCCGCTCAGCTGGTCCGTCATGGCGACGGCGAGGCTGATGGCGGTGTCCTGCCAGCCACCCCGCTCCGCCAGGCCGCGGGGCAGCCTCGTGGCCAGGGTGATGGCACCCGGTGCGTCCGCCCCGCGGTCAAAGGCGACCAGGTGATCCGCAGCCGCTCCGGTGGCCGGGACCGGGGAGTAACCGGTGAACAGCTCCGGGGCGTCCCGGCGCAGCCGCAACGCCCGCGAGGTGACCAGCAGTTTCGCCGCGTCCTCCCGGTACGACGCCGGACGCTCACCGGCGTCGAGCGCCGCCAGCGCGGCCTGCCGGGCGCCGAAGTCGAACGGACGCCGGTTGTCCGGATCGGTGAGCGACCGGTCCCAGAACTCGGTGCCCTGGTACACATCCGGCACGCCGGGCATGGTGAGCTGGACGAGTTTGGCGGACAGTGCGTTGGCGGAGCCGTACGGATCCAGCAGGGCGACCAGCGAATCCAGTTCCGCGCGCACCTCGGCGTTGTCGAAGGCCGCGTCGACCGCGGCCGACAGCTGCTTCTCGAAGTCCTCGTTCGGATCCAGCCAGTCCGTCGAGTTGCCGGCTTCGCGGGCCGCCTTCTGGGCGTAGGACTGCAGCCGTTCCCGGTCCGCGGGCCAGACCCCGGCAATGGCCTGCCAGAGCAGGTTGGCCAGCGGGCCGTCCGGCAGCGGCGCGAGCTCCTGGAGCCGGCGCAGCGACGCCGTCCACTCCGGGGCGAGTTCCGCGAGCACGGAAATCCGCGCCCGGGTGTCCTCGCTGCGCTTGGTGTCGTGGGTGCTGAGCGTGGTCATGGACAGCGGCAGTTCAGCCTGGCGCCGCGCCATCCGGGCATGGAACTCCTCCGTGGACAGCGCGAACTCGGTGGGGTCGGCGCCAACCTCGGTGAGGGTGCCCAGCCGGGTGTAGCGGAAGAAGGCGGTGTCCTCGACGCCCTTGGCCATCACCATGCCGGAGGTCTGCTGGAACCGGCGGCCCAGCTCGGCGTCGGCTCCGGGGCCGGCGTGCAGCAGCAGGGGCAGCAGCGCCTGCACCACAGGTTCCAGTTCGGGGCGGCGCTGGACGGCGAGTTCGCACGCTTCGCGCAGCACGTCCTCGCCCTCAGGCAGGTAGCTGCGGTAGACCGGGAAGGCTGCGGTGATCTCGGACAGCGCATCCACGGCCGCTGCCGCGCTGAGCCCGGCGGAGGCCGGCACCAGCCGGGCGAGCCGCAGCATCTCCGAATGCAGGATTCCATCCGTGATCCGCCGCTTGGTGCCGCGGATCATTTCCTCGTAGTCCGCCGCTTCGCCGCCACGCAGCGAGGCGTCCAGGGCGTCGAGCCCGGCCTGGCCGGCTGGATCGACGAAGAGCCGGTCCACGTCCGCGAGGGCGTCGTACCCGGTGGTGCCCTCGCACTCGAAGGCCGCCGGGAGTTCCTCCCCCGGCTCGAGGATCTTCTCGATCAGCAGGTAGGCCCCGCCGGTCGCCTCGCGCAGCCGGCGCAGGTAGCCGGCCGGATCCGCGAGGCCGTCCGGGTGGTCGATCCGCAGGCCGTCAACAAGGCCTTCCCGGAACCAGCGGACGATCTCGGCGTGGGCTTCATCGAAGACCTCCGGGACCTCAACCTTGATCCCGGCGAGGGTATTGACCGCGAAGAACCGGCGGTAGTTGAGCTCGTTGTCCGCCCGGCGCCAGCCGACCAGTTCGTAGTGCTGCCGGTCGTGGACCTCGCTGGGGTTGTCCCCCTCGGCGTAGCTGCCCTCGGCCAGCGGGAAGCGGTGGCCGTAGTACCGCAGTTCACCGTCGCGGATCTCGAGCGCGTCCACATCCGAGTCTTCGCCCAGCACGGGGATCCGGATCCGGCCGCCGCCGAAGTCCCAGTCGACGTCGAACGCCGGGGCGTACGGTGACTGCTGCCCTTCCTTGAGCAGCGACCACCACCACGGGTTCTGCACCGGGGTGGCGACGCCGACGTGGTTCGGCACAATGTCGACGAGCACGCCCATGCCGGCCTCCCGGGTCGCCTTGGACACGGCCGCCAGCCCCTCCGGGCCGCCGCGTTCCGGGTCGATCGCGGCGGGGTCGGTGACGTCGTAGCCGTGGTCCGAGCCCTGCTCCGCCGTGAGGATCGGCGACAGGTAGACCCAGTCGACCCCCAGCGATTTCAGGTAGGGCACGGTCTCCGCGGCATCCTGCAGCGTGAAGCCCTGCCGGATTTGCAGCCGATAGGTTGAGACAGGCGTCCTCATGAAGCGGTTGCCTTCGCCTCGCTGGCTTCCGCCGCCTTGGTCTGGGCCTCAGCCATTTCCTCCTGGGCGTCCTCGTGCTCGGCCATCGAGGCCAGCGACGCGGCGGCAGAGTAGTCCACCTCGACTTCCGGGCCCGAGTAGGCGCGCAGCACCACCATCGACTTGGCCGCCAGGGTCAGGGTGGTCCCGGCCTTGAGCGGTTCGTAGGCGTCGGCCTGGGCCGCGGTGTCGATGAGGACCTCCCAGTTCGGGGAGTACTCGTCGGCCGGCAGGCAGAAGTCAACGTTGTCGTCGTGGGCGTTGAAGGCCATCAGGAAGCTGTCGTCGGTGATCCGGCGGCCGCGGGAGTCCTGTTCCTGGATGCCGTGGCCATTGAGGAACACGCCGATGGTGCGGCCGAAGCCGCTGTCCCAGTCCTCGGGCAGCATTCCGGTGCCGTCGGTCTTCAGCCAGACGATGTCCGGCAGCTTCTCGCCCTCGCCGCGGACGACAGGACGTCCGTCGAAGAACCGGCTGCGGCGGAAGGTCGGGTGGTCATGGCGGATCTTGTTGACGAAGGCGGTGAACTCCACGAGCGGCTGGTCCATGGCTTCCCAGTGGATCCAGCTCAGTTCGGAGTCCTGGCAGTACGTGTTGTTGTTGCCCTGCTGGGTGCGGCCGAGTTCGTCGCCGTGCAGCAGCATCGGCACGCCCTGGGAGAGCAGCAGGGTGGCGATGAAGTTGCGCTGCTGGCGGGCGCGGAGGGCGAGGACGGTTTCGTTGTCGGTGTCGCCTTCCTCGCCGCAGTTCCAGGAGCGGTTGTGCGATTCGCCGTCGTTGTTGCCCTCACCGTTGGCGTCGTTGTGCTTCTCGTTGTAGGACACCAGGTCCCGCATGGTGAAGCCGTCGTGGGCGGTGACGAAGTTGATCGAGGCTACCGGGCGCCGGGCCGAGCTCTCGTACAGGTCGGCGGAGCCGGTCAGGCGGGACGCGAATTCGCCCAGCGTGGACGGTTCGCCGCGCCAGAAGTCACGGACCGTGTCGCGGTACTTGCCGTTCCATTCGGTCCACTGCGGCGGGAAGTTGCCCACCTGGTAGCCGCCGGGGCCGACGTCCCACGGCTCGGCGATGAGCTTGACCTGGGACACGATCGGGTCCTGCTGGATGAGTTCGAAGAAGGTGGACAGCTTGTCGACGTCGTAGAACTCGCGGGCCAGCGTGGAGGCCAGGTCGAAGCGGAAGCCGTCAACATGCATCTCCGTGACCCAGTAGCGCAGGGAGTCCATCAGCAGCTGAAGGGAGTGCGGGTGCCGGACGTTGAGCGAGTTGCCGGTACCGGTGTAGTCCATGTAGTGCTTCTGGTCGCCGTCGACCAGGCGGTAGTAGGCCTGGTTGTCGATGCCCTTGAAAGACAGGGTGGGACCGAGGTGGTTGCCCTCTGCGGTGTGGTTGTAGACGACGTCGAGGATGACCTCGATGCCCGCGCGGTGCAGCTCGCGGACCATCGCCTTGAATTCCTGGACCTGGTGTCCGATGTCGCCCGAGGAGCTGTAGGTGTTCTGCGGCGCGAAGAAACCGATCGTGTTGTAGCCCCAGTAGTTGTTCAGGCCCTTCTCCACCAGGGTGCCGTCGTTGACGAACTGGTGGACCGGCATGAGTTCGATCGCGGTGACGCCGAGCTTCTTCAGGTGCTCGATGACGGCCGGGTGGGCGACGCCGGCGTAGGTGCCGCGCTGTTCCTCGGGGATCTCCGGGTGGAGCTCCGTGAGGCCTTTGACGTGCGCCTCGTAGATGACCGACTCGTGGTACGGGATGCGCAGCTGGCGGTCACCGTCCCATTCGAAGAACGGGTTGATGACCACGCCGTGCATGGTGTGCGGCGCGGAGTCGGCGTCGTTGCGCGAATCGGGGTCGCCGAATTCGTAGGAGAAGAGCGCCGGGTCCCAGTCGATCTGGCCCTGGATGGCCTTCGCGTAGGGGTCCATCAGGAGCTTGTTGGGGTTGAAACGGTTTCCGTTCGCCGGATCGTACGGGCCGTGCACGCGGTAGCCGTACTTCTGGCCGGGCTGGATCTGCGGCAGGTAGCAGTGCCAGACGTAGCCGTCCACTTCGGTCAGTTCGATCCGCGTCTCGCTCAGATCGTCCGCCAGGAGGCAGAGTTCCACCCGCTCCGCTTGCTCGCTGAACAGGGCGAAATTGGTGCCGGTGCCGTCAAAAGTGGCTCCCAGCGGGTAAGCCGTTCCGGGCCAGACTTCCATGTGTACTCCTCGTGCGATGCGGACAATCTCTAGACAGACTACTTGTAAGTAAGGTTACTAATTTACCGGAGGTGCTTGGTGGGCGCTTTTGTTACAGCTTCGCGATGACCTCCGGCAGGGCCAGGGCAATGTCCGAGGCCGTCAGCGGGCCGCCGCTGGAGGCGTCCGTTCCGGCGCGGCCATGCAGGCTCGCCGCCATCGCGGCAATGGCGGCCCACCGGTCCGGGCCGTCGAGCCCTGAGGCTTTGAAGGCATCGGAGCCTTCCGCGAGCTGGGCCAGCAGCGCACCGAGCACGCCGGCCAGCACGTCGCCGCTGCCGGCCGTCGCCATCCAGGGGCTGGCCTCGGCTTGGCTGAAGATCGCTCCCGAGGGCGCCGCCACCAGGGTGGTAGCCCCCTTGAGCAGCACGGTTGCTCCGGTGAGGCCGCTGGCCTGGCGGACGGCGGCGAGGGTGGCGTCCTCAACGGCGGTGCGGCCGGGTCCGGCGCCGTAACGCTCCAGCAGGCCGGCCAGTTCGCCGGCGTGCGGGGTGAGAACGGTGTGCGGGGACAATTCCCGGGGCAGGGCCGGGAGTGCCCCGGCGTCGGCCACGGTGGGAAGGCCAGCGGCAGCCGCCTCGCGGACGCGCTCCAGTTGCTCGTGGGCCCCGTCGTCAAGTCCCGGCCCCAGCAGCCAGGCCTGGACGTGCGCGTCGGCGACGGACGTGCCGCACACCACTTCGGGGCAGGACTGGCGAACCAGGTCCGCGACCTCCGGCGGGCCTACGTAGCGGACCATGCCGGCACCTGCGGCCAGCGCGCCGCGGCAGGCGAGCACGGCCGCCCCCGGGTAGCGGGCGGATCCGGCGACGACGCCGAGCACGCCCCGGGAGTATTTGTGTGAGCGGCGTCCCGGATGCGGCAGGAGAGCCGCCAAGTCGGCTGTTTCCAGGCGCCGCAGCTCGGGGTCCGCCAGCGCGTGCTCGATGCCGATCGGGATGGTCCGGATGCGGCCGGTGAAGTCTGCTCCCGGGTCGGCGAGCAGGCCGGCCTTCGCCGCGCCGAAGCTCACGGTCACGTCGGCGGCCAAGACAGGGGCGTGCGCTTCGCCGGTATCGGCGTCGACGCCGCTGGGGATGTCGCAGGCCACCACCAGCCCGGGCCGGCTGCGCTGCAGTTCCTGGACCAGGACGCCGGCCGCTCCCCGAAGGCCACCCTGGGCGCCGGTACCCAGCACCGCATCGATAACGACGTCGGCTCCGGCCGCGTCTGCAGCCAGCTCCCTGGCGTTGCCGTCGCTGAGTTCGGTGTCCCGGCCGCCCGCGGCGCGGAACGCTGCCAGCGCTTCGGGGTGGGCTTCGCCGGCGGTGAGCACCGCCGTCGCCCGCAGGCCGCGGCGGGCCAGCAGCCCAGCGGCGTAGAGCCCGTCTCCGCCATTGTTGCCCTTGCCGGCCAGCACGCTCACGCTGGACCCGTAGGCCTTCAGTCCGCGGTTCCGGAGTTCCCGGATCACCGTGTTGGCGAGCCCGTAGGCCGCCCGCTGCATGAGAACAGCGCCCATACCGGGGTCCGCACTCGCCTCAAGAAGCTGATTCTCGAGGCCTCGAATGTGGGTTCCGGTATAGGCGCTGATCATGGTGCTCAGCCTTCGGCGATCACCGTGGCGGTGGCGATACCGCCGTCGTGGCTGATCGACAGGTGCCAGCGTTTGACGCCTTTCGACTCGGCTACCGCCAGAACCGTGTCCTTGACCTGGACCGTGGGACCGTTCTGGTCCAGCCCGATCCAGCAGTCCTGCCAGTTCATCCCGGCCGGCGCTCCGAGCACCTTGGCCACGGCCTCCTTGGCGGCGAACCGTGCGGCCAGGGACCGGGTGTTCAGTTCCCGCTCGGCCGGGACAAACAGCCTGTCGCGCAACCCGGGGGTGCGCTCCAGCTGCCGGCCGAACCGCTCAATGTCTACGACGTCTACGCCAATGCCAACAATCATGCGGCTATTCTACGGTCACGCTCTTGGCCAGGTTCCGCGGCTGGTCCACGTCGTAGCCCTTGGCGCTGGCCAGTGCCAGGGCGAAGATCTGCAGGGGCACGGTGGACAGCAGCGGGGCCAGGAGGGTCGGGGTCTCCGGGATGTAGATGACGTGCTCGGCGTAGGCCTTCACCGCTTCGTCACCCTCCTCAGCGATCACGATCGTCTTGGCGCCGCGGGCACGGACTTCCTGGATGTTGGAGACAATCTTGGCGTGCAGCGAGTCGCGGCCTCGCGGTGAGGGCACCACCACGAACACCGGCTGGCCTTCCTCGATCAGGGCGATCGGGCCGTGCTTGAGCTCTCCGGCGGCGAAACCTTCGGCGTGGATGTAGGCGAGCTCCTTGAGCTTGAGCGCGCCCTCCATGGCAACGGGGAAGCCGACGTGGCGGCCCAGGAACAGCACGGACTTGGCGTCCACCATGTCATGGCCGAGCTTCTTGATCGCCTCGGCGTTGTCCAGGATCTGCTGGATCTTGGCCGGGATCTTGGCCAGGTCGGCCAGGATGTCCTTGATCTCGCCCTGGAACTTGTTGCCGCGCAGCTGTGCCAGGTACAGGCCCAGCAGGTAGGCGGCGGCGATCTGGGCCAGGAACGCCTTGGTCGAGGCCACCGCGATTTCCGGACCAGCGTGCGTGTACAGCACGGCGTCTGACTCGCGCGGGATGGTGGAGCCGTTGGTGTTGCAGATGGAGACCGTCTTGGCGCCCTGTTCCTTGGCGTACCGGACAGCCATCAGCGTGTCCATGGTCTCGCCGGACTGGGAGATGGAGACGATCAGGGTGTTGGCGTCCACGATCGGATCGCGGTAGCGGAACTCGTGCGAGAGTTCGACCTCGGTGGGGATCCGGCACCAGCGTTCGATCGCGTACTTCGCGACCTGGCCGGCGTAGGCGGAGGTGCCACAGGCCAGGACGATGATCTTGTCAACGCTCTTGAGCAGTTCCGTGTCGATCCGGAGCTCGTCGAGGGTCAGTTTGCCGTCGACGTCGGAGCGGCCCAGCAGGGTCTGCAGCACGGCGTCCGGCTGGTCGTGGATTTCCTTCTCCATGAAGGACGGGAAGCCGCCCTTCTCCGCGGACGCGGGATCCCAGTTGACGTAGTATTCCTTGCCCTCTGCCGGGGCGCCGAAGAAGTCGGTGATCGCAACGGTGTCGGCGGTGATGGTGACGATCTGGTCCTGGCCCAGTTCCACGGCGCGGCGCGTGTAGTCGATGAAGCCGGAAACGTCGGAGCCGAGGAAGTTCTCGCCCTCGCCCAGGCCCACCACGAGCGGTGAGTTGCGGCGGGCGGCCACGACGACGTCGGGCTGGTCCGCGTGCACGGCGAGCAGCGTAAAGGCGCCCTCAAGGCGCTGGCAAGCAAGTTCCATGGCCTTGGTCAGGCCGCCGTTGGAGTTGTCGCCGCCGAGCTGGTTGCGGTAGATGTAACCGATCAGCGCAGCGGCCACCTCGGTGTCCGTCTCGGAGAGGAAGGTGACTCCTTTGGCCACCAGCTCCTGCTTCAGCTCCGCGAAGTTTTCGATGATGCCGTTGTGGATGAGCGCCAGCTTGCCGCCGTCGGACAGGTGCGGGTGCGCGTTCAGGTCCGTGGGGCCGCCGTGGGTAGCCCAGCGGGTGTGACCGATGCCGGTAACGGCGTCCGGCAGCGGGTGGGCCGCCAGTTCCTCGATCAGGTTGCTCAGTTTCCCCGACTTCTTGCGGGAGGAAATGGCGCCGTCCGCCACCACCGCGATCCCGGCGGAGTCATAGCCGCGGTACTCAAGGCGCCGCAATCCCTCCAGGACAACGTCCAGGGCTTTGTGTTCAGTATTTACCCGGCCAGCCGAGCGGCCTACATATCCAACGATTCCGCACATGGACACAAGCCTAACTGGTTTCCCGGTCGTCCGACGTAGGATGTGCCGCCCGCGACCGGTCCCGGGCGGCCGCCGGAGCGCCTATTTCGCTCTGGGCGTTGTCAAGGGCAGAATCTCTATGGTGACTTTGCAACGCAACGAAGCGAACGGCGAGGGCGTCTCCCCGTTCGTCGAGCTGGACCGGCAGACCTGGTCCCGGCTCGCTGCCCAGATGGAGCAGCCCCTCAACGAAGAGGACGTGCTCCGCCTCCGCGGCCTGGGCGACCCCCTTGACATGAAGGAGGTCCGCGAGGTCTACCTCCCGCTCTCCCGGCTGCTGCACCTCTATGTTGAGGCCGCCAACCAGCTTCACGCGGCCACCACGACGTTCCTGGGCGAGAAAACGCAGCGGACCCCGTTTGTGATCGGCGTGGCAGGGTCGGTGGCCGTGGGCAAATCCACCATCGCCCGAGTGCTGCGCGAAATGCTCCGGCGCTGGCCCGGGACCCCCAATGTCGAACTGATCACCACCGACGGGTTCCTCTACCCCCTTGCCGAGCTCAAGCGCCGTCAACTCCTGGACCGCAAAGGATTCCCGGAATCTTACGACCGCCGGGCGCTGCTGCGCTTCGTGAGCGAAGTCAAGGGCGGGGCCGAGGAAGTGCGGGCCCCTTGGTACTCGCACGTCACTTACGACATCGTCCCGGGCAAGGAAGTGGTGGTCCGCCGCCCGGACGTGCTGATTGTCGAGGGGCTGAATGTGCTGGCGCCGGCACGGCCGCGGCACGACGGCCGGCAGGGACTCGCGTTGAGCGACTTCTTCGACTTTTCCATCTACGTCGACGCCAAGACCTCCTACATCGAGGAATGGTACGTGGACCGGTTCCGCAAGCTGCGGACCACTGCCTTCGCACAGCCGGAGTCCTACTTCCACCGCTATGCCACGCTGTCCGATTCCGAGGCGGAGCAGACCGCACGGGACATCTGGAAGCGGATCAACGAGCCAAACCTGGAGGAGAACGTCCTCCCAACCCGCGGCCGGGCCCAGCTGGTGCTGACCAAGGATGCCGACCACTCCATCCGCCGCATGCTGCTGCGTAAGGTCTAGCACAGGTGTGCCACGACAGCTCCGGCGCTGCGCCGGGCCGGGACAAGGACCGCCGCCGGAAGGCCGGGCGCCTCGTCGCCGCGGCAACGGCCCTGGCCGTCCTGGCCGCTGTGGCGGGCTGCAGCCCGGGAGGCAACCCTTCTCTGCCCGGCTCCGGCACGACTGTGCCAACTGGCAGCCCCTCCTCCCCCACGGTGTCCGCCGCCGGTTCGCCGACGGCCCCGTCCGCCTCTGTCTCAGCCTCCGCGTCGCCGGCGGCCGCGTCTGCGTCCGCCTCTCCGTCGGCTGCGCCGGCCACTTCAGCGCCGGCCACTTCACTGCCGGGCCGGAAGTATTCGCTGGCGGACCCGGCAAGCCCGTGGGTGGTGGTGAACAAACACCGGCCGCTCTCCCCCGCGACCTTCGTTCCCGCCGAGCTCGTGCAGCCGGCCGTCCGGCTGGCGGTCTCCGGCGAGGCCGCACAGTTGAACCGCACGACGGCGGCGGCGGCTGAGCGGATGTTTGGGCAGGCCGCGGCGTCCGGCGTCGTGCTGACCTTGGCGAGCGGCTACCGGTCCTACGCCACCCAGACCGCTACGTACAACGGCTATGTCTCATCCAGGGGCCGGGCGGAGGCGGACACCGCGTCCGCGCGGCCGGGCTACTCTGAGCACCAGACGGGCTGGGCCTTTGATATCGGCGACGGCGGCGGGGTGTGCAGCTTCCAGCCGTGCTTCGCCCAGCAGCCGGCGGCAGTGTGGGTCAAGGCCAACGCCTACCGTTTTGGCTTCGTGGTGCGCTACCCCTGGATGGAGCACCCGGTCACCGGCTACTTCTACGAGCCGTGGCACCTCCGCTACGTCGGCGTCGAAGCTGCCGGCGACATGCACCGGCGGGGCATCACCACCCTGGAGAAGTACTTCGGCCTCCCAGCGGCGCCGGCCTACCGCTGAGCACGGCCGGGTAGGCACCGGAAACTAAAGGTGGCCCGTTTCGTGACGGAAACGGGCCACCTTTTTGCATTCGGGAGGCTACTCGGTGACGAGCTCCAGCGCGAGCTCGGTCCTGACCACCTGGGCCAGGCCCTCGGCGACCTCCTGTGCCGTCTCCTGGTCCGCTGCTTCCACCATGACGCGGACCACGGGCTCGGTACCCGACGGGCGCAGCAGCACGCGGCCGGTGTCGCCCAGCTGGGCCTCGGCGCGGGCCACGGCCGCGGCCACGGTTTCGTCACCCTTGACCCGGCTGCGGTCGACGCCCTTGACGTTGATCAGCACCTGCGGAAGCTTCGTCATCACGGTGGCCAGCTCCTTGAGCGGGCGGCCGGTCATCGCCACGCGGGCGGCCAGCTGCAGCCCCGTCAGGACGCCGTCGCCGGTGGTGGCGTGATCGGAGAAGATCACGTGGCCGGACTGTTCACCGCCGAGGTTGAAGCCGCCTTCGCGCATGCCTTCGAGCACGTAGCGGTCCCCCACACCGGTCTCGCGCAGGCTGATGCCCGCTTCGCGCAGGGCAATCTTGAGTCCCAGGTTGCTCATCACAGTTGCCACGAGGACGTCGTCCTTGAGCTTGCCGGATTCCTTGAGGGCCACGGCCAGGATGGCCATGATCTCGTCGCCGTCCACTTCCTTGCCCTCGTGGTCCACGGCCAGGCAGCGGTCGGCGTCGCCGTCGTGGGCAATGCCCAGGTCGGCACCGTAGTCGAGGACCGCCTGCTTCAGCGGACCGAGGTGCGTGGATCCCACGCCGTCGTTGATGTTGAGGCCATCCGGCTCGGCCCCGATCACCAGCACCTCGGCACCGGCGGACTTGAAGACCTCGGGCGAGCAGCCGCTGGCGGCGCCGTGCGCGCAATCCAGGACAACCTTCAGGCCGTCCAGGCGGTGCGGGAGGGTGCTCAGCAGGTGCAGGATGTAGCGGTCTTCCGCGTCGGAGAACCGCTGGATCCGGCCCACTTCGCCGCCGACCGGCCGGTACGGCTCCTTGCTCAGTTGTTCCTCGATCGCGTCCTCCACGTCATCGGGGAGCTTCTGCCCGCCGCGGGCGAAGAACTTGATGCCGTTGTCCGGGGCAGGGTTGTGGGAGGCGGAGATCATCACGCCGAAGTCGGCGTCGAGGTCGGCAACCAGGTACGCGGCGGCCGGCGTCGGCAGCACACCGGCGTCGTAGACGTCGATCCCGGAGCTGGAGAGCCCGGCCTCTACGGCGGCCGCGAGGAACTCGCCGCTGGCCCGCGGGTCGCGCGCGACGACGGCGCGCGGCCTGTTGCCGTTGGTATTGCGGTCGTGGCCAAGCACGACGGCGGCGGCCTGCGCCAGCTGCAACGCCAACTCTGCGGTCAGTAGGCCGTTAGCAAGGCCCCGGACACCATCTGTTCCAAATAATCTAGACATCGTGCCCAAGTTTAGTCGATCACGGGCTCTTGTCCCGTTTCGGGCCATCGAGGGCCCGTTAAACGACGGAAGCCCGCCCCGCACAATGCGGGACGGGCTTCCGGTTCCAGCCGTGCCGCCGTGGCGACATCGGGTGGGAAGCGCTGTTTAGCGCTTGGAGTACTGCTGAGCCTTACGTGCCTTCTTGAGACCAGCCTTCTTACGCTCGATGACGCGTGCGTCTCGGGTAAGGTAGCCGGCCTTCTTCAGGGTGGCGCGGTTGTTCTCGACGTCGATCTCGTTCAGCGAACGGGCGATGCCGAGGCGCAGTGCACCGGCCTGGCCGGAGGGGCCACCGCCGTGGATGCGGGCGATGACATCGTAGGCGCCTTCGAGATCGAGGATCTTGAAGGGCTCGTTGACGTCCTGCTGGTGCAGCTTGTTCGGGAAGTAGTTCGACAGCTCGCGGCCGTTGATGGTCCACTTGCCGGAGCCCGGCACAACGCGAACGCGTGCAACGGCTTCCTTGCGGCGGCCAACAGCTGCGCCGGCAACGGTCAGTGCCGGACGTTCCTTCTTCGGCGCGGCCGCGTCAGCGGCACCGCTCTCCGAGGTGTAGCTGGTCAGGTTTTCCTCAGCCTCAACGGCTTCGGTGGTCAGTTCTTCGTTCTGAGCCACGATTCTCCTTGATAAAAAGTTGGTTGGTGGCCAGGACTACTGGGCGACCTGGGTGATTTCGAAAGTCTTGGGCTGCTGGGCGGCGTGCGGGTGCTCGGCACCGCGGTAAACCTTCAGCTTGCCCAGCTGCTGTGCAGCGAGGGAGTTCTTCGGGAGCATGCCCTTGATGGCCTTCTCCACGGCGCGGACCGGGTTGGATTCCAGCAGCTCCGCGTAGTTGACGGAGGTCAGGCCGCCCGGGTAACCGGAGTGGCGGTATGCGCGCTTCTGCTCCAGCTTGGCACCGGTGAGGGCGACCTTTTCAGCGTTGATGATGATGACGAAGTCGCCCATGTCCATGTGGGACGCAAAGGTGGCCTTGTGCTTGCCGCGCAGCAGGATTGCGGTCTGGCTGGCGAGACGACCAAGGACAACGTCGGTGGCGTCAATGACGTGCCACTGGCGGTTGATATCGCCGGGCTTCGGGGTGTACGTACGCACGGTGTTTGCCTCGTTCTTGTTCTGGCGTTCTTGTTTTAGGTGTCACGCAAAGGTGCACCTACTATCTATGCGCTACCGGAACAGAGGTGAGGGCTCTATGTAACCAGTCATCCTGTGGTCTCGAATGTGCACGTTGAGTAGCTATCCTGCAACCGGATTCTCAAGCGGGCACGCATCATCGAGATAGGACACGCACAACGACTACCAAGAATAGCGGAAGCCGGGGTCGTGGGTCAAAATGGGGTGTCCGGTGGTGCGCTGCCCTGCGTGCCGTTCGTTTCCGGCCCGCAGCGTTCCTGGAGGTACCGTGCCCGCTCCCGCCCTTGCAGGTTCCGCGGCACTGCTGTTCCTCGCCGGCGCGGCCATTGCCGGACTCTGCCTCGGGCTGCTCGCCGATGTGTTCGTCCGCCGCACCCTGCCGCACCTTGCAGGCCGGCCGGGCCGTGCGCAGAGAACGACGACGGCGGTTTCCGCCGCCGGCCTGTGCGCTCTCCTGGCCTGGCGCTTCGGCCCCGCGCCGGAATTGCCTGCCTTTATGCTTTTGGCGGTTATTGGCGTGCAGTTGGCTCGAATTGACGTTATTCATCATTTGTTGCCTAACCGGCTGGTCGTGCCCCTGCTGGGAGCCGGCGTCGTGCTCCTCGCAGCCGCTTCGCTGGCACTCGGTGGCTGGCTGTCGCTGGCCCGGGGCATCGCGGGCGCCGTCATTCTCTTCTTTTTCTACTTCATCTTGGCTCTCATCAGCCCCAAGAGCCTCGGAATGGGCGATGTAAAGCTCGCCGCTCCCCTCGGTCTGTACTTGGGGTACTTAGGCTGGACGCAGTTGTTCTATGGTGGCGCGCTGGGGTTTGTGGCCGGCGGCGTGGTTTCCCTGGCACTCGTGCTCAAAAACCCCGGAAACAAGCCCAAAGAGGTAGCCTTCGGGCCATCCATGCTGGCCGCCGCCCTGATCACGGCATTGGTCTCCGCGTAGCCTCTCCCCTCCCCCCTTTCCTGGTCGAACCAGTAAGCCCGCTTATCAAAACAAGTAGTTACCGCCGGGCCTCCGGAAAGAACTGAGTACACCTCTCCGGACGCCATACGTAAAACCCTCTTTTCGCCTCCAGAAGTCGAGTAGTCGAAGCCATTGCAACGCCGTTAATCGGCGTGCAAATGTTGTGCCAACGAAGCCCTACCAGATAGAAAAGGGGATTTGCTGGAGCTTCGTAAATCTATTCAAAACTCTGGAAAAGGACTTATAAAATGACTGGTCTCATGGTCTCAATGCTTTCTTTCATCGCCGGCGTCAAGGACCGCCTCGAATCCGAAAAGGGAGCGACCGCCACGGAATACTCGCTGCTCGTGGCCTTCATCGCCTTCATCGTCATCGGCGGCGTCACCATCTTCGGCCAGGGCCTCAGCGCCTGGTTCGCCGAGCTCGGTGGACACGTCGCCGCCTGGTCCAACTAGGCGCAGGCAGCTCAGCAGGTCTCAGCTCTACGCAATGTGCCGCGTCCGTGTCTCGCGGACGCGGCACATTTCTTAAAACCATTCGCTGCCTCTATCCCTGGGGGGATTCCATGAAACGCAGCAGTTCGCCGGCGCCCAAGTCTCGGGCGCAGGGGCGGGACCGCGGCTCGGCCGCCGTCGAATTCGCCCTCGTAGCACCGATCCTCCTGTCCCTGGTAGTGGGAATCGTGGAGTTCTCGTACACCTACAATCTTCAGATTTCCGTGACCCAGGCCGCCCGCGAGGCGGCCAGGACCATGGCCATCAAGAACAACCAGGCCGACGCAAGGGCGGCAGCTGTGGCCGGCGCGCCGGGGCTCAGCCCGGCCGGCTTCAGCTACACGTTTTCTCCCGCCGCCTGTGCCAACGGGAGCACCGCAAGAGTCAACGTCACCTACACCACGAACACTCTGACTAGCTTCTTCGGAAGCACCGTCACGCTGCATGGGACGGGAGCCATGCGGTGCAACGGCTGAAGGCTATGGCCACCCGCAAGCACCGGGACGAGCGTGGCGCAAGCGGCGTGCTGGCAGCGGTCATGATGCTGGTGCTCATCGGCGCCGGGGCCCTGGCCGTTGACACCGGCCAGATCTATGCCGAGCGGGCGCAGCTGCAGAACGCAGCGGACGCAGGCGCCATGGCCGCTGCCCAGCGGTGCCACCAGGCCGGCGGCTGCACCGTCGGACAGGCCATGGCGTGGGCCGCCGAGCTGAGCGGCCCCAACTCCAACGACGGTGCAACCACCGTAGATTCCGTCGACCTGTCGGTGCCCAACCAGGTCAAGGTTGTGACCTCCACGCGCGGCAGCAACGGCGCGGGCTTCTTGACGAAACTCTTCGCCAGCGCGCTGAATGCCCCGCCCGTGACCGTCCGTGCGAACGCCATCGCGTCCTTCAGGAATAAGACGCAGGGCTCCGGTTTTCCGCTGGCGTTGTCCGATAGCTGCTTCAACCTCTCGGGCGGAAGCCAAACCGCAGAGGTCCAGAAAGTCTCCTACAAGCCAGGCGGAACGTGCACGGGACCTTCGGGAACTCAGATCCCCGGCGGTTGGGGCTGGCTCGATCGGAGCTCCCCATGCATCGCTGAAACCACTACCGGAAACAACCGGGCGGGGTCCGACCCCGGCAACAACCCGCCGACTGACTGCGACACAGTGCTTGGCGGCTGGATCGCAACCATCCTCGCGGGGGGCGACGTCAAAGTGGCCTTCCCCGTCTTTGACAATGCCGGAGGCCAGGGGCAGAACGGCTACTTCCATGTGATCGGCTACGCCACTTTCAAGATGTGGGGCTGGAAGTTCGGCAATAACCACAATTACGAATTCCGCAACACTGCTGGAGATCCTGGCATGAACAGCGCCCTGGCCTGCTCCGGCGGCAACAATCGCTGCATCATCGGTCAATTCGTGAAATTCGAAACCATTGATTCGACTGGAGGTATTTCGGGGGGCGGAGCCGACTTGGGAACCGTTGAAATAAAGCTCATCAAATAAGCAATTTCTAAGGAGTTATGATGAAAAAACGCCTGCTGGGGGGCATCGCCGCATTGCTTGTGGCAATTGTTGGAACCGTACTGCTGGTCTCATATGTTCAGAACGCCGATAAACGGGCGCTGGCCGGCACGGAAACAGAATCAATCTATGTTGTGCAAAAGGCCATTCCGGCCGGCACGCCCGCGGAAAAGCTCGCGGCAATGGTGACCAAGAAGGAAGTCCCGAAGCTGGCGCTGGCCGACAGCAGCGTCACGGATCTCGGAACGCTGGGGTCCAAGGTCACGGCTGTTACGTTGATGCCGGGTGAGCAACTGCTCTCCAGCCGGTTGGTGGAAGAGAACGCCTTCCTCGGCCCCGCTCGGGTCCAGGTGCCGGCAGGCCTTCAGGAGATCACCCTGAAGCTCCCCATCGAGCGAGTCGCGGGAGGCGTTTTGAAGGCCGGCGACACGGTGGGCGTCTTCCTCTCGCTGGAGGAGACCGGCGGCACGGCGGGGGTCAAGGTCAGCCGGACGCAGCAAACCTTCCACAAGGTCCTGGTCACGGCGTCGCAGTTCAGCAACGGATCAGCCACGCAGACGGGAACGGCTGACACCGAAGCCGGCGCGAGCCAGGTATCGTCCACTTCCTCCACCAAGGAGCAGGGTGACGGCAGCTATCTCATTACCCTGGCCAGGAACTCCGCAGATGCGCAGCGGATCGTCTTTGCCACCGAGTTCGGCAAGGTGTACCTGTCAAAGGAACCTGGCACTGCCGTCGAATCGGGCAAGGGCACAGTGGACGCGGCAGGGCTGTTCCGATGAGCCGCTTCGTCCTGATCACGCCGAACGCTGATTTCGAACGTCTGGTCCGTCTGGCCGTGGGCGGCATGCATGGTGACCTCCATGTCTTCAAGGCCGACTACCTGCCTGAGGGCCCCGCCGACATCATGCGCCAGATGGTTGGCGAGCCGCCGGAGGTTCTCATCCTCGGCCCGGGCGTGCCCGTGGCGGACTCCTTGAAGCTGGCGGCCGTGGTGGACCTCCAGTATCCCGAAATCAGCGTGGTCCTGGCCGTTACGACCAGCCCTGAAACTGTCGTCCAGGCAATGCGCGCCGGGGTCCGGGACCTGCTGGATCCCGGAGCGGACCCTGACACCATCAGGGTCATGCTGGAACGGGCCAGCCTCGCTGCGGCCGGCCGGCGTCGTGGACTTGGCCCGCAGGCCACCGAGCATGCCGACCACGGTGCGGGGCGAGTCATCGCGGTGATGTCTCCCAAGGGCGGTGTGGGCAAGACAACGGTCGCCACCAACCTCGCTGTCGGGCTCGGCAAGACTGCACCCATGGGCGTGGTGATCGTGGATCTTGACCTCCAGTTCGGCGACGTGGCCAGCGGCCTGCTGCTCGAACCGGAGTTCACCATCACCGACGCCGTGATGGGAGCTGCCAGCCAGGACTCCATGGTGCTCAAGACGTACCTGACGGTCCACCCGGCCGGCATCTACGCTCTCTGCGCGCCCCGGACGCCCGTCGAAATGGACCGCATCAGCGCGGCCCATGTCTCCCATCTGCTGGAGCAGTTGCGGAAGGAGTTCCGGTACATCGTGGTGGATACCGCACCGGGGCTGGGTGAGCATGTCCTCGCCACCTTGGAGCAGGCCACGGACGCTGTCTGGATCTGCGGCATGGATGTGCCCAGCATCCGGGGCATGCGGACCGGATTCCAAATCCTCGACGAACTGAACCTGGTGCCGGCGAATCGCCACATCGTGCTCAACATGGCTGATCGTCGGGCGGGGCTGTCGCTGAAGGATGTCGAGGCCACCATCGGAGCCCCCGTGGACGTGGTGTTGCCGCGCTCACGCACCCTTCCGTTCTCCACCAATAAGGGCGTCCCCATCCTCCAGGACGGCAGCCGGGACGCCGCCCTAAAAGGTCTCCGCCGGCTGGTCGACCGTTTCAAGCCGGACTGGGACGCCAGACCGCACAAGCAACTCCACAGAAGGGCGGTAGTCCAGTGAGCCTCACCGACCGATTCCAGCAACTCCGCGGCGGCCTTCCACCCGCCGGGCCCGAGGAAAAGCCGGCCGCCGTCGACGTCTTTGCTTCGCACGCCCAGCCGGCCACCCTCGGCCGGATCCTGGAGGCGAAGACGGCGGCGGAATCGCAGCCCGGGTTCTCCGAAATCCAGCAGACCGCATCCGTCGCCAGCGAGGCGCTCAACGCGCTCAAGGAACGCGCCAGCGAGGCCCTCTTCGAACGGCTCGGCTCGCGAATCACCGACTCATCAATTGACGAAGCGGAGCTTCACCAATCCGTCAAGGACGAGCTGAAGGCTGTTGTGGACGAGGAGCAAATCCCCCTCACCGCAATCGAACGGCAGCGGCTGATCCGCGAAATCATCGACGACGTATTGGGCCATGGCCCCATCCAGAGATACCTGGACGATCCGACGGTGACCGAGGTCATGGTCAACCGCTTCGACCAGATCTATGTGGAACGCCAGGGCCACCTTCAGCTGACCGATTCCAAGTTCACGTCCGACGACGCCCTGCGGCGGGTCATCGAAAGGATCGTTTCCAATGTGGGACGGCGGATCGACGAATCCTCGCCCTTGGTGGACGCCCGGCTGGCGGACGGGTCCCGTGTCAACGCGATCATCCCTCCGCTAGCCGTCAACGGGCCGGCCCTGACCATCCGGAAGTTCGGCCGGGATCCGCTCACCGTCCATGACCTCATTTCGATGGGGAGCCTCTCACCGGAAATGGCGGAGCTGTTGCAGGCCTGCGTACTGGCCAGGCTCAACATCATCGTTTCGGGTGGCACCGGCACCGGAAAGACGACCCTGCTCAACGTGCTGTCCTCGTTCATTCCGAGTTCGGACAGGATCGTCACCATCGAGGACGCCGTGGAACTGCAGCTGCAGCAGGACCATGTGGTCCGTTTGGAGAGCCGGCCCCAAAACATCGAGGGCAAGGGAGAAATCTCCATCCGCGACCTGGTTCGCAACTCGCTGCGCATGCGGCCGGACCGGATTGTGGTCGGCGAAGTCCGCGGCGGGGAGTGCCTGGACATGCTGCAGGCCATGAACACCGGCCACGATGGCTCCATCTCCACGGTTCACGCCAACTCCCCCAGGGATGCCATTGCCCGGCTCGAAACCTTGGTGTTGATGGCCGGCATGGACCTGCCGCTGCGGGCCGTCCGCGAGCAGGTTGCCTCGGCAGTGAACCTGATCGTCCATATTTCCCGGCTCCGGGACGGCTCCCGGCGCGTCACTCACATCACCGAGGTCCAAGGCATGGAGGGCGACGTCGTTACGCTTCAGGATGCCTTCGTCTTCGACTACTCCGCCGGCATCGACGCCAGTGGCAGATTCCTGGGAAAGCCCGTGCCCACCGGCGTCCGTCCGAGGTTCACCGATCGCTTCGCCGAGCTCGGGATCGCGATTTCGCCGGCAGTATTTGGCGCAGCGCCTGTCAGGGGGCGGTAACAGTGCAGGATCTGTCTCCCCTTGTCTTTGTCGCCGGCCTCGTCCTGGCGTACGCAGCCCTGGCGACGACGGTCGCCGTCCTCCTCAAGCCCCACGCGGTGCCGCTTTCCCGGCGCCGGCCCGATGAGGCGGCCGCCCACTCGTCAAACCTCACCAAGCTGACCGACCAAGCCGTGCACACTCTCAACAGGGGTCTCCGAAGCCGCGGCTCCGGACTGCTCAGCCGGGAGAAGCTCGAGCGTGCGGGGCTGAAGAAACAGCCGGGCGACTACGTACTGATGGGGTGCGCCCTCACATTCGTGGCCGCTGTCCTGGGCTTCCTCCTCGGCGGCCCAGTCCTGGCCGTGCTGCTGACGCTACTGACACCTGTCGGTCTCCTGTTGTTCCTCAACGTTCTGGTCTCGCGGCGTCGCAAGAAGTTCGACGAGCAGGTGCCGGACGCGCTGCAGATGCTCGCCGGCGGTCTCCGCGCCGGCCACAGCCTGCTCCGGGCAGTGGACGCTGCCGCCGAGGAGAATGAGGCGCCGATGAAAGAGGAACTCAGCAGGGTGGTGAACGAGACCCGCATTGGCCGGGACCTTGGCGATTCGCTCGCAGAGGTTGCCCGGCGCACTGCCAACGAGGACTTCGCTTCGATTACCCGGGCCATCGAGATCCACCGGGAAGTCGGCGGCGATCTCGCCCAGGTCCTGGACCACGTGGGCGAGACTATCCGGGACCGCAACCAGATCAGGGGCCAGGTCAGGGCGCTCAGTGCGGAGGGCAGGATGTCCGCCATAGTCCTGATGGCGCTCCCGGTGGTGATGTTTGTTGGCCTGACACTTTTCAACCCGCTGTACTCGAAGGTCTTCCTGACCACTTTTCCCGGGTTCCTGATGATCCTCGCGGCCCTGGTCCTGCTGACCGTGGGCGGCTTCTGGCTCAGCCGACTCATCAAGCCGAAGTTCTGAGAAAGGGAGAGAACCGTGCAAACTATTGCCTACGCCGCCATCCTGGCGGTCATCGCCCCGCTCTCGATCATGACCTGGCTAGCCTTCACCGGAGACCGGGCGGCCGTGCGAAACATCCAGGCCAATCTCGGTCGCGGTCCGCAGGCGACCGGATCTTTGCTCTCGGCCGGAGGCCAACTGGCGGAGCTGAGCCGGAAGATCACGCCCAAGGGCTACACGGCGTGGCTGGACAAGCAGCTCGCCGGCGCCGGCCGGCCGAAGGACTGGCCCTTGGGGCGTGTGCTTATGGTCAAGCCCCTGCTGGCTCTTCCGGGAGCAGTCATGGGAATCGTCATGGTTGCCGGAAGCCCCACGACGCTCAATGTCCTCCTCATGGTGGCCATGACCGCCTTGGCCTATTTTGTCCCGGATATCCTGCTCCGGAACCACGCCCAGAAGCGGCGCGAAGCGATCAAGTTGGAACTGCCGGACGCGTTGGACCAGATGCTCATCTCCGTCCAGGCCGGTCTCGGCTTCGAAACCGCCATGGCGCGTGCCGGCCAGAACGGCAAGGGTCCCCTCGCCGAGGAATTGATCAGGACCCTGCAGGATATCCAGGTGGGCCGCTCCCGCAAGGACGCGTACGTGGCCATGGCCCAGCGCGTCGACGTACCTGACCTGCGCTCCTTTGTCCGGGCAGTGGTGCAGGCCGACGCTTACGGCATCGCTATCGCGAAAGTGCTGAACGCCCAGGCGAAGGACATGCGCGTGAAGCGCCGCCAACGCGCGGAGGAGCACGCCATGAAGATGCCCGTCAAGATGCTGTTTCCGCTCATCTTCTCGATCCTCCCCACGTTGTTCATCGTGGTGCTGGGCCCCACGGTGATGAGCATCATGGAGGTCTTCGCCAACAGATAACCACGCGGCCGCGTTTGGACCGCCCCAAGACCGGACCCCCTTGGTACCCAGAGCCAAGGGGGTCCTCCCTTGTCCTCCTCCCTTTTACCGGGCGCTTTTGGCGCCCCAGCGCAGTATCCGCGCAGGGAATGTACAGGAAAAGGGCAGTTTGGGAAGTCTTGGCACAGGATGTTCGAAAGTCGGATTGACGGCGTGTCGGCGGTTGCTAAGTTCCTCTCAGTGCTGGTGCAGGGCCAGCCGCCCAACTCGCTCAGGAGTCACCAATGCGTTCCTACCTCTCCAACATCGCAACCCGCCTTCGCCGCGACCAGCGCGGCGCCACCGCCGTCGAATACGGCATCATGGTCTCCCTCATCGCCGTAGTCATCATCGTCGCCGTGACGCTGCTCGGCGGCAGCCTGCACGACACCTTCACCAAGGTCCAGTGCGACATCGCCGGCGCAGGGCACACCTATGCGGCGGGCGCCAAAGCCGGGGACGCTACCTGCACCCCGTAGCACCTCTCAGCAATCCACCAGTCAGGGTTGGGGAAGGCTCCGGCCTTTCCCAGCCCTGACTGTGTTCAGGCGCCAGCGAACAGTCAGCAAGGAAGGCGGTCCCCCATGTCCAAGACAAATCAACGGGGCGCCGTCGCCGTGGAGTTCGCCCTGCTGGCCCCGGTCCTGGTCATGATCCTGCTTGGCATCATGGAGTTCGGCCGCGCCTACAACGTGCAAATTTCGCTCTCCAACGCTGCCCGTGAAGGCGCACGAGTGATGGCCATCAACTACGCGGCGCCAGCAGCCGCAACGACCGCCAAGGCCGCGGCGGTCAGCGCCGCGAGCGTGCTGAAACCGGCTCTGGCGAGCGACAAGATAACTTTCAGATATCAGACGACGCCCGCCTCGACGCCCGCGCCAACGGCCTGCGCTGCGAACGTCCAGGTCACCGTGACAATCGACTACAACTTGTCCACTATGACCGGAATCGCCGGACCATTTCCGATGAAGGGCGTAGGTACCATGCAATGCGGCGGATAACAGCTTCGCGCGATGCGGAACACGGCGGGATCGCTGTCATTGTCGCCCTGCTCATGGTGGTTCTACTCGGGTTCGCGGCCATCTCCATCGACGTTGCTCGACTCTATTCCGAACGTGGCCAACTACAGAACGGGTCCGATGCGGTGGCCCTCATGCTGGCCCAAAAATGCGCCAGGAATCTGAACGACGCGGACTGTTCCGACACCGTAACTTCGCCCGCGGTTCTCGCCAGAACGCTTGCCAACGCGAACGCCGTGGACGGACAGAGCAATGTCAAGACCATCGTCTTGGATAAGGTGAACCGCAAAGCCACGGTCACCACGAGCGCCAAGGCGAATGGGGGCGCCCTCAACTCCGTACCGGACCAATTTGCCCGCGCACTGGGCTTTTCGAACTCTGAGGTCTCGGCTACTTCGAACGTGCAGTGGGGGACGCCGTCCAAAGGCACCGTCATCGTCCCCTTGGCCATCGCCGAGTGCAAATTCTCCCCCGACCCGTCTTACGTGCAGGTCCTCAATATGAGCGCGGGCGGATGCGCAGGGATCCCAGGAGGTTTTGGATGGATCATGGACCCCAATGCCGCCGATTCTGCGTGCAGCGTTGTGATCAGCGCCGGCGCCTCGAACGATCCAGGAATCTGGTTCAGCAGCGACACCGGCGCTTCCAGACCCTCGATCTGTTCGCCCGGGGACATCAGCGCTTTGAACGACCAGACCGTCCTCCTCCCGCTCTATGCCGTGGCCACGGGCACCGGATCCGGCGGCAAGTACTACATCAAGGGCTTCGCGGCTTTTCACGTCACCGGCTACCGCTTTTCCAGTGACACCTGGAATTCGAGCGGACTGGCCAACAAATCCCTCCGCGGATACTTCGTGAAATTCGTGTCCCTGTCACAAGCCTTCGAGCTCGGAAGTACTCCCGATTACGGTGCTTCCGTTGTCCGTCTCACCATTGGAGTGCCCTAACCGTGAAGTCACGCTTATTGGCAGGACTGGCCGCCGTCGTGCTGGCTATCGTCGGTGCCATCCTCGTCGTCAGCTACGCCCAGGGCGCCGACACCCGCGCCGTTCAGAACCTGAATCCTGTCTCCGTCATGGTGGTGCAGCGGGCCGTTCCCGCCGGCACCCCGGTGACGTCTCTCGCGGCGTTCGTCACCAGCGAGGAACTCCCCGGCAAGGCCGTCTCCAAGACTGCGCTGAAGAATCTCGACAACGAGACCGGCAAAGTCACCGCCGTCGACCTGGTACCGGGCGAACAGCTCGTGGCAGAACGGCTGGTCCAACCGGAAGAGCTGAAGACCAGCGGATCGGTGCAGGTGCCCAAGGGGCTGCAGGAGGTGTCTTTCCAGCTTGAACCCCAGCGGGTGGTCGGCGGCCGCATCGCTCCAGGCGACCACGTCGGAATCTTCATCAACCTGAAGGATGGCGGCATCGAGGCCAAGCCGGAGAAGCAGACAACGCAGCTGTCCGTGCACAAGGCCCTTGTAACGGCGGTCCAGCGTGCCCCCGCAACCACGCCCACTCCGCAGCCCTCGGCGAGCGGATCGGCCGCGCCGGCCGAGGACACCTCGCTCCCGGTGGGCTCGATGATCGTGACCGTCGCCGTCGACGACGTGGCCGCAACGAAGATTGTCTACGCCTCCAACTTCACGGATGCGGCGAGCATCTGGCTGAGCCGGGAACCGCTCGACGCCAAGGACAGCGGCCGCCCCGGAATCATCACCCGACCGGAGGTCTACAAGTGAGCCGCTTCGTCCTCATCACCCCCAACACCGACTTCGACGCGCGGGTCCGGCAGGCCGTTGCTGGCGGGCTACCGGGCGGCGTCCAGACTTTTGCCTACGTCAACCCGGCGGACCCCGGCGAGCTCTTTGCCAACCTCAACCAGGAGCGTCCCGAGGTGCTGATCCTCGGACCCGACGTTCCGGTTGAAGATGCGCTGCGGCTCGCCACCGTGTTCGACGTGCAACTGCCCGAGCTGAGCGTGATCCTGGTCGGCGAACCCGACCCGGATTTTGTGCTGCTGGCGATGCGCGCCGGGATCCGGGACATCCTTAGCCCCGCCTCGGACCCTGCCCAGATCCGGGTTCTGCTCGAACGCGCCTGCCAGTCCTATGCCAGCCGGACCCGGGCCACGGCCGTGCAGCAGCCGGACAACAACCCCAAAGGCCTGGTGATCGGCGTCTTCTCCCCCAAGGGCGGCGTCGGCAAAACCACCATCGCCACGAACATCGCGATCGGGCTGGGACAGGTCGCGCCGATGAGCGTGGTGATCGTGGACCTGGATCTGCAGTTCGGCGATGTGGCCTCCGGCCTGTACCTGAATCCGGAGCACACCGTCACCGACGCCGTTTCCGCGTCGGCAAGCCAGGACTCGCTGGTCCTCAAGGCCTTCCTCACGGTCCACCCGAGCAGCATCTACGCCCTCTGCGCACCCCGCACCCCCGTAGAGGCGGATGACATCACGCCCCAGCAGGTCAGCCGGCTGATCGAACAGCTCGCGCAGCAGTTCCAGTACGTCGTCGTGGACACCGCCCCCGGCCTGCCCGAGGTGGGCCTGGCCGCCATGGAACAGTGCACCGACGTGGTCTGGGTCAGTGCGATGGACGTGCCCAGCATCCGCGGCCTCCGCTCGGGACTGGAAATCCTCCGTCGGCTCGACCTGCTTCCGGAAACCCGTCATGTGGTCCTGAATATGGCGGACTCCAAGTCCGGGCTCAGCGTCCAGGACGTCGAAGCCACTATCGGCGCCCCGGTGGACGTGAGCATTCCGCGCTCCAAGGCGGTGGCCTATTCCACCAACCGCGGGATCCCGGTCCTGCAGGACGGGCGCAAGGATCCGGCCGTGAAAGGCCTCCGGCAGCTGGTGACGCGCTTCGACCCGGCCTGGCGGGCCACCGCCCAGAAGAAGCTGCACCGACGGGTGGTTGTCTAGTGAAGCTCTCCGAACGCCTCTCCGCAGCCGAAGCCGGCGCCCAGCCGCAGCCCGCAGCACCGACGCCGTCGGCGGCCCCAGCGACGGCGGCGGCCACCGCCGGCCGACCGCTCCGTCTCTCCTCCCCGGCGGAACCGGCGCGTCCCGAGCCGTCGCGCCTCGCGGCGGCGGCCGCGCCGTCGTCCGTGGACCACCACGACGCCGCCCGCACCAAGGGCCAGCACCCGGTGGATGCCTTCGCCGCGCTCAAGGAGCGGGCGGCCACCGCCCTGTTCGAACGGATGGGCACGCGCTTCAACGACTCGGCGGTCACGGAAGACGAACTGCGCGCCACCGCACGCGACGAACTGACCCGCATCATCGACGCCGAACAGGTGCCGCTGTCCACCGAGGAGCGCACCAGGCTGGTCCGCGACGTCGCGGACGACGTGCTGGGGTACGGGCCGCTCCAACGGCTGCTGGATGACCCCGCGGTCACCGAGATCATGGTCAACCGGATGGACCAGATCTACGTGGAACGCAAGGGCCAGCTCACCCTTACCGATTCGCGCTTCAGTTCGGAGGACCACCTGCGCAAGGTGATCGAACGCATCGTCTCCAAGGTGGGACGCCGGATCGATGAGTCGTCCCCGCTCGTGGACGCGCGGCTCGAGGACGGCTCCCGCGTCAACGCGGTCATCCCGCCGCTGGCAGTCGGCGGCTCCTCGCTCACCATCCGAAAGTTCAGCAAGGTCCCGCTCACGGTGCGCAACCTGATCGACTTCGGCACCCTGACGCCCGAGATGGCTGAGCTGCTGAACGCCTGCGTCCGGGCCAAGCTGAACATCATCGTCTCCGGCGGCACCGGCACCGGCAAGACCACGCTGCTGAACGTCCTCTCCTCCTTCCTGCCGCACGACGAGCGCATCGTCACCATCGAGGACGCGGTGGAACTCCAAATCCAGCAGGAACATGTGGTGCGGCTGGAGAGCCGGCCGCCCAACACCGAGGGCAAGGGCGAGGTCACCATCCGCGATCTGCTGCGCAACTCCCTGCGCATGAGGCCGGACCGGATCGTGGTGGGTGAGGTCCGCGGCGGCGAGTCCCTCGACATGCTGCAGGCCATGAACACCGGCCACGACGGCTCGCTCTCGACCGTCCACTCAAACTCCCCGCGCGACGCCGTCGCCCGCCTCGAGACCTTGGTGCTGATGGCTGGCATGGACCTTCCCCTGCGCGCCATCCGCGAGCAGATCGCGTCCGCGGTGAACTTGATCGTGCAGATCTCCCGTCTGCGGGACGGCACCCGCCGCATCACGCATGTCACCGAGGTGCAGGGCATGGAGGGGGACATTGTCACCCTCCAGGACGCCTTCGTCTTTGACTACTCCGCCGGGGTGGACGCCCACGGCCGGTTCCTTGGCAAGCCAGTGGCCACCGGGATCCGGCCGCGCTTCATCGACCGTTTCGAGGACATGGGCATCTACGTCTCCCCCAACGTCTTCGCGGCGCCGCTGGCGCCGGCCGGCAAGGCGTGATCCGGCCATGACGCTGACTCTCGGCATCGCCTTCCTCGCCGCCGCCCTCCTGCTGCTGGCCATCACCGTCCTCTCGCCGGGGACCGCCCGGGTTCCGCTGGACCGACGTCGGCCGGTCCAGGCTTCACCGGACTCCTCGCTCAGCCGGTTCGCCGGCTCCGCGGTCAACCTGGCGGAAGGCTTCCTGGCGCAGCGGAAGATCAGGCTCTTCAACCGGGATGCCCTGGAACAGGCGGGTCTGCGCATGGGCCAGGGCGACTTTTACGTCCTGCTGGCTGTCGGCGCCTTTGTCGGGGCGCTGGCCGGCTTCGTGGTCGCCGGCCCGCTGCTGGCCCTCCTGCTGGTCCTGCTCGCCCCGGTGGCGGGGCACCTCGCCCTGAAGGTCCTCGCCGGCAAGCGTCGCGCAAAGTACGATGACCAGCTCGGCGACACCCTGCAGTTGCTGTCCGGCGGCCTGCGCGCCGGGCACAGCATCCTGCGGGCCATCGACGCCGCCGGCAGCGAATCGCAGAGCCCCACCGCGGAGGAAATGCGCCGTGTCATCACCGAAACGTCCCTGGGCCGCGACCTGCTGGCCTCGCTCAGTGACACCGCGGAACGGATGCGCAATGAAGACTTCGTCTGGATCGCCCAGGCCATCCAGATCAACCGCGAGGTGGGCGGCAACCTCGCCGAGGTGCTTGACCAGGTGAACGAGACCATCCGCGAGCGCAGCGAGATCAAGGGCCACATCAAGTCCCTCGCGGCGGAGGGGAAGTTCTCCGCCTACATCCTGATGGCCATGCCGGTCGGCATCGTGATCATGCTGATGCTGGTCAATCCCGGCTATATGAACGTCATGTTCACGAATCCGCTGGGCTGGGGCATGATCGCGGCCTCCGTGATCCTGATGACGATCGGCGGCCTGTGGATGCGCAAGATCATCGACCTGAAGTTCTGAGGCCCGGATGAGTCCCCTGATCCTGTGTTCCCTGCTGCTGGTTTGCTTCCCGTCGGCCTACCTGACCTGGTCGGTCCTCTCCGTGGACCGGAAGTCCCAACGTGCCATCCGCGAAATGCTGTCGCTGGGCACCGGACCCGCCGAATCCGCCGGTCCCAGGGAGAGCGCCCTGCTGGAGCGGATCGGCCACCGCCTGACGCCTCCGGCGTACGTCCGGAAACTCGACCGGCTCTTGTCCCTTGCCGGACGCCCCGCTTCGCTGCCGCTGGGCCGGGTCCTGGCAGCCAAACCCCTGCTGGGGCTGCTGGGTGCGCTCCTGGGTCTCTGGCTCGCCAGCACTCCGGCGCCGCTCTTGAAGCTGGTGGGCTTGTTCGTGATGCTCCTGGGCTACTTCATCCCGGACCTGCTGCTCTACAGCAAGGGCCAGGAACGCCAGAAAATCATGCAGCTGGAACTGGCCAACACGCTGGACCAGATGCTGATTTCGGTCGAGGCCGGCCTGGGGTTTGAGGGCGCCATGGCGCGGGCCGGTGAAAACGGCAAGGGCCCGCTCGCCGAGGAACTGGTCCGCACCCTGCAGGACATGCAGGTGGGGCGCAGCCGACGGGAGTCGTACCAGGCGCTGGCGGAGCGGACCAACATCCCGGAGCTGCGCAGCTTCGTCCAGGCCGTGGTGCAGGCGGACACCTACGGCATTGCCATCAGCCGCGTGCTCCGGATCCAGGCCAAGGTAATGCGCGTCAAGCGCCGCCAGCGGGCCGAGGAGAAGGCCATGAAGCTGCCGGTCACCATCCTGTTTCCCCTGCTGTTCTTCATCTTCCCGGTGCTCTTTATCGCCATCCTGGGACCTGCCGTGATTAACGCCATCGAGACCTTCAGCGGCCACTGACCGGCCGGCATGTTCGCGGCAGACGGCCCGCCAGGGTGCCCCAGAAACAACCGGCGAAAGTGCCCGCAAGTTTGCCGCAAAGGGCGGGACAAGGATAGCCGCAAGGTTTCCGCAGGAAACCCCGCCCCCTCCGGCGCCGGTCCGGACAGCTAGTACCGTAGTGCCATGTCTCTTTTAGCTCCCGGCCCTGACGACGGAATCGCGGGATCCCTGCTCGCCGCCGATGCCCCCGCGGGCGGGGCCGGACTGACGGCGCCGCTGCCCGAAACGGCCCCGCTGGTGGACCCCGCTGCGCTCCAGACCCTGGGCGAGCAGCTGGACAGCGCCGCCGTCGCCAAGGGCTTCGCACGGGACTACGCCGAGATGTGGGCCCAGCGCTATGAGTCGCTGGCCGGGGCCTTGGAGCGCCGTGACCAGGCCTCGGCCCTTGACGCGGTGCTGAGCGTCAAAACGTCCTCGTCGATGGTCGGCGGGCTGCGCCTGGCCGAACTCGCCGGCGAACTCGAGGAAGCAATCCGGGACGGGAACCTCGGACTGGCCGCCTCCCGGCTGGGCGAGGTTGCCGCGCGGGGCAGCGAAACCGTCGATGAGCTGCAGTTCAGCTACATTCTCTGGGAGCGCTAAGAACGAACAGGTGCCAGGCGGTAGCCCACGCCGCGCACCGTCTGGAGCCAGCGCGGCTGCACCGAATCCTCCCGGAGCTTCCGGCGCAGGTTTCCGATATGGACCTCGACGGCCCGTTCGTCGGATTCGCTGATGTAGGCGTCGGCCCGGTAATACTCTCCCCGCACCACACGGACCAACTCGGTCTTGGACTTCACTGCCCCGGCGCCGCGAAGCAGCGCGTGCAGGAGGTCGAACTCACTGCGGGTCAAAGCGAGCGGCTCGTCGTCGACCGTCACCGAGCGCATCTCGGGGTTCAGGGCCAACCCGTTGTGCCGCAGCACGTTGTCCGGAACGGCAACGTCGGCGCCCGGTCGTCCCGGCGCCGCCGTCGATGCGCCCTGGCCCTCACTCCGCGGCCGGCGCATCATGGCAGCCACCCGGGCCCGCAGCTCACGGGGCCGGAACGGCTTGGTCAGGAAGTCGTCGGCGCCGGTGTGCAGCGCCGTGAGCGTGTCCAGTTCGTCCGTCCGCGCGGTCAGCATGACGATGTAGGCATCGCTGAACTGCCGGATCCGGCGCAGCACCTCATAGCCGTCAATATCGGGGAGGCCCACGTCCAGCGTGACCACACTGGCTTCCCGCTGCCGGACGACGTCGACCCCCGCACGGCCCTCGGCCGCCGAGTGCACCTCGAAACCGGCCTGCCGGAGCACCGCCTCCACGAGGTTGCGCACATCCGCGTCGTCTTCAACAACGACGGCCACCCCAAGGTCAGTCATGCCACCCTCACATCCGATGCTGCTCCGTCGGCTGGCGGTGGACAAGCCCCCGCCGCCGCTACGAAACCGGGGCCCCATGCCCCGATGCCCAGCCCGTACCCAAGGGACACGGGCTACGCATGTCCTGCCACAATACCCACAGGAGGCCTCAATTTCGGCCTCCGGCGCAGTAACACGGACAACAATAATATGTTTGATGTCAAGCAGGTGTGACAGCAATGTAAACTCCAGATGCGAGGAAGGGGCGCTTGGCATTGGATGAACAGCGGCTGTTTCGTGGCGCGGGGGTGGACCGCCACCTAGCAACCCTGCATCCGCGTGCCCGGGTGCTGCTCAGCCAGCTCCCGCTTGTGTTGCTGTTCAGCGCCGGCCTGGCGTCCACACCGGCCGCGTGGGACCTGCATTTGACCAGCGGTTGGGGCCAGGCGGCCCTCACGCTCCATGCCGCACTCCTCCTGGCCTGCCTCCTCGTCCCGTGGCAGCGGTTCGGACCGCCGGCTTCCCTGGTCATTCCGGTTCTTGACCTCGCCGCGATCGGCCTCAGCCGGGTCGCCGCCGCGGAAGTAGTGCCCGGCCTCGGCGTGCTGTCCGTGCTTCCCGTCGTCTGGATAGCCGCCTCGCAGCTCTCCCCCGCCGCTATCGTGTCGGTCAGCTTCTTTGGACCGCTGCTGGCAGGCCTGCCGTGGTGTTTCGCCGCCGGCCCCGAAGACAGCCCCGGCCGCAGCGCCACAGTGGTGTTGCTGGCACTGATGACCCTGGCGGTCGCGCTGGCCATGCAGTTCGTCAGGGCGCAACTGCGGCGCCAGCAGCGCAGGGTTGAAGCCAAGGAGGCGGAGTTGCAGGCCCTCCTCGCGGAGAGCCGGGAGCGCGAGCGGCTGCTCAACACCATCCTGGACACGGTCGACGTCGGCATCGTCGCGATTGGTGCGGACGGGCGGCGCCTGCTCACCAACAGCTGGCAGGCCCGGCTGGAGGCGTCCGCGGCAACCGCCGGGCCGGCCGGGCCAGGTGATCCAGGCTGGGAAGAGCAACTGCTGCTGACCGGACGGGACCAGGCCACACCGCTCCCGCCCGGCCGGCGCCCGCTGCGCCGGGCCCAGCAGGGCGAATCCTTCACGGACCACTTGGTCTACTTCGGGGAAGCGCCCGGCAGCCGGGTCGTGTCCACCGGGGCGAGGCCGCTGAAAGACGACGACGGCGGTTTCGGCGGCGCCGTCGTGGTGTACAACGAGGTCACCGGGCTGGTCAATGCCCTCGCCGCCAAGGAGGACGTGGTCGCGACGGTTTCGCACGAGTTCCGGACACCCCTGACGTCGATCATCGGCAATCTGGACCTGGTGTTGGGCGATGACCTGCCGCTGCCGGTGCTGCGCCGGATTGAAGTGGCGCAGCGCAATGCCGAGCGGCTGCTGGCGCTCGTCTCGGATCTCCTGATGTCCGCCAGCTCCGCGGTGCAGGTCCACCCGCGGAAAACCGACCTGGCCGGGCTGGTGGAGGCAAGCCTCGGCTCGGCGCAGGCGCATGCGCAGTCCTCGCGCGTTTCGCTGGCGATGGACGTGCCGGCGCCGCTGTGGGCGAATGTGGACCCGCTGCGGATCGGCCAGGCCCTGGACAACCTCGTCTCCAACGCCATCAAGTATTCACCGGAGGGCGGCGCCGTCACTGTCACGGCCAGGGAGGACGACGGCCGGGTTCTGCTGCAGGTGGAGGACAGCGGCATCGGCATGACCGCCGCGGACGCCGAACGGGTCTTCACCCGCTTCTTCCGGAGCCCGGCGGTGCGCGACGGCGCGATCCCAGGGGCCGGGCTGGGCTTGTCCATCACCAAGGCGATCGTGGAGGGCCACGGCGGCTCCATTAGCTGCAGCACCCTCCCTGGCTGCGGAAGCACCTTCACCGTGGACCTCCCGACGGACGGTCATCCGGCCGCTTTTTAGTCTCACGGGTGCGTCGCCGGGCTCCCATTTCCCCAGCTTCGACGCCGTCGGCCGGCGTGTTGCGCCGACCCGCCCCCCTTGTAGGGGTTTCGCCGCGGCAAAGGTGGGGAAAATCAGCGGCCGGGCTACTCGCGCCTGGCCCGCGTCAGTTCGGCCCGGGCCAGCAGTCCGCTCGCTGAGGGGTACGCCACCTCTTCGAGTACCAGTGGATGCGGGGCGGCGAGGACGGAGCGCGCATCCCGCTGCCGGGCGATCAGGCGTTCGTACAGCCACCCGGGCTGTTCGACGCCGGTTCCGACGTAGAGCGCCGACCCCACAAGCGAGCGAACCATGTTGTGGCAGAAGGCGTCCGCCTGCACGGTGGCGACGATGACGCCGTCCGCGCCGCGGGTGAACTCGAAACGCTGCAATTCCCGGATGGTCGTGGAGCCTTCGCGGGGCTTGCAGTAGGACCGGAAGTCCTGCAGTCCCAGCAGTTGGGCGGCCCCTTCGTTGAGCAACGCGGTGTCGAGCCGTTCCTTGTGCCAGAGCGTCGTATACCGGCCGAGCGGGTCCCACAGCGCCGGCCCGTCAGCGATCCGGTAGCTGTAGCGCCGCCAGAGCGCGGAGAAGCGCGCGTCGAAGCCTTCCGGGGCCAGGGCAGCGCGGTGCACCTCAATTGCGCCGCTGAGCTCACCCAGCCCCCGGCTCAGGGCACCGCGGAGCCGCCGGAGCAGCGCCGCCGAGGGGTCAAGCTCGGCCCCTCGGTTCAGTCCCCGCCATTCCGCCTCGCTCAGGTCGAGGTGGACCACCTGCCCCCGTGCGTGCACGCCGGCGTCGGTGCGCCCGGCCACGGTCACGCGGACGGGTCGTCGGATCAGCAGGGCGAGGGCTTCCTCCAGGACGCCCTGCACGGTGCGGCGGCCAGGCTGCAGCGCCCAGCCGCTGAAGGGGCGGCCGTCGTACGACAGATCCAGCCGGATACGCAAAAACCCGCCGCCCCCCATAACGGGGGCAGCGGGTTTGAGCTCATTCATAGACTTAAGTCTATAAGAAGGCCTTAGCGAATTACTTCGCGTCCTTCTCGGACTCGGCAGCAGCTTCCTCAGCGGCCGGAGCCTCTTCGGTCTCTGCAGCTTCGGTCTCTGCAACCTCAGCCTCGGGGGCCTCTTCGGTCTCCGCAGCTTCGGTCTCGGCAACCGGAGCGGCCTCGGCCTTGTCGGCGTCGCGCTTGGCAGCGGAAGTAGCCTCGGCTACCACGGCCTGCTTGGCGGAAACCGGCTCGAGGACCAGTTCGATGACAGCCATGGGAGCGTTGTCGCCCTTACGGTTGCCGATCTTGGTGATGCGGGTGTAGCCACCATCGCGGTTCTCCACTGCCTGTGCAATGTCGGTGAACAGCTCGTGGACGACGCCCTTGTTGCTGATCAGGCCGAGCACACGACGGCGGGAAGCCAGGTCGCCACGCTTGGCGAAGGTCACCAGGCGCTCTGCGTAGGGCTGCAGTCGCTTGGCCTTGGTCACCGTGGTGGTGATCCGCTTGTGCTCGAACAGTGAAGCTGCCAGGTTCGCGAGCATGAGACGCTCGTGAGCCGGGCCGCCTCCGAGGCGCGGACCCTTAGTGGGGGTAGGCATAACTATTTCTCCTCATATGGAAGCCGGCGGGCTGTGCACGCTGCGGTGCGTCCAGCCTGCTGGCCAAGATCTGTTTTAGAGCTCGTCGTCGCTGAAAGCGGCGTCGTCCTCTTCGATGGCTGCGGCGCGGGCTGCGAGATCGAAACCGGGAGGGGAGTCCTTGAGGGACAGACCCAGTTCAACAAGCTTCGCCTTGACCTCATCGATGGACTTCGCACCGAAGTTACGGATGTCCATCAGGTCAGCCTCGGAGCGGGCAACGAGTTCACCCACGGTGTGGATGCCCTCACGCTTGAGGCAGTTGTAGGAACGGACGGTGAGGTCCAGATCCTCGATCGGCAGGGCCATGTCTGCTGCCAGGGCAGCATCCGTCGGCGACGGGCCAATCTCGATACCTTCAGCTGCGGTGTTCAGCTCGCGAGCCAGACCGAACAGTTCCACCAGGGTGGTGCCTGCCGAAGCAACGGCGTCGCGCGGGGCGATTGCCTGCTTGGTCTCGACGTCGACAATCAGCTTGTCGAAGTCGGTGCGCTGCTCAACACGGGTAGCTTCCACGCGGAAAGTAACCTTCAGCACCGGCGAGTAGATCGAGTCGACCGGGATACGGCCGATCTCGGAGTCGCCGGACTTGTTCTGAGCTGCCGAAACGTAGCCGCGGCCGCGCTCGATGGTCAGTTCGAGCTCGAACTTGCCCTTCGAGTTCAGCGTGGCAATGTGCAGATCCGGGTTGTGGAATTCGACGCCGGCCGGCGGAGCGATGTCCGCGGCGGTGACGACTCCCGGGCCCTGCTTGCGCAGGTAAGCAACAACCGGCTCGTCGTGCTCGGAGGAAACCGACAGGTTCTTGATGTTCAGGATGATCTCGGTGACATCTTCCTTGACACCCGGAACCGTGGTGAACTCGTGCAGCACGCCATCGATCCGGATGCTCGTTACAGAGGCACCGGGGATGGAGGAGAGCAGGGTACGGCGGAGGGAGTTTCCGAGGGTGTAACCGAAGCCCGGCTCCAGCGGTTCAATGATGAAACGGGAGCGGTTATCGGAGACGACCTCTTCGGAGAGGGTGGGGCGCTGTGCAATGAGCACTTAGGTTTCCTTTCGGCGAGCATCCGCTATATGACGCAACACAGGTGGTGGAAAGATCGGTCTAATGACTTAACACGGCTGGGCTTGCCCGGACCCGTGGGGGTCCGGGCAAGCACCGGCTAAGACTTAGACGCGGCGGCGCTTCGGCGGGCGGCAGCCGTTGTGCGCGCTGGGGGTTACATCCTGGATGGATCCAACCTCGAGGCCAGCGGCCTGCA
The DNA here is from genome assembly GCF_056399345.1 of Arthrobacter sp. 01N442. Classification (NCBI taxonomy): domain Bacteria; kingdom Bacillati; phylum Actinomycetota; class Actinomycetes; order Micrococcales; family Micrococcaceae; genus Arthrobacter; species Arthrobacter sp. 01N442. Next base: position 501,892 of record NZ_JBFTRD010000004.1, read on the forward strand.
GCGAACGGATTGCGGTCTCGCGTCCGGATCCCGGTCCCTTGACGAACACGTCAACCTTGCGCATGCCGTGCTCCTGTGCACGCTTTGCGGCGGCTTCGGCGGCCATCTGGGCAGCGAACGGGGTGGACTTGCGGGAGCCCTTGAAGCCAACCTCACCGGACGAAGCCCAGGAGATGACAGCACCGTTCGGGTCCGTGATGGACACGATGGTGTTGTTAAAGGTGCTCTTGATGTGCGCCTGGCCCAGCGCGATATTCTTCTTGTCCTTCTTACGCGGCTTGCGAACCGCGCCACGAGTCTTCGGGGGCATTATTTCTCCTACAGAAAGTTATTGGGGGAAGACGAGCTGATCCCGGAGGATTTAGCGGGTCTTCTTCTTGCCGGCGACGGTCCGCTTCGGACCCTTGCGGGTACGGGCGTTGGTCTTCGTACGCTGTCCGCGTACGGGCAGGCCCTTGCGGTGACGCAGGCCTTCGTAGCTGCCGATTTCAACCTTGCGGCGGATGTCAGCGGCTACCTCGCGGCGAAGGTCACCCTCAACCTTGTAGTTGCCTTCAATGTAGTCACGCAGCTGGACGAGCTCGGCGTCGGACAGGTCCTTGACCCGAACGTCCGCGCTGATGCCCGTGGCAGTCAGGGTTTCGTGTGCACGGGTCTTGCCCACGCCGTAGATGTAAGTAAGCGCAATTTCCAGCCGCTTTTCGCGGGGAATGTCTACGCCAGCGAGACGAGCCATAGTGGCAGTGCTCCTTGAATAAACCGGAGGTCGTAGGCAGTACACCCGCACAATCCGTACGGCCCCAGCCTCCGACCGGGGGTTAGCTGTCCGGACTCGTTATTGCTCAGTGTCCCAGATCAGCTTGTGCTGCCTTTTATTTACTTGCGTGGGTTAGCAACCCAGGGTTTCCCGTGAAGGAAATTAGCCCTGGCGCTGCTTGTGGCGCGGGTTCTCGCAGATCACCATGACCCGGCCATTACGGCGGATCACTTTGCACTTTTCGCAGATCTGCTTGACGCTCGGCTTGACCTTCATGGCGTTCCTTTGCGTGTTGCAGTTGGTCAGCTGGTCCGGCCTTCAGCTGTTGCCGAGGCCGCCCAGTGTTTACTTGTAGCGGTAGACGATACGACCACGTGTCAGGTCATAAGGGCTCAGCTCCACCACTACCCGGTCCTCAGGGAGAATCCTGATGTAGTGCTGGCGCATCTTTCCAGAGATGTGCGCCAGAACGATGTGCTTGTTGGTGAGCTCAACGCGAAACATCGCGTTAGGCAGCGCCTCGGTCACAACGCCCTCGATCTCAATGACCCCGTCCTTCTTGGCCATACCCTCCGCTAACTGTTGTTGCCACAGCCCCTCCGGCTTGCACCGGCGATCACTGCGGACGATTTTAATTGCTTGTTTTGCTAGCTTGCCTGCAGCCACCTGGCCACAAAAGGGCACAACAGGGCAGACAACCAACAGTCAACACTACGGCATTGCGGGCCGAATGTTAAATCCAGCCATGCTAGCGCACTCGGTCCCGGTATGCACGAAAGCGCCCCGCCGGAGTCTCCACCTCGAGTGCCGCGGCGATCCCGTCCAGGATGGCCAGCCGCACGACGTCGGCTGCCGCGCTTTGCAGGGTAATCAGGCTCAGCTGGCGTGCGGCACCGCTGCTGCGGTCCAACGGGAGCGCCCCGGTCGCGAGGCAAAAGACCGTGTCCCCGTCGGCGAGGGTGTGACTGGGGTCCAGGGCCCGCGCCAGCCCCGCGTGGGCGGCCGAGGCCGTGCGCTTGCACTCCGCCTTGTCCAGGATGGCGTTCGTCGCGACGACGACGAGGGTGGTGTTGAGCGCGGGCGGCACTGAGGTTCCGGCTGGGCCGTGGCCGGCTTCCGCCGCAAAAGGTAACCCGAGCGCGTTCACCACGGCGAGGGCCCCGACGACTACCGGGCCGTCCGGGGAGATGTTCTCCAGGGTGATGGAGGCGGTTCCCACTCCCCCTTTATACGTGCCCCGGCCGATCAGGGCTCCGGTGCCGGCTCCGGTGTTGCCGCGGTCGACGTCGTGCCCCTCCTGGCGGGAAGCGGCGTCGGCCGTGGCTGCATAACCCATCGCGGCGTCGGGGCGGGCGCCGAAGTCACCGCCGCGGCCCAGGTCGAAGATGGCGGCCGCGGGCACGATCGGCACCACCCCGCCGTTTACCGCGAAGCCCCTCCCCTGTTCTTCGCACCAGCGCTGGGCCCCGTGGGCGGCCGCCAGCCCGAAAGCGCTGCCGCCGGTCAGGACCACGGCATCGACCGCGGTGCTCAGGGTGGTGGGGTCGAGCGCGTCGGTCTCGTGCGTACCGGGGCCGCCGCCCCGGACGTCCACCGAACCGGCCGTGCCTGGCGGTGGCAGGACCACCGTGACGCCGCTCAGCCAGCCCTCACCGGTCCGGGAGGCGTGACCCACTCGGATCCCGGGAACATCCGTAATCGCAGTCATGGCTCCATTGTGCGCCTCACTGCCGGGACATCAGGCGCGGCGATCTCCCGGCTGGCAAACGAACGTTATGGAATACTGCAACCAACAAGAGGTAAACGGGCAAGGAAGCCTGACATAACAATGCTCTGACAAGGCCTTGTGCGGGGTTCCGCCCATCCAGTGTGTGGTGAAGTGTTCTTGATCCCCCCGCCCAACTGCCTGCCCTCGGCAGGCCCGGATCCGTTAGAGACCCCTATGACTAGACAATTGACTGACAGTCCGGCGACTACCGCCGGGGCCGTCACACGGGATCAGCGCCGGGGACGCTGGTCCGCCCGGACCCGCAGGGACTTCATTGTGTTCCTGGCGCTGGCCCTGCCGAACCTGGCACTGATAGCGGTGTTCACCTACCTCCCGCTCATCAACAACATCTACTACTCCACGCTGGACTGGACGCTGGGCTCCGCCTCCGCGACGGTCGTCGGCCTGGACAACTACATCAACTTCTTCACCAGCGCCGACGCCCCCAAGGTGTTGGGCACCACGGCCATCTTCACCGTCATCACGGTCGGCGGCTCCATGGTGCTCGGGCTGCTGGTGGCACTCGCCCTGAACTCGAAGGTCCGGGGCACCACCTTCGCGCGATCCGCCGTCTTCGCCCCCTACGTGCTCAGCGGCGTCGGCGTCGGCTTGGTCTGGCTGTTCATCTTCGACCCCGGCTACGGGGTGCTGTCCTGGCTGCTCCGCGGCATCGGGCAGCAGAGCCCGCAGTGGATCAACGATCCGCAGCTGTCCCTGGTCATGGTGATCACCGTCTACATCTGGAAGAACCTCGGCTACTGCGCCGTCGTCTACCTCGCCGGCCTCCAGTCGCTCCCGAAGGACGTCATGGAAGCCGCATCGCTGGACGGCGCCAACGGGTTCCGCCGCTTCATCAGCATGTCGGTCCCGCTGCTCTCCCCCACCACGTTCTTCCTGCTGATCACCACGATGCTCAGTTCCCTGCAGGCCTTCGACCTGATCCGGATCATGACCCCGCTCGGCAACGGCACGTCCACCCTGATCTACGAGGCCTACCTGCAGGCGTTCGGCGCCTTCAACCGGGCCGGCTACTCGGCCTCCATCTCCGTGGTCCTCTTCGCCATCCTCCTGGTCATCACCGTGCTGCAGGTGCGGTTCGTAGAACGGAAGGTGCACTACTCGTGAGCACACTCTCTCCCGTGAACCCCGACCCCGCTGCCAGCACCGGGCCAGTTCAGCGCCCCGAGGATCCGCAGCAGCGCCCACGGCCGTTTTCCCGCGCCAACCTGGCCCAGACCATCGCCACGGGCTACCTCCCGCTCATCCTCGCCACCCTCGTGGTGGTCTTGCCGCTGTTCTGGATGGTGCTGAGCTCCTTCAAGCAGCCCGGGGAGATCGTCACAACGGACCTCAAGATCCTCCCGGAGAGCGTGAACCTGGACAACTACCACGTCGCGATGACGACGGTGCCGTTCGCGCAGTTCTTCGTGAACAGCCTGATCGTCACCACGGTGGGATCCACCGTCAAGGTGATCCTGGCTATCCTGACGGCCTACGCCCTGGTCTTCGTCCGCTTCCCGTTCAAGAACGTCATCTTCATCGTCATCCTGGTCGCCCTCATGGTGCCGCCGCAGGTGTCCATCCTGCCCAACTACATCCTGATTGCGGGCATGGGCGGAAAGAACACCCTGTGGGGAATCATCCTGCCCGGGCTGGGGACCGCGTTCGGCACGTTCCTGCTGCGCCAGCACTTCATGACGCTGCCCGGCTCCATCCTGGAAGCTGCCGAGATCGACGGAGCGGGCCACTGGCGCCGGCTCTGGCAGGTCGTCGTCCCGGTCTCCGGTCCCTCCATCGCGACGGTTGCCCTGGTCACCGTGGTGAGCGAATGGAACGACTACATCTGGCCGCTCATCATCACCGACCGCCCGGAAACCATGACGCTCCCGGTGGGCCTGACCCTGCTGCAGAACTCGGAAGGCAACGGCTCCGGCTGGGGCATCCTGATGGCCGGCGCCGTGCTGGTGATCGTACCGATCCTGCTGGTTTTCGCGGCCCTGCAGCGCTACATCGTGGCCGGACTCACCCAGGGCAGCGTGACCGGGTGACCCGACCTCCCTCCCCCGAAACAACCCATCATCACAACGAGTCAACCCTTTTGAGAGGATCCACCATGGCAATCAATCTCGGCCGCAGACACTTCCTTGGCCTGGCCGGCGCGGGCGCAGGAGCAGCAGCCCTGTCGGCCTGCGGCGGCCCGTCCACGAGTGGCGGCACCGGAGCTTCCGGCGCGGCGGACATCGATTTCAGCGGCGTGAAGCCTGCCTCATCCATCGACTTCTGGACCAACCACCCGGGCAAGTCCCAGGACGTGGAAAAAGCGATTATCGAGAAGTTCCAGGCCAAGTTCCCGGAGATCAGGGTCAACCTGATCACCGCGGGCGCCAATTACGAGGAGATCGCACAGAAGTTCCAGACCTCGCAGGCGGCCAAGTCCGCCCTGCCCGGCCTCGTGGTGCTCTCGGACGTCTGGTGGTTCCGGTACTACACCAACGGCAACATCATCCCGCTCAACAGCTTGATCAAGCAGCTGGATATCAAGGTTGACGATTTCCAGAAGTCGCTCGTCGCGGATTACCAGTACGCCGACAAGCAGTGGGCCCTCCCCTACGGCCGCTCCACGCCGCTGTTCTACTACAACAAGGACCACTTCAAGGCCGCCGGTCTGCCGGACCGGGCACCCAAGACCTGGCAGGAGTTCGCCGAGTGGGCCCCGAAGCTCAAGGCCAGCTCCGGCGCCCAGTACGCCTACATCTACCCGGCGCTGGCCGGATACGCCGGCTGGACCCTGCAGAACAACCTCTGGGGCTGGGGCGGCAGCTGGTCGAACGGGTGGACCATCAACTGTGATTCCGCCGAGTCGGTGGAGGCGCTGCAGTGGGCCCAGGACTCGATCTACAAGGACAAGTGGGCCGGTGTTTCCTCCAAGGAAGCTGCGGACGACTTCGCGGCAGGCATCACCTCCGCCACGATCGCTTCCACCGGTTCCCTGCTGGGCGTGCTGAATTCGGCCAAGTTCAACGTCGGCGTCGGCTTCCTGCCGGGCGGTCCGAAGAAGGAAACCGGTGTGTGCCCCACCGGCGGCGCCGGGCTCGGCATCCCCAGCGGTGTCAGCAAGGAGGTCCAGCTCGCTGCCGCGACCTTCCTGAAGTTCATGACCGAGCCTGAGAACACCGCTGCATTCTCGGCCGCCACCGGCTACATGCCCACCCGGACCTCGGCCGACATGACCGCGGTGCTCGCCAAGACGCCGCAGATCAAGACGGCCATCGACCAGCTCGCGGTCACGCACGTGCAGGACAACGCCCGGGTGTTCCTGCCGGGCGCGGATCAGGAGATGGCCAAGGCCGCCGCGAAGATCCTCACCCAGCAGGGCGACGTCAAGGCGACCATGACCGAGCTCAAGACCACCCTTGAGGGCATTTACACCAAGGACGTGAAGCCGAAGCTGAAGAGCTGACGCCGTGCCCCCTGCCTGAGAATGCGACGAATCCCTGGCGACGCTGGTAGTCCAGCATTGCCAGGGATTCGTCGTTTAACGGCCGCTGAGGCACGCCGCTGTTCCCCGCTGTTCCCCGCTGGCCGGCTACGGGATCGGGACAGGCACGACGCCGAGGGGCGCCAGCTTCGCGGCTCCCCCGTCGGGCGCGGAGAGCACCCAGATCCCCTTCTCGTGCACCGCCACGGAGTGCTCCCACTGGCAGGAACGCTTCCCGTCGGTGGTCACCACGGTCCAGTCGTCGTCGAGGGTAGCGGTTTCAATGCTGCCGCGGACCAGCATGGGTTCGATCGCCAGGCAAAGCCCGGGACGGATCTTGGGCCCGCGGTGGCTCGTCCGGTAGTTCAGCACATCCGGGGCCATGTGCATCTCGGAGCCGATGCCGTGGCCCACGTAATCCTCCAGGATGCCAAGCGGCTTGCCCGGCACCGAAGACACGTAGTCATCCACCGCGTTGCCGATGTCACCGACGAACTTGCCGGTGGCCAGCGCCGCTATGCCATGCCACATGGCCGCCTCGGTGACGTCGGAGAGCCGCTGGTCCTCCGGGTCGGCCGTCCCCACGATGACGGTCCGCGCCGAGTCGGAGTGCCAGCCGTCCACGATCGCGCCGCCGTCGATCGAAATGATGTCCCCGTCCTTGAGCACACGGTCGCCCGGGATGCCGTGCACCACTTCCTCATTGACCGAGGTGCAAATGGTCGCCGGGAAGCCGTGGTAGCCGAGGAAGTTGGATTTCGCCCCTGCCTCCTGGAGCACGCCGGCAAACACGGCGTCGAGGTCCCGCGTGGTGACCCCGGGGACCGCGGCGGCCACAGCGGCGTCCAGCGCACGGCTGAGGACGAGCCCGGCTTCGTGCATGGTCCGCATCTGGGCGTTGGTCTTGTATTCAATGCGGGTCTGGCCGAATGCCATCCTCAGCGTCCTTTCGGTGGTGCCGCTCCGCCCGGCGTGGGGATTGCGGAGAAATGGCTGAGGCTCCTCCCGGCAGTGCGGGAGGAGCCTCGATAGTCACGGGCCCGGATCAGGCGGACTGGGCCGCTTTGATGGCCTGCATGACGCGGTCAGTGACCTCGTCGATGCCGCCGATGCCGTCGACCTGGGTGAGGATGCCGCGGTCGGCATACTTGGCCACGACGGCCTCGGTCTGGCCGTGGTAGAGGTCCAGGCGGTGGCGGATCACGGCTTCGTTGTCGTCGCTGCGTCCGGTGTCCTTGGCGCGGCCCAGCAGGCGGGTGACGAGTTCCTCGTCATCGGCCGTGAGCTGCAGGACGACGTCGAGCTTCTGGTCGCCGTCGGCGAGGATCGCGTCGAGGTAGTCCACCTGCGCCGTGGTGCGCGGGTAGCCGTCCAGCAGGAAGCCGGCTTCGACGTCGTCTTCCGTGAGGCGGTCCCGGACCATCTTGTTGGTGACGCTGTCAGGAACGAAGTCGCCCGCGTCCATGTACTTCTTGGCTTCAATGCCGAGCGGCGTCTCACCCTTGACGTTGGCCCGGAAGATATCGCCGGTGGAGATCGCAACGACGCCGAGGCGCTCCGAAATACGCTCCGCCTGCGTTCCCTTGCCGGAACCGGGAGGTCCGATAATCAACATTCTCGTCATCGCAAAAGCCCTTCGTAGTGACGCTGCTGTAGCTGAGCATCAATCTGCTTGACGGTCTCCAAACCTACGCCCACCATGATCAGGATCGAGGTGCCACCGAACGGGAAGTTCTGGTTGGCATTGATCAGGACCAAGGCAATCAGCGGGATCAGGGCCACAAAGCCCAGGTAGATCGCGCCGGGCAGGGTGATCCTGGAAAGCACATACTGCAGGTAATCCGCGGTCGGCTTGCCGGCACGGATACCCGGAATGAAGCCGCCGTACTTCTTCATGTTGTCAGAAACTTCCTCAGGGTTGAAAGTGATCGCAACATAGAAGTAAGTGAAGAACACAATCATGGCGAAGTACAGGGCCATGTAGATGGGGTGGTCACCGCGGGTCAGGTTGTTGTTGATCCACTCAACCCACGGCGCGACGGGCTCGCCCGGCGCAGGCCGGTTGAACTGGGAGATCAGGCCCGGCAGGTACAGCATCGAGGAAGCGAAGATGACGGGAACGACGCCGGCCATGTTCACCTTGATGGGGATGTAGGTGCTCGTCCCGCCGACGGTGCGGCGGCCGATCATGCGCTTGGCGTACTGCACCGGGATGCGGCGCTGGGACTGCTCAACGAAGACCACCAGGGCGACGGTCAGCAGGCCGATGACGAGCACCATGAAGAAGGTGCCCGGGCCCTGCGCCTTCCAGATCGCGCCGAGGGAGGTCGGGAAGCCGGCGGCGATGGAAGTGAAGATGAGCAGCGACATGCCGTTGCCCACGCCCTTCTCCGTCACGAGCTCGCCCATCCACATGATCAGGCCGGTGCCGGCCGTCAGCGTGATGATGATCAGGATCGTGGTGATGATGCTTGAATCCGGGATGATCGGCAGCTGGCAGTTCGGCAGCAGCTGGCCGGAGCGTGCCAGGGAGACCAGCGTCGTGGCGTTCAGGAGGCCCAGCGCGATCGTCAGGTACCGGGTGTACTGGGTCAGCTTGGACTGGCCCGAAGCGCCCTCTTCGTAGAGCTGCTGGAACCGGGGAATGACCACGCGGAGCAGCTGGACGATGATGCTGGCCGTGATGTACGGCATGATCCCGAGCGCGAAGATCGAGACCTGCAGCAATGCACCGCCGCTGAACAGGTTGACGAGCTGGTAGATCCCGCCCGAGGTCTGACCGTTCTGCAAGCATTGCTGGACATTCTGGTAGCTCACACCAGGCGAGGGGATGAAGGCACCCAAGCGGAAGATTGTGATGATTCCCAGCGTGAACAACAACTTGCGTCGCAGATCAGGCGTGCGAAAGGCCCGGCCAAATGCGCTAAGCAAGCGTCCTCCTGAGTAATAAGTAAAGTCGTGTGAGATAGGTCAAATAAACCCAACAACCGAGTCTAACGGGTGGATGCGCCCGGCGAACAATCGGCGGGGCCGTGAAATGGAAAAAACTCCCGGCACCGGGGGCCTGAGCCCCACGGTGCCGGGAGTTTCTACAACGGGCTACTGCCCCGCCGCCTCGTTAGAGGGCGGTGGTGCTGCCGCCTGCTGCTTCGATCTTTTCTGCGGCGCTGGCCGAGAATGCGTGGACGGTGACGTTCACCTTGACGGTGATGTCGCCGGTGCCAAGCACCTTGACGGGCTGGTTCTTGCGAACGGCGCCCTTAGCAACCAGGTTCTCCACGGTGACGTCGCCACCTTCCGGGAACAGCTCGTTGAGCTTGTCCAGGTTTACAACCTGGTACTCAACCCGGAACGGGTTCTTGAAGCCGCGCAGCTTCGGCAGGCGCATGTGCAGCGGCAGCTGGCCGCCGGCAAAGCCAGCCTTGATCTGGTAGCGGGCCTTCGTACCCTTGGTACCGCGACCAGCGGTCTTACCCTTGGAACCTTCACCACGACCAACGCGGGTCTTGGCGGTCTTGGCACCCGGGGCGGGACGCAGGTGGTGAACCTTCAGTGCGTTCTGCTTCTCAGCAGCGGCGCCCTGTGCCTTCTCGGCGGTGTTCTTCTCTGCCATTTACTTCGCCTCCTCTACCTTTACCAGGTGCGGAACCGTGTTGAGCATCCCGACGGTCACGGCGTCGGCGGTGCGGACAACGGTGTGTCCGATCCGCTTCAGGCCGAGGGACCGAAGGGTGTCGCGCTGGTTCTGCTTGCCGCCAATGGCGGACTTGATCTGAGTGATCTCCAACTGAGCGTCGGAGGGAATCAGGTTCTTAGCCATGACTCAGACACCTGCCTTCTGGTTCAGGAGAGCCTTCACCATTGCCGGCGGAGCGATCTCGTCGAGCGGGAGGCCGCGGCGTGCTGCCACTGCTGCCGGCTCTTCGAGGCGCTTCAGGGCATCAACGGTCGCGTGAACGATGTTGATGGCGTTGGAGGAACCGAGCGACTTGGAGAGGATGTCGTGGATGCCCACGCACTCCAGTACGGCACGGACCGGACCGCCGGCGATAACACCGGTACCGGCGGAAGCCGGACGCAGCATGACGACGCCTGCAGCGGCTTCGCCCTGCACACGGTGCGGGATGGTGCTGCCGATGCGGGGAACGCGGAAGAAGGACTTCTTGGCCTCTTCAACGCCCTTCGCGATGGCGGCGGGAACTTCCTTAGCCTTGCCGTAGCCGACGCCGACCATACCGTTGCCGTCACCGACGACGACGAGGGCGGTGAAGCTGAAGCGACGACCACCCTTGACGACCTTGGAAACACGGTTGATGGTTACGACGCGCTCTACGAACTGGCTCTTCTCGGCTTCGCGGCCGCCGTCGCGGCCACCACGGCCACCACGGTCGCCACGGCCCTGGCCGCGGTCGCCACGCTCGCCACGACGGGCGCCACCACGGCGGTCGTCGGTGGTAGCAGGCGCAGCGGTCTCAGTTGCCGGAGCAGCTACAGCTTCAGTCACCTGAATGTCCTTTTCGTTATTTTCGGTCACAGTGCCAGCCCACCTTCACGTGCGCCGTCAGCGACGGCGGCGATCCGGCCGTGGTACTTGTTACCACCGCGGTCGAAGACAACAGCTTCGATACCGGCAGCCTTGGCACGCTCGGCAACGAGCTCGCCAACGCGCTTGGCCTTGGCGGTCTTGTCACCGTCGAATGCACGAAGGTCGGCTTCCAAAGTGGACGCGCTCGCTACGGTCAGGCCCTTGGTGTCATCGACAACCTGGACGAATACGTGGCGTGCGGAACGGTTGACGACCAGACGCGGACGTACAGCCGTACCGGAGATGCGCTTGCGGATACGAAGCTGGCGGCGGCTGCGCTGGGCAGACTTGCTCTTGTTCGTACGCTTCTTGTTAATTGCGATGGCCATGGTTACTTACCAGCCTTTCCGACCTTGCGGCGGATGACTTCGCCGGCGTAGCGGATGCCCTTGCCCTTGTAGGGGTCCGGCTTCCGCAGCTTGCGAATGTTGGCAGCAACCTCGCCGACCTGCTGCTTGGAGATACCTGAAACAGAGAGCTTGGTCGGGGTCTCAACTGCAAAGGTGATGCCGTTCGGAGCCGAGACGCTAACCGGGTGGCTGTAGCCCAGAGCGAACTCCAGGTCAGAACCCTTGGCCTGGACGCGGTAACCGGTACCGACAATCTCAAGCTTCTTCTCGTAGCCTGCGGTAACGCCCTGGATCATGTTGGCGATCAGGGTGCGGGTCAGGCCGTGCAGCGAACGGGAGGCGCGCTCGTCGTTCGGGCGGGCGACAGTCAGGGTGCCATCTTCCAGGGTGACCTCGATCGGGCTGGCCACAGTGTGGCTCAGCTCGCCCTTGGAACCCTTGACGCTGACGACAGAGCCGTCAACCTTGACCTCAACGCCGGCAGGAACGGTGATGGGGAGACGTCCAATACGTGACATTATTCTCTTCCTTTCCCGTTACCAGACGTAAGCGAGGACTTCGCCGCCCACGCCCTTCTTGCCGGCCTGCTTGTCAGTCAAGAGGCCGGAAGAGGTGGACAGGATTGCGATACCCAGGCCACCGAGCACGTGCGGCAGGTTGGTGGACTTTGCGTAAACGCGCAGTCCCGGCTTGGAAATACGACGAACACCAGCGATGGAACGCTCGCGGTTCGGACCGAACTTGAGCTCGAGGGTCAGCTTCTTGCCAACCTCCGCGTCTTCTTCCTTCCAGGAGGCGATGAAGCCTTCTGCCTTCAGGATGTCAGCAACGCGTGCCTTGAGCTTGCTGTAAGGCATAGACACGGAATCGTGGTATGCCGAGTTTGCATTGCGCAGACGCGTAAGCATATCTGCGACAGGATCTGTCATAGTCATGTGGGCTCTTGCCCTTCCTCATAACGGTTTCCGCTGTCCTGGAAATAGAGCCAGGCAGCCGGACCTTTTACGTAGCTAGATTAATCTTCGGTCTTGAACGGGAAGCCAAGCGCCTTGAGCAGCGCGCGGCCTTCGTCGTCGGTCTTGGCAGTGGTCACGACGGTGATGTCCATACCGCGAACGCGGTCGATGGAATCCTGGTCGATCTCGTGGAACATAACCTGCTCGGTCAGACCGAAGGTGTAGTTGCCGTTGCCGTCGAACTGCTTGCCGCTGAGGCCCCGGAAGTCGCGGATACGCGGCAGTGCCAGCGTGACCAGACGGTCCAGGAATTCCCACATACGGTCGCCACGCAGAGTTGCGTGCGCACCGATCGGCATGCCTTCGCGCAGCTTGAACTGTGCGATCGACTTGCGGGCCTTGGTTACCTGCGGCTTCTGGCCGGTGATCAGGGTCAGATCGCGGACAGCGCCGTCGATCAGCTTGGAGTCCTTAGCGGCATCTCCAACACCCATGTTCACAACGACCTTTACCAGACGGGGAACCTGGTTGACGTTCTCGTACTTGAATTCCTCAACGAGCGAGCTCTTGATGGAATCCGCGTACTTGGTCTTCAGACGAGGAACGATCTTGCTTGCCGGAGTCTCGAGAGTCTCAGTCATTAGATGTCCTTCCCTGAGCTCTTGGCCACGCGGACACGCACTTCACGCTTCACGCCATCGCGCTCAACGGTCTCGGTGCGGAAACCGACGCGGGTGGGCTTCTTGGTGGACGGGTCAACCAGAGCCACGTTGGAGATGTGGATCGAAGCCTCAACGACCTCGATGCCACCGGTCTTGGTGCCGCGCTGCGACTGACCGACCTTGGTGTGCTTGGTCACGCGGTTAATGCCTTCGACCAACACGCGGTTGGTCTCCGGGAATACGCGCAGAACCTTGCCCTGCTTGCCACGGTCGCCGCCGCGCTCAGCCTTGGCGCCAGTGATGACCTGAACGAGGTCACCCTTTTTGATCTTAGCCATGGACTAGAGCACCTCCGGAGCCAGAGAAACGATCTTCATGAACTTCTTGTCGCGAAGTTCACGACCAACCGGTCCGAAGATACGGGTACCGCGGGGGTCACCGTCGTTCTTCAGGATCACAGCTGCGTTCTCGTCAAACTTGATGTAGGAACCATCCGCACGGCGGCGTTCCTTCTTGGTACGGACGATGACAGCCTTGACGACGTCGCCCTTCTTTACGTTGCCGCCCGGAATTGCGTCCTTGACGGTAGCGACGATCACGTCGCCAATGCCTGCGTAGCGACGGCCAGATCCACCGAGAACGCGAATGGTAAGGATTTCCTTAGCACCCGTGTTGTCGGCGACCTTGAGTCGCGACTCCTGCTGAATCACTATTTACTCCTTGCGTCGCGCCGGTTCTCAGGCCGTGATCTTGCTACGGAATGAGCCTTGCGGAACGGTTGATCGGGGTGTCTCTTGACCTGCCTGGATTTTGCCAGACCAGGCCTAAACGCCCGTGCCAAAAACAGTTGCATCCCGGGTGCGCGAGGCGCGAGGGGGCACTATGCCGTGGCACGATTGTTTACGAGGTTGATGATGACGCACGAAAGGCGCCATACAAACTCAATATCCTAGCACGGCCGGGGCCCCGTCGTAGAATCGGCCAATACCACAGACGCTCCCTCACTTTTGGCGCCCAATCCCCCGACGCTCCCTCACATCCGGCACGCGCGGCCCCGATGCTCCCTCACATCCGGCACGCGCGGCCCCGACGCTCCCTCACATCATGCTGAGCATGTCTTCCTGCCGGCCTTCACGAGCGCCAACCAGCGGGCGAACAAAGGTGAGGGAGCGTCCCCCACGAACACGCCACAGCTGAGGGAGCGTCCCACAGGAAAGCGCCACACCTGAGGGAGCGTCCCCCACAAACGCGCCAGAAGTGAGGGAGCGTCGGGAACGACGAAACCCCCGCTCCCAGGAGGGAACGGGGGTTTCGGCGCAGATCCCCTTGCGGGGCAGCTGCAGGTGTTACTTGGCCTTCTCGAGGATCTCCACCAGGCGCCACCGCTTGGTAGCGGAGAGCGGGCGGGTCTCGGCGAGGAGAACCAGGTCGCCGATGCCGGCGCTGTTCTCTTCGTCGTGAGCCTTGATCTTCGTGTTGCGGCGCATGACCTTGCCGTAGAGGGCGTGCTTCACGCGGTCTTCGACCTGGACAACGATGGTCTTTTCCATCTTGTCCGAGACCACGTAGCCGCGCTTCGTCTTACGGTAACCGCGCTCGTCAGCCTTAGCTGCGTCGGAAACAGTTTCCGTCACGTTCTCGTCCTTTTCACTCACTTGGCGTCCTCCTCGGTCTCAACCGTTTCAGCCTTGTCAGCCTTCTTGGTTGCAGCCTTCTTGGACTTCTTTTCTTCCTTGGCTTCCACAACCGGTGCGGCAACCTCGGCACGAATGCCCAGCTCGCGCTCACGGAGAACGGTGTAGATGCGTGCGATGTCCTTCTTTACCGCGCGCAGACGACCGTGGTTCTCCAGCTGACCGGTGGCGGACTGGAAACGCAGGTTGAACAGCTCTTCCTTGGACTTGCGGAGTTCTTCAACGAGACGCTCGTTGTCGAAACCGTCCAGCTGTGCGGGTGCGAGATCCTTCGACCCTACTGCCATTTCTATTCACCACCTTCGCGACGCACAATGCGTGCCTTCAACGGGAGCTTGTGGATTGCCAGGCGAAGTGCCTCGCGAGCTACCTCTTCATTAACACCGGAGAGTTCGAAGAGAACCCGGCCCGGCTTGACGTTTGAGACCCACCATTCCGGAGAACCCTTACCGGAACCCATGCGGGTTTCGGCCGGCTTCTTCGTCAGCGGACGGTCCGGGTAGATGTTGATCCAGACCTTGCCGCCACGCTTGATGTGGCGGGTCATCGCAATACGGGCAGATTCGATCTGACGGTTGGTGACGTATGCCGGGCTCAGAGCCTGGATACCCCACTCGCCGAACGAGACCTCGGTGCCGCCCGTGGCAGCGCCGGAACGACCCGGGTGGTGCTGCTTACGGTGCTTGACTCGACGTGGGATAAGCATTTAAGCCTGTCCTCCTTCTACTGCAGGTGCAGCGGCTTCGACAGCCGGAGCTTCGGCAGCAGGAGCTGCGTCGGCTGCCGGGCGGTCGTTACGACGACGGCGGTCGCCACGGTCAGCGCCACCCGGGCGGCCCGGACGATCGCCGGCACCACGGCCGCGGGACGGAGCAGCAGCTGCCTGCTGAGCCAGTTCCTTGGCGGTGACGTCACCCTTGTAGATCCAGACCTTCACGCCGATGCGGCCGAAGGTGGTCTTGGCCTCGTAGAAGCCGTAGTCGATGTTCGCGCGGAGGGTGTGCAGGGGCACACGGCCTTCGCGGTAGAACTCCGAGCGGGACATTTCTGCGCCACCCAGTCGACCCGAGCAAGCGATACGGATGCCCTTGGCACCAGCACGCTGCGCGGACTGCATTGCCTTCTTCATCGCACGGCGGAATGCCACGCGGGAAGTCAGCTGCTCTGCAACGCCCTGGGCAACAAGCTGGGCTTCCATCTCGGGGTTCTTGACCTCGAGGATGTTCAGCTGAACCTGCTTGCCGGTGAGCTTTTCGAGCTCGCCGCGGATGCGGTCTGCTTCGGCGCCGCGGCGGCCGATAACGATGCCCGGACGTGCCGTGTGGATATCCACGCGGACACGGTCGCGGGTGCGCTCGATCTCAACCTTGGCGATGCCGGCGCGCTCCATGCCCGTGGACATGAGCTGGCGGATACGGATGTCTTCGCGAACGAAGTCCTTGTACCGCTGGCCGGACTTGGTGCTGTCGGCGAACCAGTGCGATACGTGATCGGTGGTGATACCGAGTCGGAACCCGTGCGGGTTAACTTTCTGTCCCACTTAGCGAGCCTCCTCTTTCTCCGGGGTAGCGACTACCACGGTGATGTGGCTCGTGCGCTTCTTGATCTGAAATGCACGACCCTGGGCACGCGGCTGGAACCGCTTCATGGTCGGGCCTTCATCAACAAACGCTTCGCTGATGATGAGGTCACCTTCGTCAAACGCCACGCCGTCGCGGTCCGCGAGGACCCGGGCGTTGGAGATTGCCGACTGAACTACCTTGAATACCGGCTCAGAAGCTGCCTGCGGGGCAAACTTCAGAATTGCCAGAGCCTCGTTCGCTTGCTTACCACGAACAAGGTTGACGACGCGCCGGGCCTTCATAGGCGTTACGCGGATGTGACGCGCAATTGCCTTGGCTTCCATTGCTTTCCTTCTCTCGTCTTTGACGTAAGTGCAGGCGCCTAGCGGCGCTTGCCCTTACGGTCGTCCTTGACATGGCCGCGGAATGTCCGCGTGGGAGCGAATTCGCCGAGCTTGTGCCCGACCATCGACTCAGTGACAAACACCGGGATGTGCTTGCGTCCGTCGTGCACGGCGATCGTGTGGCCGAGCATGTCGGGGACGATCATCGAACGGCGGGACCAGGTCTTGATGACGTTCTTGGTGCCCTTTTCGTTTTCCCTGGCTACCTTCACAAAGAGGTGCTGGTCAACGAAAGGACCTTTTTTCAGGCTGCGTGGCATGTGTCCAGGCTCCTATCGCTTGTTCTTGCCAGTACGACGGCGACGAACAATAAGCTTGTCGCTCTCTTTGTTGGGACGGCGGGTGCGGCCTTCGCGCTTACCGTTCGGGTTGACGGGGTGACGTCCACCGGACGTCTTACCCTCGCCACCACCGTGCGGGTGGTCGACCGGGTTCATGGCGACACCACGGACGGTCGGGCGGACGCCCTTCCAGCGCATGCGGCCGGCCTTGCCCCAGTTGATGTTCGACTGCTCGGCGTTGCCGACCTCGCCGACGGTTGCGCGGCAGCGCACGTCAACGTTGCGGATTTCGCCGGAAGGCAGACGCAGCTGGGCGAAACGGCCTTCCTTTGCAACGAGCTGGATCGATGCGCCGGCGGAGCGGCCCATCTTGGCGCCGCCACCCGGACGCAGTTCAACTGCGTGGATCACGGTACCGACCGGGATGTTGCGCAGCGGCAGGTTGTTGCCGGGCTTGATGTCAGCGTCGGCACCTGCTTCCACGGTGTCACCCTGGGCCAGCTTGTTCGGGGCGATGATGTAACGCTTGGTGCCATCAACGTAGTGCAGGAGGGCGATGCGAGCCGTGCGGTTCGGATCGTACTCGATTTCGGCAACGCGGGCGTTGACGCCGTCCTTGTCGTGGCGACGGAAGTCGATCAGACGGTACTGGCGCTTGTGGCCACCACCCTTGTGACGGGTCGTGATCTTACCGGTGTTGTTACGGCCACCCTTTTTCGGGAGGGGACGTACCAACGACTTTTCCGGCGTCGACCGCGTGATTTCGGTGAAGTCCGCTACGCTCGAGCCACGACGGCCCGGGGTAGTCGGCTTGTATTTACGGATTCCCATAATTTATTTCCTCGTTAAAGTGGTCTCCGCTACGAGAGCGGACCGCCGAAGATGTCGATAGTGCCTTCTTTGAGGCTCACAATGGCGCGCTTGGTGTTCTTGCGGGTACCCCATCCGAATTTGGTGCGCTTGCGCTTACCGGCACGGTTGATGGTGTTGATCGATTCGACCTTGACGGAGAAAATCTTCTCCACGGCCAGCTTGATCTCGGTCTTGTTCGAACGGGGGTCCACCAGGAAGGTGTACTTGCCCTCGTCGATCAGGCCGTAGCTCTTTTCCGAGACGACGGGTGCAAGCACGACGTCGCGCGGGTCTTTGATGGTGGCTGCGCTCACTTGGCATCCTCCTCGTTCTTTGCAGCCTTGTCAGCAACGAATGCTTCGTAGGCAGCCTTGGTGAAGACTACGTCGTCAGAAACGAGCACGTCGTAGGTGTTCAGCTGGTCTGCGTACAGAACGTGAACATCCTGGAGGTTGCGCACGGAGAGTGCAGCAACATCGTTGGCGCGGTCGATGACAACGAGCAGGTTCTTGCGCTCGGAGACGCCACGCAGCGTTGCCAGTGCTTCACGGGAGGACGGCTTGGTGCCGGCGACCAGTTCAGCAACGACGTGGATGCGGCCGTTACGGGCGCGGTCAGAGAGAGCGCCGCGCAGTGCAGCAGCAATCATCTTCTTGGGGGTGCGCTGGCTGTAGTCACGCGGCGTCGGGCCGTGGACGATGCCACCACCGGTCATGTGAGGAGCACGGATGGAACCCTGACGGGCGCGGCCGGTGCCCTTCTGCTTGAACGGCTTGCGACCTGCACCGGAAACCTCGGCGCGGGTCTTGGTCTTGTGGGTACCCTGGCGAGCAGCAGCGAGCTGTGCAACGACGACCTGGTGCAGCAGCGGCACGTTGGTCTGTACGTCGAAGATCTCTGCAGGCAGGTCAACCTTGACAGTGCTAGTCATTGAACTAGGCTCCCTTCACGGCGGTGCGTACGAGTACGACCTGGCCGCGGGCGCCGGGGACGGCGCCCTTGATCAGGAGCAGCGACTTCTCGACGTCAACCGCGTGGACCGTGAGGTTCAGCGTGGTGTGACGAACGGCGCCCATGCGGCCGGCCATTTTCATGCCCTTGAAGACGCGGCTCGGGGTGGATGCGCCACCGATTGAACCGGGCTTACGGTGGTTCTTGTGGGCACCGTGGGAAGCTCCAACGCCGTGGAAGCCGTGACGCTTCATAACACCGGCGAAGCCCTTACCCTTGGTGGTGCCAACGACGTCGATCTTCTGGCCGGCTTCGAAGAGCTCAACGGAGAGCTCCTGGCCCAGCTCGTAAGAGTCAGCATCTGCGGTACGCAGTTCTACGACGTGACGGCGAGGCGTGACGCCTGCCTTTTCAAAGTGACCAGCCAGCGGCTTGGTGACCTTGCGGGGGTCGATCTGGCCGTAGCCGATCTGAACGGCGACGTAGCCATCAGTCTCTGCATTGCGCAGCTGCGTGATGACGTTCGAGTCAGCCTGGACCACAGTGACGGGGATGAGCTTGTTGTTCTCGTCCCAGACCTGGGTCATGCCGAGCTTCGTGCCCAGCAGGCCCTTTACGTTACGGGTTGCGGTCATAGTCTCTCAGCACCTCCCTACAGCTTGATTTCGATGTTCACGTCGGCCGGCAGGTCGAGACGCATGAGCGAATCGACAGCCTTGGGCGTGGGATCGATGATGTCGATAAGACGCTTGTGCGTGCGCATTTCGAAGTGCTCGCGGCTGTCCTTGTACTTGTGCGGAGAGCGGATTACGCAGTAAACGTTCTTCTCCGTCGGCAGCGGCACGGGGCCAACTACAGTTGCGCCTGCGCGCGTGACCGTCTCAACGATCTTCCGTGCTGAAACGTCAATGACCTCGTGGTCATATGACTTCAGCCGGATGCGGATTTTTTGTCCCGCCATGTCGCCTGACTCTCTTTCAGTCTGTGCTTCCCCTGGTTAGGGCTGCCCTGTTCACTTACTCGTTGTATGGCTGCCGAAGCATTTGAAGTCGTAACTACCATCAGCCGCACAAGCTGAATCCGGATGAATCCGGGTTCCTCAACCTGCCGGCCAACCGACCCCCGCGGTCGGGCGTGTCGCGCTTTTCACGCGTACTCGTCCGCAATTCCTTGGGGAGTGGGTTATGTTTGGTCTCTTACCTGGACCCTGACACCCGGCATTATCCGGATCGGGACGCGAAAGAGCGCTTGAACAACTCATCTAGTATGCCGGAATTATTCAGCAGAAGCGAATCAGCTCCTTCGGGGGTCCGACGGCGGACCGCGGGCCCCGCCGTCGGGCGCCTTCCGTCCCGGTCATTGCCTTCAGCAACCGCCGATACGAAGATAGGGGCATGACCGTGCAGGATTCCACCGCCGTCCAGGCCCTCGCTGCCAAGCTGCGGCCCGGCTTCATGCTCGGGGTGGCCTCCGCTGCCTTCCAGATCGAGGGCTCCCTGGCGGCGGGTGGCCGCGGGCCCTCCGGCTGGGATGCGTTTGTCGAGAAGCCCGGCAGCATCCAGGACGGGCACTCCCCCGCCGTCGCCTGCGATCACTACAACCGCACGGACGAGGACATCCGACTGATGCGCGAGCTGGGCATTGATTCCTACCGGTTCTCGATTTCGTGGCCGCGGATCCAGCCGGACGGCACGGGCCCGTTCAATGCCGAAGGCCTCGACTTCTACGACCGGCTGATCGACGGTCTGCTCGAAGCCGGCATCTCTCCGATGGCCACGCTCTATCACTGGGACACCCCGCTTCCGCTCGAACACCGCGGCGGCTGGATGAACCGGACGACGGCGGAACGTTTCGCCGAGTACAGCGCCGCCGCCGGGGCCCGGTTCGGCGACCGGGTCACGCAATGGGTGACGCTGAACGAACCCGCCTCGGTCACCCTGAACGGCTATGCCCTTGGCGTGCATGCGCCCGGCCACGACCTGCTCTTCGACGCCCTGCCCTCTGTGCATCACCAGCTCCTGGCCCACGGGCTCGCCGTCCAGGCCTTGCGGGCTGCGGGCGTGGCCGGCGCCGTGGGCGTGACCAACCTGCACTCCCCTGTCCGGCCCGCCTCCGGGTCTGTCACGGACAAGCTGCTGGCCAAGGTCTTCGACCTGGCGCTGAACCGGATCTACGCCGACCCGATCCTTTTGGGCAGCTACCCGAAGCCGCCGCTGGTCGCCCGCCCCTGGTTCCGTGCACTCGGCAAGATCTCCGATGCGGACCTGCGCAACATCCACCAGCCCCTCGATTTCTACGGGGTGAACTACTACTACCCGGTGAAGGTGGCCACCGGCCGTGGCCCTGCGGACAGCCCGGTCGGTTCCGCCGAGGCAATGGTTCGGCTGCCGTTCCACTTCGCCGCATTCCCTGAGTACGAAACCACGGGCTTCGGCTGGCCGGTGGCGCCGGACCATCTGGGTCCACTGCTTCGGGAGATGAAGGACCGGTACGGCGCCGCACTGCCGCCGCTCTTCATCACGGAGAGCGGTGCCAGCTTCCCGGAGCCGGACCACGTGGACGGGCCGATCCCCGACGCCGGCCGGATCAGTTACTTGGCCGATCATCTGGGGCACGCCCTCTCGGCGACGGAGCCCGGCGGCATCGCGGACGACGTCGAGCTCCTGGGCTATTACGTGTGGACCCTGATGGACAACTTCGAATGGGCAGCCGGCTACTCCCAGCGGTTCGGCCTGGTCCATGTCGATTTCGACACCCAGGCGCGGACCCCCAAAGAGTCCTACTACTGGTACCAGGCCCTCAGCCGGGCCCGGCAGAACCGTTCAGCCGGCTAGAGGCCTGCGCTACCGGTTCTTGTTGGCGCGGTCGATGCGCTTGGCGCGCTCGATCTCGTGCCGGAAGTACTTCTTGGCCCACAGGCCGGCCGCCACCACAGCGACAACCACCACTAGGAAAATGATCCATTCCATGCCGGAGTCCTTTCGTCACCAGCAACGGTAGCAGGGGCCTTAAAACAGAACAGCCCCGCTGCAGTGCAGCGGGGCTGTTCCTTCCTTGCGGCGGCCGCGTGGCGGCCCACCGATCAGGAAATCAAGCTCGGATCAGCAAGTAATTACTTGATGATCTTGGTGACGCGTCCCGAACCAACGGTGCGGCCGCCTTCGCGGATAGCGAAGCCGAGGCCTTCTTCCATTGCGATCGGCTGGATGAGCGCAACGGTCATCTCAGTGTTGTCGCCGGGCATAACCATTTCCGTGCCTTCCGGCAGGGTGATAACGCCGGTTACGTCCGTGGTGCGGAAGTAGAACTGCGGGCGGTAGTTGGAGTAGAACGGGTTGTGACGTCCGCCTTCGTCCTTGGAGAGGATGTAGACGTTAGCCTCGAAGTCGGTGTGCGGGGTGATGGAACCCGGCTTGACGACAACCTGGCCACGCTCGACATCGTCGCGCTTCAGACCGCGGAGCAGGAGGCCACAGTTCTCGCCGGCCCATGCTTCGTCGAGCTGCTTGTGGAACATCTCGATACCGGTAACCGTGGTCTTCTGGACCGGGCGGATGCCAACGATCTCGACCTCGGAGTTGATCGCGAGGGTTCCACGCTCGGCGCGGCCCGTAACAACGGTGCCACGGCCGGTGATCGTGAAGACGTCTTCGATCGGCATCAGGAACGGCTTGTCGCGGTCACGAACCGGGTCCGGAACGGACTCGTCGACTGCTTCCATGAGGTCCTCGACGGACTTGACCCACTCCGGGTCGCCTTCCAGAGCCTTGAGGCCGGAAACGCGGACAACCGGTGCTTCGTCGCCATCGAAGCCCTGCGAGCTCAGGAGCTCACGAACTTCCATTTCGACGAGGTCGAGGAGTTCCTCGTCATCGACCATGTCAGCCTTGTTCAGTGCCACCAGCAGGTAGGGAACACCAACCTGGCGGGCGAGCAGGACGTGCTCGCGGGTCTGAGCCATCGGGCCGTCAGTGGCGGCAACCACGAGGATTGCACCGTCCATCTGAGCAGCGCCGGTGATCATGTTCTTGATGTAGTCAGCGTGACCCGGAGCGTCTACGTGTGCGTAGTGGCGCTTCTCGGTCTGGTACTCAACGTGGGAGATGTTGATGGTAATGCCGCGCTGACGCTCTTCGGGAGCAGAGTCAATGGACGCGAAGTCACGCTTCTCGTTGAGAGTCGGGTACTTGTCGTACAGCACCTTGGAAATGGCGGCCGTCAGCGTCGTCTTACCGTGGTCAACGTGACCAATGGTACCGATGTTAACGTGCGGCTTAGTCCGCTCGAACTTTGCCTTTGCCACAGGTTCCTCCTAGAACGTTTTCAAATGACTTACCCTTCGACCGCGCTTGTCGCGGCAGAAACTCCAGTAAGTCTACTTGGGGGGCTTTGGATTGGTGAAATTGCAGATTCAGGAACTAATACTAGTCCCTCGAGCCTGTTCGTGTTGGCGGCCGGAGGCCGGCCGCCAACACCAGGTGAATCCCCTATTGAGGAAACGCACCCGAGTTTGATGCTGCTGCGGGAAGTCCTTTCGGACTACTCGCCGCGGCTCTTCTGGATGATCTCGTCGGCAACTGCCTTCGGGACCTCGGCGTAGCTGTTGAACGTCATGGAGTACACAGCGCGACCCTGGGTCTTCGAACGCAGGTCACCGATGTAGCCGAACATGCCGGACAGCGGAACGTGCGCGCGGATGACCTTGACGCCCTGGGCATCTTCCATGGACTGCATCTGGCCACGGCGGGAGTTGAGGTCACCGATAACTTCACCCATGTATTCCTCAGGGGTGCGGACCTCGACATCCATCAGCGGTTCAAGCAGGACAGGGTTCGCCTTGCGTGCGGCTTCCTTGAAAGCCATACGGCCGGCGATCTTGAACGCCATTTCCGAGGAGTCAACATCGTGGTAAGCGCCGTCAATCAGCGTTGCCTTGATGCCGACAACCGGGTAACCGGCCAGGACGCCGTCGTTCAGTGCATCCTGGATACCGGCGTCGACGGACGGGATGTATTCGCGCGGAACGCGGCCACCGGTGACCTTGTTCTCGAACTCGTACATCTCGCCTTCGGAAGTGTCCAGCGGCTCGATGGCGATCTGGATCTTTGCGAACTGACCCGAACCACCGGTCTGCTTCTTGTGTGTGTAGTCGTGACGCTCTACAGCACGCTTGATGGTTTCGCGGTAGGCAACCTGGGGCTTGCCCACGTTTGCCTCGACCTTGAATTCGCGGCGCATGCGGTCCACCAGGATGTCCAGGTGGAGCTCGCCCATGCCGGCGATGATGGTCTGGCCGGTGTCTTCGTTGAGGGAGACCTGGAAGGTCGGGTCCTCAGCGGAGAGCTTCTGGATGGCCGTGGAGAGCTTCTCCTGGTCACCCTTGGTGTTCGGCTCGATTGCAACCGAGATCACGGGCTCCGGGAAGCTCATGGACTCGAGAACGATCTGGTTGGACGCGTCGCACAGGGTGTCGCCCGTGGTGGTGTCCTTCAGGCCGATCGCTGCGTAGATGTGGCCAGCGGTAGCGCCGTCGACCGGCATTTCCTTGTTGGCGTGCATCTGGAACAGCTTGCCGATGCGCTCCTTCTTGCCCTTGGTGGAGTTGACCACCTGTGCGCCTGCTTCCACGTGACCGGAGTACACGCGGATGAAGGTGAGCTGGCCGAAGAAGGGGTGTGCGGCAATCTTGAACGCCAGCGCGGAGAACGGCTCGTCAGCGGAAGGCTTCCGGGTCAGTTCCTTCTCTTCGTCGCGGGGGTCGTGGCCGACCATCGGGGGGACGTCGAGCGGGTTCGGCAGGTAGTCCACGACGGCGTCGAGCATCGGCTGGACGCCGCGGTTCTTGAACGCGGAGCCACAGAAGACCGGGTACAGCTCGGAGTTGATCGTCATCTTGCGGATGCCGGCCTTGAGCTCGTCGATCGAGATCTCTTCGCCCTCGAGGTACTTCTCCATGAGCTCTTCGGAGGACTCGGCAACGGTCTCAACGAGCGTTGCGCGGTACTCTTCGGCCTTTTCCTTGAGGTCAGCCGGGATCTCCTGGATCTCGTACTTGGCACCCATGGTGACGTCACCCTTGGAGTCGCCGGGCCAGACCAGTGCGCGCATGTAGAGCAGGTCGACGACGCCGATGAAGTCGTTCTCGGCGCCGATCGGCAGCTGCATGACGAGCGGCTTGGCACCGAGGCGGCTGATGATGGTGTCGACGGTGAAGTAGAAGTCAGCGCCGAGCTTGTCCATCTTGTTGACGAAGCAGATACGCGGAACGTTGTACTTGTCGGCCTGGCGCCAAACAGTCTCGGACTGCGGCTCCACGCCTTCCTTGCCGTCGAACACTGCGACTGCACCATCGAGGACGCGCAGGGAGCGCTCAACCTCAACCGTGAAGTCCACGTGGCCGGGGGTGTCAATGATGTTGATCTGGTTGTTTTCCCAGAAGCAGGTCACGGCGGCAGACGTGATGGTGATGCCGCGTTCCTTCTCCTGTTCCATCCAGTCGGTGGTCGACGCGCCGTCGTGCGTTTCGCCGATCTTGTGGTTCACACCCGTGTAGAACAGGATGCGCTCGGTAGTAGTGGTCTTGCCGGCATCAATGTGGGCCATGATGCCGATGTTGCGGACCTTGCTAAGGTCGGTAAGCACGTCCTGTGCCACGGTGTCTCCCTTTCGGATGGACTGCACGTTCGCCGCCGACTCGGTTGAGCCGGCGGCGTCCGGGAAGTATTACCAGCGGTAGTGTGCGAAGGCCTTGTTGGACTCGGCCATCTTGTGGGTGTCTTCGCGACGCTTCACAGCGGCTCCGAGACCGTTCGAGGCATCCAGGATTTCGTTCTGGAGGCGCTCGGTCATCGTCTTTTCGCGGCGGGCCTTGGAGTAGCCAACCAGCCAGCGGAGGGCGAGGGCCGTGGAACGGCCCGGCTTGACCTCGACGGGAACCTGGTAGGTTGCGCCACCGACGCGGCGGGAGCGGACCTCGAGGGAAGGCTTGACGTTGTCCATGGCCTTCTTGAGGGCTGCAACCGGGTCGCCGCCGGACTTGGCGCGGGCGCCTTCGAGTGCACCGTAAACGATTCGCTCTGCGGTGGACTTCTTGCCGTCAACCAGCACCTTGTTGATCAGCTGAGTGACCAGCGGGGAGCCGTAAACGGGATCTAGTACTAGCGGCCGCTTGGGGGCCGGACCCTTGCGAGGCATATTACTTCTTCTCCATCTTTGCGCCGTAGCGGCTGCGGGCCTGCTTACGGTTCTTCACACCCTGGGTATCGAGGGCGCCACGGACGATCTTGTAACGCACACCCGGGAGGTCCTTAACACGGCCGCCGCGGACGAGCACAATGGAGTGCTCCTGCAGGTTGTGGCCAACACCGGGGATGTAAGCGGTGACTTCAACGCCACCGTTGAGGCGCACACGCGCAACCTTACGCAGAGCCGAGTTCGGCTTCTTCGGGGTCGTCGTGTAAACGCGGGTGCAAACACCACGGCGCATCGGGCTGCCCTTAAGCGCGGGGGCCTTGGTCTTCGAGACCTTAGGCGTGCGGCCCTTGCGGACCAGCTGGTTAATCGTAGGCACTCTCGTGTTCTCCGTTTTATCCGGAGCGGCCGTTGGCGGCCGCTCTCTTGTCGCTGCGCCCCGCCGCTCGAGCTTTGAAGTTCTCTCCAGAGCAGCTGAGGCGAAGCCTTAATAGTCGGACCGCACACCCGGGCTCCGGACTCTCATCCTGAATGGCCCCTAGGCATGCGAAAATGTGGCATACGTTGCACAAGAACCCTGCAAACCGGAAACGTCGTCCTGGTTGAACCTTGCGGTTTCAACCGGCGCTCTCATCCACTGCCACAATAACAATTAGTCTCAAGTCTAACACGGACGGCCCCCAGCCCTTAATCGGCGGGCTTTCGTGCCCTTCCGCCGCCGGCCGCTCCCCCTGCCGGGTATCCGTCGAGTGCTGAGATACGGCCCTTCTGGAGCCTCAAAACGGCCGTATCTCAGCAGTCGACGGGTTGACTCGACGGGTTAAACGGGGATGGTCCCCCACCTTGCGGTGCGGGACCATCCTTCGGGGAGCAATTCCTTAGCGGAAGTCGCTGCCCAGGTCGTAGTCATCCAGCGGGATGGCGTGGAACTCAGGAGCTCCGTCGCCACCCAGGGAGTCGTAGGAGAAGTCGCTGAACGCGCTCGGGCCGGTGAACAGATTGGCCTTCGCTTCTTCAGTCGGCTCCACCGTGACCTCGGTGTAGCGCGGGAGACCCGTGCCGGCCGGGATGAGCTTACCGATGATGACGTTTTCCTTGAGGCCGAGCAGCGGATCGCTCTTGCCTTCCATGGCCGCCTGCGTCAGGACGCGGGTGGTCTCCTGGAAGGAAGCTGCGGACAGCCAGGACTCGGTCGCCAGGGACGCCTTGGTGATACCCATGAGCTCGGGACGGCCGGAGGCCGGCGTCTTGCCCTCGGAAACAACACGGCGGTTGGCATCCTCGAAGCGGCTGCGCTCGGCGAGCTCGCCGGGCAGCAGATCCGATTCGCCGGACTCGATGACCGTGACGCGGCGCAGCATCTGGCGGACGATAACCTCGACGTGCTTGTCGTGGATACCGATGCCCTGGCTGCGGTACACGCCCTGGACCTCGTCAACCAGGAACTTCTGCGCGGCACGGGGGCCCATGATGCGCAGAACCTGCTTCGGATCGACCGGACCGTTGATGAGCTTCTGCCCGACGCTGACGTGCTCGCCGTCTTCGATGAGAAGACGTGAACGGCGCAGTACCGGGTAGGCGATCTCTTCGGATCCGTCATCCGGGGTGATGACCAGGCGCATCTGGCGCTCGGACTCTTCGATGGTGATGCGGCCGGCTGCTTCAGCAATCGGTGCGACACCCTTCGGAGTACGGGCTTCGAAGAGCTCCTGGATACGGGGCAGACCCTGGGTGATGTCGTCGCCACCGCCGGCGGAGACAGCGCCACCGGTGTGGAAGGTACGCATGGTCAGCTGGGTACCCGGCTCACCGATGGACTGGGCGGCGATGATGCCCACGGCCTCGCCGATGTCCACGGTCTTGCCGGTGGCCAGCGAACGGCCGTAGCACAGGGCGCAGGTGCCGACGCTGGACTCACAGGTGAGTACGGAGCGGACCTTGACCTCGGTGATGCCGGCTGCGAACAGTTCGGCAATGACGACGTCGCCGCAGTCGGTGCCGGCCGCTGCCAGGACCTTGCCCTTGGCGTCAACGACGTCCACGGCGAGGGTACGGGCGTAGGCGCTGTTCTCGACGTTTTCGTCCAGGACCAGCTCGCCGTTGGCGTCAGCGACCGCGATCGGGGTGACGAGGCCGCGTTCGGTGCCGCAGTCCTCTTCACGGACGATGACGTCCTGCGAGACATCCACCAGACGACGGGTCAGGTAACCCGAGTTGGCGGTACGCAGTGCGGTATCGGCCAGACCCTTACGGGCACCGTGCGTGGCGATGAAGTATTCCAGCACCGACAGGCCCTCGCGGTAGGAGGACTTGATCGGACGCGGGATGATCTCACCCTTCGGGTTGGCCACCAGGCCACGGATACCCGCGATCTGACGGACCTGCATCCAGTTACCACGGGCACCGGAGGACACCATGCGGTTGATGGTGTTCATCGGCGACAGGCTGTCACGCATCGCCTGGGCGATCTCGTTCGTTGCCTTGTTCCAGATCTCGATCAGTTCCTGGCGACGCTCGTCGTCGTCGATCAGGCCCTTGTCGTACTGGCCCTGGATCTTCGCGGCCATGGTCTCGTAGCCGGCGAGGAGCTCCGGCTTGGAGGCCGGGACCTCGATGTCGGAGATGGCGACGGTGACGCCCGAGCGGGTTGCCCAGTAGAAACCGGCATCCTTCAGGTTGTCCAGCGTTGCCGCCGTGACGACCTTCGGGTAGCGCTCGGCGAGGTCGTTGACGATCCGGGACAGTTCGCCCTTGTCGGCAACAGCCTCAACCCACGGGTAGTCCGCGGGCAGCGTCTGGTTGAAGATGACCTGGCCGAGGGAGGTTTCGACCAGTGCGGTCTGACCCGGCTCCCAGCCTTCGGGAGCTTCCCAGCCGGCGTAAGGAACGAAGTCCTCGAGCCGGATCTTGATCTTGGAGTTCAGGTGCAGCTCGTGCAGGTCGAAGGCCATGATGGCTTCCGAGATCGAGGAGAAGATCCGGCCTTCGCCAGCTGAACCGACACGCTTGGTGGTCAGGTGGTAGAGGCCGATGATCATATCCTGCGAAGGCAGCGTCACCGGGCGGCCGTCGGACGGCTTCAGGATGTTGTTCGAGGACAGCATCAGGATCCGGGCTTCGGCCTGGGCTTCGGGGCTCAGCGGCAGGTGGACTGCCATCTGGTCGCCGTCGAAGTCAGCGTTGAAGGCGCCACAAACCAGCGGGTGGAGCTGGATTGCCTTGCCTTCGACGAGCTGCGGTTCGAACGCCTGGATGCCGAGACGGTGCAGGGTAGGTGCACGGTTCAGCAGCACGGGGTGCTCGGTGATGATCTCTTCGAGGACGTCCCAGACCTGCGGGCGGTAGCGCTCGACCATCCGCTTGGCGGACTTGATGTTCTGTGCGTGGTTGAGGTCAACCAGGCGCTTCATCACGAACGGCTTGAAGAGCTCCAGGGCCATCTGCTTCGGCAGACCGCACTGGTGCAGCTTCAGCTGCGGGCCGACGACGATAACGGAACGGCCCGAGTAGTCAACGCGCTTACCCAGGAGGTTTTGGCGGAAACGACCCTGCTTGCCCTTGAGCATGTCGCTCAGGGACTTCAGCGGGCGGTTGCCCGGTCCGGTGACCGGACGGCCGCGGCGGCCGTTGTCGAAGAGGCTGTCAACAGCTTCCTGAAGCATGCGCTTCTCGTTGTTGACGATGATCTCCGGGGCACCGAGGTCAAGCAGGCGCTTGAGGCGGTTGTTGCGGTTGATCACGCGGCGGTACAGGTCGTTGAGGTCGGAGGTCGCGAAGCGGCCGCCGTCCAGCTGGACCATCGGGCGCAGTTCCGGCGGGATCACCGGGACGGCGTCCAGCACCATGCCGAGCGGGCTGTTGTTGGTCGTCAGGAACGCGTTGACCACCTTGAGCCGCTTCAGGGCGCGGGTCTTGCGCTGGCCCTTGCCGTTGGCGATGATGTCGCGCAGCAGGTCGGACTCGGCCTGCATGTCGAAGCTCTCAAGACGCTTCTTGATGGCCTCGGCACCCATGGAGCCCTCGAAGTACATGCCGTAGCGGTCACGCAGTTCGCGGTACAGGCCCTCGTCGCCCTCGAGGTCGGCGACCTTGAGGTTCTTGAAGCGGTCCCAGACCTGCTCGAGGCGCTCGATTTCAGCATCCGCGCGCTTGCGGACGTTGGCCATCTGGCGGTCGGCGGAGTCGCGGGCCTTCTTCTTGTCCGCAGCCTTGGCGCCTTCACCTTCGAGGCGCGCGATCTCGTTTTCGAGGTCGCGGGCGATCGTGGCGATGTCCGAGTCGCGGTTGTCGATCAGCTGCTTCTTCTCGATGTCGTGCTCAACCTGGAGGTTGGGCAGTTCCTCGTGGCGGGCATCGGCGTCGACGCTGGTGATCATGTAGGCAGCGAAGTAGATGACCTTTTCGAGGTCCTTCGGCGCCAGGTCAAGGAGGTAGCCCAGGCGGGACGGGACACCCTTGAAGTACCAGATGTGCGTGACGGGGGCGGCCAGCTCGATGTGGCCCATGCGCTCACGGCGCACCTTGGCACGGGTGACCTCAACGCCACACCGCTCGCAGATGATGCCCTTGAAGCGCACGCGCTTGTACTTACCGCAGTAGCATTCCCAGTCGCGGGACGGGCCGAAGATCTTCTCGCAGAAGAGGCCGTCCTTCTCGGGCTTGAGCGTGCGGTAGTTGATGGTTTCCGGCTTCTTAACCTCGCCGTAAGACCAGCCACGGATGTCTTCCGCGGTGGCGAGGCCGATCTGCATGAGGCCGAAGGAGGATTCGCTGGACATATGGTCCCTGTTCTCTCTTGTTCTCTAAATTCTGAAGTCTTGGGTTACGGGAAGAGGGAGGTGGCGTCCGACGGCGGGCGGTGGCCCGCCGTCGGACGCTTACCTGCTAAACCTCTTCTACGGAACTGGGCTCTGCACGAGACAGATCGATGCCCAGTTCTTCCGCAGCCGTGAAGACTGCGTCATCAGAGTCACGCATTTCAATTGTGGTTCCGTCCGTGGAAAGAACTTCCACGTTCAGGCACAGCGACTGCATTTCCTTGATCAAGACCTTGAAGGACTCAGGAACACCCGGCTCCGGGATGTTCTCGCCCTTGACGATGGCTTCGTAGACCTTCACACGACCGTGGATATCATCCGACTTGATCGTGAGGAGCTCCTGGAGCGTGTAGGCGGCGCCATAGGCTTCGAGCGCCCACACTTCCATTTCACCGAAGCGCTGGCCACCGAACTGTGCCTTACCACCCAGCGGCTGCTGCGTGATCATGGAGTACGGGCCGGTGGAGCGCGCGTGGATCTTGTCGTCCACCAGGTGGTGGAGCTTCAGGATGTACATGTAGCCGACCGAGATCGGATCCGGGAACGGCTCGCCGGAGCGGCCGTCAAACAGGCGGGTCTTGCCCGAAGAGTTGATCAGGCGGTCGCCGTCGCGGGTGACGTTGGTGGAGTCGAGCAGGCCCGTGATTTCTTCTTCACGTGCACCGTCGAAGACCGGCGTTGCGACAGTGGTCTGGCCACTTTCACGCGGCAGGTTCGGCAGCTGCTTGACCCACTCGGGCTCGCCTTCGATCTTCCAACCGGTCTTGGCAACCCAGCCGAGGTGCGTTTCGAGCACCTGGCCGACGTTCATACGGCCCGGAACACCCAGCGGGTTCAGGACGATATCAACGGGGGTGCCGTCGGCAAGGAAGGGCATGTCCTCGATCGGAAGGATCTTGGAGATAACACCCTTGTTGCCGTGACGGCCGGCGAGCTTGTCGCCGTCGGTGATCTTGCGCTTGGCGGCCACGTAGACGCGGACCAGCTGGTTGACGCCCGGGGGCAGCTCGTCATCGTTGTCGCGGTCGAAGACGCGGACACCGATCACGGTGCCGGACTCGCCGTGCGGAACCTTCAGCGAGGTGTCGCGCACTTCGCGGGACTTCTCGCCGAAGATGGCGCGCAGCAGGCGCTCTTCCGGGGTCAGCTCGGTCTCGCCCTTGGGGGTGACCTTACCGACCAGGATGTCGCCGGCTTCGACCTCGGCACCGATGTGGATGATGCCGCGCTCGTCCAGTCCGGCCAGGACTTCCTCGGACACGTTCGGGATGTCACGGGTGATTTCCTCGGCACCAAGCTTGGTGTCGCGGGCATCGATCTCGTGCTCCTCGATGTGGATCGAGGACAGGACGTCCTCGGCCACGATCCGCTGGGACAGGATGATGGCGTCCTCGAAGTTGTGGCCTTCCCATGACATGAATGCCACGAGCAGGTTCTTACCGAGGGCGAGCTCGCCCTGGTCCGTTGCCGGGCCGTCGGCGATGATGCCGCCGACTTCCAGGCGCTGGCCTTCGTTTACCAGGACACGGTGGTTGTAGCAGTTGCCCTGGTTGGAGCGGGCGAACTTGTTGATCCGGTAGTTGGTCTCGGTGCCGTCGTCGTTGAGCATGATGACGAGTTCGGCGGAAACCTCGGTGACCACACCGGCCTTCTTCGCGATGACAACGTCACCGGCGTCGACGGCGGCGGCGCGCTCCATGCCGGTGCCGACGAACGGCGCCTCGGAGCGGACCAGCGGGACAGCCTGGCGCTGCATGTTGGCACCCATGAGTGCACGGTTTGCATCGTCATGCTCGAGGAACGGGATCAGGGCGGTAGCCACGGACACCATCTGGCGCGGGGAAACGTCCATGAACTCGACGTCGGCGGCGGGAACCAGCACGGGCTCGCCTCCACCACCACGGGCACGGACCAGCACGGTCTCTTCGGCGAAGCGCTTGTTCTCGTCGAGCGGGGCGTTGGCCTGTGCGATCAGGACCTCGGCCTCGTCGTCGGCGGTGAGGTACTGGACCTCATCGGAAACGACGCCCTCGGAGACAAGGCGGTACGGGGTCTCGATGAAGCCGAACGGGTTGATGCGTCCGTAGGAAGCCAGCGAGCCGATCAGACCAATGTTCGGGCCTTCAGGGGTTTCGATCGGGCACATACGTCCGTAGTGGGACGGGTGCACGTCACGAACTTCCATGCCGGCGCGGTCACGGGACAGACCACCCGGGCCAAGCGCGGACAGGCGGCGCTTGTGGGTGAGGCCCGAGAGCGGGTTGTTCTGGTCCATGAACTGGGACAGCTGCGACGTTCCGAAGAACTCCTTGATGGCTGCCACAACGGGGCGGATGTTGATCAGGGTCTGCGGCGTGATGGCCTCGACGTCCTGGGTCGTCATACGCTCGCGGACAACGCGCTCCATGCGGGACAGGCCGGTGCGGACCTGGTTCTCGATGAGCTCGCCGACGGCGCGGATGCGGCGGTTGCCGAAGTGGTCGATGTCGTCGATCTCGACGCGCAGCTCGTGGTCCTGGCCGTCGCGCTTGCCCATGAGGGTCTTCTCACCGGCGTGCAGGGCTACCAGGAACTTGATCATGGCAACGATGTCTTCAACGTGCAGCACGGATGCTTCCTTGTCGCCAAGGGAGCGGTCGATGCCGAGCTTGCGGTTGATCTTGTAGCGGCCAACCTTGGCCAGATCGTAGCGCTTGGAGTTGAAGTACAGGTTGTCCAGCAGGGACTGGGCAGCCTCGACGGTGGGCGGCTCGCCCGGTCGCAGCTTCCGGTAGATGTCCAGCAAGGCGTCTTCGCGGGTTTCGGTGGCGTCCTTCTCCAGCGTCGCGCGCATGGAGTCGTACTGGCCGAACTCTTCGAGGATCTGGCCTTCGGTCCAGCCGAGGGCCTTCAGCAGCACCGTGACGGACTGCTTGCGCTTGCGGTCGAGGCGAACGCCGACCTGGTCGCGCTTGTCGATTTCGAGTTCGAACCAGGCGCCGCGGGACGGGATGATCTTCGCGGTGAAGATGTCCTTGTCGCTGGTCTTGTCCGCGGTGCGCTCGAAGTAGGCACCCGGGGAACGAACCAGCTGGGACACGACGACACGCTCGGTGCCGTTAACGACGAAGGTGCCCTTCTCGGTCATCAGCGGGAAGTCACCCATGAACACGGTCTGCTGCTTGATTTCGCCCGTGTTGTTGTTCATGAATTCGGCCTTGACGTACAGCGGAGCCGAGTATGTAGCGTCCCGGTCCTTGCACTCAGCCATCGTGTACTTGGGGTCAGCGAACTCCGGCTCGGAGAAGCTCAGGGACATGGTGCCCTGGAAGTCCTCGATCGGGGAGATCTCTTCGAAGATGTCAGACAGGCCCGACGTGGTGGCGACGCTGAGGTCGCCTTCTTCGACGGCCTTCGCGACGCGTGCCTGCCAGCGTTCGTTTCCGACCAGCCAGTCAAAGCTGTCGGTTTGCAGGGCAAGCAGATTCGGAACGTCAAGCGGTTCGTGAATCTTTGCGAAGGAGAGCCGGCGGGTTGCACCGTCGGTGCTGTCGGCATTGATAGCGGTAGCGTTGTTTACATTAGAGGTGCTCGAGGCGACCAAGAGGGATCCTTCCACAGACCTTCAGGCGTTTTCAGATCTCCCCCGTTATGCACCCTGCGAAGTGACTCCGCAGTGCTACCAAACCGGTTCCGCTATATGACCCGGGACCCCGCCGCCCATGCTGGTGCGCGTTGTAGACGGCACATTGATGGCGCAGCTGTCAGGCTAAGCCCACCGCTATATGAAGGCTGAAGGTAAACAGGGAAGACGCAAATATCTACGATACGGCAAAGCAACCTACTTGTCTACCCCACTTGGGGCGCGATTGCAAGCACGGGCCTGCGCACCCCGGCCGCACCACTGCCCGGCGCCCCGCGCCCGGCCCGGTCCGCCGAATAGCTCAGTGATGGGGCTCACGATAACCTTGGGATACATCATTAGAGATCGGAAGAGATAACCATGAGCAACTCCGCGGACAACAATGATGTTGTCATCCTCGCCGCAGCCCGCACCCCGCAGGGACGGCTGAACGGGCAGCTGGCCAGCTTCACCGCCGTCGAACTCGGCGCCCACGCGATCCGGGCCGCCCTGGCCGCCAGCGGAGTGAAGGCCGACCAGGTCGATTCTGTGGTCATGGGCCAGGTCCTGCAGGCCGGCGCGGGACAGAACCCGGCCCGGCAGAGCGCCATCGGCGCCGGCATCGGCTGGAACGTTCCCACCGTCACTATCAACAAGGTCTGTCTCTCCGGCCTCACCGCCGTGATCGACGCGGCCCGGATGATCCGCAGCGGGGATGCCACCGTCGTCGTCGCCGGCGGCCAGGAATCGATGAGCCGGGCACCGCACCTGCTGCCCGGCTCGCGGCAGGGCTGGACCTACGGCTCGGTCCAGGCGCTCGACGCCGCCGCCCACGACGGCCTCACCGACGCCTTCGACGGGCAGTCCATGGGCCTTTCCACGGAGAGCAAGAACGTCACGCTCGGCATCGACCGCACCTCCCAGGACGAGGTGGCGGCCGCATCGCACCAGCGCGCGGCCACGGCCGCGAAGGACGGGGTGTTCGACGGCGAAATCGCCCCGATCAGCGTCAAGCAGCGCAAGGGCGACCCGATCCTGGTCGGCACAGACGAGGGGGTCCGCCCGGACACGTCCGTTTCCTCCCTGGCCGGCCTGCGCGCGGCCTTCGCCACGGACGGGACCATCACCGCCGGCAACTCCTCCCCGCTCTCCGACGGCGCCGCCGCCCTGGTGCTGACCTCGCGGAAGTTCGCCGAGGAGAACGGCCTGGAGTACCTGGCCGTGGTCGGCAAGCCCGGGCAGGTCGCGGGCCCGGACAATTCGCTGCACTCCCAGCCCTCCAACGCGATCAAGAACGCGCTGGACAAGGCAGGCTGGACCACCGGCGACCTGGACTTCATCGAGATCAACGAGGCCTTTGGTTCCGTGGCCGTGCAGTCCCTCAAGGACCTGGACTACCCGCTGGAGCAGTGCAACATCCACGGCGGAGCCATTGCCCTGGGCCACCCGATCGGCGCCTCCGGAGCCCGGCTGGCGCTGCACGCGGCCCACGAGCTCAAACGGCGCGGGACCGGCAAGGCCGCCGTGTCGCTCTGCGGCGGCGGCGGCCAGGGCGAGGCCCTGCTGCTGTACCGCGACTGATGTCCGAGCTGGACTCGGGCGAGGACCGCGGCGGCGGCGCCGGCAGGAAGCGATTCCTGGCTGACGCCGCCGCGCGCGGCCTGAAAGTGGAGCTGGTAGAGCGCCTGGCCGCCAGCAGCCTGGAGGAGGCCGCCGGAATCCTCGGGATCAGCCCCGGGGAGATCGTGAAGTCGCTCGTGGTCAAGCACAAGGACGGCAGCTTCCTCTTCGCCCTCGTCCCCGGCGACCGCCAGATCTCCTGGCCCAAGCTGCGCCAGCTGGTGGGCGTCAACAAGCTCTCGCTCCCCAGCGCCGACGTCGCCCTCGCCGCGACCGGCTACGAGCGAGGCACGATCACCCCGCTCGGCAGCACCTCCCCATGGCCCGTCTACGCCGACAGCACCATCGCCGGACGGCGGATTTCGATGGGCGCCGGCGAACACGGCTACAGCGCCTTCGTCGATGCCGACGCGCTGGTGGCCGCGCTGGGCGCCGTCGTCGCGGACATCACCGAGCCGCTGACCTCCATTTAGCACCCCCGGGTTAAGTGCCCCGCGACTGCGCCCGAGCCATCGATTGCTCCGTAGCTGCCGTTATGGGGGCTGAAAACGGCAGTTACGGAGCAACCGATTGAGGCCGGGACCGGAATCAGGCGGTGACGGTCAGCGGCTCGCCCTTGACGGTGAGCCGCCAGTTGCTCTGGCTGAACACGGCGGCGTCCAGCGTGCCGCGGGCCACGACGTAGTCGATGATGCGCTGGCGGATCTCCTGCTGGCTGTTCGAGAGCACCGGCGCCGTCTTCACGGCCGGGAAGTTGCCCCCGCCGCTCTGCCGGTAGTTGTTGATGGCCATCGCGAACTCCTTGTCCGCCGGCACGGGCGCGCCGCCGTAGCTCAGGTTCATGATCCGGTCCCCCACCGGGCGGGCCAGGTCGATCTCGTAGTTCAGCGGGGCGTCCAGTCCGAAGACGACGTCGTAGTTGTAGTCCGGAGTGCCGTTCGGCGCTATCGAGGTGGCGGCGTTGGTGACGTCCTGGGCGCTGGCCGTGGTGCCGGCTACCGGCTTGAAGTATTGCGCGGACCATTCGAGGTAGGCCTTGACCTGGGCGCCGGTGACCTTGATGGAGAGCAGGGTGTTGTCGAAGATGTACAGCCCGGCCACGTCGCGGATGGTCAGCGGGCCGGCCTTGACGTCCACCGCCCGCGAGAACGCTGCAGCGATCGAGAGCACCGGAAGCCCGGCTGCCGGACCATTGGCCAGCTCTGCCTTGATGGTGCTGGCCTGGACATAGTTGATCGCGTCGATCGCCGCAGAGTCTCCCCAGCAGGCGGTCGCCGTGTTCAGCGGCGCGGTTGAGGTGCCGATCACCTGGTTCACGTACTTCACGGTGGCCTCGTGCCCGGCCTGCACGGCCCCGATGACGGCGGGGTCGGCGTCGACGGTCTTGGCGTCGAGGAGGTGCGAATGCGCCGAGGCGACGCTCCACTGCCCCCGGTCTTTGACGAGCTGCAGGTCGATCACGGCGACGCGCATGCCCCATTTCAGCGGCTCGGTCAGGAGCACCTGCCGCCCGGTGGCCTTGTTGGTGACGAAGCGTTCCGGGATTTCCAGGTGCGCGTGGCCCACGAGGATCACGTCGATCCCGGGGACTTCCTCGGCGAGCTGCGTGGAGGCGTTTTCGGGGAACGGCAGCGCGTCACCATAGGACGAGCCCGGCGTGGCACCCGAGTGGCTGGAGACGATCACGACGTCGGCTCCGGCCGCCTTCATCTGCGGGATGACGGTCTTGGCTTCCTCGACGATCCCGTTGAAGTCCAGCTTGCCCTGGACGTTGTCCCGGTCCCAGAGCGCGCAGCCGGGCGTCACGAAGCCGACGAGGCCGACCGTCAGCCACCCGTTCTCGGTCTTGACGCGCTTGAGCACGTACGGGGTAAACGCGCGCTGGCCGGTGACGGCGTCGTGCACGTTAGCGCCGAGCAGCGGGAAGTCCAGCTGCTTCTCCCAGGTCCGCAGCATCGGGATGCCGTAGTTGAATTCGTGGTTGCCGAGGGCCACCGCGTCGTAGCCCACGGCGTTCATGGCCAGCGCCATCGGGTGCTTGACGGTGTCCGAAATGGGGTTGACCTTGGCGAAGTAGTAGGCCAAGGGCGTGCCCTGGATGGTGTCGCCGGAGTCGATCGTGAGGGTCTGGCCCGTACCGCGCTCGGCCCGGACCGCCTTGATCAGCGTGGCGGCCTGGGCGATCCCGATCTTGTTCCCGGCGTTGTCCGCGTAGGGCATGTCCTTGAAGTAATCCCAGTTGAAGACGTTGTTGTGCAGGTCGGTGGTGCCGAGCACGGTCAGCTGGAACTGCTTCTTCCCGTTGGCCGGCGCCGCCTGGGCGGCCGGGGCTCCGAGGGCGGCCGCGGCAGCGCTGCCGCCGACGAAGGCCGCGGCGAGCATGGCACGGCGGGAGAACGAAGGATTCGGATCGGTCATGGTGGGGACTCCTCAGGGTTGGCGGCCGGTCGGCACAAAGCCAAAGTCTAGGGGCCGTGCAGTCGCCTGAAAAGGAGAGACAACAATCATTTGCAAAAGATTCACTTGTTCCGCACTACGGGGCCGGAACGCAGGAAACCCCGCCCACCGGAGTGGACGGGGTTTCCCGGAAAGATTGGGGCGTTCGAACTAGTCGAGCGTCCCGGGCAGGGCGAGTTACTTGAGGGTAACGGTTGCGCCGGCCTCTTCGAGCTGAGCCTTTGCCTTCTCGGCGGCTTCCTTGGTGGCGCCTTCGAGAACAGCCTTCGGTGCACCGTCGACCAGGTCCTTGGCTTCCTTGAGGCCGAGGGAGGTGATGGCGCGAACTTCCTTGATCACTGCGATCTTCTTGTCGCCAGCAGCTTCGAGGATGACGTCGAAGTCGGTCTTCTCTTCAACCTCTTCAGCGGCGCCGCCGGCGGGGCCAGCAACAGCAACCGCAGCAGCGGTAACTTCGAAGGTCTCTTCGAAGAGCTTGACGAACTCGGAGAGCTCGATGATGGTCAGTTCCT
This sequence comes from Arthrobacter sp. 01N442, assembly GCF_056399345.1. Taxonomy (NCBI): domain Bacteria; kingdom Bacillati; phylum Actinomycetota; class Actinomycetes; order Micrococcales; family Micrococcaceae; genus Arthrobacter; species Arthrobacter sp. 01N442. Next base: position 540,390 of record NZ_JBFTRD010000004.1, read on the forward strand.
TGAAAGCTTCAATGAGCTCTTCGTTGGTGAGCTTCGCCATGGTTGGCGTCCTTCCTATAGTGGTGCTTGGCGGCCTGGACCGTGCCCTCGCACCGGAGTCTGGTTTGAAAGAGAGTTAGTTCTCTTCGGCAGCTGCGGCTTCGGCCGGAGCTGCGGCTTCGGCGGGAGCCTCGGCTGCGGGGGCTTCTGCTTCTTCAGCGGCGGGCGCTTCGGCAGCTGCCGGTGCACCGTTCTCTTCTTCAAGCTTGAGGCGCAGTGCGTCGATGATGCGTGCAGCAGCGGCAGCAGGAGCCTTGAGGACGCCTGCAACCTTTGCGAGCTGCAGCTCACGGGACTCGAGTGCTGCCAGGGCAGCAACTTCGCTGGCGTTCAGTGCCTTGCCTTCGAAGTAACCGGTCTTGATAACCAGCTGCTTGTTGGCCTTGGCAAAATCCGTCAGGCTCTTGGCAGCGGCAACTGCGTCACCCTTGATGAACGCGATTGCAGTGGGGCCGGCGAGCTGGCCGTCGAATGCTTCGACACCAGCTTCCTTGGCTGCAATTGCGGTCAGGGTGTTCTTGACGACCGAGAACTTGGTTTCCTGGCCGAGAGAAACACGCAGCTGCTTGAGCTGTGCAACGGTGAGCCCACGGTATTCGGTCAGGACAGCGGCGGTCGATTCCTTGAAATCGTTAGTGATCTCAGCTACTGCTGAAACCTTGCTAGGCGTTGCCATAACCCTCCTTCCGGGGATAGTGCCGGTTCGTCCGGGTCCCCGCTCAGGTGAGCTAAAACTAAAAACGCCCCGCGCAGATGCACGGGGCTTGTCTCAACGCGGTCAAGCCGCGGAGCTTTGCTTCGTTCACCTGCGCCGGCCGCCCTATGTTCAGGGTCCTTCGTCTGGAGATCCACTGGCTCTCCCGGCGCAGCTGCAGATTTGAGCCTTGCTTGGGAGAGTGGATTTCCAACAACCGACGGTCTTTGGTTCCCCCAGCTTACGGGAAGGGTACCGCGCGCTCCAAATCGGCTCAGCTGACGCTGGGCCGGAAGTCCGGCAGTTCCTTTTGCCAGATCCCCGTCACACCCGCGGTGGTGAAGCCCAGCTGCTGGTTGACGGTGAGCAGGTAGCGGTTTTCCGGGGCGTTCCAGGTGTAGAGCACGCGTGCGTCCGGGAACTGCTCGGTCAGCCGCTCCATGTTGGCCACCTTGATCAGCAGGCCGAGTTTGTTGCCACGGTGCTCGGCCAGCACCACGGTGTCGTCCTGGAATACGACGTCGGGGCGCAGCGCCAGGACGCTGATGGTCGTCAAGCCCACCAGAGTTCCGCTGGCGATGTGCTCGACGGCGGTGACTACGGTGCGGCGCCCCTGCGCGATGGCGACGTCCTCCGTCTCGCGCAGCACGCCGCCGTCGAACACCAAGGCTCCGTCCTCGGCCCCCGGGATTCCGTCCTCGCCGGCCCGGTTCTCGAGGGCGGCCACGGCTTCGAGCCACTGCTCCGGGCAACGATCCGTCCAGTGATGCAGCCGGTAGCGTCCCGCGTTGGCCTCCTCCGCCTCCGCCTGCAGTTCGGCGACCAGTTTGCCGTCCAGCGGGAGGACGCAGGAGCTGAACTGCTCGATGTGCTGCAGGGTATAACCGGTGTGTTGGGCGAACTCCACCTCCCGGCTGTTCAGCGGCACGAATCCCATGCCGGTCCCGGGAATCAGCTGCCCAGCCTTGCTGTCACCCAGGGTCGCGGCCGGATGGTTGGTGTCGATCAGGATGGTGCTCCGCCCCTCTTCCCGGGCCAGATGCTCCGCGGCCTCCAGCAGCTGCCGGCCGACGCCGCGGCCCTGGTACTCGGGCAGGATGTCGAGGGTGAATTCGGCCAGGTCCTGGTTATCCGCCAGCGGCAGGGCAACGTCCACGGTTCCGACGATCTGCTGGTCGATCCTGGCAACGAGGATCACCTGGCGCTCGTAAGGATCGGCCATTTCCAGCAGCTTCTCCAGCGGGGAGTAAGCGAGGTCGTCGCTCCCCCAGGTCTGCATCCGGACCTTGCGCCCCACCTCGACGGCGGCGAGGAAATCCGCCGCATCCGGTCCGTCCAGCGAATCCGGAATCCAGAGCTGCTCGATCCGTACCTCTTGTGCCTTAGCGGGCATGTTCCCAGCCATCCTGCCGCCCAATGCTCTACAGCCTCATGCGCTGCCCTGCCCGCGCCGGGCTTCAAGCGTCAGCATATGCCCGTTCGGGTCCGTATTCCATGGCCTGAACGGGTAAGTTTGCGGGCGTTCGAAGGCTGGCGAGGGTCAGTGGGAAGCCGACGAACTTCCCGCGGCGACGGTCCGCTGCCATTCCCCGTCCCAGCCCGCGGGACGGAATCCGAGAGCCACGTTGATAGCCAACATGTGATCGTTTTCGGCAGCGTTGAAGGTGGCCACGCGCTCGATGTCCGGGTAGTCCGCCAGGCGCCGGAGGTTGGCGATCTTGACCAGCATGCCCAGGCGGTGGCCCCGGTGGCTGGCCGCCACCAGGGTGTCATCCTGCTCGGCGAGCCAGGGCTTGTTGGGCGAGAGTTCGAGCACGGAGTACGCGGCCAGTTCGCCCGTCTCCAGATGCCGGGCAGCCGCCACGAGCGAGACGTTCCCGGCTTGCTTCCAGGTGTCCTCGACGTGCCGGACGCGCGCGGCGTCCCAAGTCTCCTCCTCGAAGCTGAGGCCCCCGCTCGGCGCGTCCGTGCTCATCCGCGACATCAGCACGGCGAGCTGCTCCACCAGCTCCTCCGGGCAGTGGTCCGTCCAGGTCAGCAGCTCGTACCCGGCCGCCTTGGTCCGCGCTTCCCGCTCCAGGCCGTCCAGGGCCTGGGCCGCAGCGGCAACCTCCAGGCTGCTGTACCGTTCCACCTGCTCGAGCTGGTAGCCCGCCGCCCTAGCGAAGCGCACGCCCCGGGCCCCGGCCGGCAGGGCGCCCGTTCCCGTCAGCGGCGCGATCACGTCGGGGCCGTCGGCGTCGAAATCCGCCGGGTGTTCGGTGAAGCTCATCAGGACGCTGCGGCCCTCGGCGGCGGCCAACTGCTCCGCGTGGGCCAGCAGCTCCCGCCCGATTCCCCGCCCGGCGTACGAGTTCAGCACGGCCACGTGCACGAGTGCGCGGCCCAGGTTCTCCTGCTGCTCGAGGCGGATCCAGGACTTGGCCGCCATCCGGCCGTCGACGCGGACGAAGAAGCCCCGCACCCGGGCGTAGGCGTTGTCGCGCCAGAAGCGCAGCCGCGCGGGGGCCGCCGTCGCCCGGTCCAGGCTCCCCCAGGTCTCGAGGGTCAGCTCGTCACAGAGCCGGCCGAACTCGAGGAACTCCGCGGCGTCGGGCGCCTCAAGGCTTGCCGGCAGGACCAAGGGTTCGATGAGATACGTCGCTGGAGTCACCGGGACAGCCTAACCGCGGTCCGGAAAGCAGAAAAGACCGCCCCGCGGAGGCGGGACGGTCTTTTCGGTAATGCTGTGAGGACTAGACCTCGGTCAGGACCTTGGTGACGTTAGGGTCAACCGAGATGCCCGGGCCGAACGTGGTGGCCACGGTGGCCTTCTGGATGTAGCGGCCCTTGGAAGCGGACGGCTTGAGGCGCAGGACCTCTTCCAGTGCGGCTGCGTAGTTCTCGGCCAGCTTCACGGCGTCGAAGGAAACCTTGCCGATGATGAAGTGCAGGTTCGAGTGCTTGTCGACGCGGAAGTCGATCTTGCCGCCCTTGATGTCGTTGACAGCCTTGGTGACGTCAGCGGTCACCGTACCGGTCTTCGGGTTCGGCATCAGGTTACGCGGGCCGAGGACCTTACCGAGGCGGCCAACCTTGCCCATGAGGTCAGGGGTGGCGACGGCGGCGTCGAAGTCGGTCCAGCCGCCGGCGATCTTCTCGATCAGGTCGTCGGAACCGACGAAGTCGGCGCCGGCTGCGATTGCGGCCTCAGCCTTGTCACCGGTGGCGAAGACGAGGACGCGGGCGACCTTGCCGGTGCCGTGCGGCAGGTTGACCGTGCCGCGGACCATCTGGTCGGCCTTACGGGGATCGACGCCGAGGCGGAATGCGACCTCAACGGTGGCGTCGAACTTGGACGGGTTGGTGTCCTTGGCGAGGGTCACTGCCTCGAACGGCGCGTAGAACTTCTCCGCGTCGATCTTGGCGGCGGCTGCCTCATATGCTTTGCTGCGCTTTGCCATGCTGCTTATTCTCCTTGTGCAGTTGTGGTCTGCGGACCGCGCTGGGCCCTGCCACAGTCGGGATTCGAACGGTTGATCCGTCCTGGCTTCCCGATATTTCAATGTTTAGGTGTTGCCGGTCGTCCGGCGGTGCTGTCCGGCGTCGTTCACGGTTTCCCGGGCCCGGTGCCGCATCAGCGGTGGAGGGAATTAACCCTCGACGGTGATACCCATGGAGCGGGCGGTGCCGGCGATGATCTTCGCGGCGCCTTCCAGGCTGGTGGCGTTGAGGTCTTCCATCTTGGTGGAGGCGATCTCGTTGACCTGGGCCTGGGTCAGCTTGGCAACCTTGACGGTGTGCGGGGTAGCCGAACCCTTGGCGACGCCTGCAGCCTTCTTGATGAGCTCTGCAGCCGGCGGGGTCTTGGTGATGAACGTGAACGAACGGTCTTCGTAGACGGTGATTTCAACCGGAATAACGTTGCCGCGCTGGGCTTCCGTCGCAGCGTTGTACGCCTTGCAGAATTCCATGATGTTGACACCGTGCTGGCCAAGCGCAGGACCGATCGGCGGGGCCGGGTTGGCGGCACCTGCCTGGATCTGCAGCTTGATGAGGCCGGTGACCTTCTTCTTGGGAGCCAATGTAGGGTCCTTCTCTCAATTACGTCCTGGGACACAGGAGCGTGTCTCAGGTTGGTGGCCGCCATGGCAAGGCGGCCTGCCGCTCCAAGGCTGCTAAGCGGGCAGCCCGGGGCGAATTCTGTGGATGAAGCTAGATCTTGCTGACCTGGTTGAACGCCAGGGTGACCGGGGTCTCACGCTCGAAGATGGAGACCAGCACCACGAGGGTCTGCGAGTCCACCTTGATCTCGGAGATCGTGGCCGGAAGGGTCTCGAACGGGCCCTCCTTGACGATAACCGATTCGCCGACCTCGAAGTCGACGTCGACCGCGGCGGCAGCGTGCTTGACCGGCTTGCCCTTCTCGGCCTGCTCTTCTTCGAAGACCGGGGCGAGCATGGAGAAGACCTCGTCGAGGCGCAGCGGCACGGGGTTGTGGGCGTTGCCCACGAAGCCGGTGACGCCGGGGGTGTGGCGGACGGCGCCCCATGAGGCGTCGGTCAGATCCATGCGGACCAGCACGTAGCCGGGGATGCGGACGCGGTTGATGACCTTGCGCTGAGCGTTCTTGATCTCAACGACTTCCTCCATGGGGACCTGGATTTCGAAGATGTAATCTTCCATGTCCAGGGTCTGGATGCGGGTCTCAAGATTTGCCTTGACGCGGTTTTCGTAGCCGGCGTATGAGTGGATGACGTACCAGTCACCCTCCTGGCGGCGCAGCTTGGCCTTGAATTCGTCGGCGGGGTCGACGTCGGCTGCGGCGGCGGCAACCGCCAGGGCGTCGCCTTCTTCGCCGGTTGCGGTCTCCTCGGCAGCTACGGCCTCGTCAGCAGTCTCATCGGCGGCGTCGGATTCGGGCGCAGCAGAAACAGCCTCGGACTCTTCCGCGGCATCCACCGCAGCGTCCTGGCTCTTATCCAGCTCAGTCTCAGTTACCTCGAGCTCCTGCTCAGACACTTGGTCTCCTGCTTCCTCATTGCCTAACATGCCTATTTAAATGACTCAATTCCGCACACCCCGCGGAAGCTCCGGATTCCCGGAGGTCCACGCAGTCTGCGGACCGGTCGCGTTAGCGGTCCGTGGCGCCTGTTCCGCCGAAGACCCAGCTCACTCCGGTCCCGAAGGCCAGGTCCAGCAGGGTGACGATCACCATCATGATGACCACGAACACCAGCACCACGAGCGTGTAGTTGATCAGTTCCTTGCGGGTGGGTGCAACGACCTTCTTCAGTTCGCCGATGACCTGGCGGACGAAGAGTGCGATCCGAGCGAAGAATCCTGCCTTGGGGGCGTTCTTGGCGGGGCGGCCTTTGGAGCTGCTGGCAGCTGTTTCGGTCACCTGATCCTCACTCATCCTCGCGATGTCGGATACCCGGCTCTGGACTGAACCATGGTTGCTGCGCTTGTTCCGGTGAAGACCGGAACAGCTTGCGCAGGGCAGACAGGACTCGAACCTGCAACCTGCGGTTTTGGAGACCGCTGCGCTACCAATTGCGCCACTACCCTATGGATCGAAAACCGGTCAGACCGCGCTTTTCCGCAGGCTTCCCTGAGGCGCACGCCATCATCGTGTTTTCAACACCGGAGAACCAGTCTACGCAACATCTGCGTCCACGTCGAACCGGCTCCGTCCGGACCCCTGGCTGCCTGCGAAAAAGGCGGACTCGTGAGTCTCATTTCCGCTGTGGGTCACATTCACACCCGGCACCCCGGAGGATCCGCTGAACAGCATAGAGTAGATTTCGTCGAATCCCACATCCAGCCACGAGCTGAACGCGAAGAACGGACCCGCAATGCCTGCCGCCCGCATTTCCCAGCGCATTTCCGCCATAGCCGAATCCGCCACACTGGCTGTCGATGCCAAGGCGAAGGCGTTGAAGGCTGCCGGCCGTCCTGTCATCGGCTTCGGCGCCGGCGAACCTGACTTCCCGACCCCCGGCTACATCGTTCAGGCCGCCATCGAAGCCGCCGGCCAGCCGAAGTACCACCGCTACTCCCCCGCCGGCGGGCTGCCCGAACTGAAGCAGGCCATCGCGGACAAGACGTTCCGCGACTCCGGCTACAAGGCCGAGGCGTCGCAGGTGCTCGTCACCAACGGCGGCAAGCAGGCCGTCTACAACACCTTCGCGACCCTGCTGGATCCGGGCGACGAGGTAATTGTCCCCGCGCCGTTCTGGACCACCTATCCGGAAGCCATCCGGCTGGCCGGCGGCGTTCCGGTGGAGGTCTTCGCCGGTCCCGAGCAGGGCTACCTGGTGACCGTGGAGCAGTTGGAATCGGCCCTCACGGACCGCACCAAGATCCTGCTCTTCGTCTCCCCCTCCAACCCCACGGGCGCCGTCTACTCGCCGGAGCAGGTCAAGGAAATCGGCCTGTGGGCCGCCGCAAAGGGCATCTGGGTGGTCACGGACGAGATCTACGAGCACCTGACGTACGACGGCGTGCCGTTCACCTCGATCGCCACCGCTGCCCCGGAGCTCGGCGACAAGGTGGTCATCCTCAACGGCGTCGCCAAGACCTACGCCATGACTGGCTGGCGGGTGGGCTGGATGATCGGCCCGGCCGACGTCATCAAGGCCGCCACCAACCTGCAGTCACATGCCACCTCCAACGTCTCCAACATCATGCAGATCGCTGCCCTCGCGGCGGTGTCCGGCCCGCTCACCGCGGTTGACGAGATGAAGGTGGCCTTCGACCGCCGCCGGAAGGCCATCGTGGCCGGGCTCAACGCAATCGAGGGCGTGGACTGCCCCACGCCCAAGGGCGCCTTCTACGTCTATGCCGACGTACGGGCGCTGCTGGGCAAGGAGTTCCCGACGGCGAACGGACCGGTCCGTCCTTCGACGTCGGCCGAACTTGCCGCACTGATCCTCGACGAGGTGGAGGTCGCGGTGGTGCCGGGCGAGGCCTTCGGCCCCTCCGGCTACCTGCGCCTGTCCTACGCGTTGGGCGACGAGGACCTGGCCACCGGCGTCGGCCGCCTCCAGGACTTCCTCGGCAAGGCGAAGTAGCAACCCTCCCTCAGATCCTGCAGCTACAAAACGGACGCTCCCGCAGCTCCTGCACGATTTCCACGAACGCTCCCGCACTCACTGCGGGGGCGTTCGTCGTAAGACGCCCGGATGTGAGGGAGGATCCGTCGAAAGGCCGCCGGACGTGAGGGAGGGTTCGTCGAAGGGCCACTGGATCTGAGGGAGGGTTCGTCGAAGGGCCACCGGATCTGAGGGAGCGTCGGGTTGTAAGCCTCCGGATCTGAGGGAGCGTCGGGTGGTAAGCCGCCGGACGCGAGGGAGCGTCTGTCGAAGGGCCGGGGTTAGAGGAGGCGGCGCTCCGCGGCCCAGCGGGTCAGCTCGTGCCGGCTGGAGAGCTGGAGCTTCCGCAGCACCGCGGAGACGTGGGTTTCGACTGTCTTGATTGAAATGAACAACTCCTTGGCCACCTCCTTGTAGCTGTAGCCCCGGGCGATCAGCCGCATGACTTCCAGTTCGCGGGCCGACAGCCGGTCCAGTTCGTCGTCCGCAATGTCGGCCGGGGCGGTGCCGAAAGCGTCGAGGACAAATCCCGCCAGCCGGGGCGAGAAGACGGCGTCGCCGCCCGCCACTCGGCGCACCGCGTCACTGATTTCGGCCCCCGAGATGCTCTTGGTGACGTACCCCCTGGCGCCGGCGCGGATCACGGAGACGACGTCCTCGGCGGCATCCGAAACGCTCAGCGCAAGGAACTTGGTGCTGCCCAGCAGCGCCGCGGAGCCAGCCAGAACCTCGCGACCGCCACCGCCCAGACCGCCGGGGAGATGTACATCCAGCAGCACGACGTCGGGCCGGGCCGCTGCGATGACGGCCACGGCCTCCTCCACGGTTCCTGCCTCGCCGACAACGAGGATGCCGGGATCGAGGTCGGCCTTCAGGCCGGAGCGGAAAATGGCGTGGTCATCGACGATCACCACGCGGGTGCCGCCGGGAGCCGCCCCAGTGCCGGCCTGTGCCTGCATGCTCATTGTTGGTCCTCTCCGTTGCTTCCGATTGTCCCGGTTCCGTTGCCGGCGGGGGTGTTGTTTGCGTCGGCCGCGAGCGGCAGCCGAAGCCGGACCTCGGTGCCTTCGGGGCTGCTGGAGATGGCGGTGGTGCCGCCGTGGCGCCGCATCCGGCCAATCATGGATTCCCGGACCCCGAGCCGGTCGGCGGGGATGGCCGCCGGGTCGAACCCCGGCCCGCGGTCCTTGACGAAGACCTCGGCGGCGTCATCGGTGACTTCCAGGTACACCGAGACGGCTCCGCCGCCGTGGCGGGCCGAGTTGAGCATGGCCTCGCGCGCCGCCTGCACCAGGGCCTCGAGCCGTTCGTTCATGGCGCAGTCCCCCACGGTTACGACTTCCACGGCTTGCCCCAGCGAGTCCTCGACGTCCGCGGCGGCCGCCTTGATCCCGGCGGCGAGCTGGCCCGAGTCCCGGCCGGGGTCGCGGTAGAGCCAGCCCCTCAGTTCCCGCTCCTGCGCCCGGGCGAGGCGGACGACGTCGTGCTCGTTAGCGGCGCGCCGCTGGATCAGCGCCAGCGTCTGCAGCACGGAGTCGTGCAGGTGCGCTGCGATCTCGGCCCGTTCGGTGGCACGCACGCGGCCGGTGCGCTCGGCTTCCAGATCGCGCCAAAACTTCAGGCCCCAGGGCAGCAGCACCAGCGCCACCCCGCCCAGGACGGCGACGGAGGCCAGCAGGGCGAGCCAGGTCTGCTCCCAGGAGCCCGAGCCGGAGACCATCAGCAGCACGCCGGCCACCACCAGGGCGAGCCCGGCAGCCAGCCGGGCCCAGCCGCCGGCCTGGTCAGCCTTGGTCTTGTCCACGAGGCCAGCCCGCCGGGTTTCGTCCAGCTGCATCCAGGCAATGGCTGCTCCGCCCAGGATCGCGGCGACCGGGATCAGCGTGCCCAGCGGCACATCCAGGCCAAGGAGCCTGGCGATCAGGATGCCGGCCGCCAGCAGCAGTCCGGCGCCGAGCAGGATTTCCTTGCCATACGGCATCCCCGGGAACCACGTCCGCCAGGATCCGGCCGGGGCGCCAATTCCGGCCTTGACGGCGTTCCCGCCCGCCGCCGGCGCATTCCCCGCGGGCCTGTCCGCCGGGGGTGCGCTCACCGCGGGAGCTATCGGCGACGCCGGCCGGCGGGCATTGCGTTTGGAGTTCTCGTCCGCAGTGGGCACCATGATCCAGAGCCAGGCATAGAACGCGACGCCGGCCCCGCCCGCGAGCGCCGCCACCACCATGCCGATCCGGACCATCCGCACCGGCCAGCCCAGGTGATGGGCCAGGCCCGCGCAGACGCCGGCGATCACGCGGTCGCTGCTGCGGACCAGCGGCGGGCGGAAAGCGGGTGTTGTCATGGGTCAATCCAAACACGGACCGGGGTTTCCCGGAGCCGTTTTCAGGCCGAACCGGGGGCCGCTCAGGGGACGTTCAGGGTCTTCCCCAGTAGAGCCCCAGCCCCCGCGGGCAGGAGGATCGAAGTATGAACCCGCACACTCCGTACCCAGATGAGGACCCGAACGCTTCGCCCCGTCCGGACGCAGCTCCGGACGCCACTCCCGACGCTCCCGACACTTCCGCAGACGCCGCTTCCAACGGCTCCGCAGGCGCCGCCGGGACGCCCGGGGAACCAGCCCCGGAGGCACCGCCCCTGTATCCGCCCGGCGGCCCGTACCCTTCCGGCCCCGGCGTCCCTCCGCCGTACACCGGCGCCCCGCCTGCCCCGGGCATGCAGCAGCAGAACTTCTTTGACTGGATCCGCAGCCACGGGATCTACCGGGGCCGCGAGCGCTGGATCGGCGGCGTCGCCAGCGGCATTGCCCATCGGCTCGGCGTCGACCCCCTGATCGTGCGGGGCATCCTGATCGTACTGACCGTGTTCGCCGGCGTCGGCGTCCTGCTCTACGGCCTGGCCTGGGCGCTGCTGCCGGAGCCGGACGGCCGGATCCACGTCCAGGAGGCGGCCGCGGGCCGCTGGAGCTCGGGCATGACCGGCGCCCTGATCACCACCATCATCGGATTCCCCAGCCTGGGCAGCGGAGTCTGGGGCTGGGACCGCTACGGCTTCGGCGCCTTCATCTGGACGGTGTTCTGGGTGGGCGGCGCGATCTACGTCATCTACTATCTGACCCAGCGCAACAAGGCCCGCGCCGCGGCATCCCACGGGTCCCCGGGCCAGGGCGTCGGCGGTGCTGGCTGGAGTGCGCCGGGCGCCGGGGGCAACGCGGCCGGCACCCCTCCGGCCGGCCCGGCCGCTCCCGGCGACGCGGGCTCTGGCAGCGCCGGGCAGGCCACCACGGCCCCCACGGCCTCCAACCAGACCCTCCCGCTGGAAGGACTCCCGGCCCGGAACTGGGCAGACCACTCCGGAACTGCCCCCGGCTGGGCGGCGCCTCCGCCCTCGGGCCCCGTCCCACCCTACGGCGGCGGTTACGCCCCGGTGCCCCCGGCGGCCCCGATCCCGGCCCCGAAGCCCCGCAACCTGGGGCCAGGCGCTCCCGCCGTGGCAATGACCGCCGGCCTGGCGCTCCTGGTCGGCGGCGGCATCAAGGCCCTCGATGCGGCCCACGCGATCAACCTCGGCACGGCGGCCAACGCCGTCGTCTGGGCCAGCGCCGCGGCGGTGCTGGGGCTGGGCATCCTGGTTTCCGGGCTGCGAGGCCGGACGGCCGGCATCCTTGGATTCTTCGCCGTCGTGGCATTGATCATCGGCGGAATCTTCAACCTGGTTCCCAACGCTGACCGCGCCCGTTTCCAGAACATCGACTGGGCCCCGGCGAGCATCGAGCAAGCCCGCGACGGGTTCGACATCACGGGCGGGACCGGCACGGTGGACCTGACCAAGATGAACCTGAATCCGCCGCTGGGGTCCGACGTCGTGGTCCACCTTGATGCCACGGCGAGCAATGTCACGGTGGCCATCCCCACCAACGTCCCGGTCCAGGTCCAGGCGGACATGACCATGGGAAACCTCAACGACAGCCGCGGCAACCACGGCGGCGTGACGACCCAGCAGAACGACTACAACACGGACAAGCCCGGCAGCCGCCTGATCGTCAAGGTCTCCGGGACCCTAAGCAACATCACCGTGAAGGAAGGGAACTGACATGAGCAGCTACGACCCGGCGGACACGGCGGCCGGCTCCACGGAGCCCGGTGGCACCCGCCCCCGCGTGGGGACCGTGGTGTGGGGCCTGATCGTGCTGGCTCTGGCCGCACTGATAATCGTCTCCCGACTGGGCCTCGTCGCCCTGAACGGAACCTACGTGCTGATCGGCCTGATGATCGGGGCCGGCGCCGCACTGGTAATCGGCGGACTGCTCTCAGCCCGCGGACGTGACAAAGAAACCACAACAGGGAAGTCTTGAAACATGGATAAGTTCTTCAGCATCGTCCGGGGCCTTGGCCTGAAACGCGGTCCGCAGCGCTGGCTGGGCGGCGTGTGCGGCGGGATCGCCGCCAAGCTGAACGTCGACGTCGCGTACGTCCGGATCGGGTACCTGCTGTTCGCCCTGATCCCCGGGCCGGCGTTCGTGTTCTACCTGGCAGCCTGGTTGATCCTGCCGGACCAGCGGAACGCGATCATCCTCGAGTCCTTCCTCGAGCGGCGCGCCGGCCGGCCCTGAGCCAGTCCGCCGGATCCTCCAGTCCCACCAGCAACGCACAGTGCCCCCGCCGCTCCGGCGGGGGCACTGGTCGTTGATCACTGTGCGTTGGTCACGGTTTGTGTCCTGCCCCACATGCGCGATTAGACTTCTAGGTGAGCTCAGCGTGGCGCTCTGCCTGTACCCCTTCGAACCAGGATTTGAGCCGAGACATGAAAATTGGAATCCTCACCAGCGGCGGAGACTGCCCCGGACTGAACGCCGTGATCCGCGGCGCCGTCCTGAAAGGCATCGCCGTACACGGCCACGAATTCGTGGGATTCCTGGACGGCTGGCGCGGCGTGGTCGAGGGCGACGTCATCGACATCCCGCGTGCACTGGTCCGCGGCATCGCCAAGCAGGGCGGAACCATCCTCGGCACGTCCCGCACCAACCCGTTTGAGAACAACGGCGGGCCCGAGGTCATCAAGGCGAACATGGACCGCCTCGGCATCGATGCCATCATCGCCATTGGCGGCGAAGGCACCCTGGCCGCAGCTAAGCGCCTGACCGACGCCGGGCTGAAGATCGTCGGCGTACCCAAGACGGTGGACAACGACCTCGACGCCACGGACTACACCTTCGGCTTCGATACCGCCGTCGAGATCGCCACCGAGGCCATCGACCGGCTCCGCACCACCGGGGAATCCCACCACCGGACCATGATCGCCGAGGTCATGGGCCGCCACGTCGGCTGGATCGCCCTGCACGCCGGCATGGCCTCCGGCGCCCACGCCATCCTCATCCCGGAGCAGAAGGCCTCGATGGAACAGATCACCGAGTGGGTCATCTCAGCCCGCGACCGCGGCCGCGCACCGCTGGTGGTCGTCGCGGAGGGCTTCGTTCCCGAAGGCCAGGAATCCCCGCACTCCGAGCGCGGTCTGGACACCTTCGGCCGGCCGCGCCTTGGCGGCATCGCCGAACTGCTGGCCCCCGAGCTTGAGGCCCGCACCGGGATCGAGACCCGCGCCACCGTGCTCGGCCACATCCAGCGCGGCGGCGTCCCCACCGCATTCGACCGAGTCCTGGCAACCCGGCTCGGCATGGCTGCGATCGATTCGGTGGTCGAGCAGCGCTGGGGAACCATGGTTTCGCTGAACGGTACCGACATCGTCCACGTCGGCTTCGATGCCGCACTGGGCAACCTCAAGAGCGTCCCGGCGCACCGCTACGAGGAAGCCGCCGTCCTCTTCGGCTGAGGCTTCCCCGTCCCCACGACGCTGGCTGGGTAGGGTTGAAGCATGACTCTTGCGCCCGGTTCCGCTGAAATCATCCAGCTCGCGTGGGCCCGCCGGCTGGGGCTCGACGACGCCGCTTTCGCCACCGCGGCGGGCCGCCGCCTCACCCGGGCGGACGACTCTGCCCGTTGGCTGCAGTTCGTCCGCCTGTTCGGCAGCTCGGCCCTGGTGGGGCCGCAGTGGGCGCTGGACGCCGCAGCCGGGTATTCGGACGAGGAACTGGCGCAGCACGTCACGCTGCTGACCATCACCCGCGCACACGGCGGGCACGGGCTGGGCGCCGCCGCATTGTTCTTCGCCGATGATCTGGCCCTGCAGCAGCCTGCCGAGGAGCTGACCGTCTCGCACGGCAACCCGGAAGCGGTCGAACTCGAGGCCCTGTGCCCGCCGGACGATGTCAACGAGGTGGGCCTGGCGGACCTTGAGCACCGCTTCACGATCATGCACCTCGAAGACGGCCGCCGCACCCCGGTGGCGTGCGGCGCCTACACCGAGTGGGAAGGCATCCTGGCCCAGCTTGGAGTGCTGGTGGCCCCCGAATGGCGGCGCCGCGGCCTCGGCACCCTTGCGGCCTCGATTGCGGCCCACGAGGCGCTGGCCTCCGGGCTGACGCTGCAGTGGCGCAGCGATGTCAGCAATCACGGGTCCCTCGCGCTGGCCCGGAGCCTGGGCTTCACCGCCGGTGGCATCCAGACCAGCGTGCTGCTCGGCTAAGCGGACGCGGCCGGAGCCCGGCGTCGGCCTAGCCCCGCTTGGCCTCGGCGTCCTCTGCGACGGCGGGCACGCCGTCTGTTGCCGCCGGAACCGCGCCCGGCGTGCCCCAGCCCTGCTGCGGCTGGGGTTTGGCAAAGAACAGCGCCACGGCCGCGCCGAGCAGGATCACGGCGGCGGGCAGCAGGATGGACTGGCCCATCGCCGTCGAGAACCCTTCGTGCAGCGCCTCGGGCAGTTTCCCTCCGAAGGCCATCGGGCTCGACTTCGCGGACGCGCCCGGGGCCGGCGGCAGTTCCGCGGCAAGCCGGGCCTGGATCAGCACCGCGATGGCCGCGCTGCCCAGGACCGCGCCGATCTGGCGGGTGGTGTTGTAGACGCCGGACCCGGCTCCCGCGAGCCGGGGCGGCAGGTTGCGGGTGGCAGTGGAGCTCAGCGGAGCCCAGATGCCAGCGTTCGCGAACCCCAGCACGGCACTCGGCAGCAGGAAGAGCCAGATGGGAGTATCCGGGTGCATCAGCGAGGCATTCCAGAAGAGGGCCACGGACATCAGGGTCAGGCCGCCCGCCGTGATGAACTTCGGGTTGACCCGGTCGATGATCCTGCCCACGACCGGGGCCAGGCCGCCGGAGATCACGGCCATCGGAACCATCATGAGCGCCGACTGCGTCGGGGTCAGGCCGCGCACCACCTGGTAGTAGAAGATCAGCGGCAGGCCGAAGGCCGTTACGGTGAAGCCGACGGTGGTGATGCCCAGGTTGGCCAGGGAGAAGTTCCGGTCCTTGAACAAGCCCAGCGGCAGCAGCGGTTCGCCCTTGTTGTACCGCTGCCAGAGAACGAAGGCGACGAGGACCACGATGCCGCCGATGATCAGGCCCCAGACGGTGATGGGCCCGGTGATGGTGCCCCAGTCGTAGGTTTCGCCTTCCTGGATTCCGAAGACCAGCAGGAACAGGCCGACGGCGCTGAGCAGCACGCCGGGGATGTCGAACTTGTGCGGGTGGGTGCTCAAGGCGGGAACGAAGCGCAGGGCCAGGAAGAATCCGGTGATCCCCACCGGAATGTTGATGAAGAAGATCCATTCCCAGCCCAGTCCGTCCACCAGCACGCCGCCGAGGATCGGACCCACCAGGGTGGCGACGCCGGCCGTAGCGCCCCAGATGCCCATCGCGGCGCCGCGGCGGTCCGGCGGGAAGATACGGGTGATGACCGCCATGGTCTGCGGCGTCATCATCGCGGCACCGAGGCCCTGCAGTACCCGGGCCTCGATCAGCGTCTGGACGTCGCCGGAGAGGCCGCACCACAGCGACGCAACGGTGAACACCACGAGGCCGGACAGGTAGAGCTTCTTCGGCCCGAAGCGGTCACCCAGCCGGCCGGTGATGAGCAGCGGCACGGCGTAGGCCAGCAGGTAGGCGCTGGTGACCCAGATTACCGAGTTGATGTCCGCGTTGAGGCCTTCCATGATCCGGGGGTTCGCCACCGAAACGATGGTGGTGTCGATCAGGATCATGAAGAATCCGATCACCAAGGACCAGAGGGCGGCCCACGGCCTCGCTACGTTTTCCATTTCGGTTCCTTACGGTGCGTGTTGCAGGCTAAGCGGGTGGTGGAGCCGGGGTGAAGCTGTGGGATCCGGCGCTGCTGGCTGGGCGGTGCCCGGTTCAGCCGAGGAGCGCCAGAATATCGTTGCGGGCAAACATTTGGGCGGCAGCCCGGGCGGAGGGACTTCCGGCGTCGGGGTCGGCGCCCGCCTCCACGAGGACCTGCACCACGTCCGGGTAACCCTTGAATACGGCGCCGGCGAGCGGTGTCTGGCCGCGGTCGTTGGCCGTGTTGGCGTCCCCGCCGTGCGCCAAGATCAGCCGCACGGCATCCGCCTGGCCGTGGTAGGCCGCAAGCATCAGCAGCGTGTCCCCCGTCGCGGTGGTCAGCGTCGCTGGGGCGCCTGCCGCGAGGTAGCCGCCGAGCAGGGCGGAGTTTCCTTCGCGGGCGGCGTCGAACAATGCGTGGGCCAGGGCGAGCGTCTCGTCGTCGGGGCCGGCCGGCTGGGGCGCCGCCGACTCGGTTCCGCCGCTCACCGGGTCCCCCGGAGGAAGCCGGTCTGGCGTCCCACGACCTGTCCGGCGTCGGGAGCCACGATGGGCTCCTGCGCCGCGGGGTAGGGTTCCTCGCCGTCCATCACGGTCAGCACCTGGTCCGGGGCGACGGAACGCTTGATGACCGCCAACGCCACCGGACCCATTTCGTAGTGCTGCGCCACGGATGTCACTGTGCCGACCTTCCGCTCGCCGGCCCGGACCTCGCTGCCGACAGCGGGCAGCGTGTGCTGGGACCCGTCGAGTTGGAGGAACACCAGACGCCGCGGCGGGTGGCCCAGATTGTGCACCCGGGCGATGGTTTCCTGTCCCTTGTAGCAGCCCTTCGCGAGGTGCACCGCCGTGCGCAGCAGGTCCAGTTCGTGCGGGATGGTCTTATCGTCCGTCTCTGCTCCCCAGCGGGGACGCCACGCCGCGATGCGCAGCGCCTCGGCCGCCATTACGCCGGCCAGCGGGCGGTCCGCCACGGTGGCCTCAAGCTCGGTGGCCGGCAAGAGGTATTCGAACCAGGGCCGTTCCAGGCCGGGGTGGGCATCCTCGCCAACCACCGCGTAGGAGTACCCTCCGGCACCGACGTGCGGCCACGGGTCTTCCCAGACCTTGTGTCCGGACCATTCCGGCACCGGCCGGGTGGTGCCCAGTACTGCCCAGTCCGCCGAGACGTCGGCCACCTCGACCCGGAGCATGAACTTCATCCTGGTCAGCCATTCGGCGAGCGGCGGGGCCTCTGCGGCCTCCACGATCAGCCAGGTGGTGGCGCCGTCGTCCAGAACCCGTGCGTCGAACTCGATCCGGCCCTGCACGCTGAGCAGCAGCAGTTCGGTGGACTGGCCCGGAGCCAGGGCGGTGAGCTGCTGCGAGGAGAGGGTGTTGAGCCAGCTCAGCCGGTCTGGTCCACTCACCGTGACTACGCCGCGCTGGGACAAATCCACGACGGCGGTTCCGGCAGCCAGTGCGCGCTGCTCGCGCAACGGTTCGCCGTAGTGGGCGGCGACGCCGGCGTCCGCGCCGGCCGCTTCGACGGCGCCCGGGCGCGACAGCAGGGGGCTCTTGGTAGTCATATGAAGTAGAAGTCCTCAGGGCTCAGCGGTATTCCGGATTTTCGAAGTCGAATCGGGTGCCGGCTTTCCAGTCATCGGGCAGGTTGCCGTAGGCGGGAATGCCCCCGGCATCCTTGAGCATCCGGGCCAGGTGCAGCAGGTTCCACGTCATGAAGGTGGTGTTGCGGTTGGTGAAGTCGCTTTCCGGGCCGCCGGAGCCTTCGTCCAGGTAGCTCGGACCGGGTCCCACCGCTCCGATCCAGCCCGCGTCCGCCTGGGGCGGGATGGTGAAGCCGATGTGCTGGAGGCTGTAGAGCACGTTCATGGCGCAGTGCTTGATGCCGTCCTCGTTGCCGGTGATGAGGCAGCCGCCGACCTTCGGGTAGAACGCCCACTGGCCCTTGGAATTCAGTTCGCCGGAGTGGGCGTAGAGCCGCTCGATCAGTTTCTTGGTCTGGGACGAGTTGTCCCCCAGCCAGATCGGTCCCGCGACCACCACGATGTCCGCTTCCCGCACCGCCGGGTAGAGTGCGGGCCATTCGTCGCTTGCCCAGCCGTGCTCGCGCATGTCCGGGTAGACGCCGCTGGCAATGTCGTGGTCCACCGTCCGGATGACGCTGGTGGCGACGCCCTGCTTCTCCATGATCCTGCGGCTGATTTCGATCAGGCCCTGCGTGTTGGACGTCTCCGGGGACTTCTTCAGGGTGCCGTTGAAGAACACCGCCTTGAGGTCGCTGTACTTGCCGGAGTGCGCCGTGCCACTTGCTGTCTCGTTCACTGTGGTGCTCCCTGCGTTCGCTGCGGACAACGGAAATCCAGTGAGACCCCGGCCTATGCCGGACGTGCGGTTCAGCCGAGCTTGCTGAGGATGGCGGAGGCGTGCGCTTCCAGGCCGCCGCCCGGCGTCGAGCTCTTGCCCGCGGCAACGTCCCAGCGCCAGAGCAACTTGCCGTCGACCAAACCGAAAATCCGGGTGGCGGCCGTGTATTCCTTGGAGTGGCTGCCCCGCATCACCATGTCGGTGCTGAGCTGGATTTGCGGGCCCTTGATCTGGCCGTAGTACAACTCGGAAATCCCGCCGGGGTGTGAGATGGAGACGGAAATGTCGAAGCCGCCGTCGCTGTTGCGCAGCTCCTCGACCTCGTCGGCGCTCTTGAGCACCGGGACGATGTCGGCCGGGATCAGCCCAGGGCCGCCGTCCTCATCGCGCTGCTTGCGCTCCAGGGCCCAGAAACCGGTCTCCACGGTCAGCGGGCGGAGTTTGGTTCCCTCGTCGTCCGTCAGCCAGGACTCGGCCCGGTACTGCAGGTACGGCAGGCCGTTGTGGGTGAAGGAGACGTGCTGGAGGAAATGCTCCGAATCCTCTTCCCCGGCACCGAGCCGGCCGCGGCCCTCCCACTCACCAATGAGCCAGGACAGCGGAACGAGTTCGGGCGTCAGATCTGTAGGAATTTCAATCGGCACAGCAGCTACCTCTGGAAACTACGGGTTCTGGACGTTTATCGGCTTTTTACTTCTGGCCCTTGAAGAGCCGGTACACCACAAAGCCGGCAAACCAGGCCATGGAAAGGCCGGCGACGGCCAGCAGGACAAGGAAGAAGATCTCAAATGCAAGTACGGACATGATGCCATCCTAACGCTTAGTGGAGGAGTAGTTTGTCTATGAAGTAAGCGAGCGAACCGACCGCGGAGACCGGCGCCAAACCCATGCTCAGCACGGCCGGCAGGTTCAATGTCGCGCCACGGATGATGACCAGCCTGCGGAAGCTGACCAGGACGGCCCCGACCACGATCCCGACCAGGGCGGCAGGCAGTACGGCAATGTCGGAGAGCACGAGGCCGGCCAGCGGACCGGCGAGCCCCGCCCCGACGATGCCCAGCGGGGCGACGATCCGGTCCGGCCAGCGGATCAGGCCCGCCATCAGGGCGATCGCCGCGCTGATGGCGGCAACGAGCAGCATTTCCTTGACCCCGTTGAAGCGCGAGCAAGCGATCCAGCCGGCGCCGAGGCAGGACAGCAACACCCCGGCGCTGGAGCCCAGGGTGGATTCGAGGCGCTGGGCCTGGCCTGTGCCGCGAATCAGCTGCATGACAAAGATGGCCATCACGCCGGCCGCGACAAACGCGGGCGTCCAGTTCAGGAAGCCCGGCGCGGGCAGGTAGGTGGCGGCGATTGCGGAGCCGATTCCGGGGAGGCCGATCAGGGCGGCGAGGGTCTTCTTCGCCGGGATGCCGAGAAAGTGCGGCCAGCCGATGCCGACGCAGACGGCGGTGAGCACGGCGACGCCCAGGAGGGCCTCGGGCGTGGAGTACGCACCGGCAATGATCGCGGCGAGCCCGGCCAGGCCGATGACACCGACACTCCACGACTTCACAGTTCCCCCTCCAACGCTGGCCCGGACGCTCCCACCGGCAGGGCATCCCGGACACGGTCCCCCACGATCAAGTTAGCCACGATCAACCGGTACCTTCGCTCACTGCGGACCCGTAGGGCCTGCTCGACTCCGCCGGGCTGCAGGCCCTGACGGTTCAATCCTGCCTTATATGAACGTTTTGTGTCGTAAGAGAGCCAAGCTGGAGCGGCGGAACAGTGTCCGCGGGGGGCCATTTGGGTATACTCAAAGCTCAGCTACGCTTCCTCCGGCAACCGCAGGCAGGTCACCGCCCGGAAGCTCAGTACCGGCCGGTGAGAGCCCGGTTCAGACGCCCAATGATGCGCGGACACCCCTTGGAGGAACCATGTCGCACATCCTGCTACTGACGAACAGCACCGGATCATCGGTGGATGTCCTGCCTGCGCTGGAACTGCTTAACCACCGCGTCCACATCCTTCCCGCCGAGCCCACGGCCCTGCTCGACACCGACCCGTGCGACATCGTGCTGCTCGACGCCCGCAAGGACCTGGTCGGCGCCCGCTCCCTCACCCAGTTGCTAAAGGCCACCGGGTTGAGCGCTCCCCTCATGCTGATCCTGACCGAGGGCGGCATGGCGGCGGTCTCCTCGGCCTGGGCCGTGGACGACATTCTGTTGGAGTCCGCCGGACCCGCGGAAGTCGAAGCCCGCATCCGGCTCGGCGTCGCGCGTGCCCTGCCTGATGCGGACGACACCCCCACCGAGATCCGAGCGGCCGGCGTCGTCATCGATGAAGCCAGCTATACGGCCCGGGTGAACGGGGCTGCGCTGAACCTGACGTTCAAGGAATTTGAGCTGCTCAAGTACCTCGCCCAGCACCCCGGCCGGGTTTTCACACGCCAGCAGCTCCTCACCGAGGTCTGGGGCTACGACTACTACGGCGGCACCCGCACCGTGGACGTCCACGTCCGGCGGCTGCGCGCAAAGCTCGGCGCCGACCACGAGAACCTGATCAGCACCGTCCGCAACGTCGGGTACCGCCTCACGCTGGTCCGGCAGCCGGACGAAGAGCTCACCGAGGCCTAGCCGGCAGGCCGCCCGGCCAGAGCCAGATCCGGACGCCGGCGAGACACAGGACCGGACACACGCCAGGCAGTGACCGGACACGCAAAAGCCCCGGACTCGAGAATCCGGGGCTTTCTTGCGCCGCTTGGCGCTGCAGTGGAGGACATACGGGTCGAACGTATCGAGGCCACCCCAGTGGTGGATCCCCCTCGCATCCACTGAACGGTTTGGGCCGCTCAACCGGATGAGATAACGACTATACGTGCCCCGAGCCGATGCATCAAATCCTCGCCATTCCCGCCCGCCAAACCGCCACGGACGTATAGCCTTGCACCATGAGTCCCGCGAATCCGGAGAACTGGCCCGTACTCACCCTGCAGGGAGCTGTGGACGAACAGCTCCTGCGGGACGTCACGACTCTCGTGGCCGCCGCCGAGGAGTCAGACGGCAACCCGCCGCTGTCGGAGCAAACCCTCGTGACGCTTCGCGCCCCGGACGCCGGCCCGCACTCCGTGCTGGCACTTGCTCTCTACTCCCCCGACTATTCCCGGGAGAACTCGGGCACGGATGCCAGCGGCCACCGCGCCGCCGGCTCACCCGGTCCGGGCCGGGGCAACGACCTGGCGGGTTTCGCCGTCGTCGTCGAGGAAGCGGACGGCAGCGGGGTGCTGGAGGTGGCGGTCCACCCGAACTACCGCAACCAAGGCGTCGCGGACCGGCTGGTCAGCGAACTCCAGAAGGTGCGCGGCTTCGCAGGCCTGAAGGCGTGGTCGCACGGCAACCACGAGGCCGCCGCTGACCTGGCCGCCCGCTACGGCTACGCCCCGGTCCGCGAACTGTGGAAGATGCGGCTCGCCACGGCGGCCTCGGAACTGCCCGACGTCGCCCTGCCCGAGGGCGTCTCGCTGCGCAGCTTCGTCCCCGGCCGGGACGAGGAGGAATGGCTCGCGGTCAACCGGGCAGCCTTCGCCCATCACCCCGAACAGGGGAACATGAGCCGGGCAGACCTGGACGCCCGGATGGCCGAGCCGTGGTTCGGCCCCGCCGGTTTCCTGCTCGCGGTCGACGGCGCCGGCCGGATCCTCGGCTTCCATTGGACCAAGGTGCACCCCCGCCACGGCGAGCACCCGGCGATCGGCGAGGTGTACGTCGTTGGCGTCGCCCCCGAGGCGCAGGGCACCGGCCTCGGCAAGGCGCTGACCGTCGCCGGCATCAAGCACCTGCAACAGCAGGGCCTGCACGCCGTGATGCTCTACGTCGATGCGGACAACATTCCCGCCGTGGCGCTGTACCACCGGCTCGGCTTTTCGCGCTGGGACATGGACGTCATGTACGCGCCGCTGGAAGGGCGTTAGCCGGAGCTGCGGCCGGGCCCCCGGCGACGGCCGAAACCTGGGCTCCTCCGGATTCGATTCCTTGTAAGGTTGAAGCTAAATCGCGCCAGCATTAGGAGAGACCATGCAACGGGAAACTGCCCGGACGGCCACGTCTGAAGCCGCAACGCCGGACAAGGCTGCCCGTCCCGTGCGGGCCCGGTTCGGCTCCTCCGAAGTGCCCGCCTCGCGCGCCACGCAGGACCGGATCGACATCCCCGAGTTCGCCCCCAACCTGGAACCGGAAGGCGACATCAGCCCGGACCGCTTCCTGGACCGTGAACTCAGCTGGCTCGCGTTCAACGCACGCGTCCTGGAACTCGCCGAGGATCCCAACCTCTACCTGCTGGAACGCGTCAGCTTCCTGTCGATCTTCGCGTCCAACCTGGACGAGTTCTTCATGGTCCGCGTCGCCGGCCTCAAGCGCCGCATCGCCACCGGCCTCGCCGTGCCCTCCCCCGCCGGGCTGAGCCCGATGCAGGTCCTGGAACAGATCGGCGACGCCGCGCACCGGTTGCAGCAGCGCCACGCCCAGGTCTACGCCGACCAGATCCGCCCGGCCCTCGCCTACGAACACATCCACCTGATGCATTGGGAGGAACTCGACGACCAGGCCAAGGACCAGCTCAGCGCCATGTTCGCGGAGAAGGTCTTCCCGATCCTGACGCCGCTGGCCGTGGATCCGGCCCATCCCTTCCCCTACATCTCCGGGCTCTCGCTGAACCTCGCCGTCGTGGTCCGGAACCCGGTCAGCGACAAGGAGCTGTTCGCCCGTGTCAAGGTCCCGGACCAGCTGCCGCGGCTGATCTCCATCGACGGCCCGCGCGCCGGCTCGGTGCCCGGGCGGGTGGCCCGCTTCATCGCGCTCGAGGAAGTCATCGCCGTCCACCTGGACCAGCTCTTCGCCGGGATGGAGGTGCTGGAGCACCACACCTTCCGCGTGACCCGCAACGAGGACGTGGAGGTCGAAGAGGACGACGCCGAGAACCTGCTGCAGGCGCTGGAGAAGGAACTGCTGCGCCGCCGCTTCGGCCCGCCGGTCCGGCTCGAGGTCACCAACGACATCAACCCCAACATCAGGGCGCTGCTGATCCGCGAGCTCGGCGTCGAGGAATCCGAGGTCTATTCCGTCCCGGCCCCGCTGGACCTGCGCGGCCTCTCCGTGATCGCGGGCATCGACCGCGCGGACCTGCACTACCCCAAGCACGTGCCGCACACGTCCCGGTACCTCAACGAGTCCGAGACGTCCAAGGCGGCGAATGTCTTCGCGGCCATGCGGCGGCGGGACATCCTGCTGCACCACCCGTACGACTCCTTCTCCACGTCCGTGCAGGCTTTCCTGGAGCAGGCCGCCGCGGACCCGAAGGTGCAGGCCATCAAGCAGACCCTGTACCGCACGTCCGGCGACTCACCCATCGTTGACGCCCTGATCGACGCCGCCGAGGCCGGCAAGCAGGTGCTCGCCCTGGTGGAAATCAAGGCCCGCTTCGACGAGCAGGCCAATATCTCCTGGGCCCGGAAGCTGGAACAGGCCGGGGTCCACGTGGTCTACGGGATCGTGGGGCTCAAGACCCACTGCAAGCTCTCCCTCGTGGTCCGCCAGGAAGTGGACGGACTGCGCCGCTACTGCCACATCGGCACCGGCAACTACCACCCGCGCACCGCGCGCTACTACGAGGACCTGGGCCTCCTGACCGCCAACGAGCAGGTGGGCGAGGATCTGTCCAAGCTGTTCAACCAGCTCTCCGGCTACGCGCCCAAGTCCACGTTCAAGAGGCTGCTGGTCGCCCCGAGGTCGGTTCGTTCCGGGCTGATCGACCGGATCGAAACCGAGATCCGCAACGCCCGGGCGGGAATCGCGGCCCGCGTCCAGATCAAGGTGAATTCAATGGTGGACGAAGCCATCATCGACTCCCTCTACCGGGCCTCCCAGGCCGGGGTGCAGGTGGACGTGATCGTCCGCGGCATCTGCTCCCTGCGCCCGGGCGTGCCCGGGCTCAGCGAGAACATCACCGTGCGGTCCGTCCTGGGCCGCTTCCTGGAGCACTCCCGCGTCTTCGCCTTCGCCAACGCGGGCGACCCGGTGGTCTACATCGGCTCGGCCGACATGATGCACCGCAACCTGGACAGGCGGGTGGAGGCCCTCGTGCAGCTCAGCAGCGGGGACGACACCACGTACGTCCTGGACATGCTCAACCGCTACATGGATCCTGCCACCGCCAGCTGGCATTTGGACAACAGCGGCGAATGGGTCCGCCACCACCTCGCGGAGGACGGCACCGCGCTGCAGGACGTCCAGTCATGGCTGCTCAACTCGCGGTCGCGGCAGCGCTCGGCGAGCCTGCGCTAAGGCACGGTTGTGAGCAGCGATTCACTGGTCGCGGACCAGACCGACCATCCGGGCGAAGCGATAGCGGTCGTGGCCGCCGGCGCCCTGCCCTGGCGCGTCAACAAGGACAAGCTTGAGGTCCTGCTGATCCACCGCCCCCGCTACGACGACTGGTCCTGGCCCAAGGGCAAGCTCGATCCGGGCGAGACCGTTCCCGAGTGCGCCGCCCGCGAGGTGGAAGAGGAGATCGGCCTCAAGGCGCCGCTGGGCATACCGTTGCCGCCCATCCACTACCACGTGGCGGCGGGCCTGAAGGTGGTGCACTACTGGGCGGTCGACGTCGACGGCGCTCCCCTCCGCCCCGACGGCAAGGAGGTGGACAGCGTCATGTGGTGTTCGCCGGAAAAGGCAGCGGGCCTGCTCAGCAACCCCGGCGACCGTGCCCCGCTGGAACACCTCGTAGCTGCACATTCCCGCGGCGAACTGGACACCTGGCCGCTGCTGGTTGTGCGCCATGCCAAGGCTAAGCCCCGCTCGTCCTGGTCCAAGGCCGAGGGCGACCGTCCACTGGCGGCCACGGGGGCACGGCAGGCCCAGGCCGTGGGCCGGCTGCTTCAGGCCTGGAGCCCCCCACGGGTGGTCACGAGCCCCTGGCTGCGCTGCGTGGCCACGGTCGCCCCCTACGCCAAGGCCGTCGACGCCAAGGTGAAGCTGCACGAGTCCCTGACCGAACACCTGCACGGCCGGAGTCCGCACAAGACCGCGAACGTCGTCGAGTCCCTGTTTGACAAGGGGCGCGCGGTGGCACTGTGCACGCACCGGCCCGCGCTCCCCACGGTTTTCGCCCAGCTGGGCAAGCACATGAACTCACGGCTGCGCGGCTTGCTTCCCTCCACCGACCCCTTCCTCTCGCCCGGGGAGATCGTCGTCTGCCATGTCTCGCACAGCAAGGGCAAGGTCGTGGCCGTGGAGCAGTTCCGCCCCTTCGACGACTAGGGTGCTTGACCCCGACGTCCACGAACCCTAGTTTGTATCAAGTACTTGATACATAACTGCGGGGTCTTTGGGGGATTTCATGCCGGCCGAGTTCTACTTTCCATCGATGCTGCTGTTCGGTCCGATGATCGCTGCCGTGATCGTCTACGCCGTGCTTCGCTGGGTGATTTGGGCCCCGGACACCGGCACGTCACCGTCGTCGGTGTCCGAACACGCCCTCTGGGTGGGGGTCATCGGCTGGCTCGGGAGCTCCCTGCAGGGCGCCATGAACCTCGGCATCATCCCGGCCAACCCCTCCGTGGGCGGCGCCCTGACGACCGCGGGGACGATTATCCCCGCACTGGCCTGGCCGCTGCTGGGGTGCCTGGGGGTGCATGCCCTCGGCCAGATCAGCTATCCGGGCCCGCGCCGGATGCGTCGGCAGACCGTACTCTCCGTCCGGCGGATCCGCGACTTCCTGCCCCGCCGGCTGGCGGCGGTCACGGCGGCCGTCTTTGCCGCCGCCGGGGCCTTCATTGCATGGACCGGCACCCTTCCGGGGTTCTCACCGCTTAGGCCCGAAACCGTGGTGGACGGGCCCTACACGCGGCAGACCAGCGGCGCCGACGGCCGGATACCAGGGCCGGAACTGGCCGGCTGGCTGGGCGGCGCCCTGGCCTTCCTGGCCATCGGAACCTGGCTGGTGCTGCGGCTGATAGCCAGCCGCCGCCAGTTGGAGGCCCTCGACGCCGGCGACAACGCCCTGCTGCGGACCATCGCGATGAACCGCCTGCTCCGTACCGTATCCACCGTGGCCGCCGGGCTGGGAGTCATCGCCGGAAACTTCGCGGCACGGCCTGATCCTTCCGCCGGCATCACGGGATGGACGAATCCCGCCGGCGTCGTCGGCATGGCCGTGCTGCTGGTGATGTGGTGCTGGCGGCCGCCCCGGCTCGCGGCCGCCGGGCTGGGCACGCGGAACCGGCCAGTCGCGGACCTGAAGACGGGCGGACAGCATCCCGCGGCCCGGCTGATCTCCTCGCTGGGTCCCCTGCTGGGCCTCGCGGCGGCGGTACCACTGCTGGCCGGGGTCTTCGTCGTCCCCGGGCTGACGGCCGCCGCGGCGGCCTTCGGCTTGGCAGGCTTCGTGGCGCTGATGGCGGCCGCGGTGCTGGGGGTCCTCGCCGCGGGCGAGCTGCTGCTGCAACGCAATTACGGGGACCCGACGGCGCCGCGCAGCTGGCCGCGCAGGCCGGCCAGCCCCGCGCTGCTGGCCACCGCAGCCCTGGCCGTGCTCATCTTCGTGCTCGTACTGTCCATCACCGCGGCCGGCCAGCAGAGGCTCTACGGCGAGTCGGACTGGCTTCCGCCGGCCCTCCTGGCAGCGGGCGGGGCGGCCGCCTCGGTACCGGCCTTCCTGGCGGCCAGGCGCCGGCAGGGTGTGCCCGGCCTTTCCACAGCCGGGGATGCCGCGTTGCGCGCCATCACGGTCCATCGGGCGCTGCGGACCCTTGCAGCTATGTTCACCGCCCAGGCGGCCGTCCTGCTGCTGGCCCATAGCCCGGCGTGGGCCGCGGTGTTCGCCGCCTCGTCCTTCGGTGAACCGTTCAATCCCTCCGCGGATACGTGGTGGCCGGCCACCCTGGCCGGCGCGGTCCTCGGCACCGCAGCCACCATCATCGCCGTCATTCCGGTCGTCGGCCCGGCCCGCACGCCGCGCCGCCCCGCGCCCCGGCCGGACCACGAGCCCGCGGCATGACCGCGGGAATCTCCGTCAACCTGGGCTCCGCCACGCCGCCGTACGAGCAGATCCGCGGGCAAATTGCCTCCCTGATCGCCATCGGAGCGCTGCCCGCGGGCACCCGGCTGCCCACCGTGCGGAGCCTCGCCGCCGACCTTGGCATAGCCGCCGGAACCGTCGCCCGCGCCTACAAGGAACTTGAGCAGGCCGCGCTCATCACCACCGGGCGCCGCAACGGGACCGTCGTCGCGGCCGCCCCGGCCGGCGGGGAGGGGGCCAAGGATCCGGCGTCGTCGTCCATTAGCACGGAGGTGTCCGACGCCGCCGACCGCTACATCGCCGCGGGCCGCGCGGCCGGCCTGGACGACGGCGCGTTGCTCGCCCTGATCCGCGCCAGGCTCGGCCAGCGCCATAAATACGGCGAGCAAGGGAGTTCTCAGTAGACTGGGAACGTGAGCATCCCAACGCCCTACGAAGACCTGCTGCACGACGTCTTCGAGCACGGTACGCACAAATCGGACCGCACCGGGACGGGCACCCGCAGCGTGTTCGGCCGGCAACTCCGCTTCGACCTGGGCAAGAGCTTCCCGCTCATCACCACCAAGCGCGTGCATTTCAAGTCCGTCGCCGTGGAGCTGCTGTGGTTCCTGCGCGGGGACAGCAACGTGAAGTGGATGCAGGACCAGGGCGTCACCATCTGGAACGAATGGGCGGACGCCGACGGCGAACTCGGCCCGGTCTACGGCGTGCAGTGGCGCTCCTGGCCGACGCCCGACGGCGGCCACATCGACCAAATCGCGGACCTCGTGGAAAACCTGAAGTCCAACCCCGATTCGCGCCGCCACATCGTCTCGGCGTGGAACGTCGCCGAGCTCAAGAACATGGCACTCCCGCCGTGCCACGCCTTCTTCCAGTTCTACGTGGCCAACGGCAAGCTCTCCTGCCAGCTCTACCAGCGCTCCGCGGACACCTTCCTTGGCGTGCCCTTCAACATTGCCTCCTACGCCCTGCTGACCTGCATGCTGGCTCAGCAGACCGGGCTGGAACCGGGCGAGTTCGTCTGGACCGGCGGTGACGTCCACCTCTACGAGAACCATCTGGACCAGGTCCTCACGCAGCTGGCACGGGAACCGTACGAATATCCGCAGCTGAGGATCACCCGTAAACCCGAGTCCATCTTCGACTACACGCTCGAGGACTTCGAGGTGGTGGGCTACCAGCACCACCCCACAATCAAGGCCCCGATCGCCGTATGAGCCCCGAACCTCATAAGAACAGGGAGACGAGCAAAGACATGGAACCGGTAGACTTCACCGAACAGCTCCGCGGCACCCTCACCGGGCTCGGCCTGGTCTGGGCGCAGACCAACACCGGAGTGATCGGCCAGGCCGGCTCCATGCCTTGGAACCTGCCCGAAGACATGCTGCACTTCAGCCGCCTCACCACCGGCCACCCTGTCATCATGGGGCGGAAAACCTGGAAATCCTTCCCGGACAAATATCGGCCGCTGCCCGGACGGACGAACATCGTCATCACCCGGCAGGAAGGCTGGGGCGGGACGCCGCAGGCGGAAGGCGCCCTGGCAGTCAAGTCCCTTGACGACGCCCTTTTGGAATCGCAGTTCGCGCCAGGCCACCAGATGGTTTGGATTATTGGCGGCGGCGAAATTTTCACGCAGTCCCTGGATCTTGCCGACGTCGCCGTCGTCACCACCATCGACGCCGCCACCGAGGGCGACACCTTCGCCCCGGAACTTGGCTACGACTGGACCGCGGAGGCCAGCCTCCCGGCCGACGGCTGGCTGACCGCCGCGAACGGCACCCGCTACCGCATCACCCTGTGGCGCCGGACGGAGACCAAATAGTGCTGCGCAAACCCGAAGTGCTTTTTGTCCTCGGTTACATGCTGCTGCCGCTGCTGGCGCTGCTGTCCGCGATCGTGGGACTGACGATGATCCTCGGCGGTAACAAGATCGCCGGCGCGATCGTACTCGTCGTCGTCACCCAGCTGTTTGCGTTCGGGGCGGTGTTCGCCCTGCGCCGGCGCAAGAGTGCCCTCCTGGCAGAGCCCGACGCCGACTAGCGGCACCGCACGGACCGCCCCGGATGCGGGGATGGGGAGAGCACCCCATCGCGGTGTCTGCGCGTCCCGGCTAGATTGGGGCGGGTCAGATTCTTTGGCCACAATGCATTTGGCCAGAATGCATTTGGTTTGGCGGCAGCGGTTAGGCTGTTGCCCGTAAAAGGGGGCCATCATGGCAGGAAACGTGTGGGGCGCCGACGTCGCCCAGTTGCGAGTGCTCGCGCAGCACTTCGGGAAGACGTCCGACACGCTGCTGCAGCAGTCCACGGCACTGTCCACGGTCATCAACAACAACACCTCGTGGAAGGGCGCGGACGGCGCCCGCTTCAAGTCGGAGTGGAACGGCAGCCACCGGGCCCTGATCCAGCAGACCGCGCGCGCCCTGAAGGAACAGTCGAAGCGGCTCATGAGCCAGGCAGACGAGCAGGAAAAGGCTAGCAATGCAGCTCCGGGCTCCGGCGGCGGACCCGGTGCCGGTACGACCGGAAGCACCGGCGGCCAGGGCCAGTCCGGCTCCAACGATCCGTGGGGACCCGACTGGCTCGCGGATCCGAATTCCCCCTTCCGCGACGGCTGGGACATCTACGGCTTGACCAAGGCCCTGCCGAATCTCCGCGCCGGCCTCTTCGACCTTGCACACTTCATCGGCAAGGCGGACAGCGTCTCCGAGTTCTTCTCCAAGGACTTCAGGAATGTGGCAAAGGCATTCCAGGACTCGAACATGTTCAGCCAGCTCTTCAACACCTCCTCCGAGCTCTTCGACGGCAGGTGGGACACGGCCCTGAACCTTGCCGAGGGCGGCAAGGCCGCAAAATTCTTTGAGTTCGGCGGGAAGGCCCTCGGCGGACTCGGCGTCGGCCTGGACCTGCTGGACACGGTCAACCACATCAGCGACGGTGAAAAGGGCGCCGCAATTTACTCCGGAATCAAGGCGGGCCTGGGCGTGGCAAGCTTTGCCCCGCCACCGGTAGGAACCGCGGCCATGGTCGCCTCCGGTGCACTCGCGATTTACGACAATGTGCCGGTGGTACATGAGGCTGTTAATGCCGTAGGCGAGTCCATCGCCGACGGCGCCGAGGCTGCCTGGGACAGCGCCGGAGACGCCGCCGACAAAGTCGGCGACTTCTTCGGCTTCTGAGCTCACAACGAAAGGTATCGACGATGACTGAAACTGCAACGGAGCGCACCGCCATACCGGATGCCCTCGGCTTCGGGTTTGCCGAGATAACTACCCTCGCCAGCCTCAGGGGCGGTGAAGCGGCGACCCTTAGCGCCGAAGCGCTGAGGGTGGGCAACTACCTGGGCGATACGGACATGGTGAGCGCGGGCGCGTCCTCCCTGGTCGCACGCGGGCTGGCCAAAGCCGAAAGCGACGGCCTGCTCTCGGTAGCCGGACCCACCGCCGCCGTGGCCGCGGTCCTGAGTTCCGCAAGCCGCCGCATGGAGATTTCCCTGCTCACGGCGGAGGGTGGCGACAGCGTCATCTTCATGGAAAGCGATGACCTCCATCTGCTGTTCCAGCCGCGCGCCTACTTCACCTGGTGGGCCATGGCGCAGCGGCCTGATGTCACCGCCGCCGAGGCCAACTTGATGGTCGTCAAGCAGCACCTGCAAACCCACCCGCAGGGCGGAGCCACCCTCCGCCGCAGGGAGGAGCCCACGGGGCGGACCCTGTACGTGAAAAAGGGCAGTGACGGGTCATGGACCATCGGCACGTCCACCGCGCAGCAGCCGGACATCACCGAGACCACCGGCCTGGACGACGCTGCCCTTCTCGACCAGATCCGCGCCATCCGACAAGACGAACTGTGAGCTTCGATCGAGAGCGTGAACGCCGCAACGACGAGGTGTATGCCGAGCACAAGGAGGCGCTCGCGCGGGGCGAGAAGCGCGTGCTGCGAAAGACCGACAACGGCGAACTGCACAGCTATCCGGCGGACGAAATCGGATTCTCTCCCGGCCGCGGCCAGGTGCAGGTCCGGTCCTGGTGGGGCATGGGAATCCTCACTGCCGTAATGGGGCTATTGGTCATCCTTTCCTTGGTGATCCTGCTGGCCCCCGCGGGCCGCGGTGAGCAGCCTTTCTGGGGAGCGCTGTTCCTGACGGCGTTCGGCGGTTTCGGAGCCTGGTATACCTTCGGCATGGCAAGGGACGAGTACCGGGCCAAAAGGCTGCGGGCGCAGCGGCAGGCGCCCGAGCCTGGAGCCGGGCACGTCTCGCAGTAGTTGGCACGCCCGGGCACCGTTCGCCGGCGTGACGTAACCGACTGCGGCCGGACGGCCGCAAAGTCTAAACTGGCCCAATGACTACAGCAGCTACCCCGTCCGTCGGACTGGTCGGTTGGCGTGGCATGGTCGGCTCCGTCCTGATGCAGCGCATGCAGGACGAGGGCGACTTCGCCAACATCAACCCGGTCTTCTTCTCCACCTCGAACGCCGGAGGCGCCGCTCCGGCCATCGCAGGTGCGGCGGCGGGCGCTGCCGGCAAGCTCGAGGACGCATTCGACGTCGAGACGCTGGCCAAGCTGCCCATCATTGTGACCGCCCAGGGCGGGGACTACACCAAGAAGGTGCACGGCGAACTGCGCAGCCGCGGCTGGGACGGCCTCTGGATCGACGCCGCTTCCACCCTCCGCATGAACGATGATTCCATCATCGTGCTGGACCCGATCAACCGCGACGTCATCGACGCCGGCCTCTCCGGCGGCGTGAAGGACTACATCGGCGGCAACTGCACCGTCTCCTGCATGCTGATGGGCCTGGGCGGGCTGTTCAAGAACGGCCTCGTCGAGTGGGGCACCTCCATGACCTACCAGGCAGCCTCCGGCGGCGGCGCCAGGCACATGCGCGAACTGCTGAGCCAGTTCGGCACGCTCAACGCCGAGGTCAGCAGCGAACTGGACGACCCGGCGTCGGCGATCCTGGAAATCGACCGCAAGGTCCTGGCGCACCAGCGCACCGACATCGACGCCACCCAGTTCGGGGTGCCGCTGGCCGGCTCGCTGATCCCGTGGATCGACGCCGACCTCGGCAACGGCCAGTCCAAGGAAGAGTGGAAGGCCGGGGTGGAGACCAACAAGATCCTGGGCACCTCCGACGCGGACCGGGTCATCATGGACGGACTGTGCGTCCGGATCGGCGCCATGCGCTCGCACTCCCAGGCGCTGACGCTCAAGCTCCGCGAGGACCTCTCCGTCGCCGAGATCGAAAAGCTCCTCGAAGCGGACAACGAATGGGCCACCGTGGTGCCCAACACCAAGGAAGCATCGATGGCCGACCTCACCCCGGTGGCGGCGTCCGGCACCCTGGACATCCCGGTGGGCCGCATCCGCAAGCTCGAAATGGGCCCGGAGTACATCAGCGCGTTCACCGTAGGAGACCAGCTCCTCTGGGGCGCTGCGGAGCCGTTGCGGCGCATGCTCAACATCGCCACCGGCACGCTCTAGCCGTCCTTAGCCTCAGCGCCCAAGGAACCGCCGGTACTTTGCGGCCTGCAGCTCGAAGGATTTTCGGGCCGCGGGCCGCAGCCCGTTAACCGCGTCGAAGGGCTCGGGCACGACGGCGGCGCCGCGGCCGTTGCCGGGCCCCGCCCAGGTGCCGACCACTTCGCCGCCGGCCACGAT
This sequence comes from Arthrobacter sp. 01N442, assembly GCF_056399345.1. NCBI lineage: Bacteria > Bacillati > Actinomycetota > Actinomycetes > Micrococcales > Micrococcaceae > Arthrobacter > Arthrobacter sp. 01N442. The sequence continues at coordinate 573,453 of NZ_JBFTRD010000004.1, forward strand.
GGTCTTCTTGAACACCCCGTTGCCGCCGGGCACGATCTTGTCCGCGTGGTGCGACGGCAGGGCGATGGACCGGTCGGTATAGCCCAGGATGAACTCGTCGAATCCCGGCAGCGCCAGCACGGAGCGCTGGCCCGGCACGACGCCGTCGAGCAGGGCCGCCGTCTGCGGCGACAACCAGTAGGTTCTTTCCTCAAATTCCAGCTCCACCAGCTGGGCCCGCACCTCGGCCAGCGCCGCCCGGGTTTCCGTCAGCGAAATCCCGGACCACCAAGCGAAGTCCCGCTCCGTGGCGGGACCGTGGCTGCACAGGTAGCGCAGCAGCCACTCGGCGATCCCCTCCGCCCGATCCAGGGTCCTTGAGTCCGTGATCCAGTCGTCGAAGGCCACCACCAGCTGCTGGTTGCCGGCCAGCGGGCCCTGGACCAGCTGGGCCCGCTGGCACAGCAGGGCGAGCAAGTGGATGCCGCGCTGGCCCGCGGTGGACTGGCCGGCTTCCTCGAAGGCCTGGAACAGCTCCGCCCGGCTGGCGGCGCCCCCGCCGCCGACCCGCTGCAGCGCTGCGCCGGCGGCGGCGTCCACATCCGCGGGCGAGATGCCCAGCTCCCGGTGCCGCCCGGCGAGGCTCTTGATGAGGCGGCCGGAGGTGATGTTCAGGACCCATTTCAGGTCCTCGGGCGCCAAGAGGTGCAGTGTGCCGCGCATCGGCCAGGAGCGGACGATTTCGCCGCGGTCCAGCGCGGCACGGACGTCGGTCACACGGGAGCCCGGAACGCGCTGCCCTACCGCCCAGAGCGAAGCCTGGAGGTCCTGTGCCTGCAGGGCGGTCATGGCCCGGACCGACCCGGGAACGGACTCGAAGCCAGGCCCGGTGAGCCCCTGCGAGGCCAGACGGAGCCGGCCCATCACCGCCCGGCTCAATCGTGTGCGCACCTGTGCTGCCATGACCTCATCCTAGGGCCGGGGTCAGACGCTCCGGCGGAATCCGGCTGCCGCCCCGCACCCTCCCAGCCTGCGCCCAGCCGGCCTTATTAAAGTGGATGCATGACTTTGGGTGACGTGTGGCCGCTGCTGCGGCCCCTGTGCAGGAGGCTGGCCCTGCTGGGCTGGGCCTCCAGCGCGGCCGGCATGGCTGCCGGACTGGCCGTCGCCATCGCCAGCGGCACCCGCCTCTCCCCCATGATGACAACGTTCCAGACGGTGTCCGCCGCGTCCATGGGAGTAGCCGTACTCAGCTTTGTCACGGCTGCGATGATCCAGCCACGGCCCTCGGCATTGCAGAACGCCGAGCGCCGGGAACCCGAGCCCGACCCGGGGGCCGAGTTCCCCGCCACGGTTCACAGCTTCCTGCTCGGTTCGCTGGCGTTGCTGGCCGGAGCGGTGGCGTTCGCCTGCGCCGGGCTTCTGCTGCGGAGCGGGCCCAGCGCCCAGTCCGTGGCGTTCTGCCAGGTCTTCCTGCTGGGCGCCGCGGCGTCCGGCTTCACCTTCATGCTCTTCAGCAAGGTGGTCCCTCGCCGCGGCAGGAACTAGGCGCCCGCCTGCTGCTGTGCCTTACAACTCGATGCCGATCAGCAGTGGCTCGGGGTGCAGTTCGATGCCAAAGCGCTCGAGGACGCCGCGGCGCACCTCGCGGGCTATGGCCAGCAGGTCCGCCGCACTGGCGCCGCCGCGGTTCGTGATGGCCAGGGTGTGCTTGGTCGACAGCGATGCGCGGCCGCCGGAGACGCTGTCCGGCTCGAGCCCGAAGCCCTTTCCGTAGCCGGCATGGTCGATCAGCCAGGCTGCGGAGAGCTTGGTCAGCCCCTCGGCGCTGCCCGGGTAGCGGGGGGCGTCCTCGGGCAGCGCGGCCGCCACCTCGGCGGGCACGATCGGGTTGGTGAAGAACGAGCCGGTGGAGTATGTGTCCCGGTCCGACGGATCCAGCACCATGCCCTTGGAGGCCCGGAGCCGGAGCACCTCGCGCCGGACATCGTTGGAATAGGCCCGCTGGCCCGGCTCGACGCCGAGGGCCCGGGCCAGTTCGGCGTAGCGGATCGGGGCGCTCATCCGGCCCAGCGGCAGCTGGAATTCCACCGTAAGCACCACGTACCGCGGGGACCCGTTGGTGGTGGTCTGTTTCAGCACGGAGTCCCGGTAGCCGAACTTGAGCTCCGAATTGGTGAACGTCTGGACGGCGTTGCGTTCCCGGTCCCAGGTGCGCACCGCGGCAATGGTCTGCGACACGTCGGAGCCGTACGCTCCGACGTTTTGCACCGGGGTCCCGCCGGTGGCGCCGGGAATCCCGGACAAGGCTTCTATGCCCGACCAGGCATGCTTCACGGCGTGCTCTACGAGGGCGTCCCAGTTGTGGCCTGCCTGGACCACGACGGCGACTCCGCCGCAGGAATCTTCGGCGTTGACGGTGAATCCCTCGGAGGCGATCTTCACCACCGTTCCGGGGAAGCCGTCGTCACCGACCAGCAGGTTAGAACCCCCGCCGATGATCAGGAGGGGTCCGCCGTCGGCGTCGGCAGTGCGCACGGCGTCGATAATCTCCGCTTCGGTGCGGGCTTCGACATACTTGGCGGCGGGGCCGCCGACGCCGGCGGTGGTCAGGGCTGAAAGCAGAGTCTGGGTCACCCCACCAGCCTAGCCCGGTCCGGACCCCGCCCGGAAAGGCGCCGGGCCTGACCTAGCCGGCTTTGCGGGCCACCGGGGAGAGCAGGAAGCTGGCCACGAGCATCACCATAACGGCCAGCAGCGAGTGCAGGATGCCGACGTGCTCCGCCAGCAGGCCGAGCAGGGGCGGACCACAAAGGAAGGCACCGTAGCCGATGGTGGAGACCACGGACACGCGAGCCGCGGCCTTGACCGGGTCGTCCGCGGCGGCGGACATGCCCACCGGGAAGCCCAACGAGGCGCCAAGTCCCCAGATGGCAAGCGCCACGAAGGCCAGCCACGGCACCGGAGCGAAGACGAACAGACCCAGGCCGGCCACGGCCAGCGCCGCGCACCAGCGCATCACCGGGACCCGGCCGTAACGGTCCAGCACCACGGTGCCGGCAAAACGTCCCACGGTCATAAACGTGACGAAGAGACCGTAACCGGCCGCTCCGGCGGCGTCGGACTGGCCGTGCCCGTCCGCGAGCGCCAAGGCCACCCAGTCCCCCGCCGCGCCCTCGGCCAGGGCGAGCCCCAGCACCAGGACACCGAGCAGCAGGGTCCGGCGGTCCCGCCAGGCCTGCGCGATCTGCCGTTTGTTGTCCAGCGGTTCCTCGGGGCCCTTGGTCGCCTGGCTGATGACGGGCAGCGGTCCGGTGGAGGGGTCCTCGAAGGTGTCCGGGCCGGAGGGGGTGAACTCCTTCTGCGCCTCGAGCGGGGTGATGTCGGCACGGAACCAGTTGGCGGCCGTGGCCACGGAGCCGGCGACGAGCAGGCCGACGGCGGCCAGGTGCCAGAAGACCGGAACGCCTGCGCCGGCGGCCCAGGCCCCCACGCCGGCGCCGGCCACGGTGCCCAGGCTGAATGCGCCGTGCAGTCGCGGCATGATGTGCCGCCGCACCGCGCGCTCGACTGCTGCGCCTTCCACGTTGGAGGCGGTGTTCCAGCTGGCCGTGCCGAGGCCGACCACCACGAGTCCCGCCGCGACCGCCAGCGGGTTGACCAGGACGGACGTTCCGAAGCCGGCAAGGATGAGGCCGGCACCCACCATGATGCTGCCGATCCGGATGGTCTGTTTGGAGCCGAACCGCAGCACGATCAGCCCGGACGCGGACACCGAGACAAAGGATCCCAGCGTCATGCAGAGCAACAGCAGGCCGACGTTACCGGGCGTGAGGTCAAGGCCGTCACGGATGGCCGGCAGCCGGGACACCCAGCTGGCGAAGGCTATGCCGCTGAAGGCGTAGGCTGCCACGACGGCGTTGCGCCACCGCGTGACCTCGGCGGGCTGGGCGGTACGCACCTTCACGGCTGAGTCATCCGGTCAGGCCAGCCTGACGACGGCCTGGGCCTTCATGAGCACCTTTTGGCCGCCGGCGACGACGGTGAGGTCCACGCGGGCGGTGCCGGCATCGGCGTCGAGCGCCCCGATGGCGCCGCTGACTTCGATTACCGCACCGGCATCCGGCGTCCCGGTGGTATCCGCGACCGGGACCGGCTTGCTGAAGCGGGTCTGGAAGTCCACGACGGCGGCGGGGTCACCGGCCCAGTCGGTGACCAGCTGGACGGCGGCGCCCATCGTGAACATGCCGTGGGCGATCACACCAGGCAGGCCGACGGCCGTGGCGAAGGCTTCGTTCCAGTGGATCGGGTTGAAGTCGCCGGAGGCGCCGGCGTATTTGACGAGGTCGGTGCGGGTGACCTCGATGCTCCGGCTGCCGAGATCCTGGCCGACGGTGAGTTCTGAAAGTGTGGGGCGCATGGCTTACTGTCCCTCTCCGCGGACCAGGATGGATGAGGTGGTGGTGGCGACGGCTTCGCGGCCGCCGTCGGAATCGTAGCCGGCGAGGGCGAAGATCTCGGAGCGGGTGGTGATCATGGCGCCTCCCCCCATCGCGCGGACGCCGTCGACGTGCAGTTCGGCGACCAGGCGGTCTCCGGCGACGATCGGCCGGTGGTGGACGAAGCGCTGGTCGGCGTGGACGACACGGGAGAAGTCGATGCCGGAGTCGGGGTCTTCGATCAGCTGCGCGTCGGCGCGCTGCGCGACGATGATCGCGAACGTGGGCGGGGCCACCAGGTCGCCGTAGCCCAGCGCCTTGGCGGCGTCGACGTCGAAGTGCGCGGGGTGGGTGGCCTTGACCGCGCGCGCGAACTCGCGGATCTTCTCGCGGCCGACGTCGTACACCTCTGCGGCAGGGTAACTGCGGCCCTGCAGATCCGGATTGATAGTCATGGTTCCAGCCTAGCGCCCTGCCTCCGCGCGGCTTTCCCCGTGACGCCGCACCGGGGTCTTGCATCCAAGCGATATGATGGAAACATCAATTCATAAATCCGCAGCCCGTTGCCGCCGGGCCGCCAGCCAGGAGAGCGCAGGACCGCCGTGATTTCCGCAGCACAGACCCCCTTGTACGAAATCAAGGCCAACCTGTTCAAGGCCTTGGCCCACCCGGCACGGATCCGGGTGCTGGAACTGCTGGCGGCGGCCCCGGACACCTCGGCGCCGGTCAGCTACCTGCTGGCCGAGACCGGGCTGGAGGCCTCGCACCTGTCCCAGCACCTGGCCACGCTCCGCCGGCACCGGGTGGTGACCTCGGTCCGGACGGCCAACGCCGTGACGTACCGGCTGGCCCACCCGAAAATTGCCGAACTGCTCGCCATCGCCCGGATCTTCCTGCTGGACAGCCTGGCGGATTCCGGCGAACAGCTCCGGCTGGCGCAGGAGCTGCCGGCCGCGCCGCTCCAGGGTTCCGCGTCATGACCGCCGCGACGGCTACCGGGGCGGCACGAGGCGCCCGGGGATCCCTCACCCGGTTCCTGCCCTCCCGCCGCGACTACGACGGGCTGCGCGGCTCGTGGCGGACGGACCTGCTCTCCGGCATCACTGTGGGCATCGTTGCCCTCCCGCTGGCCCTCGCCTTCGGCGTGAGTTCCGGCGTCGGCGCGGAGGCCGGGCTCATCACCGCGGTGGTCGCAGGGCTGGTGGCTGCCGTCATGGGCGGCTCACACGTCCAGGTGTCCGGGCCCACCGGCGCCATGGTGGTGGTCCTGGCCCCCGTGGTCGCCGCGCACGGCGCCGGCAGCATCGCCCTGGTCTCCGTGCTGGCGGGACTCCTGGTCATCGTCCTCGGCATCAGCGGCCTGGGCCGGGCCGTCGCGTTTATCCCGTGGCCGGTCGTGGAGGGCTTCACCCTCGGCATCGCCGCCATCATTTTCCTCCAGCAGGTGCCCATGGCCACCGGCACAACGGGCGTGCCGGGCCACAACACCGTGCTGGCCGCCGTCGAGAGCGCCGCCAAAGCCACGGCGCCCGCTGTGCTGCAGACCCTGGCCATCGTGGCCGGCGTCGCCGCGGTCATGTTGCTGTTGCCCCGGCTGAACAAAGCCATCCCGGCCAGCCTGGCCGCGGTGCTGCTGGCCACCGTGGCCGCCGAACTGCTTGACCTGCCCATACCGCGGATCGGCGCCCTGCCGCACTCCCTGGCCGCACCCTCGCTGCCCGCACTGGACCCGGCGTCCCTGGGCGGTTTGTTCATGCCCGCCCTGTCCATCGCCATGCTCGCGGCCATCGAATCCCTGCTCTCGGCCCGGGTCGCGGCCGGCATGGTCGGCCCCGACGGCCGGCCCACCGGCACCTACAGCCCGGACCGCGAACTTACCGGCCAGGGCCTGGCGTCGGTGGCGGCAGGGTTCTTCGGCGGCATGCCCGCCACCGGGGCCATCGCCCGGACCGCCGTCAACGTCCGCTCCGGAGCGAAGACCCGGCTGGCGGCGGTGGTCCATGCCCTGGTGCTGCTGGCCATCATTTACCTCGCGGCCGGCCTGGTGGGACGGATACCGCTGGCGGCCCTGGCCGGAATCCTGATGGTCACGGCCACCCGCATGGTTTCGCGGCAGACCGTGGCGGCGGTGCTGCGCTCCACCCGCGCCGACGCCTTCGTCTTTGTCCTGACAGCGCTGATCACCGTGGCGTTCGACCTGATCGTGGCGATCGAGATCGGACTGGTCGCGGCCGCCGTATTCACGCTGCGCAAGTTCGCCTCGCTCAGTGGCGTGCAGCGCGAAGACATCCCGGGCCCTGCGGCTCCCGGCGACGGGCACATCGCCGTCCTCCGGCTGGACGGTGCCATGTTTTTCGGGGCAGCGGAGCGGGTCCTGCAGGAGATCAGCCAGGTCAAGGACATCCAGGTCGCGATCATTCGGCTCTCGCAGGTCCGGATGCTCGACGCGACCGGGGCGCACACCCTGGTCGACGTGATCTCGGCGCTGGAGCTGCGCGGGGTCACGGTGCTGCTTAAGGGCGTCCAGCCGCAGCACCTGGATCTGGTGACCAATGTCGGCGTGATCCGGTCACTGCGGCACCACAAGCACCTGTTCGATACCCTGCCGGACGCCGTGGAGCACGCCCGCAGCCACGTGGCGCGGAACGCCGCCGCTAACGCTTGAGGTTTTTCCGGATGGTCTGGCCGCGGACCACGATTCCGGCGATGTGCAGGATGAGCCCGAGCCCGATGACGGCCAGCGAGGCCAAGGCAAGGCCCTGGTTGCCCGAGTTGTTGCCGACCAGGTTGAGGATGATGCCCGCGGCAATCAGGCCCATGGCGCTGAAAACGAGCACCTTGTAGGTGGTTGACGCGGTGGCCCAGAATTCGTTCAGCACCGTGCCAGTCTACCGGTGACCGCCGCACCCTCCGCGTCCGCGGCCTACCGGCTCACCCGGCGGCAGCCCCTCAGAACAGTGCTTCCTGCACCGCAGGAACGCCGGACCCGTAATCGCCGGCTTCGATCATCCGCGCCTTCAGCTGCCCCAGGTCCACCACGAATTCCAACGCGCTGCCGTCCAGCGCCGCCAACGCGATGCTGCCGCTCAGCGAGTCGACCCGGAAGCCGTGCGCGCCGCTTGCCAGGCTGTGCGGGTAGGCGTGCCGGGCGGCCGGGGCGCAGGCCGCGTCAGCCAGGCCGGGGCGCAGCCACCGTTCATCGACGACCTCAAAGCCCTCCAGCCCGGTGCCGCGCAGGAGTTGACGGACTCCGGCCGCGATCCCGGCATTCCGGGAGTCGAGGCCGGCGCCGGGCGGCGGGTCTGTGAGTCCCGCCGCCTTCGCGGCCGCGCGGACCTGCTGCGGCAGCCCGGCGTCGCGCGTGACCAGGTCCTCCAGGATTCTCACCACCCGCCCGTCATCGGCGCGGGCGACATAGCGGGCGACGACGGCGCCCTGCTCCGCAAGCCGGTGCCACTTCCGCAGGTTCGAGGCGGTGCCCACCTTGCTGGCGCCGTTGGCGAAGGTGGCGATGTAGAGCCAGTGCGGCTGCATCAGGTAGGCGCGCAGCCCGGGCGGGACTCCCCCGCCGCGGTGGAAGTCATGGATCAGCCGGGAATCGTCCACGGCGAAGCACGGCCCGCACTGGCTGCCTCTGGCTGCTTCGGCCCCGCTCGGACAGAGGATGTGGTCCCGGTCCGCCGGGCCGTGCACCCTGTGGTGGCCCAGGCAGTGCTTGCCCGCGGCCGCGAGCCGGAACCCTAGCCGCGTCCCGGCGTCGAGCGCCACCTCGGTGAAGGCGCCCGAGTGGTCCTGCAGGCGCAGGGCCGCGGAGCCGGCGCCCGGCCGTCCAGGTGCGGCAGCGTGGCCATCCCAAAAGACCCCGTGGACCAGATAACGGGTATCGGTCACGGGGTCTCCTCGGCGTCGGGGGCCGGCTACAGGGCCGGCTGCACCCCAAAGGCTACCGCGAGCTTCATGATCTTTTCGGCGCGGCCCAGGCGCGGCAGGTCGGAGCCGTCCCGGATCACGCGGCCGTTGGCTTCAAAGTCGGCCATGAAGTCGGTGGCCCAGGCGACGTCGGACGGCGTGGGGCTGATGACCTCGTTGATCACGTGGGTCTGGTCGATCGCGAGGCAGAGTTTGCCGGTCATGCCCATCATCACCGTGATGCCGGTCTGCTCGCGCAGGATCGGGTGGTTGGTGCCGACCGTGGGGCCGTCGATCGGGCCGGGCAGGTTGCCGACGCGGCTGGCGACCACGAGCTTGGCGCGCGGGTAGGCCATGGCTTCCGGGGTGGCGGCCATGCCGGTGTCGCGGCGGAAGTCACCGGAGCCGAAGGCCAGCCGGAACGCGCCCTGGGCCTTGGCGATGTGGTTGGCTTCCTCGATGCCGACGGCGGATTCGACCAGCGGAATCACCGGGGTCTTACCGTCCATGCGGTGGAAGCTCTCGGTGACCTGGTCGGCGGATTCGGTTTTGGCGAGCATGACGCCCAGCAGGCCGGGGGTGCCGCGCAGGCCGGCGAGGTCGTCGGCCCAGAAGGGGCTCGTGGCGTCGTTGATCCGGACCCAGGCGCTGCCGCCTGCGGTCAGCCAGTCCACGACGTGCTCGCGGGCTGCGTCCTTCTGGGAGGGATCCACCGCGTCTTCGATGTCCAGAATGATGGCATCCGCGCGGGACTCCGCGGACTGTCCAAAGAGTTCCGGCTTCATGGCGTTGACCAGCAGCCAGGAGCGGGCGATTTCGGCCGGGACGTTGCGCTGGGGCCGGACAATCCCGGCGGTGGTGGTAGAGGTCATGCCTCTACGCTAGCCGCCCGGGGCCACCCGCCGCCAAGTAATACACCCGTTAAGGGCGACCAATACGACCAAAATCACGTCCGCGCCCCAACTGGCTCGCAGTTGTTGTCGTTTAGAGGGCTGAGAACGACAACAACTGCGAGCCAGTTGGGGGTGGGTCTGTGGGCGGGTGCGCGGCTAGGGGATGTTGCTGCCCCGGGCCGTGATCCAGAGCCGGTACCACTCGGCCCGCGTCATGGCCGCGGCCACCTCGCCCGCGCCGGAGCAGGCCCGGATCCGGTCCGGTTTGGCGGTGCCTATCACGGGGGCGATTCCGGCCGGGTGTTTCATCAGCCAGCCCAGCAGCACGGCCTCGGCCGTGACACCCTTCGCGGCGGCCATCTCGGCCACGAGTTCGGCGGTGGCCGCCTCCGCCGCACTTGGATTCTCGGCGGGCGCCCCCGTGTAGAGCCCGCGGGACAGTGCGCCGTAGGCCTGCAGGGTGATGCCGTGCCGGACGCAGTGCTCCACGGTGCCGTGCGGGAAGCTGTAATCAGTGCCCTCGGCATGGTTGACCAGCACTGTGCTCTCCAGCCAGGCCCGCGCGGACAGGCTCATCTCCAGCTGGTTGGCGACCACCGGCACCTCAAGCCGGTCCTGCAGCAGCTCGATCTGCGGCGCGGACATGTTGGACACACCCACCGCCCGGACCTTGCCCTCGGCCATGAGCTGCGAAACGGCGGATGCCACCTCGGCCGGATCCAGCAGCGGGTCCGGCCGGTGCAGCATCAGCACATCGACGTAGTCGGTCCGCAGCCGGGCCAGGCTCTCGTTGACGCGCTCCAGGATGCCGTCCCGGCTCAGGTCGTAGAACGCCTCCAGCCCCTGCTCGCCGAGCCGGATGCCGCACTTGGTCTGCAGCCGGATCCGCTCGCGCAGCCCCGGGGTCTGCGCCAGGACCTCGCCGAACACCGCCTCGGCCTTGCCGCTGCGGTAAATGTCGGCGTGGTCGAACAGGGTGATGCCGGCGTCCAGGGCGGCGTCGACGGCGGCAGCCGCCTCGTACACGTGCGCGGACGAGTACGGCTCCGCCGACCAGCTGCCACCCAGGCCCATGCAGCCGTAGATCAGTTCCTGGGTAGGCGCGGCGCTCACCGAAGCCAAACGGTGGTGTTGCCCGGGAGCAGCTGCCCGTCCAGCGGGCCGCTGCTGACCAGCACCTCGCCGGCCGGGAGCTCGACGGCGTCGTCCCCGAAGTTGGTCACGGACTGCCAGCCGCCGTGGCGGCGGAAGTGCAGGACGCTGGCGTGGCCGGCGTCCAGCCATTCCAGTTCCTCGGAGGTCTGCAGTTCGCGGCGCAACTTCAGTGCCTTGCGGTAGAACTCCAGCGTGGAGCCTTCGATTCCGTCCTGGGCGGCCACGGCGTAGCGGCTGAACCACTCCGGCTGCGGCAGGTGGGCGCCGCCGTCGCCGAAGCCGAAGGAGGATCCCTCCGGGGCCCAGGGCAGCGGCACCCGGCAGCCGTCGCGGCCGATCTCGACGCCCTTGTTGCGGAAGAAGGTGGGGTCCTGGCGGTCCGCGTCCGGAATCTCGGCGACCTCCTGCAGGCCCAGCTCCTCGCCCTGGTACAGGTAGGCGGAGCCGGGCAGCGCCAGCATCAGCAGGGTCGCGGCACGGGCGCGGCGCAGCCCGAGTTCGACGTCCAGCTCCTCTGCCGGGGCGCCGGCCAGCAGCCAGCCCTTGCCGTCCTGGCCCTTGGCATGCTTGCCGCCGCCCTTGGGCAGGCCGTAGCGGGTGGCGTGCCGGACGACGTCGTGGTTGGAGAACACCCAGGTGGACGACGCGCCGGACTCGGTGGCCTCGGCGAGGTTGCGGGTGATGATCTCGCGGAACTCGTCGGCGTCGAAGTCGGCCTGCAGCAGGTCAAAGTTGAAGGCCTGGCCCAGTCCCTCGGGGCTGGCATAGCGGGCGCGGCGCGACGCGTGCACCCAGGCCTCGGCGACGGCGGTGCGCGGCGGGTTGTATTCGTTGAAGACCTCGCGCCACTCGACGTAGATCTCGTGCACCTCGTCGCGGTCCCAGAACGGGTGCGAGCCGTCGTCGAAGCCGTCGGTGCCGCTGTTGGCCTCGCTCAGTTCGACCTTGGACAGCAGGGGTTCGGTCAGGTCCTTGGTGAGGGCGTGCGCTACGTCGACGCGGAAGCCGTCCACACCGCGGTCGGACCAGAAGCGCAGCGTCTTGAGGAAGTCGTCGCGGATCTCGCGGTTGGACCAGTTCAGGTCCGGCTGTTCCTTGGCGAAGATGTGCATGTACCACTGGCCGGGGGTGCCGTCGGGTTCGGTGATGCGCTCCCAGGCCGGGCCGCCGAAGACGGACTCCCAGTCCGACGGCGGGATCTCGCCGTTTTGCCCAAGCCCATCACGGAAGATGTAGCGCTCGCGGGCGGCCGAGCCTCGGGGGGACGCGAGGGCTTCCTTAAACCATTCGTGCCGGTTGGAGGAGTGGTTCGGGACGATGTCCGCGATCAGCTTGATGCCGGCGGCGTGCAGCGCGGCCGACATCTCATCGAAGTCGGTCAGGGTGCCGAGCTTCGGGTCGACGTCGCGGTAATCGTCGACGTCGTAGCCGCCGTCAGCGAGGGCGGAGGGATAGAACGGGGAGAGCCAGACGGCGTCGATCCCGAGTGCCTTCAGGTACGGGACCTTGGCGGTGATGCCCTTGATGTCGCCCAGGCCGTCACCGTTGGAGTCGGCGAAGCTGCGCGGGTAGATCTGGTACACGGACGCCTGGCGCCACCAGTTGGGGTCGGCGGCGAGGTCGGAACCGGACAGGGTTGCCAGCGTGGCGGTGTTCGACAAGATAAGTCCTTCGGGCTGGGGTGCGATGTCTGACGAAAGCGGTCTCTGATAATTTAGATACAAGCTAAATATAATGCCGGTTCAATTATGGGTCCGCGCTCACAGGGAGGTCAAGATTCCAAAGAAGCCGCAGGGCGCCGCGACCCCTCAACTGCTGCGCCGGGTCAACGCCCAGGCCGTGCTGGCGGCCATCCGGAGCACCGAGGTGGCCACCGGCACGGAGCTGATGGCGGGTACCGGGCTCACCCGTGCCTCGGTGATCGCCGTCTGTGAGGACCTGATCCGGCGCGGCTGGATCAGGGAACTCGGCGCCCCGGCCAAGGACACTCCCGCCGCCGGGAGCCCGCAGAAGGGCCGGCCGGCGCGGCGTTTCGAGCTCCGGGCGCGGGCCGGCGTGGTCCTCGGCATCGACATCGGCGCCGCCACCACCACCGCGGCCGTCGCGGATCTCCGGGGCACGGTCCTCGGCAGCGCCAGCGGCAGTTTCCGTGCCGCGGACATCCCCGCCGCCGAGCGGGTCGACGTCGTGGACCGGACCTGCCGGCAGGCACTGGAGGCCGCCGGCGAGGTGCCGGCCAAGGTGCTCGCCGTGGGCGCCGGGATCGCCGCACCGGTGGACCGAGGCGGCAAGGTCCTGGCGGCCCAGCACTTCTGGAGCCTGTTCGACGTCGGCCTCCGCTCGGCCCTGCAGGAGCTGCACGGCTGGACCGTACTGCTGGAGAACGATGCCAACCTGGCCGCGCTCGGGGAACGCTGGCGCGGCTCCGGCGCCGGCGTCGACGACCTGGTGGTGCTGCTGGCCGGCGAGCGGCTCGGCGCAGGCGTGCTGGAATCCGGACGCCTGCTGCACGGCCGCGGCGGCGGTGCCGGCGAAATGGGATTCCTGGACATGGTTGAGGGCGTCGGGTCCAGCGACGGCATCGCGAGCCTGGCCCGGCAGTGGCAGGCCTCCGACGGCGGACCCGCAGCCGGCGGCGAGGCAAGTGCCCGGCGCGTCTTTGAGGATGCAGCCGCCGGGGACTCCGCGGCCCTGGCCATCCTGGACCGGCTTTCGGAACGGATGGCCCGGGTGATCGCCGCCGTTGCCAGCCTGCTCAACCCGGAGCAGGTGGTGATCGGCGGCGCCGTCGCGGATTCGGCCGGCGCTCTGGTCCCCGGCATCACCTCCGCGCTGCCGCGTTTCACCGCAACTCCCCCGCGCGTCACGGCCTCCCCGCTGGGCGACAGGATCGTCACCGTAGGCGCCATCCGGCACGCCCTGGACTTCGTCGAAGCCAACGCCCTGGAACTGGAACTGGCCCGCTGACCGGGTGCCCGCGGGCTGACTCTTAGCTGGGTCTTAGCTGTGCCCCGGCCGGATCCGTTCCGGGGAAGTTACTCCGGCATGATCATGGTGCGCAGATCCAGCTGCCGCAGCACCCGGTCCGCGACCTCGGGGTCCATGTCGGGTTCATTCCGGGCAGCCACGACCTCCTGACGCGCCGCGTCCAGCGCGATTGTCTGGACGGCGATGGCCAGCTCGCGGCCCCGCTTGCGTTTCTCGGTGACACTCTCGTTCCGCAGGCTGCCGTCCAGGAGTTCGGCGTGCAGCCGTGTCATCTTCTCCTTGACCAGGGCCACCTTTTCCTGCGGCAGTTCCTTCATGAACTCGTTGTCCTTCAGCGCCGCGATGGCTGCCTGCTGGGCCCGGGAGGCCAGCAGCCGGGCGGCGTCGCGCTCCACGGAGCCGTCCTCGGAGGCTTTCAGGACCCGCATCAGCCAGGGCAGGGTCAGGCCCGGCAGCACGAGGGTGGCCAGCAGCACCGCGCATGCAATCACCAGCAGCTCGCTGCGGGCCGGGAACGGGGACCCGTCGGCCAAGGTGACCGGTAAAGCCAGCGCCAGTGCCAACGTCGCCAGGCCGCGCATCCCGCACCAGGAGAGGATCAGGACTTCCTTGGCGGAGGTGGGGCGCAGCGTGTTCTTCGAGCTCCGGGCCAGGCCGGACATCATCGCCAGCCAGCCGAAGCGCACGGCGAACACCAGTACGCAGACCACGGCGGCTGTCCCTGCCATGCCGAAGACGGCGGTACCTTCCTCGCGGATGACCTGCCGGATCTCCAGTCCCACCAGCCCGAAGGCGAGACCGGTGGCGAGCAGTTCCACCACGTCCCAGAAGGCTGTGCGGGTGACGCGTTCGGCGGCGTCCTCGGGCCGTGAATGCCGCTTGATCTCCAGCGCGGTAACGACGACGGCGATCACGCCCGAGGCATGGAGCTCCTCGCCAAGGATGTAGGCGGCGAACGGTACCACCAGCGTCACGGCGCTGCGGGCCACCATCGACTGCACCAACCGCGTGATCAGGCTCGTCAGCCAGCCCATGCCGATCCCGATTCCGACCGCCAGTGCGGCGCCGAGCACGAACTGCAAGACGACGCCGGGCCCGATCTTGGTGCCGGAGACCGAGGCCGCGACGGCGGCCTGGAAGATGACGATGGCCGCCGCGTCGTTGAAGAGGCCCTCGCTCTGCAGGACCGTGATGAGCCGCCGCGGCATGTGGACCCGCCCTGCGATCGAGTCCACCGCCACCGGGTCCGGCGGCGCCACCATGGCGCCGAGGGCTATCGCGGCCGGGATGCCGATCCCCGGGATCATGAGCCAGGCTGCGCCGGCCACGACCGCGGTGGAGACCACGACGAGGGCGACGGCGAGCATCAGAAGGGTGCGCCAGCGGACCCGGAAGACGGCCCAGGAACTGCGCTGCGCGGTCGCGAACAGCAACGGCGGCAGGAAGATGGGCAGGATGAGCTCGGGCGCGATGTCCATCTCCGGAAAGCCCGGGATGAAGGTCAGCGAGGCGGCCAGGATCAGCATCAGGACCGGGTACGGCAGGCGGAGCCGGTCGCCGATGCCGACGGCCACCACCGTGGCGAGGAGTAGTCCGACGATAAGGGCCAGCTGGTCCATGGGCTCTCTTTCCCCGGGCATTTAGGGCGGCCAGGACCCGGTCAATAATGCGCTGGCCGCCCCACCACCCTATCGGGGTGTCAGAGCTCGGAAACTAACTCCCCGTCTGCAGCGCTGCGGCGAGCGGCAGGGTTCCGTCGCGGAACTCGATGGTCCGGCCGGCGGTCTGCGGCAGGCCCAGCACCGCGGCGGCGACGAGGGCCACATTGGAACGCGAGGTGTCGGTGCCGTCTGAAGTATCCGAGGGGTTGACGTCGAGCAAGCCGTTGCCCGGGCCGTCCGTCAGGGATCCCGGGCCCAGGATGGTCCATTCCAGGCCGCTGCCGCGCAGGTGCGCGTCCGCGGCGGCCTTGGCCTCGGCGTAGGCGTAGAACCCGTTGTCCTCGGGGACGCCGTGGTCCGGCCCGGCGCCGAGGTAGGAGACCATGACGTAGCGCCGGACACCGGCCTGGTCCGCCGCGTCCATCGAGCGGATAGCCGCGTCCCGGTCCACGGCGTAGGTGCGTTCCGGGCTGCCGCCGCCCGCGCCGGCGGACCAGACCACGGCGTCGTGGCCCTCCAGCGCCGCGGCGATCTCCGCCGTCGTCGAGTTCTCCACGTCAAGGACCAGCGGGGTGGCGCCGGTGGCGGCCACGTCGTCGCGATGGTCCGGGTTGCGGATGATGGACGTAACGTCTGCCCCGTCCTTGGAGAGGATGCCGGACAGTTCCAAAGCCACTTTTCCGTGGCCGCCGATGATTGCGATTCGCGTCATCGTCCCATTCTGTCCCAAGCGTGCCGGCCCCGCACCCCCGGCGCCGCCCTCCGGCCCGTTTGCTCTCTCACCTAGGGTTGTTCTCAGGGCCTCGGAAGAGCCACAAGTGAGAGAGCAACGCGGGGGTTAAAACAAAAGGACCCCGCAGGCTGGGCCTGCGGGGTCATTCTGTAGCGGCGGGGAGGCTCGATCTCCCGACCTCACGATTATGAGTCGTGCGCTCTAACCAACTGAGCTACGCCGCCACGAATGAGAAAAACCTGCGCCAAGCCGGTCAAAACCGCCTTGACGCAGGCCCTCATTCAGAGCCCCCCACCGGAATCGATCCGGTGACCTCGTTCTTACCAAGAACGCGCTCTACCACTGAGCTAGGGGGGCAACGAGTAAATACTCTACCGGAAGATTCGGCTCCCAACAAATCGGCCAGCCAACGGCTCCGCCCGGCCTAAAATCCCCGCGATTCCGGGGCTATCCGGGGACTTCCGCACTCCCCCGCGGCCCGTTCCGCCGGACACCCGTGAACGGATGTGACGAAGCCGACTCGCGGGCCCGGCGCGTGATCGAAACCGGGATCGGGACGGCCTTAAAGCAGAACAGGCCGGCTCGAAAAGAGCCGGCCTGTTCTGCCGCTGCCTAGGAGCTAGCGACTACCACTTGTTGCGGGGCTTGAAGCCGCCTTCGTGGCGCGGCTTGCGGGTGTCGGAGCCGACGCCGCGCTCGTTGCGGTCACTGAAGGAGCGGCCGCCGCGGTCCGCGGAGGAACGCTCGCCGTCGTTCTTGCGGAACTCGCGCTTGAAGCCGCCGTTGCCCTTGAAGTTGCCGCTGCCGCCGGAGTAACCGCCGCGGTCGCCGCTACGGTTGCCCTGGTAGGCGCCGCGGTCACCGGAAGGCTTGCGGCCGTTGTCCAGCTCGAGGTGGATCAGCTCGCCGCCGATCCGGGTGCGGGACAGTGCGCGCAGCTGCTCGGGGCTCAGGTCCGCCGGGAGTTCCACGAGGGAGTGGTCCGAACGGATGTCGATGCCGCCGATCTGGGCCGAGGAGATGCCGCCCTCGTTGGCGATGGCACCCACGATGGAGCCCGGCATGACGCGCTGGCGGCGTCCGACGGCGATCCTGTAGGTGGCGTTGCCTTCGGTCAGCTGGCGGGTCGGGCCGCGGGAGCCGAAACCGTCCTTGGAGCGCTCGCGCTTCTGGAATTCCGGAGCGGCCGGCAGTTCCTTGACCAGAAGCGGCTGTCCGCCCTGCGCCATGACCGCCAGTGCGGCGGCAATCTCGGCGGCCGGGACGTTGTGCTCTTCCTCGTAGGAGGCGATCAGGTCACGGAACGCCGCGACGTCCTCGGACTCGAGGGTCTCCGTGATCTTCTCCGCGAACTTGCCCAGGCGCAGGGTGTTGACCGTCTCGGCGGTGGGCAGGTGCATCTGCTCGACCGGCTGGCGAGTGGCCTTTTCGATCGAACGCAGCAGGTACTTCTCCCGCGGCGTCATGAACAGGATCGCGTCGCCGGAGCGGCCCGCGCGGCCGGTGCGGCCGATGCGGTGCACGTAGGACTCGGTGTCGTGCGGGATGTCGTAGTTGATCACGTGGCTGATGCGCTCCACGTCGAGGCCGCGGGCGGCGACGTCGGTGGCGACCAGGATGTCGATCCGGCCTTCCTTGAGCGCGTCGACGGTGCGTTCACGCTGCTGCTGCGGGATGTCGCCATTGATGGCGGCAGCCTGGAAGCCCCGGGCGCGGAGCTTGTCGGCGAGGTCCTCGGTGGCCATCTTGGTGCGGACGAAGGCGATCACGCCGTCGAACTCTTCGACCTCGAGGATGCGGGTCATGGCGTCGAGCTTGTGCGGGCCCATGACCTGCAGGTAGCGCTGGCGGGTGTTGGCGCCGGTGGTGGTCTTGGACTTGACCTGCACCTCGGCCGGGTTGTTCAGGTACTGCTTGGACATCCGGCGGATCTGGCCCGGCATGGTGGCGGAGAACAGTGCAACCTGGCGGCCCTCGGGGGTCTGCTGGAAGATCTGCTCCACGTCATCGGCGAAGCCCATGCGCAGCATCTCGTCGGCCTCATCCAGCACAAGGTACTGGAGTTCGGACAGGTCGAGGGAGCCCTTGGCGATGTGGTCGATCACGCGGCCGGGGGTACCGACGACAACCTGGGCGCCGCGGCGCAAGCCGGCCAGCTGGGGACCGTAGGCGGAACCGCCGTAGACCGGCAGGACGGTGAAGTCGTCGATGTGCTTGGCGTAGGAGGTGAAGGCCTCGGCAACCTGGAGGGCCAGCTCGCGGGTGGGAGCCAGGACCAGGGCCTGGGTCTTGCGGGACGGGCCGTTCAGGTCGTGGAGCTCGGCCAGGCGGGACAGCGCCGGCACTGCGAATGCTGCAGTCTTACCGGTACCGGTCTGGGCCAGGCCCACGACGTCGCGGCCTTCGAGCAGCAGCGGGATGGTTGCGGCCTGGATCGGGGACGGCTTCTCGTAGCCGACGTCCTGCAGGGCCGCGAGGACACGGGCGTCGATGCCGAGGTCGACGAAGCGGAGGCCGGTTTCGTCGTCGCCGCTGGTGTCAGCGGCCTTCTCGGCGTCGTTCGCGGTGGTGTTTGCTGCCGCTGCGGCAGCCGTTTCGGTGATCTCGACGTCGGCCTGGGTGTTTTCGGTGTCGACGGAGTTGTTCTGATTTTCGGGCATAGGGGAATCTTCCTCATCCATAGGGGCCAGGCGGCACAACCCGAGGTGAGCGGAGCCGCAGTACGCGTGACACAAGTTGCCGGGCATACGTTGACCGGCCGGTCACATAGAAGTCCGGCGCTTTCGCAATCCCGTGGCAGGACTTCCCGCTGCAACTCTTGGCTGCTATCCCAGCAGTCTGTACAGCGTTTTCTTTAGCCGGCTCTCCCTATGAAAATGCCCGCATCACATTTGCGGGCCCCAACACTTACCAGTCCTGCCTCAAAAATTGGGCAGGAATAAGGGATTTCCGGAGTGGGGGATGTTTCCAGTGTAGGGCATCTGTCCGCCCTGGCGCTAATGCAGAGGCCGACGACGGCGGTGACCTTGCGCACACGCTGCGCCAGCCGTGGGCCGGAGCCCGCCGCTCCCCCGGCTAGGCCAGCAGCCTGGCGAATTCCTGGTGGTACTCCGGTTGCAGCCGGATCAGTCCGTCGGCGTCCGCGTCCCGCAGCGCCTCCATGTCCTGGACGGTGGGGTCGGAAAACCATTTGCCGATCGTCACGCCGTGAGCCGGGACGTAGAGCCGGTGGATGTGGTCCCCGGCCTGGATGCTGCCGGTGCGCACCACCCGCAGGTAGGTGCCCACCAGGCCTGCTTCGGTGAACCGCTTGACCCAGTGCGGCTCGTCGACCCGCCGCTGGAAGGTGCTGCACGGCCGCCTGGGCGAGGTGACTTCCACTTCTACATCGAGCCCGATCTTCCAGCGTTCGCCGATCACGGCGTTGGTGGCATCGATGCCCGCCACCCGAAGGTTCTCGCCGAAGTATCCGGGCGGGATCTCGCGGCCGAGCTCCGCGGCCCAGTAGTCGGCGTCGGCCTGGGAATAGGCGTAGAGAGCCTGGTCTTCGCCGCCATGGTCCATGCGGTCGGCCTGGATGTCGCCGCGGAGGCCCAGCCGGTGGACTTTCACGGGGCCGTCGACGGGACGCTTGTCGATCGCGGTCACGCCCAGCCTGCCCTCGTCACTGAGCAGCTGGTGCACCAGGCAGACGGCAAGCACGGAAGCGGTGTTCATGGCACCAGTGTAGGCCTGCTGCGGCGGGGTGGCTTCGATACCCGGGCGACGCCCGGGCGACGCTCCAGCCCGGTTACTTCGCCACCGGCCGCACCTCCGGGCCGCGACACCGGCGTGTTCGCCACATTCCGGGCGCCGGTCCGGAAGTAACTGGGCAGGAAGGTCCGACGCCGGCCCACGCCCCGCCGTAGGATGCTCGCATGAGCACTGGCGAAGCAACAGATGTGTCCGATGTCCTCGCGATCGATTCGCTGCTGAGCGCGGAAGAACTCGCCGTCCGGGAAAAGGTCCGCGATTTCACCAGCCAGCGGATCCGGCCCGGAATCGCCGCCTGGTACGACGACGGCGTCTTCCCGCTTGAACTGGCCGCGGAACTGGGTGAGCTGGGCGTGCTCGGCATGCAGCTGGAGGGGTACGGCTGCCCCGGCCGCTCCGCTGTCGAATACGGCCTGGCGGCGATGGAAGTCGAGGCCGGCGATTCAGGCATCCGGACCTTCGTCTCGGTGCAGGGGTCCCTCGCGATGACCGCGATCCATCTGTGGGGCTCTGAGGAGCAGAAAGTCCACTGGCTGCCCCGGATGGCTGCCGGCGAAGTGATCGGCTGCTTCGCCCTGACCGAGCCCACGGCCGGCTCGGACCCGGCGGCGATGCGGACCTACGCGCGGCGGGACGGGTCCGGAGACGACGCCGGCTGGATCCTGGACGGGGAAAAGCGCTGGATCGGGCTCGCCTCCGTCGCGGACGTGCTGGTCGTGTGGGCGATGACCGACGACGGCGTCCGCGGCTTCCTGGTCCCCGCCGATACCCCCGGGGTCACGGCGACGCCGATCCGGCAGAAGCTCTCGATGCGCGCCTCGATCCAGTGCGATGTAGCGTTCGACGGCGTCCGGCTCGGCCCCGAGGCGCAGCTGCCGGCCGCCCGCGGGCTCCGCGGTCCCTTCAGTTGCCTCAACGAGGCGCGGTACGGCATCGCGTGGGGAGCGATGGGCGCCGCCCGCGACTCTTATGAGGCGGCACTGCGCTACTCACAGGAACGGCTGCAGTTCGGCAAGCCACTCGCCGGGTACCAGCTCACCCAGGAGAAGCTGGTGAACATGCTGCTCGAAATCCAGAAGGGCACCCTGCTGGCACTCCAGCTGGGCCGGCTCAAGGACGCCGGGAAGCTGCGGCCAGAGCAGATTTCGCTCGGCAAGCTGAACAACGTGCGCGAGGCGATCGCGATTGCCCGTGAGGCCCGCACCATCCTCGGCGGGAACGGGATCACCCTGGACTATTCGCCGCTCCGGCACGCCGCCAACCTGGAATCCGTGCGCACCTACGAGGGCACGGACGAGGTGCACACCCTGGTCCTCGGCCAGCACATCACCGGCCTCGCCGCGTTCCGCTGAACCCGAGATGACACTTCCCGGCAGTGTGGCCGCGAAACACTGCCGCGATGTGTCATCTCGACGGCGGGTGGCAGGAGGAGTCAGGCGGAGAAGCCGCCGTCGGCCTTGACCAGCTGCCCGGACACCCAGCGGCCCTCGGGCGAGAGCAGGAACGCCACCGTCCCGGCCACGTCGGCCGGAGTGCCGAGCCGGCCGCCGGGCTGCAGCCGGGTCAGGTCCTCGCGCAGCTGCGGGTCCATCCAGCCGGTGTCCACCGGCCCCGGGTTGAGCACGTTGGCGCTGATTCCCTGCGGTCCGAGCTCCCTTGCGGCCGCGATCACGATCCGGTCCAGGGCGCCCTTGGATGCACCGTAGGGCAGGTTGAAGGCGGTGTGGTCGCTGGTCAGGGCCAGGATCGCACCGCCCTCGGCCGGAGCCTGCCGGGCAAATGCGGCGATCAGCTGCCAGCTGGCGCGGGTGTTGACGGCGAAATGCCGCTCAAAGCTTTCCAGCGACGTGTCCAGGATGCCTGAATCCACGGATTCGGCGTGGCTCAGCACGAGGCCCTGCAGGGTCCCGGCGTCCTCCGCCACCGCGGCCATCAGCCGCTCCACGGCCTGCGGATCCTCGAAGTTGGCCGGCACGGCCACCACGGCGGCGCCGGTGGCCTGCAGCTCGGCGGTGAGGCGCTCGACGTCGTCGGGCTGGACGCCCCAGGGCATCCGGGTGTCGTAGTCCTGCCAGTAGGTGAGCACCAGGTCCCAGCCGTCCGCCGCGAGCCGGCGCGCGATGCCGGCGCCGATGCCGGCGAGCCGCCCGACGCCGGTCACCAGCGCAGTCTTGCGCTGCACCGGCGCAGCGCTCAGGTCAGGGTCGGCCGGGGAACCGGGCATTGTCGAAGTGGAAGGCATGCGCCCCAGCCTAGTGCCCGGCTTACGCCGGAACGGGAACCGCGGCCTTCGCCCCGGTGTCCTTGCGGATGGTTGCGCTGATCACGGCGGCGATGGTGCACATCGCCGCGGCGGCGAACCAGGCGTAGGTGTACTGGCCGGTGGCATCCCGGACGGCGCCGGCGGCCAGGGCGGCCGCGGCGGCACCGAGCTGGTGGGCGGCGAAGACCCAGCCGAAGACCACGCTGCCGTCCGCGCCGAACACCTGCCGGCAGATCGCAGCCGTCGGCGGGACGGTGGCCACCCAGTCCAGGCCGTAGATGACCACAAACACGATCATGCTGGGCTGGACCTCGGCGCTGAGCAGCAGCGGCAGGACCAGCAGGCCGATTCCCCGGAACTGGTAGTAGACCGCGAGCAGGATCCGCGGGTTGAACCGGTCCGTGAGCCAGCCGGACGCGATGGTGCCGAGGATATCGAAGATGCCGACGACGGCGAGCAGGCCCGCTGCGGTGGTTTCCGCCATGCCGTGGTCGTGGGCGGAGGGGATGAAGTGGGTGCCGATCAGTCCGTTGGTCGTGGCGCCGCAGATGGCGAAGCCGGCCACGAGTGCCCAGAACGTCCGGACCTTGCTGGCGCGTTTGAGCACCTGGAGCGCACGGACAGCCGCGTTCCGGCGGGGTTCGGCCGGGGCTGCGTCAACGCCGGTCGTGCCGGAGCCGGCGTCGGCGCCCGCCGTGTCCGCGCCGTCCGGGGACTCTGCCTCGGCGCCGTAGGGCAGCGCACCGACGTCGGCCGGTGAGTTCTTGAGGAATTTCAGCACCAGCGGCACCACGGCCAGGGCGCCGGCGGCGATCAAGAGTGAGGCCTGCCGCCAGCCCGGGTGCTGCGCAAGCGCAGCGATGAAGGGCAGGAAGACCAGCTGCCCGGCCGCGCTGCCCGCGGTGAGGATGCCAATCACGAGCCCGCGGCTCTTCACGAACCAGGTGTTGGCGATGGTGGCGGCGAAGACCAGCGCCATGGACCCGGTGCCGAGCCCGATCAGCAGCCCCCAGGTCAGCAGGATCTGCCACGACTGGTTCACCAGGACGGTGAGGGCGCTGCCGGCGCCGATCAGCACCAACGCCACCGCGGTCACGGCGCGGATCCCGAAGCGCTCCATCAGGGCCGCCGCGAACGGTGCCGTGAGGCCGAACAGCACCAGGTTGATGCTGACCGCGGCCGAGAGGACGGTGGTGGACCAGCCGAATTCGGTCTGCAGCGGCACCATGAGCACGCCCGGGGCGGCGCGGAAGCCGGCCGCGCCCACCAGGGCCAGGAATGCGACGGCTGCGACCATCCAGGCCGGGTGGATCCGGCGCCGGGTGGAGGGCCGCTGGGTAGACGGGCGGCGGCCGGTCCGGAATTCACTCATGCTGCGTTTCCGTTCTTGCGGGAGTCCGGGGCGGTGGCGAGGGCCACGGGCTCCTCGGTCCGGGTGAGACTGTGCCAGCTGGTGTTCTCGGCGGTGAGCCGCTCGCCGCAGCCCGTGCAGCTGTCCGCCGAGGAGGTGCGCTGGCCGCAGCCGCTGTGGATCACGAACATGTGCGCCTGTTCGGACGGAGCGGCCAGGTGCTTCTCGGACCAGATCACGACGGCGTTGAGCACCGGCAGGGCATCCTCGCCCTTCGCGGTGAGCACGTACTCCTGGCGGGGACGGCCGCCGTCGTCGTAGGGCCGGCGGGTCAGCAGGCCGGCCTCAACGAGGGCGGCCAGCCGCCGAGTGAGCACCGAGTCCGCCGCGCCCAGCCGGGCCTTCATGGCGTCGAAGCGCCCGTTGCCGAAGAAGACTTCGCGCAGGACCAGCATGCCCCAAGGGTCGCCCAGGATGTCCAGGCCGCGGGCCATGCTGCAGTTGCGTCGGGACCAGTCGGATCGAAGTGCCATACCGGCAGAATAGCTGGCTTTCTTCAAGATAGCTAGGGCATGGAGCCCAGGCGCTGGGACTAGGCGCGCAGGCCGGCGCGGGAGGGCCGGTAAGCCAAGGCCCAGTACACCAGCATCGCGATCCCGCAGACCACGCCCAGGCTCGCGACGGTGAGCTGCCACGTCGTGTTCGGGTCCTTGCCCCACTCGTGCGCCCCGGCCATCACCGCGAGGTACTTGGGCGTCAGATAGAACGCGACAGCGGAGGCCGCCACGATGATCCAGCCGGCCAGTCGCATCCTGCCGTTGCGCGAAGGTACGCGGTGGATGGCGAACCCCATGCACGGCAGCGCCACGGCCATCCAGACCCAGTGGTGCGACCAGGAGACCGGGCTGATGAGCAGCATCAGCACCGCGGTGGCGGACACAGCCACGAAGTTCTCCTCGGCAGCGACCGCCCGCTTGATCACCAGTGCGGCCACGGCGGCCAGGCCGAGGGCGAGCACCAGCCACAGCAGCGAGGTCAGGGATGAATCCGGCAGGCCCAGGTGCAGCAGCAGCCCCTTGACCGAGAGGTTGTCCACATAGCCCGGGACGCCGATCCGTCCGGTGTCCGGCAGGATCTTGGTCCAGAAGGTCATCGAGGCAACAGGCAGCATGGCCCACGCCAGCACGATGGAGCCCACGAAGCCAACGGCCATCCAGCCGAGGGCCTTGAAGTCGCGGCGGACCAGGAAGTACAGGCCGAAGGCGAGCGGGGTGAGCTTGATCCCGGCGGCAATCCCGATCAGCAGCCCCGCCGGCCAGCGGAGCTCACCGGCACGGGACTTTCCGTACAGCGCGAAGTCGGCCAGGATCAGGCCCATCAGGATGATGTTGATCTGGCCGAAGTCGAAGGTGTCCCGCCACGGCCCCATCAGCAGGATCGCCGCGGTGCCGGCCAGGGCCACGGACCGGAACCGCCAGTCCGCCACGGCGTCGCGCCAGCGGCCCAGCCCGAAGTAGTGCCGGGTCAGCCAGGCGGACACGACGGCGGCGCCGAGCAGTGCGGCGGCGATGAAGATGATGCTGCCGGCGCTCTGGCCCAAGGTGGCGAGGGCGGCGAAGACCAGGGCGGCGAACGGCGGGTAGGTGAACGGGAGGCCTTCGCGCGGGGCATAGAGCTCGTTGACGCCGGCCTCGCCGGTCTGCAGCACACGGTTCCCGCCGTAGAAGTAGACCTCAAAGTCGTTCATCAGCGGGATGTAGGCCGAGTACAGCACCACCAGGGCGGCGACGACGGCGGCCGCACCGACCGCCGTCGCGATCCAGCCGCGGGTGGCAGAGCCCGCGGCCCTGGAAGTGACGGTCACCGGAGGCTAGCTGCCCGTCTCAATGCGCGCGAAGGCCTGCTCGAGGTCCGCGATCAGGTCCTCGACGTCCTCGATGCCGCAGGAGAGCCGGATCAGGTTTTCCGGGACCGCCAGCTCGGTGCCCTTGACCGAGGCATGCGTCATCTCCGAGGGGTAGTTCATCAAGGATTCGATGCCGCCCAGGGATTCGGCCAGGGTGAAGACCGAGGTGGACTCGGCCACCTTGCGGGCCGCGGCTTCGCCGCCCTTGAACTGCACGGAGATCATCCCGCCGAACTTCTTCATCTGCTTCTTGGCCAGTTCGTGGCCCGGGTGCGAGGGCAGGCCCGGGTACAGCACGGCCTCCACCTCGGGGCGCTGCAGCAGCCATTCAGCCACGGCCTGCGCGTTGTCGCTGTGCCGGTCCATCCGCACGCCGAGGGTCTTCAGCCCGCGGGTGGTGAGGAAGGCATCCATCGGCCCGGACACGGCACCGACGGCGAACTGCACGAAGCCGATCTTTTCGGCCAGTTCGGGGTCGTTCACGACGATCGCGCCGCCGACGACGTCGGAGTGCCCACCGATGTACTTGGTGGTGGAGTGCACCACGATGTCGGCGCCGAGCGCCAGCGGGTTCTGCAGGTACGGGGACGCGAAGGTGTTGTCCACCACGAGGAGGGCCCCGGCGTCGTGCGCCACCTTGGCGAGCGCTGCGATGTCGGTGATCTTCATCATCGGGTTCGACGGCGTCTCCACCCAGACCAGCCGGGTCTTGCTGGCCGCGACGGCCTTAGCCACGGCGTCAAGATCGGACATGTCCACCGGGGTGTTGCCGATCCCCCACTCGCCCAGGACGCGGCTGATCAGCCGGTAGGTGCCGCCGTAGGCGTCGTTGCCGAGCACGATGTGGTCCCCCGGCCGGGTCAGGGCCCGGATCATGGAGTCCTCGGCGGCGAGGCCGGAGCCGAAGGAGAACGCGTGCGAACCGCCCTCCAGCGCGGCCAGCTGTTCCTGCAGGGCGTCGCGGGTGGGGTTTCCGCCGCGGCCGTATTCATAGCCGGAGCGCAGCACTCCGATGGATTCCTGCGCGTACGTGGAGGAGAAGTGCAGCGGGGGCACCACGGCGCCGGTGCGCGGCTCGAAGGCCTGGCCGGCGTGCACGGCGCGGGTGTTGAAGCCGGCGTTCGTCGCGGAAGAGCTTTCTTGCTGGGACATGGGACTCCTTGGACTGGTCAGTTGCTGAGGTAGGCGAGGAGGTCATGGCGGGTCAGGATGCCCACCGGAGCGCCGACGAAGGTCACCATCAGGGTGTCGGTGTCGGAGAGGAGTTCGCGGGCGGTCGAGATCGATTCGAGCGAACCGATCACGGGCAGCCGCGCCTCCATGTGTTCGGAGATCTTGTCAGTGAGGGCCGCTTCGCCGCGGAAGAGTTTCGCGGTCAGGGTGCGTTCGTCGACGGCACCGAGCACCTCGCCCATCACCACCGGCGGTTCCTGCGACAGCACCGGGATGTGTGAGACCCCGTACTCGTTCATGATGTTGATGACGTCGCGGACGGACTCGTTCGGGTGGATGTGCACCAGGTCGGGCAGCTCGCCGGTCTTGGCCTTGAGCACCTCCCCCACCGAGGCCTCGTCTCCGCCGGACAGGAATCCGTAGGACCGCATCCACTGGTCGTTGAAGATCTTCGCCAGGTAGCCGCGTCCCGAGTCGGGCAGGATCACGACGACGACGGCGTCCGCCGGCAGGTCCTTGGCGGCCTGCAGCGCGGCGACGACGGCCATGCCGGAAGAACCGCCCACGAGCAGGCCCTCCTCCCGGGCCAGCCGGCGGGTCATGGCGAACGAGTCGGCGTCGCTGACGGCGATGACGTCGTCGGGAACGGCCTTGTCATAGTTCGCCGGCCACATGTCTTCGCCGACGCCTTCGACGAAGTACGGCCGGCCGGTGCCGCCGGAGTAGACCGAACCGGCCGGGTCGGCGCCGATGATCTTGACCACGCCGCCGTCGGCCTCGGCCCGGTCCGCGGAGACTTCCTTGAGGTAGCGGCCGGTGCCGGTGATGGTGCCGCCGGTGCCGGCGCCGATCACGCAGTGCGTGATCCTGCCGTCCGTGTCGCGCCAGATTTCCGGGCCGGTGGACTCGTAGTGGCTGGCCGGCGCGGCCGGGTTGGAGAACTGGTCCGGCTTGTAGGCGCCGGGGATCTCGGTGACCAGCCGGTCAGAGACGCCGTAGTAGCTCTGCGGGCTGTCCGGGGCGACGGCGGTGGGCGTCACCACAACTTCGGCGCCGTAGGCCTGCAGCACGGCGCGCTTGTCTTCGCCAACCTTGTCCGGAACCACGAAGATGCAGCGGTAGCCCTTCTGCTGCGCCACGAGGGCCAGGCCCACCCCGGTGTTGCCGGACGTCGGCTCCACAATGGTCCCGCCGGGCTGAAGCTTGCCGCTGCGCTCCGCGTCTTCGACCATCTTGGCGGCGATGCGGTCCTTGATGGACCCGCCGGGGTTGAGGTATTCGAGCTTCACCAGGACGGTGGCGGCGATGCCTTCGGTCACGTGGTTGAGTTTGACGAGCGGCGTGTTGCCGATGAGGTCCAGGACGGACTGGGCGTACTTCATAGGTACAAAGTTACCGCCTCCGGGGCAGCGGGCACGTCGCGTCGTCAGCGCCGCCGTGCGGGTGCGACGATAGGGCGGTGAAGCGAAGGACCTGGTTGAAGACGCTGAGGAGCTACCTGGTTCCCGGCGGCATGCTCGCGGCCGGGGCCGCGGCGCTGGCTACCAGGCTGTTGCCGTGGCCCGCATTCGAGGAGCTCACCGGCCGCACCGTGCCGGTACTGGGCTTCGTGCTGGCCATGTCCCTCGTGACGGAACTGGTCGACGACGCCGGCCTGTTCCGGGCTGTCACGGACCGGCTGGCGGCCCTCGGCCGGGGCCGCGTGCTGCTGTTGTGGTTGCTCGTGATCGCGCTCGCGTGCGTGGCCACCGTGTTCCTGTCGCTGGATACGACGGCGGTGCTGGTCACCCCCGTCGTCGTGCTCCTCGCCGTACATGCACGGATTCCGCCGTTGCCGTTCGCGCTGACCACGATCTGGCTCGCAAACACGGCCTCGCTGCTGCTGCCCGTGTCCAACCTGACCAACCTGCTGGCCCAGTCCCGGCTGGGGCTCAGCCCGGCCGGGTTCGCCTCGCTGGTCTGGGCCCCCGCCCTGGTGGGGATCCTGCTCCCGCTGGTGCTGCTCTGGCTCGCCTTCCGGAAGGATCTGCGGGGCCGCTACGCCCCGCAGCCCGCCCACCGGGTGCGGGACAAGGTGCTGCTCTATGCCTCGGCGGCCGTGATGGTGATCCTGCTGCCGGCGCTGGTGTCCGGAGTGCCGGTCTACATTCCGGCGACCGCAGCGGCTGCGCTCCTGCTGGCGCTGTTCCTGTGGCGCCGGCGCTCAAGCCTCCGCTGGTCCATGGTTCCGTGGCGCCCGCTCATGCTCACGGTCGGCCTCTTCATGGTCGTGGAGGCGGCGCACTCCAACGGCCTGTCGAAGGCCCTTGCCGGCGTGGCCGGCTCCGGGGAAAGCCTGCCCGCCCTGCTCCAGCTGGCAGGGCTCGGCGTCGGGGCGGCAAACACGGTCAACAACCTGCCGGCCTACCTCGCGCTGGAACCAGTGGGCGGCTCGCCGGTGCGGCTCGCGGCGCTGCTGATCGGAGTAAATATCGGCCCGCTGGTGACCCCGTGGGCTTCCCTGGCCACGCTGCTCTGGCACGAGCGCCTGCGGGCCCTCAACGTGGAGATCCGCTGGGGCGGCTTCGCGCTGGCCGGGCTCGCCGCCGTCGCCCTCACGGTTCCCCTGGCAGTCGTCGCCCTGTGGCTGACCAGCGGCATGCACTAGGCCGGAGTCAGGCCCCGAGGTCGTTCCCGGCCGCGGCTTCACCGGCAGTGCCCGCTCCACCCGGCGCCGCGGGCGCGGCGTTCTGCCACAGCCCCACCACGTTGCCCTCCGTGTCCGTGAAGTACGCGTTCCAGCCGGACCCCGGCACCTCCATCTTTTCCCGTTGGACCGAACCGCCCCGGGCCACGATCTGCTCCAGGGCGGCGTCAATGTCGTCGACGTCGACCGTCACCACCGGGGCCGTGAGCTCGCCGCGGCGGAACAGGCCGCCGTTGATGGATCCGGCGACGGCGGGCCGTCCCTGCTCATCCATCGGGGTGGTCAGGGCCAGACTGTATTCCATCTCCGGCATGACCTGGAAATTCCAGCCGAAGACCGAACTGTAGAACCCGCGCGCACGGTCCTCGTCGTCCGCGGGAAGCTCGAAGTGCACCACTCCACCAGCCATCTCATTCTCCTGACCATCAAGGGATCCGTTGCCGGGGCCTGGGAGTCCGGGCCCCAGCCGGATTCTAGCCCGCTCCGTGGCCGCGGATAAGGGCCCTCCGGTCCCCCGGAGCACGCCGCCGGACGGGCCCGGATGTGCCCGCCGTCGGCCGGGCGTGGGAACATGTTCGGGTGACCACCGCAGAGCTTCCCGCCGGCGTGCCCGCCGCGGCGGACGCCTCACTGCGGTGGCACCCGGGAGGTCCGTTCGATCTCCTGCAGACCCTCGGCACGCTCCGCCGGGGCCACGGCGATCCATCGATCCGGGTCACCGCGGACAGTTTCTGGATGGCGTTCACGACGTCGTCCGGCCCGGCCTCGCTGCGGCTGACCTCCGCGGGCCCGGCGGCGGCGCCGTGGATCGAAGCCCGGGCCTGGGGACCCGGGGCGGCCGAGGCGATCGGGGCCGTTCCGCGGATGCTGGGCCGCGACGACGACTGGACGGCCTTCGACGAACCCGCGTTCCACGCCACGCTCCCCCGGATGGTGGTCGAAGCACGGCGCCGTAACCCCGCGGTCCGGCTGCCGTCTACCGGGCGGATGATCGATTCCCTGGTGCCCACCGTGCTGGAGCAGAAGGTCACGGTGATCGAGGCACGCCGCGGCTACCGCTACCTGATGTACCGCTTCGGCACAGCCGCCCCCGGCGCGGGCACTGTGGCCCCCGCAAATCTCTTGGTCCAGCCCACGCCCGAGCAGTGGCTGCGCATCCCGTCCTGGGAATGGCACAAGGCCGGGGTGGGCCCGCAGCGCTCGGACACCGTGATGCGGGTGCTGCGCTCCGCCGCCGCGCTGGAACGCCTGGCGGCGCTGCCGGCGGCCGAGGCGGCCGCGAAGCTGCAGACTCTTCCCGGGATCGGGGTTTGGACGGCGGCGGAGGTCGTGCAGCGCACGCACGGGTGCCCGGACTCGATTGCCGTGGGCGACTACCACCTTGCCGCTTACGTCGGCGCAGCCCTGACCGGGCGGCGAACCGACGACGCGGGCATGATCCGGCTGCTGGCGCCGTGGGCGGGCCACCGCCAGCGGGTGGTGCGGATGATCGGCCTCAGCGGCTTCCGCAAGCCCACCTTCGGCCCGCGGATGACCATCCAGGACCACCGCGGCCACTGACCTGGCGCCGCGCTCAGAGCCCCAGCCGGGCCACGGCCTCCTGGCGCATGTCCACCTTCCGGATCTTGCCGGACACCGTCATCGGGAAACTTTCCCGGACTTCCACGTAGCGCGGGATCTTGTAGTGCGCCAGCTTGCCGCGGCAGAACTCCGCCAGGCCTGCCGCGTCCAGGGGTGAGGCCCCCGGCTTGAGGATGATGCAGGCCATCAGTTCCTCGCCGTAGGTGGCGTCGGGAACCCCGATCACCTGCACGTCCTGGATATCCGGGTGGGTGTAGAGGAACTCCTCGATTTCGCGCGGGTAAATGTTCTCGCCGCCGCGGATCACCATGTCCTTCATCCGGCCCTCGATCACCAGGTAGCCGTCCTCGTCCATCCGGGCCAGGTCCCCGGTGTGCATCCAGCCCTCGGCGTCGATGGCCTCCGCGGTCTTGTCCGGCTGGTTCCAGTAGCCCTGCATCACGGAGTAGCCGCGCGTGCACAACTCGCCGATCTCGCCGCGCTGGAGCACCTCGCCGGTCACCGGGTCGACGATCCGGCTTTCGAGCTGCGGCATGGTGCGGCCCACGGTCTGCGTGCGCTGGGCCAGGGTGTCTCCGTCGCGGGTCATGGTGGACACCGGCGAGGTCTCGGTCATGCCGTAGCAAATGGCGACGTCGCGCATGTTCATTTCCGCGATCACCCGATTCATCACCTCGATCGGGCACAGCGAGCCGGCCATGACGCCGGTGCGCAGCGTCGAGAGGTCGTAGGAGGCGAAGTCCGGCAGCGCGAGTTCGGCGATGAACATGGTCGGCACGCCGTAGAGCGACGTCCCGCCGAAGTCCTGCACGGCCTCGAGCGCGGCGGCCGGCGTGAAGCCCCGGCCGGGAATGATGGTGGCGGCGCCGTGGCTGAGTGCCGCCAGGTTGCCGATCACCATTCCAAAGCAGTGGTAGAACGGCACCGGCAGCACCACCCGGTCGTGCTCGGTGTAGGACAGCAACTCCCCGATGGCGAAGCCGTTGTTGAGCAAATTGTGGTGCGTCAGGGTGGCACCCTTGGGAAACCCCGTGGTTCCGGAGGTGTATTGCAGGTTGATCGCGTCGTGCGGGTCCAGTTCGGCCATCCGTGCCTTCAGCCCGGAATGCGAGACGTCGTCGGAGCGCCGCAGCAGCTCCGCATAGCTTTGTTCCGCCTCGCCTTCCGGGATCCCGGCGGCGAGGCCGGGCAGGCCGGCATCGGGCAGGAATACCAGTTCGCGCAGTTCGGGACATTCGGCCAGGGCCTGCCGGGCCATGCCGGTGTAGTCGCTGTTCTTGTCCGACGGCGCCGCCACCAGCATCCGCATGCCGTTCTGCTTGACGACGAACTCGAGTTCGTGGCTGCGGTACGCGGGATTGACGTTGACCAGGATCGCCCCGACCTTCGCCGTGGCGTACTGCAGGATGGTCCATTCGGCGCAGTTGGGGCTCCAGATCCCGATCCGGTCCCCCTTCGCGACGCCGAGCGCCAGCAACGAGCGGGCCAGCCGGTCGACGTCGTCGTTCATTTTGGTGTAGCTCCAGCGCCGGGCTTCGCCGCCCGGAACCGCTGCGGCCTCGATCAACGCATCGTGGAACGGGAACCGGGCGACGATGCGCTCGAAATGGTCGCCGATGGTTTCATCAATCAGCGGGACGTCAGTGTCCCCGGCTGTATACGCAAGCATGGTGCGACGCTACCAACAGCCCGGCGGCATGAGAAGACTTAAGCGTGGATGTCCTAGGAAATCTTCGGGAGATCTTCCGACGCCGGGGCGGCCGCCGGGTAGGGTAAAAACCATGAGCGCACCTATTGACCTGCGGGCCACTTTCATCCCCAACGACGGCGAATTCTTCCGAGTGAAGCTTGCCCTCGAAATCGCGATCGACGAGGTCGTCAACGAACCCGGCTGCATTCGCTATGAACTGACCGAGGCGAGCGAGGACAAGCTGGTGCTGACCGAGCGGTGGGCCTCCCAGGAAGACCTGGACAAGCACTCGAAGGGTACGGCGGTCCAGGACTTGAACGAATCCTTGAGCGCGCTGCTGGCCGAACCGGTCAAGCTGGAAAAGCTCTAGGGACCTTCGCCAACAAGGAACGCGGGGTCCCTCCACGCCGGCATCCCGTTCGGGATGGGCGCGGAGGGACCCCGCGTTGCTGTTTGTTGCGTTAGACCGGCCTAGGCGTCCGGGATCTGGGTGCCGTCCTGCTGGGTTGCGGCGGCCTCGGCCTGGGAGCGGGCCACGTGCGCGTGGACTTCCTCCATGTCGAGGGCCTTGACGGCGTCGACAACCTGCTCCAGCTGCTGGGCGTTCAGGGCGCCGGGCTGCGAGAACACCAGCACCTTTTCGCGGAAAGCCATCAGCGTGGGGATCGAGGTGATACCGGCCTCGGCGGCGAGCTGCTGCTCCGCCTCGGTGTCCACCTTGGAGAAGACCACATCCGGGTGCTTCTCCGAAACAGCCGAATACGTGGGGCCGAACTGCTTGCACGGGCCGCACCATTCGGCCCAAAAATCTACGAGGACAATGTCGTTTTCCTCGACGGTCGCTGCGAACTGTTCACCTGTAATGTCTACGGTAGCCATGGGTCAACGGTACGCGAGCCGCCCTCGAAAGTCCCCTGCGTTTCGCTGTTGGCACATCCCGGCCGGATTACGCCCAGACGTGCGGGGCGGGCCGGCGGGCGCCCGGCAGCGCGTTCGTTTCGCGCCACTCGTGGATCCATTCCGGCAACTCAAGGTCCGCCGGCGGGGCTCCGAATTCGCGGATGATCTCGTCCTGGCTGACCGGGCCGCTCTTGGTGACCAGCCGGGTGGCGATGTGGGCCCGGGCGTAGATTTCGCCGTCCACCACCATGCGCTGCTCAAAGTAGATGGCCTTTTCATCGAGGCCGATCACCTTGGACTCGATCGTGTACTGCTGCCACAGCTGCAGCGACCGGCGGAAGGCGATGGTCTCCCCCGCCACCACCGGCGTCCAGCCGCGCCGGCGCATGGCTTTCCAGGTGCCGCTGCGGGCCATCAGGTCGAACCGGCCCAGGTCCATCAGCGAGAGGTACATGCCGTTGTTGACATGCATGGCAATGTCGATGTCCGTCGGCAGGACCCGGAGCGGCAGCGAGGACGTGTCCCAGATGCTCAGCGGCGAGCGTCGGGCGGACCTGATGAGCAGGAGAAGGGTGCGGAGCAGCAAATGCATGGGCCCTATGTTACCCGCGAGTAACAAAGCTGCCAAGGGCGGCTATCCGGGCCGGCCGGCGGAGAGGACGGCTACCGTGGCTTTGCTCCCGGAGCCGCGGATGGACCAGCAGTTCCCGGTCCCGATCACCTCCAGGTCCTCCAGGTCGGCGTGGCGCAGCACCAGCGCAGTGTTTTCATCGATGGCCACTGCCCGGTCCGCGAGACCCTCCGCCACCGCCCCGACCGCCCGGCTCAGGGTGCCCGCCTGCGCCGCGTGGACGTCGACGGCGAACGGCACCAGGCCCAGCCCGTCGCGGACCTCAAGCTCGTCGAGGCCCTCCGAGCATTCCTCCGCGCACACCTCAACGCCGCGGATCCGGTAGCCGCCGATAAGGGCCCGCCGCGGTGCGATCATCGCCCCGGCCGAGAACCCCAGATAGGGTACGCCGTCGGCGGCCGCCGCCCGGATCGTAGCGGCCGCGCCGAGCAGGCCGGCCAGGTATTCCGGCGTGGGTCCGCCGCCGACGACGACGCCGTCGACGTCGGCAAACGCCACCGGATCGGCCGGCGCGCCGGTCCGCAGCAGGACCGGCGCCACCTCACAGGCCATCCGGTCCTGCAACGGTTCCAGGTAGGCCGGGAGGAAGTACTCCGAGCTGCCTTCGCGGTCGAACAATACGACGGCGATCCGGGGCGACCGGCCGCCGGCGCGGCGCCGGACGTGGCTCGCGAAGCGGTCAAAGACGACGGGGGTGGTGACCGTGTCGGGGCCGCCGCCCACCAAAATGATGCTCATGGGTATCACGGTACCCGCCGGAGACCCGCTCAGTCCGTGGCGACCAGCTCGACTTCGAAGCCGTCCGAGTTCACCAGGTAGGCAGCGAAGTGCCCGGCGCCGCCCGCATGCGGATAACTCTCCGGAAACAACTCGGTCCAGCCGCGACCGGGGGCGCCCGCGGCCAGGGCGTCCACGTGCTCCCGCGTTCCGGCATGGAAGGCCAGATGGTTCAACCCGGGCGCGGTGCGGTGGTGGGTCCGGCCGCTCAGGTCCGGCGACTCCTCGACCACGATGTAGGTGGGCCCGCGCCGCCAGCTCCGCCCGTGGGGCCAGTCCTGGTACTGCTCGTAGCCGAGCCCGGACAGCAGCCAGCCCCATTCCTCCCGGGCCCGGTCAAGGTCCGGCACCCACAGCTCGACGTGGTGCAGGGCGCCGAAGGATTCGTCATTCACTGTGAGAGTCTCGCACGCGGTTCAGTGCAGGATGAGCTGGAACAGGACATGGTCCTGCCAGCTGCCCGCAATGTGCAGGTAGTCCGGGGCCAGCCCGATCTCCTGGAATCCGGCCCGGCGCAGCACCCGTTGCGAAGCGGCGTTGTGCGGCAGGGTGGCCGCCTGGATCCGGTGCAGGCCCAGTTCGGTGCGCGCGGCAGCAACAACGTGGGCGACGGCGGCCGAGGCGATGCCGCGGCCGGTCAGCTCACCGTCAACCCAGTACCCAAGGTTGGCGCTGAGGAACGGGCCCCGCACAATGCCGCTCAACGTCATCGCACCCACGGCCCGATCACCGGCCAGCAGGATCCAGGGAACACCGGTTCCGGCGGCGAACATGCCGAGTTTCCCGCCGATGTTGGCGCTCTGGCCCTCCGAAGTGAGGAACTCCGCGCTCCGGACCGGTTCCCAGGGCGCAAGATGGTCCCGGTTCCGCCGGTAAGCGGCACCCAGCCGCTCGGCGTCGGAGCCGCGGAGCAGCCGCATGTGGACATCGCCGGGCAGCTCCGCCGCCAGGGTGCCTGAGCTTTCAATCATCACTGTCCCAATACTTCCGGATCTCCCCGGCTGCCGCAGCCAGCGCCTCGCCGCTGACCGGGACCGAGCGTTCGTCCATGCCGCGGTCGGGCCACTGCGCCACGACCCGCAGGTCCCCGTCCGAGGGCAGCGGCCACACCCAAAATTTAGCGGAGTAGCTTAGTTCCTCATCACCGCCTCCACCCCCACCGCCAGCGGCCGGCGTGAGAACGGGACCGTCGGGGACGGTCTCTTCAGACTCCCAGGGGCGCATGCCGCCTTCCGTCGCCTTCCTCCCGTCCGGGTAACCGACGCCGAAGCGGAGGCCGCCGTCGCCCCCCACCGGGATGCCGTGGCGGAAGGCAGGCCGGTTGAAGCACTGTTCCGTCACGAGGGCCCATTCCGAGTCGGTCTCGTCCTCCCGGCGCACCGTCCACACCAGCTCGATAACGCACCCGGTGCTGAACACCCCCACGCACTTGACCGCCATCACCAGGCGCGGGTGCGCTGCAGAAACTCACCGACGGACACGACGGCGGGAAGCTCGTCCGACGGCGGCGCGGCCCAGACCGGAGGAACGAGCTTGGGCATCCGTGGCCGCTGCGGCGGGGTGGGCAGGTCTTCGAAGAAGGACATGACCTCATCCTCGCACCGCAGTCAACACCGCCTGCGAAGCCTGAAGGGTCCGTCTCGCGGCGTGCGTTAGACTCGGGCCATGTCGGCTCTGTGGGGGGCGCGGATCCTCAGCGCAAATGTGGCAATGCTGGCAATGCTCCTGCCCCTGGCGGCGTGCGAATACAGCCCCGAGGAACCACCCCAGCCCGTGCCGACCGCCACACGCTCGATCGATCCCGCGGTATTCCTGGCCGAAGTGGCCCGGCAGCTCTCGGGCCCTCCTGCCGACCCCGGCATTCCGTACGCCGTCGGCAAGACCGCCGAGTGGACCACCGAGCTTGCCGCCGGGGACTACCTGCTGACCTCAGCTTGCTCCGGAGCCTCCCGGCTGGAACTGAAGGTGACGAGTGCCCACGGACTTCCGCAAGGCTGGGACTACCCCTGCGGGGAAGCCAACTCCGCGTTTTTCCGCCACAGCGGGGGCAGGCTCACGGCCCGCGCTGCCGCGATCTCCGGCCTCGAGGCCGGCGTCGCCGGACTGAAGATTGAGCCCAACACGGACGCTTCGCTGCGCGAGAATTTCGGCGCCAGCGCCTGGGCGCGGGACGTCCTGGGCCCGTCCAAGCCAGGCGAATACCGAGGCTCCGCCACCTCCGACGAACGGACGGTCTTCGGCCTCACCGCCCCTCCCGGCCGCTACGAACTGAACTTCGCCTGCCGCGGGACGGCAGCGACGCGGCTGTCCATCCGTAGCTGGAACGGCGCCGAAGTGTTGCCCGAAGGGACCGTCCCGTGCGGCACGGTCCTCAGCATCGAGGTGCGGCTGCCTTCGGAGGGCGCCCAGCTGAGCATGGCACCTTCCGGCGGTACCGGGCAGTACTCGTTCAGGCTCGTGCCGCCACGGAACGGAAAAGGCTAGTCCGCTGCACCGCCCCCGGCCAAGGCGATCACCATCCGTTCCATCCGGGCGACGCCGGCAAAGCGCCCGGCGTTGTCCGTCACCAGGAGCGAATCGAACCTTTGGGCCTTCGGCCTCGTCATGGAACGGGCGAGCGCCTCGCTGAGCGGCGTATCCAGGTTCACGCGCATCCCGGGACTGACCACGCCCAGCGCGGCGGCCCCGGCGTCCAGCACCGCGATCGGCCGGAGGTGCTCACCGAGCAGCACGACTTCCTCCAGCACCGGGCTGGAGGCAAACGCGTCGGCGGCCAGCGCGACACTGGCAGCGGTCGTCGCCGGTTCGACGACGTCGCGGATGACCGTTTTGTGGGCTACCGGACGGGAGGTGGCGAGGCGGTGCGCCAGGTCCAGATCGATGCCGCCCCAGGGCGGGGCAGGCCGGGCGAGGTAATAGCCCTGCACGAGCGGGACGCCCAGCGAGACGAGCGCCTCAAGTTCCTCGGCCCTCTCCACACCCTCGGCCAGGATCCAGGCGTCGATGCGGCTCGCGAACGCGCCGAGCATGCCGATGAGGGCCCGCTTCGCCTCATCGCGGTCGACGTCCTGGATCAGGTCCCGGTCGATCTTGATCAGGGCGGGCCGCAGGGCCAGCAGGTGGCGCAGCCCGGCATAGCCTGCTCCGGCGTCGTCGACGGCGATCATTGCACCGGCGGCGCGCAACTGGTTGAGGTCCGGCTCCAACTCCACGTAGGAATCGATCGGCGTCTGCTCCGTGAGCTCGACGATGAGACCGCCCAGTGCGCCCTCTTCGCGCCAGACGCTGCGGATGCACTCCGAGGTCAGCAGCTCGGGCGAGACGTTGAGCGTCAGGAAGCAGTTGGCGGGCAGCCCGGCGCGGGCCCTGAGTGCGGTCCGCAAGGCCGCCGCTTCCAGCTCGGCCGCTTTGCCATGGTTCCGCGCGGCCGCGAACCAGACCTCGGGGTTCTTCTCTGCGTAACCGGGAAACCGGGCGAGGGCTTCATAGCCCACCACGGTGCCTCGGGCAGTATCGACGATCGGCTGGTAGGCCGCCGCCAGGCCCTCGCCGCGGCAGGCCGAAGCCAGCAGGGCTTCCCAGTCCGGCGGGGATCCCGTGCCGGACCCGGCCGGTGGCACGGCTTCCGCAGGAGTCAACTAAGCAATCAACTAACCGGGTGGATCGCTTTGTGAACGGAATCGACGAGCTCGGCGGGCAACTCGGTCAGGCCGTGTACGGAGGCGGCGTGGGCGCCGACCTGGACGAGGATCTCGTCCTCCGTGCTGCAGACCCAGCGGGCGTCACAACCGGGAACGACGTCACCACATGCAAACGACTTCAATTCAGCTCCTAAGGCTCTCTGGTTAATCGGCCTAAGCCTACTCTGGGGTAACGTGCATCCCACTGAAGCCAACGCCCGGTGTCGGGCGGCGTGTTGGCCGGCGGTGTCGGCCGGCGAAGCAGGAGCCGGCCCGGGAGCGCTATCAGCCGGCGACGCTCTGGGGGTCGCCGCTGGTGGCCAGGGCATCCAGCCATTCCAGGGCATCGGCGCTGGAGGTGAAGTAGCTTTGCGGGCACTCATTGCCCCGGCGCATCCAGGCAGCAACAACGCGGTCCACGTTCGACTCGCCAACCAGCGCCACCGAGGATACGAAGCGGCTGTCGAGGTAGTGGTTGCGGGCTCCGGCGGTCAGCTTCACGTCGCTGATGTCGATCAGCAGCGGCAGCATCCGCCCGGCGCTGATTTTTGTGACGGCAAGGACCGATTCGACGGCGTCCGCCGTTTCGATCGTGGATCCGGCGGCCCAAACCAGCTGCAAAATTCCGGCCTCATCCAGGCTGAGCGTTCCCTTGCCAGCCGCCAGGACTATCTCCATTTGTTTTCCCCTCCTGCGAAAGAGTAACGCCTCGCGCGTCAAAAAGTGATGCCGGCCACTTTTGTGCACGGAAATGACGCCCCTGCCGGCCGCCGGACATCGGTCCGCGGACTGAGGAGGGTCGCTGATAAGCGTTCCGGGCAAAAGAAAAAGCCTCCGGAACCGTGTGGTTCCGGAGGCTTTCCCAAGGGTGGCAGATGAGGGATTCGAACCCCCGTAGGCGTTGCCAGCTGATTTACAGTCAGCCCCCTTTGGCCGCTCGGGTAATCTGCCGAACTTCAAAAGAAGATCACTCGCAGCTTCGTCATCGAAACGCCTGTTTCCAGTCCGTTCCGCTTCCAGCAACCGCGGGCAAGACAACTTTACAGAACTTCCGCCGAAGAATCGAATCGGCGCCGCACGGCCCCCGGAGGCCCGGAATATCAGGCTTCTCCGAGGATCCGTCCGGCGAGTTTGGCCTCGAACTTCGCGGCCTGCTCGGCGGTGATCTGGTTCAGCTGCACCGCCCGGGCCAGGTCCGCTTGCACGCCGTCGAGCCTGGCGGACGCGTCCGCGGCCGGGCTGAGGATGATGGAGGTCGCCAGGGCTGCCGCGGCCACGGACGTCACCGCCGTCGTGATGGAACCCGCAGCTGCGGCGGTGGTGCTGCTGACGTAACGGATGGCCCTGCGGTTCATGTGCTTTGCCTTTCGTGCGGCTCGTCCAACGGGTCCAACCCTCCCCTGCCAAGCTTCATTCCTCCCGGGGTTCAGCTTTGTGCCCGCTGTGAGGACCAGCCGCACCTTCACATCCAGAGCATCCGTACTAGGCTGGAATGCAGAAAACACCGCCCTGAAGCAGGGCGTCCGGACAACATCAGGAGGACAGTCATGGCAGGCGAATCCACATTCGACGTCGTCAGCAAGGTCGACAAGCAGGAAGTCGCCAACGCGCTGAACCAGGCGCAGAAGGAACTGGCGCAGCGTTACGACTTCAAGGGCGTCGGCGCGGAGGTTGACTTCAGTGGCGAGAAGATCCTGATGAAGGCCAACTCCGAGGAGCGCGTCCTGGCCGTCCTCGACGTGCTGCAGTCCAAGCTGATCCGCCGCGGAATCTCGCTGAAGTCCCTCGACACGGGCGAGCCCTACCCGTCCGGCAAGGAGTTCCGCCTTGAGGCCACCATCAAGGAGGGCATCGCGCAGGACCTGGCGAAGAAGATCAACAAGCTGATCCGCGATGAGGGCCCGAAGTCGGTCAAGTCCCAGATCCAGGGCGATGAGCTGCGGGTGACCTCCAAGTCCCGCGACGACCTGCAGGAAACCATGAACCTGCTCAAGGGCTTCGACGAGGCCGACCTGCAGTTTGTGAACTTCCGCAGCTAGCCGGGCCGTAGGCCCACTGACGGCGCGCAGTGCAGCCGTCGACTCGCAAACGGGCTGTCGCTACTCCGGTAGCGGCAGCCCTTTTCGTTGTCCGGCCCGTGCGCTCCAACCCGGTTACCCGCCGGGCCGCCGACCGGCGTCGTACCTCAACACCGGAAAACCCGGGGTTGCCGGTGGCTGGTGCCGGCCTGGCCCCGGAGTAACCGGGGAGGAACGCACGCCTGGTGCAGCGTGCGTCGGGGCCCGGGTCAGCCCAACGTCCGGCCCGCCATCCCTTCCAGCCGGCTGATCCGCTCGCTCATCGGCGGGTGGGTGGAAAACATGCGCGCCATGCCGCCGCCGCGGAACGGGTTGGCGATCATCAGGTGCGAGGCGTTCACCAGCCGCTGGTCCTGCGGCAGCGGGGCCAGCTGCACGCCCTGCTCGATCTTGCGCAGCGCGGAGGCCAGCGCCAGCGGGTCGCCGGTGAGCGACGAACCGTCCTCGTCGGCGTCGTACTCCCGGGTGCGGGAGATGGCCATCTGGATCAACGAGGCGGCAAAGGGAGCCAGCAGGGCCATCGCCAGCAGGGCGAGGGGATTGCCGTTGCGGCGGTCACCGCCGCCGCCGAAGAACAGCAGCATCTGGCCCACCGAGGTGATCACACCGGCGACGGCGGCCGCCACCGAGGAGGTGAGGATGTCCCAGTTGTAGACGTGCATCAGCTCGTGACCGAGGACGCCGCGCAGTTCCCGGGCGTCAAGCAACTGCAGGATGCCCTGCGTGCAGCAGACCGCCGCGTTCTGCGGGTTCCGGCCGGTGGCGAAGGCATTCGGTGCCATAGTCGGCGAGATGTAGATCCGCGGCATCGGCTGGCTGGCACGCGCCGAGAGTTCCCGGACGATCTGGTGCAGCTG
Organism: Arthrobacter sp. 01N442; assembly: GCF_056399345.1. Classification (NCBI taxonomy): domain Bacteria; kingdom Bacillati; phylum Actinomycetota; class Actinomycetes; order Micrococcales; family Micrococcaceae; genus Arthrobacter; species Arthrobacter sp. 01N442. The sequence continues at coordinate 614,536 of NZ_JBFTRD010000004.1, forward strand.
CGGCGCCTCGGCCGCGGTCACCGGGTATGCCTGCATGGACCTGATCGCGATCTTGTCGCTGTTCCAATAGCCGTAAGCGGTGGTGCCGACGCCGATCAGCGCCATGATCCAGATGGGCGCCGAGCTCCGGGTTCCGGACCCGATCAAGGCGCCCAGGCCGAGCAGCACGGCCCAGAGCACGCCGAACAGGGCCGCCGTCTTCAGGCCGTTGTGATGGTTGTGCACTGTTCCTCCAAAACCGCCGAGCAGCCGTCCGGCCGATCGCCCATCTAAGAAACGAATTGCTAGGGTACCGGGTTCCGCGCGTCGTACTTCAGGAACCCGGACTGCCAGCGCGCCACGGCCCACGCCACCGCCGCGCAGAGCACCCCGCCGGCGAGCAGTACCCAGCCCTCACTGAGCAGCTTAGTCGCGCCGCCGGCGAGCATGTCCCCTACCCGGGGACCGCCTGCCACGACGACGACGAAGACGCCCTGCAGCCGGCCGCGAAGATGGTCCGGGGTGGCCGACTGCAGGATGGTGGTGCGGAAGACCGCACTGACGGAGTCGGCGATGCCGGCGAGCGCGCAGCACACGGCGGCGGGCACCAGCCAGGGAGTCACGCCCTCGGCGCCGGACCTGCCGGCCAGCACGACCACGAGGCCCAGGCCCGCGATCGAGGCGCCCCAGCCCATAACCGACCAGACCACCGCCGCCCCCTGCGCCCGGACGGCACCGAGCGGCCCGGAGAAGATCCCGGCCAGGAAGGCGCCGACGGCGGTGGAGGCCAGCAGCACGCCGACCGTTGCTTCGCCGCCGCCGATCATGAGCGCGCCGATGGCCGGCAGCAGGGCCCGCGGCTGGGCCAGGATCATGGCGACGAGGTCGATCACGAAGGTCATGCGCAGGTTGGGCCGCGTGCCGAGGAACCGGAAGCCCTCCACGACGGAGCGCAGCCCGGCCCGGTGCGAGGCCTGCCCCGGCGGCATGGGCGGCAGCTTGAGCAGCGCCCAGACGACGAACGCGAAGCTGGCCACGTCGATCGTGTAGGTCCAGGCGAAGCCGATCGTGGCGACCAGCACGCCGGCCAGCAGCGGCCCCGCGGTCATGGTCAGGCCGAAGATCATCATGCTCAGGGCGTTCGCCGCGGGCAGGAGCTCCTTCCGGACGAGCACCGGGATGATGGCGCTGCGGGCCGGCTGGTTGATGGCCTGCGCGCCGCTCTGCACGGCGACGAGGAGGTAGAGCAGCCAGACGTTCCCCAGCTGCAGCCAGGCCTGCAGCGCCAGGGCCACGGTGGTCAGCCACAGCACCGCGGAGGCGAGTAGCGCGACCTTGCGGCGGTCGTGGGCGTCGGCGATGGAACCGCCGAGCAGTCCGCCGAAGACGAGCGGCACCAGGGCGAAGATGCTCAACAGGCCTACGTACAGGCTGTCCTGGGTGAGCCGGTAGACCTCCAGGCTGACGGCCACAAGGGTGAGTTGGCTGCCCAGCGCCGAGGCGGCGGATCCCAGCCACAGGCGGCGGAAGGCCGGACTCTCGCGCAACGGCGTGATGTCCGCCAGGAATTTCCCCACCCGGCCACTCTAGTGGGATGAAGTTGAGAAATAAGCCGAACCTTATTGTGACCGAATCAAAATAAGTGTTTGAATGGGGCCATGACGGACACGGCGGGGACCAGCGAGGCATGGACCGCCGCCCTGCATGCCCACGGCCGCCGGGTCACCAAACAGCGGCTGGCGGTGCTGGCCGCCGTCGAACGCCATCCGCATTCGCCGGCGGAGGCCATCCTCGCCGCAGCCCGCGAGGATCTTCCCGAACTTACCGCACAGTCCGTCTATGTGGTCCTCGGCGATTTGACCGAGTTGCAGATGCTGCGCCGTTTTGAACCCCCGCACTCCCCCGCGCTGTACGAGACGCGGGTGGGCGATAACCACCACCACGCCGTCTGCATCAGTTGCGGCCGTGTGGAGGACGTCGAATGCGCCGTCGGCCACGCGCCATGCCTGACACCGCACTGGGGCTCCGGCTCCAAGCCCATGACCATCCAGATCGCAGATGTCCTGTACCAGGGCATCTGCGAGGACTGCCAGCGCGCCCAACAGCTCCCCTCCGAACGTAATTAAGTACAAACAAGAAATAGGAGAACGATGACTCAGAACATCTCTGCGCCTTCCGTGTCCACGACACAGTCCGGCGCCCCGGTCACGTCCGATGCCCACTCGCAGTCCGTCGGCGCCGACGGCGCGATCATCCTCACCGATCACTACCTGATCGAAAAGCTGGCCCAGTTCAACCGCGAGCGGGTGCCGGAGCGCGTCGTGCACGCCAAGGGCGGCGGCGCCTTCGGCACGTTCACCACCACGGGTGATGTCTCGCAGTACACCAAGGCCGCACTGTTCCAGCCAGGCACCGAGACGGACATGCTCATCCGTTTCTCCTCCGTCGCCGGCGAGGCTGGCTCCGCCGACACCCTGCGCGACCCGCGCGGCTTCGCCGTGAAGTTCTACACTTCCGAGGGCAACTACGACCTCGTCGGCAACAACACGCCCGTCTTCTTCATCCGCGACGGCATCAAGTTCCCGGACTTCATCCACTCGCAGAAGCGCCTCCCGGGCACCCACCTGCGCGACGCCGACATGCAGTGGGATTTCTGGACCCTCTCCCCCGAGTCCGCACACCAGGTCACCTGGCTCATGGGCGACCGCGGCCTGCCGGCCACCTGGCGTGAAATGCAGGGCTACGGCTCGCACACCTACCAGTGGATCAACGCTGCGGGCGAGCGCTTCTGGGTCAAGTACCACTTCAAGTCCAACCAGGGCGTCAAGTCCCTGACCGGCGACGAAGCCGAGGAGCTGGCCGGCGCGGACGCGGACTTCTACATCCGCGACCTGCAGGAGAACATCGACGCGGGCAACTTCCCCTCCTGGGACCTGCACGTACAGGTCATGCCCTACGAGGACGCCAAGACCTACCGCTTCAACCCGTTCGACCTGACCAAGGTGTGGCCGCACGGCGACTACCCGCTGATCAAGGTCGGCACCATGGAGCTGAACAAGAACCCGGAGAACTACTTCGCGCAGATCGAGCAGGCCACCTTCGCGCCGTCGAACTTCGTGCCGGGCATCGCCGCCTCCCCGGACAAGATGCTGCAGGCCCGCATCTTCTCCTACGCCGACGCGCACCGCTACCGCGTGGGCACCAACCACGCCCAGCTGCCGGTGAACCTGCCCAAGAACCAGGTCAACAACTACAGCCAGGACGGTGCCGCCCGGTACCACTTCAACGCCCCGTCGGTCCCGGTGTACGCGCCGAACTCCTTCGGCGGCCCGGCTGCCGTTGAGCCGCAGAACCCGGCCGGCGGCTGGGAGAACGACGGCGAGCTGACGCTCTCCGCCCACTCCCTGCACGCCGAGGACAGCGACTTCGGCCAGGCCGGAACGCTGTACCGCGAGGTGTTCGACGACGGCGCCAAGGCCCGCCTGCTGGACACCCTCACCGGTGCCGTGGGCGGCGTCAAGAACGCCGACATCAAGGAACGCGCCATCCAGTACTGGACCAACGTCGACGCCGAGCTCGGCGCCAAGCTGCGCGCCAACCTGGGTGCCTCCACCGGTGCTCCCGCCTCGGACGCGGAAGCAGCCAACAAGATCGGCTAGCCTTCCCAGCAATGAAAGAACACCCCGCCGCGGAGAACCGCGGCGGGGTGTTCTTTTCGCCCTGCGCCGGGTGGGGGTAACGTCCCCGGGCATGGCAAAATCGGGAGGGACTGCGGAATCTTCGGTTCCGCAACGTGGCGTTTCGATAGCAAATGTCCCGCGATTCCCACGGCCAGGGGCCACGTCCCGTGCCCGGCCACCAGAGCTAAGGACATCATGAGCGTCGCCGAGCAAGTGCGCACCGACAAGGCAGGCGTCCAGGCGGCTGGCAGCGGCCTACGCCGGCGCCGGATCTTCCGCGCGGACATCCAGGCGCTCCGCGCCCTAGCCGTCACCCTCGTGGTCCTCAATCATCTCTGGCCGGACCGCATGACCGGAGGCTACGTCGGCGTCGACGTTTTCTTCGTAATTTCGGGTTTCCTCATCACGTCCCACCTGCTCAAGGAGCTGATGGCGACGGGAAGGATCCGGCTGGGGCAGTTTTACGCCCGCCGTATTCGTCGGCTCCTGCCAGCGGCTCTGTTGGTGCTCGCGGTCGGGCTCGGAGCTTCCTGGCTTTTGCTGCCAAACTCCCGATGGATCGACACCGCCCTCGAGGTCTTGTCCAGCGCCTTCTACGTCGAAAACTGGGTTCTGGCAGCGAAATCCATCGACTACTCAGCGTCGACAGACTCCGCGACCGTGGCCCAGCACTACTGGTCGCTCTCGGTTGAAGAGCAGTTCTACCTCATCTGGCCCCTCCTCCTGCTGGGTCTGTTCTGGATAGCCGCCCGGCGCCGCACCTCAGTCCGGGGCGTGCTGCTTGCCGGCGTTGCCGCCGTGATCTTGGCAGGGCTGGCCGCCTCTGTCCACACGACGCAGGCGACTCCGAGCCAGGCCTATTTCGTGACGCCCGTCCGGGCCTGGGAGTTCGGTGCCGGAGCATTGGTGGCGCTGGGGCTGGGCAGGGTGCGGCTCGGAGCCACCGCAGCGAAGTGCCTGGGCCTGCTCGGACTCCTGCTTATTGGGCTTTCCGCGTTCACTTTCAACAGTGCCACCCCTTTCCCTGGGTGGCTGGCGGCCCTTCCGGTCGCCGGCACATCGCTGGTCATTTTGGCTGGCAATGACGACCGCCGGCCGGCGCTCAGGGGACTGGTCGGCTCGTTGCCTGTCCAGCACATCGGAAGCGTCTCTTACTCGCTCTATCTGTGGCATTGGCCCGTTATCGTCGTTTCCCCCTTCGTCCTGGGGCGTACGCCCACGGATATGGACAAGGCCCTAGTCCTGGCTCTGTCCCTGGTCCTGGCTTCGATCACGAAGGTGCTTGTGGAGGACCGCGCGCAAGCATCCCGGTTCCTCAACACCTCGACTGTCCGCACCGTCACTGCCATGGGCGTGGCAATGGTGCTGCTCGCGGGACTCTGCTTTGCCCAGATCCAGGCTTCCGAGCAGCAGAGCGCCCGCGACGATCAAGCCGCGGCAGCCGCGGCGCTAGAGCCCTGCCGTGGGCCCGCCGCCCTGCTGCCAAAGGCCTCCTGCCAGGGGAAGTTCGGTCCGGTCACGTCGCCGGGGAACCACGATGCCAAGAAGTACTGGCCGGTCCCGCCCGAGTGTGGCGCGGACAGGGAAGAACTCATGACCGGCGATAAGAAGACGCACCACGTCTGCGACTTTTCCGCCGGCAAAAAGAACCCGAGCATTGTTTGGCTGGTGGGCGATTCCCACGGCCAGCACTGGCAAGGAGCCGTGTTTGCGGCCGCCCGGAAACAGCATTGGATCGTCAAGACTGCATTTGCCGGCGGTTGCCCGGTGGCAGATGTTCAGTACGTCGGCTACAACGGCCATACCGAACGTGAGCCTGCCCTGAAGTGCATGGACTGGTCCCGCCGCGTCACGGCGGCCGTTGCCGCAGACAGCCCTGCCGCGGTCTTCACCTCGATGTTTTCGAGGGAGCAACACGTCGATGACGGGTCCGGGCGGCCGGAAGCGGAACAGTTCGCCGAAGGGCTTCATAAGACCTGGCGACAGTGGACATCCGCCGGCGCCACGGTCTATGTGCTCGCGGATACACCCTTGAACGGAGCCGTGCGCGACTCTGACTGCACCCAGATTCACGCAGCCACACCAGCGGACTGCGCCGTGTCGCGGTCCACTGCCCAGCCCCCGGACCCGCTCGTTCAAGCCGCCAAATCCGACTACGACCGAGGCGTGCGGCTCCTTGACCTGACCGACTACTTCTGCGACGCGGAGAAGTGCTTTACCGTGGTCGGCGGCGTCGACGTCTATTACGACGCCAACCACATGAACCGGGAATACAGCGAGCTGTTCGGACCCATTCTTCTGGCCAAGATGGGCCCAGGAGCGCCGTAGGCACGGGGTCGGGCCGCCGCCTCCCGGCACTGACGAAACACCCCGCCGCGGAGAACCGCGGCGGGGTGTTCTTTTTTCTTCGGGCGCCCGGAGGGGCGGCCGGCTAGGCGCCGCTTGCGCCGGGGTCCGGCGCGGCGGCCGCCGGTGCCGGCGCTGCTGCGGGAGCCGCTGTCCGCTCGTCCGCCGCTGCCGGGCGGTGGCCCTTCTTGGCGAGCTGGATCTGCTCGTAGACGTGGTGGCGGAGCTCGGTGAAGCGGGGCAGCGACCGGGTCTCAAGCTGGTCGCGCTCGGCCGGGAGATCGATCACAATGTCCTCCTGCACCACGGTCGGGGAGCTCGAGAGGATGATCACGCGTTCGCCGAGGTAGACGGACTCATCGATGTCGTGGGTCACGAACAGCACGGTCACGCCGAGCTTCTTCCAGACCGTCCGGATCAGGTCCTCAAGATCCGCCCGGGTCTGGGCGTCCACGGCCGCGAACGGTTCGTCCATCAGCAGCACCTCGGGCTGGTACGCGATGGCCCGGGCGATCGCCACGCGCTGCTGCATACCGCCGGAAAGCTGCCAGGGGTAGGAGCGCGGCACGTGCGCCAGGCCCACGGCTTCGAGGGCCTCGTCGACCAGCCGGTCACGTTCGGCCTTGGGCACGCCCTGGTTCTTCAGCGGCAATTCCACGTTGTCCCGGACCCGCATCCAGGGAAACAGGGAGCGGCCGTACTCCTGGAACACCACGGCCATTTTCTTGGGCGGTCCGGAGACCCGCTTGCCGTCCAGGAGCACTTCGCCCTCGGTGGGGGCCATCAGGCCGGAGATGCACTTGAGCAGGGTGGTCTTGCCGGACCCGGAAGGGCCCACGAGGCAGGCCAGCTCCCCCGCGCGGAGATCGAAAGTGAGGTTCCGCACCGCTTCGACGTCGCCGCCGTCGGTCTGGTAGACCTTCTTCAAACCCCGGACGGAGAGCATCGCCTCCGGCGCCGCCTGTGCTGCACTAAGCTGCATTTTCTACCTCTTTCTGGCCGTGGTACCAGCGCAGGATGTTCCGCTCGGCCCACTGGAAGATGAATGACATGGCCACGCCCAGCAGGCCGAGGACCACGATGCCCGACCACATTTCGGGGATGGCGAATGACCGCTGGAACTGGACAATGGTGAAGCCCAGCCCGGAGGACGAGGCGAACATTTCGGAGATGACCATCAGGATCAGCCCCAGGGACAGCGACTGGCGGACGCCGGCGAGGATCTGCGGGCTGGCCGAGGGCAGCACGAGGTAACGGACCCGGGCCCAGCCGTCGATCCCGTAGGTGTGGGCCGAGTCCGAGAGGACCCCGTCCACGGCACGGACGCCTTCGATGGTGTTCAGCAGCACCGGCCAGACGCAGCCGGAGATGATGACAGCAATCTTCATGGAGTCGGTGGTGCCCATCAGCAGGATCAGCACCGGGACCAGGACGGGCGGAGGGATGGCGCGGAAGAACTCCAGCGTGGGTTCCAGCAGGGCGCGAAGCCACTTGATCGAGCCGATCAGCACCCCGCCCACGACGCCGATCAGGATCGCCACGACGACGCCGATCAGCAGCCGGGCGACGCTGGGCAGCACGTCCGAGAAGAAGCGCGGGCCGAACCAGACCTCGCCGAACTTGGCGAACAGGGCGGCCGGGGTGGGGACGAAGAAGTTGACCGAGCCGAGGGTCGACGCCCACCAGGTAAGGACCAGTAGTGCCGGCAGCGACAGCACGTAGCCCAAAGTTTTCAGCGCTTTCATACGACCACCTCGGAGCGGACAGAGGAATGCCAGGACAGAGTCTTCTTTTCGATCAACCGCATCAACGCGTTGATCAGCACACCGATCAGGCCGGTCGCGAGCACCAGTGCGTACATCCCGGAGATGGCGCCGCCGGATTGGGCGAGGGCGATCTCGCGGCCCAGCCCCGGCGAACCGATCACGAGTTCCGCCGTGATGGCCAAAACCAGTGCCACCGTGGCTGCGAGCCGGACGCCGGTCATGAGGTACGGCAAGGCCGTGGGGAAGACGACATAGCGGATCCGCGCCAGCATGCCCAGCCCGTAGGTTTTAGCGGTGTTGTTTGCGACCATATCGACGTCGGCCACCCCGTAGAGGACCTGGATCAGGACCTGCCAGAAGGAGGCGTACACGATCAGCAACAACGAGGATTCGATCTTTACGCCGAAGAGCAGCACGGCCAGCGGGATCAGCGCCACGGAAGGAATGGGGCGCAGGAACTCGATGGTCGAGTTGGTGGCCTTTCGCAGGAGGCTGCTGGATCCAATGATGAAGCCCAGCAGCACGGCGAGGGCAACGGCAATGAGGAGCCCGAAGAACCAGGCCTTCATGGTCTCGCCGACCGAGGCCCAGAAGGCCGCAAGACCGAAGTCGCGGACCAGGGCGGCGATGACCTCGCTGGCCGGCGGAAGGTATCGGGCGTTGACGATGCCCAGTCGGGGAATGAGTTCCCAGGTGGCCAGGAACCCCAGAATGCCTGCGGCCCCGAGCAGCTGTTTGGCCGGCAGCTTGCGGACCTGCCGGTTCCGCCCCGCGGTGGGGGCGGAACCGGCGGAGAGTGGAGCGGCTGAACTCACGGGAGGAGGTCGTCTGCGTTCGGGGCCTTGGAGAGCGTGCCGTACTTGGCGGCGGCGTCACCGAGAGTCTTGAAGGCGTCCTTGTTGAACTCCACCCGGTAGCGCGGCAGGATCATCTTGGCCCGGGTGGCCTCGTCGATCTTGGTGTAGGTGCCCACGATGTCGCGGACTTCCTGCGGGTGCGCCTGGGCATATTCAAGGGACTTGTTCATGGCCCGGGTGAACTTCTGGGTGAGGTCCGCCTTGCCCGTGATGGTGTCCGCCTTGGTGAAGTAGCCGGCGATGTCCAGCTCGGGGCTCATGTCCGCGAAGTTCGAGGAGATGATCTTGCCGCCGTCGGCGACGGCCTTGGACAGGAAGGGCTCCAGGATCCAGGCGGCGTCAACCTGCTTGTTGGCCAGCGCGGCCGGGGCATCGGGGAACGCCACCTCAACGAATTTCACGCTTGACGGGTCGCCACCGTCCTTTTCGATGACGGACTTGATGGTGGTGTCGCCGATGTTGGAGAGGTTGTTCACCGACACGGTCTTGCCCGCCAGGTCCTTCGGGGACTTGATGCTGGAACCGGCCGGGACGACGACGCCGCCGATGTCCTTGCCCTTCTCGCCGGTGGTGGAGGCGCCGTTGGCGACGAACTTGAGGTCCAGGCCCTTGTCCTTCGCGACCATCACCGAGATCAGGTTGGAGAAGGCAAAATCGAAGCTTCCGCTGACGACGCCGGGGACGATCGCGGCGCCGCCGGTGGCCGTCTGGATGTCCAGCTGGATTCCTTCGTCCTTGAAGAAACCCTGCTTGTCGCCCAGGTAGATGGGGGCACAGTCGACGATCGGGATCACGCCGACGCTAACCTTCGTGAGGTCCCCTCCGCCCGTGGTACCGCCGGAGGCGCTGCCGCCGGTGGAACTCGGCGACCCGCTGCCGCAGGCCGAGAGTGCAAGGACCGAGACGGCCGCCAGCACGCTGATAATACGACGTTTCATGTTCACTCCTATGTGCGCATTGGCGTGGGAGTGACAAGCCCCCAAGCCCCAAGTGTTCGCTCTTCGAACAAGCGTTCAAAATCAAGTCTGACCCAAGGCTACTGTGAGGTCAACCACAATAGGGGCATTGTTACAGCTCCGAGACGAGTGCGGAAGGACCGTCGGCTTCCCCCTGCGACACAGCAAAGCGGGGCCCCTTCGGCCCGTCCAGACGAACCGGACGGGCCGCGAGGGCCCCGCGATAGTGAACCACGTTACAGCGGCGGTGCGGCTACGAGCGGTTGAGTGCCTCCGCGTCGTCGCCGTCCGCAGCCGGCTTGGCAGCGGGCGCGGTGGCCGGAGCGGCGGCGGGAGCCGCGGCCGGGCCGTTGACGGCGGCCCGCGCCTCGGCGAACTTCTCGTTGAGCCGGGAGTGGCGCTGGCCGTAGGCGAAGTAGATCACGATGCCGATAACCAGCCAGAGGGCGAAGAAGATCCAGGTCTCCACGGCGAGGTTGGTCATCAGGTAGAGGCAGAGCACGGCGGACACCACCGGGACCACCTTGCCGAACGGCACCCGGAAGGAGGGCTTGAGGTCCGGGCGCTTCTTGCGCAGGACCAGGATGCCGAGGCTGACCATCACGAAGGCGGACAGCGTGCCGATGTTAATCATTTCCTCCAGCAGGTCCACCTTGGTCAGGCCGGCCACCACCGCCACGGCGGCGCCGCAGATGATCTGCAGCCGGGCCGGAGTGGCGCGGATGGTGCTGGTCTTGGACAGGGAGCGCGGCAGCAAGCCGTCGCGGCTCATGGCCAGGACCACGCGGGAGAGGCCCATCAGCAGCACCATGATCACGGTGGTCAGGCCCACCAGCGAGCCAAAGGCGATCACCTTGGCGGCGTCGTTGTTGCCCACGGCCTCGAAGGCGGTGGTGAGCGTGGGGCTCTCCGCCTCCGCGAGCTTGGTGTAGGAGACCATGCCGGTCAGCGCGAGCGAGACCAGGATGTAGAGCACGGTGACGATCGCCAGGCCGCCGAAGATGCCACGCGGCAGGGTCTTCTGCGGATTCTTGACCTCCTCGGCGGAGGTGGCGACGACGTCGAAGCCGATGAAGGCGAAGAAGACCAGCGCTGCCCCGGCGAAGATGCCGAGGGTGCCGTACTGGGCGGGGGCCGCGCCGGTGAGGAAGCCGAAGAAGGACTGCTTGAGCACGTCGGTGGCGCCGGTGCCGCCGGTGGGCTGTGATGTCGGGACGAACGGGGTGTAATTCTCGAACTTCACGTAGGTGAAGCCCACGATGATGACGAAGAGGACGACGGCGATCTTGATCAGCGTGAAGACGTTGCCGACGCGGGCGGACAGCTTTGTCCCCAGCACCAGCAGCACGGTGAAGACGGCCACGATCAGGAAGGCGCCCCAGTAAAGGTCAACCCCGCCGAGGGAGATTGCCGGCGGGACGTCCAGCCCCATCAGCGCGAAGACCTTGCTGAGGTAGATGCCCCAGTACTTGGCGATCACGGCGCCGGCGGTGAACAGTTCCAGGATCAGGTTCCAGCCGATGATCCAGGCGAGCACCTCGCCCATGGTGGCGTAGGTGAAGACGTAGGCGGAGCCGGCCACGGGAATGGCGGTGGCGAACTCGGCGTAGCACATGATCGCCAGCGCGCAGGTGACGGCGGCGATGGCGAAGGAGATGGTGACGGCGGGGCCGGCGAAGTTGGCGGCGGCCTTGGCGCCGACCGAGAAGATCCCGGCGCCGACGGCAACGGCGACGCCCATGATCATCAGGTCCCAGGTGCTGAGCGAGCGCTTGAGCTTGCGGCCGGGCTCATCGGCGTCGGCCATCGACTGCTCGACGGACTTGGTCCGGAAAAGGTTCATTGGAAGGTCCAGGGTCTCTGTAGCAGGGGAAAACGGACCTATTAATAGTAGTGTCCATCCACTGGACGGCCGCTTTAATCCCAAATGGTGAGACGACGGGGGCTTCTTAGACCGGCCAATCCATCAGCGTCGAGCGGATCAGGAAGCGCTTTCCCTCGGGCGCCTCGACCGAGAAGCCGCTCCCCCGGCCGGTCACGACGTCGACCGTCAGGTGGGTGTGGCTCCAGTAGTTGAACTGTTCTTTGGACATCCAGAACTCCAGCGGCTGCGGCTGCGTGCCGTCCGAGATGTCGAACCGGCCCAGCAGCACGTCCGAGTCACCGGTAAGGAACTCCCCCGCCGGGTAGCACATGGGCGAGGAACCGTCGCAGCAGCCGCCGGACTGGTGGAACATGAGCGGACCGTGCTGGAGCCAGAGCTTGCGCAGGAGCTCAACGGCTTCGGTGGTGAGCGCCACCCTGGAAAAGTCCTCGCCGGCCAGCGTTACGGCGGCGTCGAGCCTGGTCTGGGTCATGGGGGCTTCTCCTCTAGCTGGGGATGACGGTTATGGACGAAACGCAAAAGGCGGGGCGGACCAGGTCCGCCCCGCCACGCCGGCTTAGAAGAAGCCGAGCTTGTTCTCGTTGTAGCTGACCAGCAGGTTCTTGGTCTGCTGGTAGTGGTCCAGCATCATGGCGTGGTTCTCACGGCCGATGCCCGAGGACTTGTAGCCACCGAACGCGGCACCGGCCGGGTAGGCGTGGTAGTTGTTGACCCACACCCGGCCCGCCTGGATCTCGCGGCCGGCACGGTAGGCGACGTTGCCGTTGCGGGACCAGACGCCGGCGCCGAGGCCGTACAGGGTGTCGTTGGCGATGCCCATGGCGTCGTTGTAGTCGCTGAACCGGGTCACGGACACCACCGGGCCGAAGATCTCCTCCTGGAAGATGCGCATCTTGTTGTGGCCTTCGAAGATGGTGGGCTGGACGTAGTAGCCGCCCGCGAGGTCGCCGGAGAGTTCGGCCCGGGCGCCGCCGGTGAGCGCCTTGGCCCCCTCCTGCTTTCCAATGTCGATGTAGGAGAGGATCTTCTCCAGCTGGTCGTTGGAGGCCTGGGCGCCGAGCTGGGTGTCGGTGTCCAGCGGGTTGCCCTGGATGATCTTCTGGGTGCGGGCCAGCGCGTCGGCCATGAAGGAGTCGTAGATGCCTTCCTGGACCAGGGCGCGGGACGGGCAGGTGCAGACTTCGCCCTGGTTGAAGGCGAAGAGCGTGAAGCCCTCGAGTGCCTTGTCGTAGAACGCGTCGTTCTTGTCCGCGACGTCGTTGAAGAAGATGTTGGGGCTCTTGCCGCCCAGTTCCAGGGTGACCGGGATCAGGTTCTGGGAAGCGTACTGGCTGATCAGCCGGCCCGTGGTGGTTTCGCCGGTAAAGGCGATCTTGCGGATCCGCGGGCTGGAGGCGAGCGGTTTGCCGGCCTCTACGCCGAAGCCGTTGACGACGTTGATGACGCCCGCCGGCAGCAGGTCGCTGATGAGTTCCATCAGCACCATGATCGAGGACGGCGTCTGTTCGGCCGGCTTGAGGACGACGGCGTTGCCCGCGGCGAGCGCGGGGGCGAGCTTCCAGACGGCCATCAGGATGGGGAAGTTCCATGGGATGATCTGGCCGACGACGCCGAGCGGCTCGTGGTAGTGGTAGGCGGTGGTGTCGTCGTCGAGCTGGGAGAGCCGGCCTTCCTGGGCGCGGACGGCGGAGGCGAAGTAGCGGAAGTGGTCGGCGGCGAGCGGGATGTCGGCGTTGAGGGTCTCACGGATCGGCTTGCCGTTGTCCCAGGACTCAGCCACGGCGAGCATCTCGGTGTTCTCATCGATCCGGTCGGCGATCTTGTTCAGGATGGCCGCACGCTCGGCCACCGAGGTCTTGCCCCAGGAGGGGGCGACCTTATGGGCGGCGTCCAGGGCCAGCTCAATGTCCTCTGCGGTGCCGCGGGCCACCTCGCAGAAGGCCTTGCCCGTCACCGGCGTGATGTTTTCGAAGTACTGGCCCTTGACCGGGGCGACCCATTCGCCGCCGATCCAGTTCTCGTAGCGGTCCTTGAAGGTGACCTTCGAGCCCTCGGTTCCGGGCTGTGCGTAGACAGTCATTGCTAGCTCCTTTGCTGTGCAAGATGGGTGGCGGGAGCGGCCAGGATCTCTGCGGCCGCCGCTGGCACCAGCCTAGGAGCGGGCAGGTTGCAAGCAGGTTGCAACCTTGTGAGCCGGATCACTCCTTCGTCGGTGCGGGTCACCGCGTCAGGCGCTGAGCTCCGCTTCCAGCCGTTCCAGGTCAGCGACGACGGCGGCCCGCTTGGGCGAGCGCGGCGGCAGCAGCTTCAGCGCGGCGGCGCGGACCTCGACGTCGTCGCGCGCTTCCGGCAGCTCCGCATACTTCAGCAGCGATTCGGCGCTCCCGTCGGTCAGCACGGCTTCGCGCAGCAGGGACGCAACCCGGCCGCGGAGCTCTGTGATCCCCGGTGCCTCGGACCGCGGAAGGACCGCACCGCGGTAGATTTCCAGCGCGATCCGGTGGGCTCCGCGCTGCAGGCAGCTGAGCACCTGGCCGGAATCCGGCATCAGGTCCATCGGCAGGCGGTAGGGCCGGGACTCCGGAACGGCGGCCGGGTTGAGCTGCTGCAGGACCTTGCGCAGGCGCACCATTTCGGCGCGCAGCGTCATGGTGGCGCCGTCATGCGGGTAGAGCAGGGCGGCGAGCTCCTCCGCGGTGAGGCCCGCCGGGTGCGTGCTGAGCAGGGCAAGAATCTCGCTGTGCCGGGCGGAGAGGGTGACGGTGCGGCCGTCGATGCTGAGCACCGCCTGGTCCCGGCCGAGCAGCTGCAGGCTGTTGCGGTAGAGGCTGCCCGAGGCCCAGGCGCGCGTTCCCGCGGCACTGGGTCCGGCCTTCGGAGCGCTGCTGCCGCCGTTGGTGGACACGGCAGCCGACCGGCGTCGAGCAGGTGCGGCCTGCCGGGCGGCGGCAAGCTGGAGCCGTTCCACCCGCAGGTGCGCCTGGGCGGCGGCGACTGTCGCCTCGACGAGGGACAGGGTGTGAGGCGCGACGGCGGATTCGGTGCCGGTGATGTCGACTACGCCCAGCAGCGCACCGGAATCCGGATCGTGGAACGGCACGGCCGTGCAGCTCCAGGGGTGGACCGAGCGCTTGTAGTGTTCTGCGCCGGCGATCTGGATGCCGCGGCCCAGGGCCAGCGCCGTGCCGGGGGCGCTGGTGCCCACGGTGGCCTCGGACCAGTCCGCGCCCGGGACGAACATCATTCCCTCGGCGCGGCGCTGCATGGCGGGGTCCCCTTCGACCCAGAGCAGCCGGCCCACTTCGTCTCCGACGGCCACCAGCATGCCGCTGTCGTGGCTGGGCAGGACGAGGAGTTTGTGGATCACAGGCATGATTGCGGCCAGCGGGTGCTGCCGGCGGTATTCCTCGAGTTCCTCCCGGTCCATGGCCAGCGGAGCTTCGGGGTTGTCCGGGTTGGCGTGCAGTTGCGCGGACCGCTGCCAGGACTCCCGGATCAGGCTGCGGAGCCCGGGCAGCTGCTCGCCCTTCAGGCCGAGGGAGTCCAGCTGTTCATGGCCTGCGAAGGCGTACTGCTGGCGCAACTCCGGGCTCAGGCCCCGGCCGGAGCCGTGCGGGGCCGTCTGCTCGACCGGATTCCTCATTGAACTCCCACCTGGCGGACACCTTCTTCGGCGCGCGACGGCATGCCGGAGGCAGCGTCGTTTCATCGAGTGTACGGGGCGTACGGGAGCCCCGCCAGAGGGGTAACGCGCGGCTTAGCCGCGGGAAATCTCGATCATCTCTTCCCGCGGGACCACCTTGATCCGTTCGCGCACCACACCGCCGTCGGCGTGGTCAGCGGACCACGCCGCGCCCAGGGCGAGTTCGTGGGCGTCCAGCTTGTTCCAGCCTTCCCAGGTGGTGTACTCGATGCCGCGTTCCTCGAGCAGGTCGATGATGGCCTGCGGATCGGGGTTCTGCGCCGGCGGGAGGGTGAGCCGGTCTTCGAGCAGGAACCCGATGGTCTCGAGCGCATCTCCCTTGGTGTGGCCGATCAGGCCCACGGGCCCGCGCTTGATCCAGCCCGTGGCATAGATCCCGGGCACGGGGCTGCCGTCCGCGCCCAGAACGCGTCCGCCCTCATTGGGGATGACGCCGCGGCGCTCGTCGTATTCCAGCTCATCCAGGGCCGAGCCGTGGTAGCCGATCGCCCGGTAGACGGCCTGGACCGGGTAGTCGACGAACTCCCCGGTGCCTTTGACGTTGCCGGTGCCGTCCAGCTGCATCCGCTCAAACTTGATCCCGGCGACCTTGCCGGGGTGCGCGGCGTCGCCTGTTTCTTCACCGAGAATCTCGACGGGGTTGTGCAGGAAGTGCAGGTGCAGGCGTCGGGAGGACGGCTCCTCGGCTCCGGCGTGCTCCTCGACGAGCCAGTTGCCGAGGGTGTTCACCATGGTCTTGATCTGGTTGTTCGTGCGGATGGCCTCGTCGGAGGCTTCGTCGAATTCGAAGTCCTCCGGGTAGAGGACGATGTCCACATCGTTGGCGTGGGACAGTTCGCGCAGTTCCAGCGGGGTGAACTTCACCTGGGCCGGGCCGCGGCGGCCGAAGACGTGCACATCGGTCACCGGCGAGTTCTTCAGCGCCTGGTACACGTTGTCCGGGATCTCGGTGACCAGCAGGTCATCGGCGTGCTTCACCAGCATCCGGGCCACGTCCAGGGCCACGTTGCCGTTGCCGATCACGGCAATCTCCTTGGCCTCCAGCGGCCAGTCGCGGGGCACGTCCGGGTGCCCGTCGTACCAGGAGACGAAGTCGGCGCCGCCGAACGATCCCTCAAGCTCGATGCCGGGGATGTCCAGGTCCGCGTCCTTGATGGCACCGGTCGCAAAGATGACGGCGTCGTAGAACGCCCGGAAGTCGTGCAGGGTGAGGTCCCGGCCGTAGCTGACGTTGCCGAGGAAGCGGATGTCGCCGCGGTCCAGCACCTTGTGCAGGGCGTTGACGATCCCCTTGATGCGCGGGTGGTCAGGGGCCACGCCGTAGCGGATCAGGCCATAGGGCGCCGGGTAGGCCTCGAACAGGTCGATGCTGACCTCGAAGTCGCCGTCCTTGACCTCGTTGGACTTGGTCAGGATGTCCGCGGCGTAGACGCCGGCCGGTCCGGCGCCGACAATCGCAACGCGGAGGGGACGTTTGGACGGACTTTTAGGCGAGGTTTCGGCCGAGTTGGACACCGGGAGCCCTTCTGAGTCTTGGCGAATGCGCCGGCAGATACGGCGCACAGTTCCCCAATTCTAAATGTCCGCGCCACGGCGTGGGTCCAAGTGAGGAAGATCGCAGGTTCCGGGGCCGTCCTGCAGCGCCAGGCGGCAGGAATAGGGCCACCGGGGGTGGTGTTATTGATCTTGTGCCTATCTCCGACGGATCCCGTCCCCCCGCAACCCTGACTTCCCCGGGCGGCGCTGCCCCCGCTGCCGGAGCCGCCGGCCACGGGCCCGGCGGTGTCGCGGCCAGCGGTCCCGCCGCCAACGCCCCCGCACTCAAGGCAGTGGACAAGGACACGACGGCGGGGATCCTGTTCGGCATCGGCGCCTACGGTTTGTGGGGGCTGCTTCCGTTGTACTTCTTCGTGCTGCACCCGGCCAGCGCCGTCGAAATCGTCGCCAACCGGGTGGTGTGGTCGCTGCTGTTCTGCATCCTGCTGATCACCGTCACCCGCTCCTGGCGGGTGATCGGCGCCGCGTTCCGGAACCGCACCGTCATGGGCCCGCTGGCCCTCGCGGCCGGCCTGATCGCAATCAACTGGCTGACCTACACCTACGGCGTGACCACCGGCCAGGCCGTGGAAACATCGCTGGGCTACTTCATCAACCCGCTCGTCTCGGTGCTGCTGGGCGTTTTCGTCCTGAAGGAGAAGCTCCGGCCGCTGCAGTGGACCGCCGTCGGCGTCGGGTTCATTGCGGTGGGCGTGCTGACGTATTCCTACGGCAAACTGCCCTGGATCGCCCTGACCCTGGCCTTCAGTTTTGGCCTCTACGGCTTCGTCAAGAAACGGGTGGGTCCGCGGGCCGACGCCCTCACCAGCCTCTCCGTCGAGACGATCGTGCTGGCACCCATCGCCGGGGCGGCCATGGTCGTACTGGCCGTGACCGGGGCCGCCACGCTGACCAACAACGGCGCCGGGCACTTCTGGCTGCTCGCCGCGTCCGGCGTCATTACGGCCGTCCCGCTGCTTTTCTTCGGCGCTTCCGCCCGGCGGCTGCCGATGACCACGATCGGGCTGCTCCAGTACTTCGCCCCGGTGCTGCAGTTCATCGTCGCGCTGGTGGTCTTCAGGGAGGCCATGACCCCGGAGCGCTGGGTGGGCTTCGGCGTCGTCTGGCTCGCGCTGGCGCTGCTGACCGTGGACATGCTGCGCACGGCCCGGAGGAACTCCGTGACCCGCAGGCTGGCCCGCGCCGCCGCCTGACCGGCCCCGGAGAACTCCCCTCTTTCGGCTGCGGGTGGGCCTAGTCCTCCGGGCTGGTGTCGATGCGGACGTAGTCGCGCGGCACCACGACCATGGGGACCGGCAGGGCGCGGAGCACCTTGTTGGCCGTGCTGCCGATGAAGAGCTTGTTCTTCTCGGCCAGGCGGGAGGAGCCCACGATCATGATCTCGGCGTCGTCCCATTCGAGGTCATCGATAGCCTCCTCGATGGTCCGTCCGTGCGCGACCTCCACGCTCACGTGGTGGCCTTCGGGCAGGCGAGCGGCCGCGGCTTTGAGGACCGTGTTCGCGTGGACATGCGCGGCGTTGACGTTTTCGCCGCCGTCGCCCTCGGCGTCCAGCTCGACCAGGGAGACAAGCCGCAGCGGCACCCCGCGGCGGGCGGCCGACTCGATCGCGACGTCGATTGCGGCTTCGGCGCCGGTGCGCTGGCCGACGGCGAGGGTCAGCCGGGTGATCGGATCCGTGTGCCGGTACCCGCGGGGGGCCAGGGCAACCGGGACCGGGGAGGCATGCAGGAGTGCGTTGGCCACGCTGCCGACGCTGTACCGCTTGAACAGGCCGCTGTTGGCGGCACCCACCACGATCAGGCCGGCGCGGTACTCCTTGGCTGCGTCGATCAGGCCGGCGGCGAACGAGTCCGCCTGGCGCACGTGGAACCTGGCCTCCAGGCCCTCCGGAACGAGGGCAAGGCCCTGCCGCTCGGCCGTGAGCACAGACTGCTCTGCGGCGCTGACGCGGTTGCCCTGCGGGTTCAGCGCGACATAGGGGGTGTTCCGGTCCACTACATGGACCAGGTCCAGGTGGGCGCCCTGGGCGCGGGCCATGGCGGAGGCGAGGGCGACGGCGTCGGCGCCGCGGTCGTTGGGTGTGTAGCCAACTACGTATCGCATGTAAGAACCCCTTATGGGTCTGGGGCAGAATCCAGCTTGGCTCCGGGGGTTCCGGGCGACGTCGGCCGGTCTGCGTTCCTGCAGTGGTAGGAAAGACTCTAGCCCAGCGCCGCGCCGAAATGTGGGTGACTTTTGGCCCTGCGCCGCCGAAGTTTCCGAGGCCTACGCTGAACGCGTCGAGGGGAGCTCACCATGAGTCTGATCAGGAACCACGGGTTCGCGGCACGAAATAGCGGACTGGGGCTGTTGATTTTCCTGCTCGCGCTGACCGGTTGCACCCCGTCCCCGCCCCAGCCGTCCGGAACCAGCGCCGCGCCGGCGACCTCGACGGCATCCGGGACGCCGACCTCCACCGCTTCCGCCACCTCGGTTGCCCCGTCCAGCAGTTCGACGCCGTCGACTTCGGCCACCGCCACGCTGCCGCCGGATTCCGATGAGACCAAGGCACCGCAGGACGGCGACCGCGTGATCTCCTCGACCGTCACCCATGACTGGGCATGGCCTGGAGCGAAGACGCCGTTCAAGACCACGCACAGCAACCCCGTACCGTTGGCTCCGCCGCCGGCGGAACCCCTGCCCACGCTGTACGCGATCGGTGCCGGCCAGCACCCCTCCGACACCCCGCCCTATGACCAGCTGAGCTTCCGCTTCAACGGCGCCTTCCCCAGCTACGACATTTCGTTCGTCCCCGAACTGCTCGCCGACGGCAGCGGCCTGCCCGTGCCGATGCCCGGCTCGGGCGCCATCCTGAAAGTAGTGTTCCACGGCGCCCAGGCACATACCGCGGACGGGAAGGCCAGCACCATCAAGAGCAGCCCTGCACCCTCGATCGGCTACCGGGCGCTTACCCGCTACGCCCCGGCCGGCGATTTTGAGGGGGTCCTCAGTTACGGGATCGGCGTCGGCCGGCCGGGCACGGCGGCGCCGCAGACCAAGGTGCGGGTCTATGAGGTCGAGAAGATCGAGCAGGGCCGCCACCTTTACGTTGTCGCGATCCAGCTTGACGCCAGCTCCTGGCGGTAGGCGCCGGAGCAACAGCACCCGAACGTGAACGAGCCGCGGACTTCCCAGTCCGCGGCTCGTCCACGTTGCTTCTGTGCGTTGCTTCTGTGCGTTCCTTCGGGGTCTCCCCCTGCTGGGCCGTGCCTAGGCGTTGGCGCGGACCGCCGCGGCCAGGACCTCGAGTCCGTCGAGCAGCAGCTCGTCGCTGATCACCAGCGGGGGGAGCAGACGGATCACGTTGCCGTAGGTGCCGCAGGTGAGGATGATGACGCCTTCCTTGAGGCAGGCGGCGGCAACGGCCTTGGTCAGCTCCGGGTTCGGCTCCTTGGAACCGGCCTGGACCAGTTCGATCGCCAGCATCGCGCCGCGGCCGCGGACGTCGCCGACCACCGTGAGCTCGGACGCGAGCTCGCGCAGCTTGCCCAGGGCGAGTTCCTCGATGTGGCGGGCCCGGGCGTTGAGGTCGTACTGCTCCATGGAGCCGATGGAGGCCAACGCCGCGGCGCAGGCCACCGGGTTGCCGCCGTAGGTGCCGCCGAGGCCGCCCGGGTGGACGGCGTCGAGCAGCTCGGCGCGGCCGGTGATGGCGGAGAGCGGCATGCCGCCGGCAATGCCCTTGGCCATGGTGATGATGTCCGGAACAACACCTTCGTGGTTCACGGCGAACCATTCGCCGGTCCGGCAGAAGCCGGACTGGACCTCGTCGGCGATGAAGACGATGCCCTTGTCCTTCGCCCAGGCCGCGAGTGCCGGCAGGAAGCCCTCGGCCGGGACAATGAAGCCGCCCTCGCCCTGGATGGGCTCGATGATGATCGCGGCAACCTGCTCGCCGCCGATCTGCTTCTCGATCATGGTGATGGCGCGCTTGGCGGCCTCGGCACCGGTGATCTCCGGGTTTTCCTCGCGGTACGGGTAGCTCATCGGCATGCGGTAGACCTCGGGCGCGAACGGGCCGAAGTTGGTCTTGTACGGCATGGCCTTGGCGGTCAGCGCCATGGTCAGGTTGGTGCGGCCGTGGTAGGCGTGGTCGAAGGCGACGACGGCGTCCCGGCCGGTGGCGAGGCGGGCCACCTTGACGGCGTTTTCCACGGCTTCGGCACCGGAGTTGAACAGCACGGTGCGCTTCTCGTGGTCGCCCGGGGTCAGGCGGTTCAGCTGTTCCGCGACGGCGACATAGCCCTCGTAGGGGGTGACCATGAAGCAGGTGTGGGTGAAGTGCTCCACGGCTTCCTTCACTGCGCCCACGACGGCGGGGTCCGAGGCGCCGACGCTGGTCACGGCGATGCCGGAACCGAGGTCGATGAAGGAGTTGCCGTCGACGTCCTGGATGATGCCGCCGTCGGCGTCGGCGACGTAGACCGGGACGCTGGACGCGACGCCGGAAGCGACGACGGACTTGCGGCGCTCGGTGAGGGCCACGGACTTGGGTCCCGGGAAGTCGGCCTGGACGCGGCGCTTCTGCTCAAGACGGTAGGTGATGTCGTTTGCTGTGGTGGTCATGGGGAAGCCTTTCTAAACGTGGGAGGGGCGGCGAAGCCGGATCAGTTACGCGACAGCGTTATGCATCCAATGCGCTCATGACGTGCTTGATGCGGGTGTAGTCCTCGACGCCGTACATCGAGAGGTCCTTGCCGTAGCCGGACTGCTTGAACCCGCCGTGCGGCATTTCGGCGGTGAGCAGGATGTGGGTGTTGATCCAGACGGCGCCGAAGTCCAGGTCCCGGCTGAGCCGCATGGCGGTGCCGTGGTCCGTGGTCCAGACGCTGGAGGCCAGGGCGTAGTCGACATCGTTGGCCAGCTCAACGGCCTCGGCCTCGGTGCTGAACTTCTGCACGGTGATGACGGGGCCGAAGGTTTCCTTCTGCACGATGTCATCGCTCTGCTTGGCGCCGGTGATGATGGTGGGCTCGAAGAAGAATCCCTTCTCCCCCGCGCGGTGGCCGCCGGTCTCGATCTTGCAGTTCTCCGGCAGATGCTCGACGACGGAGGTGACCGCGTTGAAGTGGTTGACGTTGTTCAGCGGGCCGAAGTAGTTGTCTTCATCGTTCTGCGAGCCCGTGTGCAGTGTCTTGGTGTGCTCCACCATGGCGGCCACGACGTCGTCGTGCACGGAGTCCTCGACGAGGACCCGGGTGATTGCCGTGCAGTCCTGGCCGGCGTTGAAGAAGGCGAAGTCGGCGATGGCCGCGGCGCTCTTCTTGATGTCCGCATCCTTGAACACGATCGCGGGTGCCTTGCCGCCGAGTTCAAGGTGTGCACGCTTCAGGCCTTTGGCGGCGCCGGAGGCGACAGCGATGCCGGCCCGGACCGAGCCGGTGATGGACACGAGGCCGGGGACCTTGTGCTCCACCATCAGCGCGCCGGTTTCACCGGTGCCGAGGACCACGTTGAGCACGCCTGCCGGGAAAATCTCGCCGGCCAGGCGGGCCAGGACCAGGGTCGATTCCGGTGTGGTGTCCGAAGGCTTGAGCACCACGGTGTTGCCGGCCGCGAGGGCGGGGCCGATCTTCCAGATGGCCATCAGGAAGGGGTAGTTCCACGGGGCGACCTGGGCGACGACGCCGATCGGTTCGCGGCGCACGTAGGAGGTGTGGCCCTCGAAGTACTCGCCGGCGGACTTGCCTTCCAGGATCCGGGCGGCTCCGGCGAAAAAGCGCAGCTGGTCGGCTCCGGCGGCGACTTCCTCGGAGGCGATCAGGGAGCGGACCTGCCCGGTGTTGCGGTGCTGGGCCTCGACGAGTTCGTCGCTGTTGGCCTCGACGGCGTCGGCGAGCTTGAGCAGCATCAGCTGGCGCTGGCCGGGGGTGACGTGCTTCCAGCTGGCGAAGGCGTCCTTCGCGGCGGCCATGGCGGCGTCGACGTCGGCCTGCACCGAAACCGGCGACTTGGCCACGACTTCCCCGTTGGTCGGGTTGACGACGTCCAGCAGGGCGGTGCCGGCGGGGGTGACGAACTCGCCGTTAATGAAGTTCTGCAAGGTTTGAACCACGGTGTACAACCTCTTTCGTGCTGGCCTCGGAAAGGCAGGGATGAGGGGATCTGCGACTGCTCCGAGCCTATGCCAGGCGCGCAAGGCAGGGAATAGGCAGCTGCACACCGAAGTCGAAGCACTTTAGTGCGGTTGACCAGCCCCCGGCTATCCTGATTCCATGGCAATTTCACTGGCGGCCCTGCTGGGGGTTCCGTCCCTCAAGCTGACGAAATCGGGCCTCGCCGAGACCACCTGGCACCAGGATATCCACTGGGTGGCAGTGACGGAGCAGGAGGACCCGCAGCGCTTCCTGAACGGCGGAGAACTGGTCCTGACCACGGGGATGCGGCTGCGGACCGCCCCCGATCAGCGCCGCTTTGTCCGCCAGGTCCAGCGCGCCGGGGCGGTCGGCATTGGTTTCGGGGTGGGACTGAGCCACGAGTCGGTGCCGCCGGCCCTGATCGCCGAGGCCAACCGCTGGGGCCTGCCGGTGGTGGAGGTGCCCTACGAGACGCCTTTCATCGCGATTGGCAAGCTTGTGGCCGACGCCCAGTCCGCGGACCACTACGCCAAACTGGAGCGCCTGATCGCTGGCCACCAGGTCCTCGCCCGCGCCCTGCTGACCGGCGGCGGCCTCGCCGAGCTGCTCAAGCACCTCGGCTCGATGCTGCGCACCGAGATTGTCCTGACGCAGTTCACCGCGCAGCTCTACAACAGCGCCGCGGGCAGCCCCTCCCCCACGGCGGACGGCTGGGCCTCCTACCCGATCCCCACCGGCCGGCGGGACGCGTGCACGCTCTGGGTGCGGCACCCGTTCGAGGATTCGGGCATCGTCGGCTATGCGCAGAACCTGATCAGCGTGGAACTCAACAACATGGTCAAGCAGCGCCAGGCCCAGCGCGCCCTGGCCGGGCAGGTGCTTGAGGACGTAATCCACGGGACGCTCGAAACCACCGAGGCCACCCGGCGTCTCGCCGGCATCGGCGTCAACAGCACCCGCAAGAACGTCGTCCTACTCGCGGAGTCGGCGGCCCACGCGAAGCAGTTGGGCAGTTCCTCGCTGCCGCAGCCGCTGGCGGCGGCGGTGACCGCCGTCGTCGGCAAGGATCTGGTGGTGCTGGTCCACGACGACGGCAGCGGCGCCAGCGCCCTGGCGCGCAGCCTCAGCGACCACCTCGCCGAGGCGGGGATCCACGCGACGATCGGCATCGGCGGGGCGTATACGAAACCGAACGGCCTGCGCTGGAGCTACTTCGAGGCCCGCGACGCGGCGAGCCACGGCCTGCCCGTCAACGAGCCGGAACGGCTGAGCCTGACCTCGCTGCTGCTGGCCAGCGAGGACGTTCCGCTGGCGGATATGGCGAACGAGTCGCTGAACCCGCTTCGCAACTTCGACGCCGCCCACGGCGCCGAACTGATGACCACGCTGGAGAGCTACCTGAGCAACAACGGCTCGGTCGCCGCCGTCGCCGAAGAGCTCACCCTGCACCGCAACACGGTGCGCTACCGCCTGGCCCAAATCACCGAGCTGACCGGCTACGACCCGGCCCAGACCGCGGACCGGGTGCAGCTCTGGCTGGCGCTGGCCGTGCAGCGGCTCAGCGCCCGGCACCCGCGCTGACGCAGCCCCGCCGGCCCTGGGAACGCGTTGGCGAATCGCGACAATAGGCGCCCGAACAACAGGAAGGCCACATCGCGCCCATCCGGGGATGGTCGCGATGTGGCCAGTAGTGCCCCGGACTAGCGGGAGAGGCCCTTGAAGACGTTCTTCGGGCGCTGCATCTCGCCGTGCTTGGCGCCGAGGACGATAACCCAGCCGGCGAAGACCGGGATGGCCCACTGCAGGACCTTCAGCTGCTGCTGCGCCGAGCGGAGTTCCTCCGAGGCGCCGGGCTTGGGCTCGGTGGCACCCTCGGCTCCTTCAGCGGCGAGCTTGTCCACCTTTGCGCCCTGCAGGCCGGCGTACAGCGTCACGGCGGCACCGGCCAGGGTGACGACGGACTTGTAGATGCTCAGCCGGGTAACCCCGTCCTGCTTGGCCATCCGGCCCTTGTTCTCCCACATGATGGCGAGGCCGGAAAGGAAGTGCGCGCCGAAGGCGGCGGTCTGGTAGGGGGCCCATTTCTTCCAGCCGAGGCTGGACAAGCGGGTGCGCTCGGCGGGATCCTTGGCCTCCGCCGTCGCGCCGTTCAGCCCGATGGCGCCCATCAGCGAACCGCCGAACCAGGCGCCGGCGGTCAGGTCGTGGATGGATCGGGCAACAAGATTACCTGCCATGGTGAGCTTCCTATCGTGTGAATTCGAATCCGAAATGATGCGGCCACATGCGACGCCGCACCCCCGATATAGTAAGCACACTTACCAACAACTTGGTAGCCCCCGGTTTCGGGCCGGCGCACGCCGGACCGAACTTCCGGACCAGCGGCCCGTTACGCGTAAGCTCGAAGCAATGGAAGAAGTCAGCGGGGAGCTCCCCCAAAGGCAGCTTGGGCCGCCGCCGGAGGCCGTCATCGGCGATGCGGCGGATGCCGCCGAGGCCGCCTCCAACAGCAGGCTGCTCGACGTCGTCGCGCGCTGGGGATTCGCTGTGATGGCCGTGCTCCACATCCTGATCGGCGCAATCGCCGTCGCACTGGTTCTGGGCGCGCCGGGCCAGGCCGAGCCCACCGGCGCGATCGAGCAGCTCGCGGCCAACCCCTGGGGTCCGGCCGTGCTCTGGGCCTGCTGCGTTGGCTGCGCCGGGCTGGCCCTCTGGCAGCTGAGTGAAGCGACCCTGCGGGCGCGGCACCTGCCGCGCGGCGAACGGCTGGGCAAGCTGGTCTCCTCGGGCTTCCTGGCCATCGCCTACGGCAGTATCGGCTTCACCTTCGCCAGCTTCGCGCTGGGCTTCCGGAGTGACTCCGGCGATTCCACCGCCGCGTTCAGCGAGGCCCTGATGAACCGCCCGCTCGGCGGGCCGCTGCTGATCGGGCTGGGCCTCACCGTGGGCGGAATCGGCGTGTACTTTGTGGTCAAAGGCCTCGGAAAGAAGTTCAAGGAAGAACTGGCGCACTTCGAAGGCACGCACCGGGGCCACCTGGTCAGCGTCCTGGGGGTTGCCGGCCATGTGGCCAAGGGCCTGGCGCTGGTGCTGACCGGCCTGCTGTTCGTCATCGCCGCAGCCACCGACGACCCGCGTTCGTCCACCGGGCTGGACGGCAGCCTCAAGGCGCTTCAGCACCACCCCTTCGGGCCGTACCTGCTGTTGGCCATCGGAGCCGGCTTCATCGCGTACGGCGTCTTTGCGTTGCTCCGTGCGCGGTTCGGGCGCATGTAGGGTCCCTTTCCGTCCTTGTTGCCGGGAGGGACCGGGGATATCGTTTTAGCTAGGCCCGGAACCGCGTTTCCTGCCCTTCCGGGCGGCGCCGTCCGCGAGCGGCGGATCGGCTTGTCGAGGTCAGGCCATGAGCTACGTCCCAGTCAGCAGGCGCACCATCCGGCGCCATCGTGAATCCGAGCGGTCCACCCGCCGCCTGGTGGTCGTGTGGTCAACGGTGGCGGCTGCCGCGTGGCTGCTGTCGGTCACGATGTCCACTGCGGTCCGGGTCGGCGGCTACGAACACGACATCGCCGTCGTCCTGCACGTCCTGTCCCTTGTGGTGTCCTTCGGCGCCATCCTCCTGCTCGACTGGCACGGGTTCCTGTGGCTCCTTGGCCGCCGCAAGCTGGCCGAAACCATCCGGCTCGACGGCGCGGCCACCCCGCTGATCTGGGCGGGCCTCGCCAGCCTGCTGGCGACCGGGGTGTTCCTGAACCCGCATCTGAACAACCTGATGACGGACGTCAAACTCGCCGCCGTGCTGGTGCTCAGCCTGAACGGCATCATGCTCATTCCGCTGATGCGACGGCTGGTCCATCTGCCGCCGGACACCCCCTTCCAGGGACTGACCGTAGGCCAGCGCGTCCACCTGCTGGTGTGCCTGGTCATCTCGCAGGCGTGCTGGTGGACGGCGATCATCATCGGATTCATCAACGCCGAGTTCTGACCGGCGGGCGGCGGGCAGACCCTCAGCGCAGCGGGACGACAGCGCCCTCCTGGTAGAGCAGTGCGCGGATTTCCGATTCGGCGGAATCCAGCCGCTTCGGGTCGATCGTTTCCCCGGCCGCGAAGTGATCCAGCAGGCGCGGATCCACGTAGCTCTTCCGGGCGATCGACGGCGTGTTGCCGAGCACCGCGGCGGCGTCGACCATGGCTCGACTGACGGCGCGTTTCCGGGCGGAGACCTTGGTCTGGGGTCCGCTGCGGGCCAGGCTCACGGCCGCTGCGACGGTGCCGCGCAGGGTCCGGAAGTCCTTCGCGGTGAAGTCCCCGCCGGTGCGTTCCTTGACGTAGTCATTGATCTCGGAACTGGTGACCGGGTGCCAGCTGCGGCCGTTCTTGTAGGCCAGCAGGCGGGCGTTGCCGCCGCGGCGCTTGAGCGAACGGACGACGTCGGCCAGGTCGGCGTCGTCGATCCTTGACTCCCAGTTCTTGCCGCTCTTGGCCGGAAAGCTGAGCCGGAGTTCGTCCTTGCGCACCTTCACATGGGCGCAGAGCAGGGTGGCCAGGCCGTGGCTGCCGTTTTCGTTGGTGTACCGTTCGGAGCCCACGCGCAGGGAGCCGCTGTCGAGCATCCGGAAGGCGGCGGCGAGGACCCGCTCCCGGGTGAGCCCCTCGGAGCGCAGGTCCAGGGTCACGAGCCGGCGCGCGCTCGGCAGGGTTTCCGCGAGCTGGAGGGAGCGGTCAAACTTCAGCCGGTCCTTCCGCTCCCGCCAGCTGGGGTGGTAGATGTATTGGCGGCGGCCGACGGCGTCGACCCCGGTGGCCTGGATGTGGCCGTTCTCGTAGGGCGCGATCCAGACGTCGGTCCAGGCCGGCGGGATGCCGATACTTTCCAGCCGCTCCCGCACCGGCCCGGCCGGCAGGGTGGAGCCGTCAAGGTCTTTGTAGCTGAACCCTGTCCCGGCGGGAACCCGGCGGTACCCGCGGCCGGACGCGTTGCTGTGACGGAGCCTCATCGGCGGGATCCTGGGTGGCTGGCGGTGTCCATAACGGTAAGCCTACTGACTACCCGCCGGGAATGCCGCCTATCGGGAACAACGCGGGGCGCTCAGACCTCCGCTGCGACGCCGCCGCGGGAGATTTCCACCATGTCCTCGCGCGGGACCACCTTGATGCGTTCACGCTGGACGCTGCCCGGAGCCGCGCTCGCCTGGGCGCCGAGGGACCGTTCGTGTGCGTCCAGGGCGAGCCAGCCTTCCCAGCTGGTGTACTGCACGTCGCGGTCTTCCAGCAGTCCGACGATCGCCTCCGGCGCGGGCGCCGCGGCCAACGGAAGGGATTCGCGGTCCTCCAGCAGGTAGGTCACGGTCTCCAGCGCGTCGCCCTTGGTGTGGCCGATCAGGCCGACCGGGCCGCGCTTGATCCAGCCGGTGGCGTAGATGCCGGGCACGTGGGCGCCGGACGCGTCCAGGACACGGCCGCCGTCGTTCGGAACAACGCCCTTGCTGTGGTCGAACTCGACCTCGGGGAGGGCGGAGCCGAAGTAGCCGATGGCACGGTAGACGGCCTGGACCGGGTAGTCGATGAACTCGCCGGTGCCGCGGGCGTTGCCGGTGCCGTCCAGTTCGGTGCGCTCGAACTTGATGCCGGCGACTTTGCCCGGCGTCGCGGCGCCGTCGTACACCTCCACCGGGCTGTGCAGGAAGTGCAGGTGCAGGCGGCGGGACGCGGTGAGTTCGGAGAGGTCCTCG
Organism: Arthrobacter sp. 01N442; assembly: GCF_056399345.1. Taxonomy (NCBI): domain Bacteria; kingdom Bacillati; phylum Actinomycetota; class Actinomycetes; order Micrococcales; family Micrococcaceae; genus Arthrobacter; species Arthrobacter sp. 01N442. The sequence continues at coordinate 643,116 of NZ_JBFTRD010000004.1, forward strand.
GGCTGCTCGGCGATCCAGTTGGTGAGCGTGCCGACCATGGTCTTGGTCTGGTTGTTGCTCTGGATCTGGCGGTCGGATTCGGCGTCGAACTCGAAGTCCTCGGGGTAGAGGATGATGTCGACGTCCTTGGAGTGGGACAGTTCGCGCAGTTCCAGCGGGGTGAACTTCACCTGGGCGGGGCCGCGGCGGCCGAAGACGTGGACGTCGGTGACCGGCGAGTTCTTCAGCGCTTGGTACACGTTGTCCGGGATTTCGGAGACCAGCAGGTCGTCGGCATGCTTGGAGAGCATCCGGGCCACGTCCAGGGCCACGTTGCCGTTGCCGATCACGGCGATCTCCTTGGCCTCCAGCGGCCATTCACGGGACACGTCGGGGTGGCCGTCGTACCAGGAGACGAAGTCGGCGCCGCCGTAGGATCCCTCGAGTTCGATGCCGGGGATGTTCAGGTCGGCGTCCTTGATGGCGCCGGTGGCGAAGATGACGGCGTCGTAGTGGGTGCGGAGGTCCTCCAGCGTGAGGTCCGTGCCGTAGTCCACGTTGCCGAAGAAGCGGATGTCGCCGCGGTCCAGGACCTTGTGCAGGGCGTCGACGATGCCCTTGATGCGCGGGTGGTCGGGGGCCACGCCGTAGCGGATCAGTCCGTAGGGTGCCGGGTAGCGGTCGAAGAGGTCGATGCTGACGGTGAGCTCGCCGCTCTTGACGGCCTCGCTCTTGGTCAGGATGTCCGCGGCGTAGACGCCGGCAGGTCCGGAACCGACGACGGCGACGCGCAGCGGGCGGGCGGCGGTTCCTACGGTGGTGTTCGTTGACACGGCTGTGTTCCTTTGGGTCGTTCCGGCCCAACTGACTCGCAGTAGTTGTCGTTTTGAGGGCTCATAACGACAACTATTGCGAGCTAGTTGGGTGGTGCGGATGGTGCTATCGGGCGGGGACGCGCGGAGCGTTCGGGGACGTGGTGCTGTAGTCCGCGGTCTTGAAGTGCGACGGCGCGAACGGGCTGACCCGGACCACGTCGCCGATCACGATCACGGCAGGGTTCGCCACGCCTGCGGCCTCCGCTTGGTCCGCGATGGTTTCGAGCGTTCCGATGGTCACCCGCTGGTTAGGCAGGTATCCATTCTCTACGATGCCAACAGGTGTCCCGGCTGGCAAACCGGCGCGTCCCAGCGAGGCCGCGGATTCGCGCAGCTGCCCCACGCCCATGAGCAGGATCACAGTGTGGTCGGCTCGGGCGGGCACTTCGCTGAGCTCCTCGTGGCCGGTGACCACGCTGAAACCCTTGGCGAGGCCGCGGTGCGTGACCGGGATGCCGGCGGCGGCGGGGACGGAGATTGCCGAGGTCACGCCGGGAACGACTTCCACCTCGACGCCGTGCTGGCGGCAGAACTCGGCTTCTTCACCGCCGCGGCCAAGAACGTACGGGTCGCCGCCCTTGAGCCGGACCACACGGTGGCCGGCGAGGGCCTCGTCCACGAGGATCCGGTTGATGTCGGACTGCGGGACCGGGTGGTGGCCGGGCGCCTTGCCGACCTCGATCACACGGACATCCGGGGCAAGTTCACCGAGCAGTTCACGCGGGCCGAGCCGGTCCGCAACGACGACGTCGGCCTGGCCCAGGAGCCGCCGGCCGCGGACGGTGATCAGCCCGGCATCGCCCGGCCCGCCGCCCACGAGGGCCACCATGCCGGCGCCCGTGACTGAGTCTCTTCCCGGAACCCGGTGCCGGCGCAGCGGCAGGTCCCCGGCAGCGAGGGCGGTGGCGACGGCGTCACGCAGCGCCATGGCCCGGCGCGGGTCTCCCCCGGCGTTGACGGCGATCTTGACGTCGTCAACGACCGCGACGGCGGGCGTCCAGGCGGCGGACGCCTCGTGGTCGGAGGCGTTGACGCACCAGATCCGCTGTGCCTCGGCGTCGGCGGCGACCTGCGCGTCCACGGAAGCGTCGCCGGTGGCGGTCTGGACGAACCAAGCCCCCTCGACGTCGGAGCTGCGGTAGGGCCGGGGCTGCCAACTCAGCAGCCCTGCGTCGGCCAGGCCGTTCAACGCGGGGCAGGCTAGCGGCGCCACTACGGTGACTCGGGCGCCGGCGTCGAGCAGTCCCCGGGCGCGGCGTGCTGCGACGGGGCCGCCGCCGACCACCAGCACGGGCCGGCCGAGCAGGCGCAGGGCCGCGGGGTAGATGTCCTGGATTGCCATGCATCGACAGTAGGGTGGCGTCCAAGAGGGGAACAACGGTGCGGAAACACCAGTTCACGCAGGGTCACGGGGCGTAACCTGGTGGCCGACGTTCCGGGGCACTTTTACGGCCGCGGCAGCCCTGCCGGCTACTTCACGGCGATGACTTCGACCAGTTTGATGTCGGGGTCCTTTGACAGCAGGGTGGGGCCGTGTTCGCCGAGGGCCGCGGGGATGGCACCGTTTAGATGCGCCTGGCGGGCTTCCTCCGTGTCAAAGGTGTCGAAGATGCCGAAGGTGTACTCGTTGACCCGGAAGGCATACCAGGTCCGTGTGCCGGGTTCCTTGAGCACAGCGTCGCGGGCTCCATTGAGGAAGTCCCAGACCTCTTGTTCTTTCCCCAGCTTTGCCTCGACCAGTGCCAGCACTCCAAATTTTGGCGCCACGGCTGCCTCCTTGGATTCGGGATGGATCGGCCGCAAACCGGCCTATAGCCGTGAGTGTAGGGACGGCGCCCCGGCGGAGCAAGGGGCTTGTGGCGCCAAGGCGATATGGCGGTTTTGGGCCGGCTGCGAAGTGACACCCGAAAGCCCGACGGCGATTTTCGCCGTCGGGCTTTCCCGTTCTGTAGGGCCGGGGATCTACCGGGTGCTGCCGGTGAGGAGTCCCCGGCGGCGGAGCAGACGCTTTTCGACCGGGCCGAAGACCAGCAGTTCCACCAGGATGCCGACGGCAAGGATCAGCAGGATCGCGGCCAGCACAATGGTCATGTCCGCTAGGTCGCGGCCCTGGTTCAGCATCGACCCGAGGCCGAAGCCCATGCTGCCGCCCACTGTGATGATTTCCGCGGCCATGAGCGAGCGCCAGGAGAAGGCCCAGCCCTGCTTGAGGCCGCCGAGGTAGCCCGGCAGTGCGGCCGGGAGGACGATCTGCAGCGCAAGCTGGAGGCGGGAGGCACCCAGGACCGCTCCGACCCGGCGGTACTGCGGCGGAATCTGGTCGACGCCGGAGATCAGGCCATTGATGATCGACGGGATGGCACCCATCAGCACGACGAAGTACACGGTGGCATCACTCAGGCCGAACCAGATGATGGCGGCCGGCACCCACGCCACCGACGGCAGCACCTGCAGCCCCGAAATCAGCGGCCCGAAAGCACGCCGGAGCGGGGCGACCTGGGCCAGCAGCAGCCCCACCGGCGTCGCGATGACCACACTGATCAGGAAGCCCGCGACGCCGCGCTGCAGCGAAGTCCAGACCGCTTCCTGCAGCTTGCCTTCTCCCCCGAGGGTCCCGAGCTGGCCGATCACGTCCAGTGGTCCGGGCACCAGGTCGCGGCGTTTGATGCCCAGGGAGACGTACACCTGCCACGCCACGATGAGCACGGCGAGCGCTGCGACCGGCAACAGGATCCGGCTCCAGTCGATGCGGGTCCTGCGGACGGCGTCGGACTGGAGCGAGTCAAGCCCGGCTTCGAGTTCGCGCAGATCGGCCGGGCTCGTCGAGGTCCGGGTCAGGGCGGCATGCACCTTGTGCGTCTCGGCCGGGGCTTCCGCGACGGGGGCTTGGCTATTTGGCATGACGGCGGATCTCCTCGCGTAGCCGGGCGGTGATGATGCCGGTCAGCTGGCCTGCCAGGCCGGCGTCGGTGCGGTGTTCCTCGGAGACCTGCCATTCCTGGACCACGCGGCCGGGCCGCGAGGAGAGCAGCAGCACGCGCTGGCCGAGCCGGACGGCCTCCCGGACGTTGTGCGTGACAAAGACGATCGTGCGGCCGGTTTCCTTCCAGATCCGTTCCAGCTCGTCGTGCAGCAGGTCGCGGGTGATCGCGTCCAGCGCGGCGAACGGTTCGTCCATGAGGAGCAGCTGCCGGTCCTGGGCCAGGGAACGGGCCAGGGACACGCGCTGGCGCATGCCGCCGGAAAGTTCGTGCGGGCGCTTCTCCCCCGCCCCGCCCAGGTGCACCAGGTCCAGCAGCCCCTCGGCCTGCACCCGGCGTTCGGCTTTGCCGACCCCACGCAGTTTGAGGGCGAGCTCCACGTTTTCCCGGGCGGTGAGCCAGGGGAAGAGGGCCGCGTCCTGGAACATGTTGGCCGCGCCGTCGCTGGGCACTTCCAGGGCGCCCGACGTCGGGGCTTCCAGCCCGGCGATGATGTTCAGCAGGGTGGACTTGCCGCAGCCGGACGCACCGAGCAGGGCGACAAACTCGCCCTGCCCGATGCTGGCGTTGACGCCGTCCAGCACCGGGGCGCCGGCGCCGAAGCGTTTCCCCAGGTTTTCCAGTACGACTGGCATGGTCACGTCCTAACTAGTGGTGGCAGAGCGGGCGGGAGTCAATCCTTGCCGAGCCCCCGCGCGGAGGTCTTCGTTCCGGACACCGAGTTGAGCGTGCTCAGGTCGAAGATGCCGTTGATATCCGCTTGTTTGGTGGTGCCGGCATCGACGCCGTCCTGGAGCAGTTTCTTGTATGTCCCGGCGAGCGGGTCGACGGTGAAGACGATGTTTTTCAGCGAGCGGGCGACGACGTCGTCCGGGAGCGCCGCACCGCCGGACTCCTTTAGCGCGGCGTTGAGGACCCCGGCCTTCTCGGTTGCGGAGGCGGCGGTCAGCCATTGCACGGACTCCGCATGACCCTTCAGCAGGGCCTTCACCGTGGCCGGATGTTGGGCGGCGAACTTCTTGTTGACGATCAGCACGGTGGTGGGGAACTCGCCGGGCTTGCCTGTGAGCGAACCATCCCAGAGGTCCTTCTCGTCCACCAGTACCTTCGCGCCGGCCTGGAGCACCAGCCGCGAGGCCCACGGCTCCGGAAGCCAGGCGCCGTCGAGCTTGCCGTCCTGAAACAGCTTCAGCGTCTGGGCGTTCTCGGTGGGGTTGATGGTCACGTCCCCACCGCCGCCAGGGGATGTGTTGAAGCCCTGCTTTCCGAGCCACGCGCGCAGTGCCACGTCTTGGGTACCGCCGAGCTGCGGGCTGGCGAGCGTCTTGCCCCTGAGTTCCGCCGGCAAGGTGATGTCCGGCCTAACCACCAGCTGAGCACCGCCCGCGGCTGCCCCGGCGATGATGTTGATCGATTCGCCTTTGCTCTTCACGAAGGAATTGATCGCCGGGTTCGGGCCGATGTAGCTCGCATCGATGGCGCCGGCGTTCAGCGCCTCGATCGCGGCGGGGCCGGCGTTGAAGACCTCGGTGGTGAGCTTGGTCTGGCCCAGCTCCTTGGCGATGAACCCTTTGCTTACCCCCACCAAGGCCGGGGCGTGGGTGATGTTGCCGAAGTAGCCGAGTTTGAGCTGCGCAGCGGCTGCGGTGGTGCCGGCGGCCGGTGCTGCCTCGGCGTCGTTGGCGCGGGGCACCGTCGAGGCGACGGCGGCGCCGGCTCCGATCAGCAGGGCCAGGGCGGCGGCGACGCTGATCTCGAGCGTGCGCTTGCGTTTCGGCTTGGCCGTTTCGCCGGCGACGATCCGGGTGGTGCCGGGGGTGGGCTTGTCGGGGGTGGATGACATGGAAGGATCCTGTTCGTGGAGGGTGCGGGTGGGCCGGGCGGTGGTCAGCGCCGGCGACATCGCCCCTGAAGCGCCCCGCGGGAGGGGCCGGTGAACCGTTCCGAAGTGGTCATGGACTCACCCTAGGGACGGCTGGGAACCGGGTTCAATGGTGCGGAAACCCGGGGTCACGCGGGTTCATGCAGCGTCACATGCGGGCCCTGGATTCGCTCCCCGCGGCGGGTCAGTCGCCTTTGACGTTGACGAGCTGCCGGAGCTTGTGCCGCACCCTGACGAGGTCCGCGGAGTCGCGCATCACCAGGTCGATCGGCTTGTACGCGGCGGGGATCTCGTCGATGAAGGCCTCCCTGGGCCGGAATTCGATGCCCTGCATGGCGGTCTTCAGCTGGGCGAGCGAAAACGCCTTCCGGGCCGCGGTGCGGGAGAACTCCCGGCCGGCGCCGTGCGGTGCGGAATTCAGCGACGCCGGGTTCCCCCGCCCGACGACGATGTAGGACGCCGTGCCCATGGACCCGGGAATCAGACCGGGATCGCCGGCCTGTGCCCTGATGGCGCCCTTGCGCGAGACCCAGACGGACTTGCCGTAGTGCGTTTCCTGCGCGGTGAAGTTGTGGTGGCAGTTGATCCGTTCGAGTTCCCGGACCGGCCCGCCGATCCAGGACTCGAACTGCTGCACCACCCGGTCCATCATTTCCTCGCGGTTCAACAAGGCGAACTGCTGCGCCCAGCGCAGTTCCCTGATGTAGCGCAGGAATTCGGGGGTGCCTTCCTCGAGGTAGGCGAGGTCCCGGTCCGGCAGGGCGATGTGCCGGCGCAGGGCGACGCTCCGGGCCTCCGCGATGTGGTGCTGGGCGATCTTGTTGCCCACCCCACGGGAGCCCGAATGCAGGAACAGCCAGACCGCGGCGTTCTCATCCACGCACACCTCGATGAAGTGGTTGCCCGAGCCCAGCGAGCCCAGCTGCAGCTCCCAGTTCGCCGCGTACCGTGCGGGGTCGAAGCCCGCCTTCGCCGCCAGCCGCCGCAGCTCTGCGAGCCGGGGGCCGGCCGTGGCGGAGATCCTGCGGTTGAAGTGGCCGGCGGACAAGGGTATGGCCCGCTCGATTGCCTGGCGCAGCCGCTGGAGGCCTTTGGGCAGGTCCTTGAACACGTACTGGGTGCGGACGGCGATCATGCCGCAGCCGATGTCCACTCCCACCGCGGCCGGGATGATGGCTCCCACCGTGGGGATTACGGAGCCCACTGTGGCGCCCTTGCCCAAGTGGGCGTCCGGCATCAGGGCAAGGTGAGGGTAGATGATGGGCAATTGGGACGTGGCGACGGCCTGCCTGCGGGTCTCTTCGTCCAGGATGGAGGCCCAGCTGAGGAGACGCCGGTTGATGGCTTCCAACGGTTCAGTCCTGCATCCGCTCCAGCCGGAAGGTCAGCTTCGCCTCCCGTTTGGGATCGCCGCCCAGGGACTTGGTCCGTGCGATGTAGTCCATGCCCCAGGTTTTCAGCAGGAAGTCGTCGGCAATCCGCACATGGCCGGCGGGGAACTTGTAGTCCATTCGCTTCGCCACACCGGACCAGTCGGCGGCACCGAACAACTGCTCGGCGTCGGCCACGGTCCGCACACCGTTGCTTGCCAGTACGTCGCCCAGCCAGCCGTACTGCCGGGCCTGGCTTCTGGGGTGTTCGGGCAGCAGGCGGGCCAGCATGTCGTGCAGGATCTCCCCGGTCAGCTCGGTCGCCGGGTTGGCGGCGAACTCGGCCGTGCTTTCGGCTTGGCGGCGTTTGACGATGTCGTTGATTGCCGAAAACTGGGCGTCGGCGAGTTCGATCAAGGTCGACGCCATGGTGAACGCCCGGTCCACTTCCGCGTTGGCCTCGGCGAGCCCCTTGTAGCGGATGTCATGCTCAAAGGCGGCCCATGCGTGCTGGAGCACCGTCCGGATCTGGACTTCGAAGCGGTCCCCGACGAACGGGTGGCAGCCCACGGGAACGTTCCCGGCAGGGACTTCGAGGATGAGGTGCCGGCCGGCATAGCCGATCTGGCCGTTCCGCCGCTGCGTGCTGGTCTTGTCGTCGTCCTCGCGGCAGTTGAACTGCCCCTTCAGGGCCGTGGCGACGTCCGCAATGTCCGGTTCCAGGAACATGATGATCCGGACGCCAACGAGGTCGTCCAGCTGTTCAAGGCCGCGTTCGTACTTGAATCTGCCGTCGGTAGTCAGACGGCCCAGTTTCTCCTTGACCGAGTCCGAGTCCTTGACCCGGGCCTGCACGGTGTGGTGGTTGAGGCCGTCGTCGCGGAGCCGGGCGCGGATGGCGTTCCCGATCGCCTCGGAGGCCGCATTCAGCCGGGGCAACAGGGCACCGTATTGCTCCAGGGACCTGGCTACAACGGAATCATGATCTTCCAACGGGTCCCCCTCGGATCCTCGCGCAGCGCCTCTCAACAGCAGGGTATCCAAGGCCGCCGGTTTCAGCTATCGCGGGGCGGAAAGCCGTAACGCGGCGGCCCGGATCAGCCAGCCTCAGATCGAGTAGCGCTCGTCCTCGTGGTCGCCGGGGTGGTCCTTGACGAGCCCGGCGGCGAGGGTGTTGCCGTCCTGCGGATCGATCAGCAGGACCGCTCCGGTCCTCCGGTGGTGCAGGTAGTTCTCCAGCGGCAGCGGGGCCGCGAGCCGCAGCTGGGCATGGCCGATGTCGTTGAGCCCAAGCGTGGACGCGCCTTCCAGATGGAAGGTGGCCAGGTCCAGTTTGCCGCTGACGTTGCGGACCAGCGCCTGGACGGTGCTGGTGCCATGTTTCACCAGCACCTTCGCGCCCTCGCGGAGGGGTTTGGGCGAGAGCCAGCACAGCGCCGCATAGAGGTCGGCGGTGGACTCCGGTATTTTGCCACCGTCGGGCCCCGCCGCTGCGATCGTGTCGCCGCGGGCCACGTCGACCTCATCGGCAAGCCGCAGCGCAACCGACTGCGGTGCCACGGCTTCGGCCAGTTCACGGCCGGCAAAGTCGATCCCGGTGACGGTGGTGGTGCGGGGCGCCTGTCCCGGAGTCAGGATGCTGACCTTGTCCCCCAGCCGCACCGTGCCCTCGGTGATCTGCCCGGCGTAGGCGCGGTAGTCACGGTAACTCTCGACGTCGAGTCCGCCTGCGACGGCGTCGGGCGCCAGCGCACCCTGCGGGCGGATGACCAGCTGGACCGGGAAGCGGAAACTCTCCAGGTGGCTCTCGAGTTCGTCGGCGGCCGGCAGCGTCTCCAGGACCTCCAACAGTGCCGGGCCCTGGTACCAGGGCGTGCGGCCGGAGCGGTCCACGACGTTGTCGCCGTCGAGCGCCGAAACCGGGATTACCAGCAGGTCACTGATGCCATCCGAACCGAGCCCGAGCTCGCGCCCCACCTGCTGGACGTCGGCCTCGATGGCGCGGAACACGTCCTCGCTGAAGTCCACGAGGTCGATCTTGTTCACCGCGACAATCACGTGGGCCACCCGCAGCAGCTGCAGCACGGACAGGTGCCGGCGGGTCTGCTCCAGGACACCCTTGCGGGCGTCGATCAGCACGACGACGGCGTCCGCGGTGGACGCGCCGGTGACGGTGTTCTTGGTGTACTGCACGTGCCCGGGGCAGTCCGCGAGGATGAAGCTGCGCCGGTCCGTGGCGAAGTAGCGGTAGGCGACGTCGATGGTGATGCCCTGCTCCCGTTCGGCACGAAGCCCGTCCGTCAGCAGGGCGAGGTCGATCCGCTGTTTCCCGTTGGGGTCCGTGGCTCCGGATCCGCCGAAGCCGCGGTCCGCGGAGGTGCGGGCGACGGCGTCGAGCTGGTCGGCGAGGATCGCCTTCGAATCGTGCAGGAGCCGGCCCACCAGGGTGGACTTGCCGTCGTCGACGGAGCCTGCGGTGGCGAAGCGGAACAGCGTGGCGGGCAGCGCGTCCAGCCCGGCGTCGGGGAGGAAAGTGTCCGTGCTCATTAGAAATAGCCGTCCTTCTTGCGGTCTTCCATGGCGGCCTCGGAGATGCGGTCATCGGCCCGGGTGGCGCCACGTTCGGTGATGGTGGAGGCGGCGACCTCGACCACGACGTCGCGCACGGTGGCGGCCGCCGATTCGACGGCGCCGGTGCAGGACATGTCGCCGACGGTCCGGTAACGGACGGTCTTGGTGATGACCTGCTCGTCCTCGCGGGGCTGCGAGACCTCGCCGACCGCGCGCCACATGCCGTCGCGGGCGAAGACCTCCCGCTCGTGGGCGTAGTACAGGCCGGGCAGCTCAATGTTCTCGCGCTCGATGTAGCGCCACACGTCCAGCTCGGTCCAGTTGCTGATCGGGAAGGCCCGGACGTGCTGGCCCACGGTGTGCCGGCCGTTGTAGAGGTTCCACAGTTCGGGGCGCTGGTTCCGCGGGTCCCACTGGCCGAATTCATCGCGCAGGCTCAGGATGCGCTCCTTGGCCCGCGCCTTGTCCTCGTCCCGGCGGCCGCCGCCGAAGACGGCGTCGAACTTGTTGCGCTGGATCGCGTCCAGCAGCGGGACGGTCTGCAGCGGGTTCCGGGTACCGTCCGCGCGCTCGGCCAGCTCACCGGAATCGATGAACGCCTGCACGCTGCCGACGACGAGCCGGAGCCCCAGCCGTTCCACGGTCCGGTCCCGGAACTCGATCACCTCCGGAAAGTTGTGCCCGGTGTCCACATGCAGCACCGGGAACGGCACCTTCCCGGGCCAGAACGCCTTGGTGGCCAAGTGCAGCATCACCACAGAATCCTTGCCCCCGGAGAACAGCAACGCGGGCTTCTCAAACTCGGCAACAACTTCGCGGATGATATGGATCGCTTCCGATTCCAGAGTGTCCAGGGCTGAGAGGCGGGCCGCGCGAGTAGCCCCAGAACTAAGGTGACTCGACAAGAGAGCCGCAGCGGCAGATGCCGCCCCGGGAGTGGCATCGGGCCTGTCGGAGCCGCGCGCATCGTCCGAAGGACGGATGCCGCGCGGCGCAGGGGCGGGGGCGGCATCTGCCGCGGAGGCGGAGGTGACGGGGGCGGCATCTGCTGTGGATGCGTAGCCTGCCACGGGGTCGGGGGCGGTGGTGGGGAAAGTGTCCACGGAAGTCAGGAAGTTGCTCATACGTGTAGTCCGCATTCTGTCTTGTCGGTTCCTGCCCAGCGTCCGGCGCGGGGGTCGTCGCCGGGCGCCACCTTGCGAGTGCAGGGCTGGCAGCCAATGGACGGGTAGCCCTGTGAAAGCAGCGGGTTGACGGGGAGGAGGTGGTCCCCGGAGTACTGGACCAGCTGGTCGAAGGTCCAGGCGGCGACCGGGTTCACCTTCACCAAGCCGTTGGCTTCGTCCCAGCTGACCAGCGGCGTGTTGGTGCGGGTGGGGGCCTCGTCGCGGCGGACACCGGTGAACCACAGCTCGTAGCCGGCGAGGGTGCGGCGCAGCGGGGCCACCTTGCGCAGCGCGCAGCACTGGGCGGCGTCGCGGGCGAAGAGGTCCTTGCCCAGCAGCCGGTCCTGCTGCTCCACGGTGTTCTCCGGCAGCACGTTGACGACGTTGACGCGCAGGTTCGCGGCCACCTCGTCGCGCGTCGCGTAGGTTTCCGGGAAGTGGTAACCGGTCTCAAGGAACAGCACGTCGACGCCGGGAAGCTGGTCCGCGACGAGCGCGGGCAGCACGGCATCGGCCATGGAGCAGGCGACGGCGACGGCTGGGAGTTCGAAGTTGCGCGCCGCCCAGCCGATCACCTCGCGGGCCGGGGCGTCCCAGCCGAGCTCGGCGGCGCCGGCGTCGGCGAGAGCCCGGAGTTCGTCGTGGGAGCGGAGTGCCACGGGCTGCATTCCCAGTGCGTGCTTGCTCACTGAAGGTCACCCTCTTCCGCGGCGAAGGCCCACTCGGCGAAGGTCTGGTCTTCGGCGCGGTTGGCGACGAATTTCCGGACCACCCACTCCACATAGTCCGGCAGCTCCCCGGCCGTGACCTTGAGGCCGCGGACGGTGCGTCCCAGCCCAGCTTCCTCGCGGCTGTCGGACGCCAGTCCGCCGCCCAGGTGGACCTGGAAACCCGGGGTGGGGTCGCCGTCGGGCGTGGGAAGCATCATGCCCTTGAGGCCGATGTCCGCGGTCTGGATCCGGGCGCAGGAGTTGGGGCAGCCGTTGATGTGCAGCGACAGCGCCTGCGGGAGCTGCCTGGCCTCGACCAGGTCGGCGAGGCGGCGCTCCAGTTCGGCGACGGCGGTGGCGGCCGTGACCTTCGTTTCGACGATCGCGAGTTTGCAGAATTCGATCCCGGTGCAGGCGATGGTGCCGCGGCGGAACACGGACGGCCGCGCGGAGAGGCCCAGGGCGTCGAGCTCGGCCACGAGGGGTTCCACCTCGTCCGCAGGCACGTCGAGGACCACGAGCTTCTGGTGCGGCGTGGTGCGCAGCCGCCGGGAGCCGCGGGCTTCTAGGGTGTCCGCGAGTCGCACGAGCTGACTGCCGGAGAGCCGTCCGGCCAGCGGGGTGGCGCCGATGAAGAACCTGCCGTCCTTTTGTTCGTGCACGCCGATGTGGTCACCGGGCGTGGCCGGTTTCGGGGCGGCCGGGCCGTCGCTGAGCTTGTAGCCGAGGTATTCGTCCTCGAGGACCTGTCGGAACTTCTCCGCCCCCCAGTCGGCCAGCAGGAACTTCAGCCGGGCCTTGGTGCGCATCCGCCGGTAGCCGTAGTCACGGAAGATGCTGGTGACGCCGAGCCAGACGTCGGCGGCCTGCTCGGGGCGGACGAACGCACCGAGGCGCTTGCCCAGCATCGGGTTGGTGGAGAGCGCGCCGCCCACCCAGAGGTCGTAGCCGGGCCCGTGCTCGGGGTGGACCAGGCCCACCAGGGCGACGTCGTTGATCTCGTGCACCACGTCCTGGCTGGGGTGGCCGGTGATGGCGGTCTTGAATTTGCGCGGCAGGTTGGCCAGCTCCGGGTCCCCGATGAACCGCTCGGCGAGTTCCTGGATCAGCGGCGTGGGGTCGATGATCTCGTCCTTGGCGATCCCGGCCACCGGGGAACCGAGGATCACGCGGGGCACGTCGCCGCAGGCCTCGGTGGTGGACAGTCCCACCGCCTCGAGCCGGCGCCAGATTTCAGGGACGTCCTCCACGCGGATCCAGTGCAGCTGGATGTTCTGCCGGTCGGTGAGGTCGGCAGAGCCGCGGGCGAAGTCCACGGAGATCCGGCCGATGACGCGCAGCTGTTCGGTGGTGAGGGCTCCGCCGTCGATCCTGACCCGGAGCATGAAGTACTTGTCTTCGAGTTCGTGCGGCTCCAGCGTGGCGGTCTTACCGCCGTCGATCCCTGGCTTGCGCTGGGTGTAGAGGCCCCACCAGCGGAAGCGGCCGTGCAGGTCCGTGCCGTCGATCGAGTCGAAGCCGTGCTTGGCGTAGACCGACTCGATACGCTCGCGCACGTTCAGGCCATTGTCCTCCTGCTTCCAGGTTTCGTTGGCGTTCAGCGGGGCGGTGCCGTCCACTTTCCACTGCCCGTGCGGCTTGGCGGCGGGGCGGGCGGGTCGTTTGGCGCGGCCTGCGGCAGCCTGGTCCGAGGACGCTCCGGCTAGAGCTGTATCAGTCATGGATCGACTGTAGGGCGGCCGGAATGGCCTCACAAAGGGTCAGAAACGCGGGGTCACCTGGGGCAATATTTCGTCATGAAGCGCTGCCGGCGACGGCCGCGTCGTAACGGGCCAGTGCGATCTCGGCGAGCACCGGGGAGGGCAGCAGCGGCGCGGTGACCAGGTCCGCGCCGGCCTTGGCGAGCTGGTCGTGGAAGAAGCCGGGCGCCAGCAGATAGGACGCGATGACCACGCGACCGCCCAGGTCCACCGCCCCAGCCGAGAGCCCCGCACCGGCACCGCCCGCCGCCTCCTCGCGGAGCATGGCCACGGCCTCGGGCACCGACGGGGTCGCCGAGGCGCCGTAGGCTGCCACGATCCGGTTGGAACGGAGGGCCCGCAACTGTCCGGCGAGCTCCTCGACGTTTTCCGCGGCGGTGGCGTCGGAGGAGCCCGCGGCGGCGAGGACCACGGCGTCGTTGTCGGTCACGCCGGCCTCGCGCAACCGCTGGTCCAGCAAGGCCGCGAGGCGCGGGTCCGGTCCCAGCGGCGCCGCGGCCAGGGTGCCCGGCCGGCTCTTCACGGCCCGGGCGATGTCCACCTTCACGTGGTACCCGACGCTGAGCAGCAGCGGCACGACGACGGCGGCCTCCCCCGCCGGGAGCCCCGCCACCACGGCCGGCAGCTCCGGGTCCTGAACGTCGACGTAGGCTTCGCGGACGTCGAGCCCGGGACGCAGCGCCGCGATTCCGGCCCGCAGGGCGTTGACTTCCGCGGCCCCCTGTGGGCTGGAGGTGCCGTGGGCGCAGGCGATCAGGATGGGGCTATTCATAGGCGTTAGCGTAACCTTGGAGCCGCCCTATCCGCCCCCCTGCAACCGACCGGGACGCCCCATGACTTTCTCCTTCAGCCTCGTTCTGGTCTGGCTGGACCTCGCCGGCGTGTTCTTCTTCGCGGTCTCCGGTTCGCTGCTCGCGGCGCGGAAGCAGTTCGACATTGTGGGGTCCCTGCTGCTGGCCTCGGTGGTGAGCCTGGGCGGCGGCGTCATCCGCGACATCATCATCCACTCGGGACCACCGGCGGCCTTCACCAACCCGGCGTACCTCGTTCCACCGCTGCTCGCCACGGTGCTGGTGTATTTCCTCTTCTCGAGTGTCCAGCGCTTCACCTCGCTGCTGGTCCTCTTCGACGCCGGCGGCCTCGCCCTGTTCTGCATCACGGGCAGCCTGAAGGCCCTCGCCGCCGGGATGCATCCGGTGGCGGCGGTTCTTCTGGGCGTCACGACGGCGGTGGGCGGCGGCCTGCTGCGGGACATCACCGCCAATGAGGTGCCGCAGCTCTTCAACCCCAAGGACATCTACGCCCTGCCCGCGTTCGCGGGGGCAACGTTGACGGTGGTGCTGTCCGTCACCGGGGTGTTCACGGCACTGACGGCCAGCGCCGTGGCGGCCATAGTCTTCGCGTTCCGCGTCACCGCCTGGCGGCGCCATTGGTACGCGCCGCTGGCGGTCCGCGGCTGGCACCGGCGGGGCGCGGACGCGGCCGAAACCGGCCCCTCGGATTAGCTAGGATAAGAGCATGACTGACATGTTCCTCGAGAAGTTCCGTGCGCTTGTTCCGAAGTATCTCGAAGACGAATGGCAGGAAGAGGACGGGTTGCCGGCGGAGGAGCTGGATGCAGCCCTGGCCGAGCATCAATTCCAGGTCCCGCTGGTCCTGCGGGAGTTCTATCTGGCCCTTGGCGGCTGCGAGGACCTCATGGAGGCCTACCACTACTTCTGGGACCCCGAGGAGCTTGAGGTCGACGACGAAGGCTTCCTGATGTTCCTCGAGGACGAGGAAGAGCAGTTCACCTGGGGCTTCCGCGTGGGCGACCTCAGCATCCCGGACCCGATCGTGTACCGCCGCAACAACGCCCGCGGCCAATGGAAGAGCGAGGAAGGCACGTTCTCCGAGTTCGTCTTCGACATGTTCGAGTGGGCCTTCAACGACGAGGACGAAGACTAGGCAACCTGGGCCGGGGTTGCCGGGCCCCGTGGCTGCGGAGTTTCCCCAGCTTTGGGCCGGTCTGCCGGCGTGTTGTGCAGAACCGACGGTCCAGTCCGGGCCCGGCTGCCCAAACATGGGGAGATTCAGCGGACGACCCTGCCCCGCAGCACCTGCCAGACCTCCGCGACGATCTTTTCCGGGTTGAAAACGACGTCCTGGTAGCCGTAGCGCAGCACCGCGTACCCGGTCAGGGTGCTGGCGTTGTTCCGTCGGCGGTCTTTCTTTACCTGCGCGGGCTCCAAGTGTGTGCCGCCGTCGATCTCCACGATGAGGAAACCCTCCAGCAGGAAATCCACGATCCCGATACCGGGCAGGTCCACCTGGGTCTGCGTGAAGATCCCCTCGCTCCGGAACAAGATCCTGGCTACCACCTCGATCGCGGATCCTGCCGAACCGTCCACCAGGTCCAGCACCGCCCGGGCTGAGCCGTTGCGGTTGCCGGGAAGACGCCGCCGCGTGGTGCGTCCCTGCAGCAGCGCGCTTTCCACCATGACGGCGGATTCCACGGGCGGCCGGCATCGGAGGGCGTGCAGCAGCGTATCCGTCAGCCCCGCCACGGGCTTCGGGAATTCCGGCGGGACCAGGCTCCCCCTGTGGGTGACCACACCCGACGCCGATCCGTGGCGGCACAGGAGGTGCAGCCGCTCCGGTTCGTGGAGTCTCCAAAGCCGGTGGTGGCCGGCCGCCGAGACACAGGTGAGCACCCCGTTGTTCAAAACCGCGGCCACCAGGTCCGGCGCCGCACCCGGCAACGCAACGACACCGTGCCGCAGCCGCATGAGCTCCCCCGAGGCAAGCGAGTTGCGGATGGCCCGTTCCCGGAATCCTGCCTGAAGCAACGTTCCGGTCCGCGCAACGGAGCCGGCAAATTTCATGTACGTCGTGACATCCACGCCTCAAGTGGACCCGCCCGCGCCCATTGCACGGCGGCCTTCCGGGTCCTATGTGGACAAGTCCGGGGCGGATTCTCCCCGGGTTCGGAGGTGCCCGACGGCGGGTCGGCACGACTCGCCGGTCGTCCGACGCCCCCGGCGACGATAAGCGGGGAAAGTCCGCCGCCCACCAACCGCAAAACCCGTGACAATCAATTTACAGATCCACTAGACAATGTGACACACCTGTCATATTGTTGTTCATGGGTTCACCAAATGCCTCCGGTGGATCTGATGCGAACGGAGAAATGGCCCCGGTTCCGCACAACGGACGACTCGTAACGTTGTGAGGAACCGGGGCCATTCCGTTTAAGTCCAGGCGCCGGGCCAAAGCGGCAGATTCCGCCGGCGGACCCTAGCTGCTGCGGTCCACCACGGCGTGCGCGAAGCTGGTCAGCGAATCCTTGACCACGCCTTCGGGCAGCGGCGCCAGGGCGGCAATGGCCTCGTCGGCCCAGGCGCGCGCCACGGTCCACGATTCGGCGGTGACAGGGTGTTCGCGCAGGCCGGCGACGGCGGCGGCGAGGGCTTCATCGGAGCTCAGGTCGCCGTCGATGAGCTGCAACAGCTCGACGGCGGAGTGGTCGCCGTCGTCCGCTGCCTTGCGCAACAGCAGCACCGGCAGCGTGGGCACGCCTTCGCGCAGGTCGGTGCCGGGCGACTTGCCGGACTTGACCTTGACGCCCGTGACGTCGATGACGTCGTCGGCGAGCTGGAACGCGACGCCCACCTTCTCGCCGTACTCGACCAGCAGCGACTCGTAAGCCGGGGCGGCGTTGGCGAAGATGGCGCCGAGCTGGCCGGAAGCTGCCACCAGGGAGCCGGTCTTGTCCGCGATGACGGAGAGGTAGTGCGCCACCGGATCCTCGTCCGGCCGCGGGCCGACGGTCTCGTGCAGCTGGCCCAGGCAGAGCCGTTCAAAGGTCCGGGCTTGGATGCCGAGCGCGCGGGAACCGAGCTCGGAGACCAGGATCGAGGCGCGGGCGAAGATGAGGTCACCGGTCAGGACTGCCACGGAGTTGCCCCAGACCTCGTGCGCGGTGGGGGCGCCGCGACGGAGCGGGGCCGAGTCCATCACGTCGTCGTGGTACAGCGTGGCCAGATGCGTCAGTTCAACGACGACGGCGGCCTGCACGACGGCCGGCAACGAGGCGTCGCCGAGGTGGGCGCAGAGCAGGGTCAGCAGCGGCCGAATGCGCTTGCCGCCGGCCTCCACGAGGTGGCGGGAGGTCGCGTCCGCCAGCGGATCCGAGTTGGCGATGGCCTCGCGCAGCTTCTTTTCCACGCGCGCGAGGTTCGTGGTGATGGCCGGGCCGAGTTCCGGGTCGCCGGCAATCGCAGCGAAGCCCGCCGGCAGCTGCAGGCCGGTGGCGATGGCGGTGGTGTTGAGACTGGGTTCGGCGCTCGGCAGGCCGTGTCCGGCGTGCGTCCAGCTTTGGTCTGCAGAGTTGGTCACGGGTTAACCCTAACTTTTTGTTGCGGAATCCGCGGATTTGAGTCTGTAACGGGCCGGTTGTTGGAAGTCGCCGGGACCAGGGCCTCGAGGACGCGGATCATCCGGTCTTCGATCCCCTTGGCTGAAGGGTCGGTCAGGTTCGCCAGCAGCCGGACGACGAACTTCATCAGCACTGGGATGGGCATGCCCGTACGCAGAGCCAGCTTCATCACGGCCGGCTTGCCGATCAGCGCCGCGAAGGCCCGGCCCAGCGTGAAGTGCGAACCCCACTGGTCCCGCACATAGTCCGCATAGCCGGCCAGGTGGGCGTCGGCGTCGGCACCGCTCCAGCCGGCCGAGGCCGAACGCGCCGCGGTGTCGATGATGAACTCGGCGGCGAAGCGCGCGGATTCCATGGCGTAGGAGATGCCCTCGCCGTTGAACGGGGAAACCATCCCCCCGGCGTCGCCGAGCAGGAGCACGCCCGGCGAGTAGTGCGGGGTGCGGTTGAAGCCCATCGGCAGCGCGGCGCCGCGGATCTCGCCAACCTGGTTTTCCGGCGCGAAGCCCCACTCGGCGGGCATCCCGGCGGTCCATTCGCGCAGGACCTGTTTGTAGTCGAGCTTGCCGAACTCCGTGGAGGAGTTCAGGATGCCCAGGCCCACGTTGGAGGTGCCGTCGCCGACACCGAACACCCAGCCATAGCCGGGCAGCAGCCTGCCGTCCTTACCGGGGAGCTCCAGCCAGCCTTCCATCCAGTCGTCGTCGTGCCGCGGGCTGGTGAAGTAGGTGCGCACGGCCACACCCAGCGGCCGGTCGTCGCGCTTCTGGATGCCGAGCGACACGGCGGTGCGGGTGGAGTTCCCGTCGGCGGCGAGGACGACGTCGGCGTCGAAGTCCCGCGTTTCGCCGGTCTTGCGGCCGGTGTCGTCCAGCAGCGCGGCCCGGACGCCGGTGACGCGGCCGTCCTCTGAGCGGAGCGCCTCGGTGACGCTGTGGCGTTCCAGGACGACGGCGCCCGCGGACTGGGCATGCCGGGCCAGTTCCTCGTCGAAGCCGAGGCGGGTGCGGATCAGGCCGTACTGCGGGAAGTCGGAGACCTCGGGCCAGGGCAGTTCAATGGTGCGGCCCCCGGCGATGAGCCGCAGGCCCTTGTTCCGCCGCCACCCCTCGGATTCCGGGTGCGGCAGGCCGAGCGTCTGGATCTCGCGGACCGCGCGCGGGGTGAGTCCGTCGCCGCAGACTTTTTCACGCGGAAAGCTCGTCTTCTCCAGGACCGTGACATCGAGGCCGGCCTGGGCAAGGTAGAACGCGGCGGTGGATCCTGCCGGACCAGCCCCGACGATCAGTACTTTCACGGCAGCTGTCAGCTAACGTTCGGGCCGGGTGATGTTGCGGCGCAGCTTGGCCACGGGTCCGGTGTGGTTTGCCAGCGCCTTCGCACCCGCGGCCGGGTCGGTTCCGGGGCCGGCAGGCTTCTGGGCGCGGTGGACGGCAACAATTCCGCCGCTGAGGTTGCGGTACGTCACGGACTCCCAGCCGGCTTCCTGCAGCCAGGCGGCAAGGTGGTCCTGGTCCGGCCAGGCGCGGATGGACTCGGCGAGGTAGACGTAGGCGTCCGGGTTGGAGGAGACCTTGACGGCGATCGCGGGCAGCGCGCGCATCAGGTACTCGGTGTACATGGTGCGCCAGAGCGGCACCACGGGCTGGGAGAACTCGGCGATGACCAGCCGGCCGCCGGGCTTGGTGACCCGGAGCATCTCGGCGAGGGCCTTCTTCGGCTCGTTGACGTTGCGCAGGCCAAAGGAGATCGTGCTGGCGTCGAAGCTGTTGTCCGCGAAGGGCAGGCGGGTGGCATCCCCGGCGATGAAATCGATGTCCGGGCGGCGGCGCTTGCCGACCTTGAGCATGCCGAGGGAGAAGTCGCAGGCGATGACGTCGATGCCGGCGTCGGCATAGGGCTCGCTGGACGTGCCGGTCCCGGCGGCCAGGTCCAGCACGCGCTGGCCGGCCTTCACATCCATGGCCTCGACCACGATCCGGCGCCAGCGGCGCGTCTGTCCCATCGACAGGACGTCATTGACGACGTCGTATTTGGGGGCGACGTCGTCAAACATCGTGGCCACTTCGTCCGGACGCTTATCCAAGGATGCTCGGTTCACCCCGTTATTGTCTCAAATCTTCGACGCACCCCCTAACCACCGGCCCGGCCGGGGCGCGGCGCGCGGCGGGAGTAGTGTTGTCTCATCATGACGAGCGCGCCCCTTAGCAGAATTATCAGGACTCTGACAGTCCCCCTCGATGCAGATTCATTCCCCGGGGGGCTGCCATCGTTTCTGGTCCGTGACGACGTGCTCTGCTGGACGCGGCGGGAGGCCGGGCTGGTCGGTTTCGGCGAGGTGGCAAGGTTCACCGCCACCGGCCCCGAACGGTTCCTCGAGGCGGACATCTGGTGGCGGCACCTGGTGCTGGAAGCGGAGATCGACGACGCCGTCGGCGGCCCGGGCACGGGACCGGTGGCCTTTGGCTCCTTCGCCTTCTCCAAGGTTTCCGAGCACTCCTCCCGGCTGATCGTCCCCGAAATCGTGGTGGGCCTGCGCGACGGCAACGCCTGGCTCACCCAGCTCACGTTCGACGACGGCGAGCTCACCGAGGCGGGCGCCCGCGCCGCCCTGCGCCGCTGGCTGGACGCGCCCGGTGCACCGGCACGGCCGTCCGCGCGGGAAGCCAAACTGAGCACCGGCTCGCTCAGCGAGGCGGAGTGGATGGCGGCAGTCGCTGAGGGCGTCGCCGAGATCCGCACCGGGGCGCTGGAAAAGCTCGTATTGGCCCGCGACATTGTCGCCACCCTCCCCGACGGCGTGAACGCCGCCGAAATCCTCCGCCAGCTCGCCGTCCGGTACCGCGAGTGCTGGACCTACGGCGTCGACGGGCTGGTGGGCTCCACCCCGGAAATGCTGATCCAGGTGGAGGGCCGCACGGCGCAGGCCCGCGTCCTGGCCGGCACCCTGGACCGCCGCGACGCCGAGGGAATGGCCGGCTCGCCGCTGGAGTTCGCCGAGCGCGTACTGGCCGGCTCCGAGAAGCAGCGGCATGAGCATGACATCGCCATCGCATCCCTCACCACCCAGCTGGCGCCCTTCTCCGAGGCCATGAACGCCCACAGCGAGCCGTTCATCCTGGAACTGCCGAACGTCTGGCACCTGGCCTCCGACGTCAAAGCCGAACTGACCGAGGTGGAGGGGCACGTCCCCACCTGCCTGGCGCTGATCAACGCCCTGCACCCCACGGCGGCGGTCTGCGGCACCCCCACCACCGTGGCCGGCGCCCTCATCCGCAAGCTCGAGCACCTGGACCGCGGCCCGTACGCGGGGCCGGTCGGCTGGCTCGACGCCGCCGGCAACGGTGAGTGGGGCATCGCCCTGCGCGGGGCGGTCATCGAGGGCCCGGACAACGTCCGGCTCTACGCCGGCTGCGGCGTCGTCGAGGGTTCCGTGCCCGAGGCCGAACTGGCGGAAACCTGGGCCAAGTTCCGCCCCATGCTGGAATCCCTCGGGATCAGCAGCTAACTCCCGGTCACGACCGGCTGACTCCCCGGCTAACGACAGGCTTTGCAGGCGTCTGTGGCGTCTGTGGCGCGTCCGCCAAATCCGGGATTACAGACAAGCACGCCGCCGGTAACCTTGCATTTCGACGCACTTTAGTTATCCAATAGTGAAACTAAGTTTTCTGTGACGTACATCTCTTGTTCGGCGATACACTATAAATCGACTTAGTTTTCGCATCCCCTGCAACAAAAGGTAAGAAAAATGCAGATTTCCCGTTCGCTCTTGAGTGGCCCTAAGCTCACAGCCGCTACCGTCCTTGCCATCGGCGCCCTGGCCCTTTCGGGCTGCACCAACGCCTCCGAGACGGGTACCGGCGGCGCGCCCGCGCCTTCCGGCGCCGCGTCCGCGAGCTTCGACCCCGCGACGGTGCAGAAGGACGACTCCCTGGCGGCCATGGTCCCGGCGGCCATCAAGTCCAAGGGAACCCTGACTGTCGGCTCGGACACCAGCTACGCCCCGGCTGAGTCCCTCGGCACCGACGGCCAGACCCCGGTGGGCTACGACGTCGACATCGCCAAGGCGATCGGTGCGACCCTCGGGCTGAAGGTCCAGGTCCAGACAGCGGAATTCACCGGCATCCTCCCGGCGCTTGGCCCGAAGTACGACCTCGGCATCTCCTCCTTCACCATCAACAAAGAGCGCCTGGGTGCAGTCAACCTGGTCAGCTACTACCAGGCCGGCACCGCGTGGGCAGTCCAGAAGGGCAACCCGAAGAAGGTCTCCCTCGATGACCTGTGCGGTAAGTCCGTCGGCGTGCAGACCGGCACCATCCAGGAGGATCCGGACGTCTCGGGCCGCAACAAGAAGTGCACGGCCGCCGGCAAAAAGCCGATCGACGTCGTAACGCTCAAGAACCAGACCGACATCACCACCCGCCTGGTCAACGGAAGCATCGACGCCATGGCGGCGGATTCCCCGATCACCGGTTACGCCATCACCCAGACCAACGGTCAGTTGGAAAAGCTGGGCGACGTCTACGATGCCGCACCCCAGGGCATCGCCGTGGCCAAGTCCGACACCGCGCTGGCCGAGCTGATCCAGAAGACCATGACCAAGCTGATGGCTGACGGCTCCTACAAGAAGATTCTTGAGAGCTGGGGCGCCGCTGACGGTGCCATCAGCAAGTCCGAGGTCAACCCGGCGGCCGGCTCTTGAGTCTGCCCGACACCGACCACTCGTCAAGCGCAGCGATGAAATCCCAGCAGGACAGCACCGCACCGGTCCTGAATAAGGCCGTCCCGGTGCGGCACCCCGGCCGCTGGATCAGCGCCGTGATCATCGGCGGCGCCCTGCTGCTTCTGGTGCAGAGCGCCTTCACGAACCCCAACTTCCGCTGGGACGTCGTCGCAACCTACATCCTGGACGTGAAAGTGGTCCAAGGCGTTGGCTGGACCCTGCTCCTGACGGTCACGTCCATGGTCCTGGCCATTGTCCTGGCCATCCTGCTGGCTGTCATGCGGCAGTCGGACAACCCGGTCCTGCGCTACACCGCCTGGCTCTGGGTCTGGTTCTTCCGCGGCACCCCGGTGTACACCCAGCTGCTGTTCTGGGGGCTCGTAACAGTGCTCTACCCGGCCATCACGCTGGGCATCCCGTTCGGGCCGGAGCTGTTCAGGTATGCGTTGTCGGATCCCAGCAAGGGGCTGATCCCGGCAATCCTCGGCCTCGGCCTGAACGAGTCAGCCTACCTGGCAGAGATCTTCCGGGCCGGCCTGAAGTCCGTGGACAAGGGCCAGACGGAGGCGGCCGAGGCACTCGGAATGTCCAAGGCCAAAATCATGTGGCGGATCATCCTGCCACAGGCCATGCGGATTATCGTGCCTCCCACAGGCAACGAAACCATCGGCATGCTCAAGACCACCTCACTGGTCCTGGCTGTGCCGTTCACCCTGGACCTGACCTTCGCCACCAACGCCCTAGCAAACCGGATCTACCTCCCCATCCCGCTCTTGATCGTGGCCGCTTTCTGGTACCTGCTGGTCACTAGCATCCTGATGGTCGGCCAGCACTACGTCGAGGCGTACTACGGCAAGGGCGTGGACAACCTGGCTCCGGCAACGGTAAACCCCGGCGCTGTCAAGGCCGCTGGCGGCGGCGCCGATGTCAAGCGCTCGATTGAGACGGACTTCCCCGAGGAGAGTGCACGATGACGATCACCGCAGAAAAGCCGCTGGTCAAGATCGAAGGCCTGCACAAGTTCTACGGCCAGCACCACGTGCTGCGCGGCATCGACCTGACGGTCAACCAGGGCGAAGTCTCCGTCGTGATCGGACCGTCCGGGTCCGGCAAATCAACCATGCTGCGCTGCGTCAACCTGCTGGAAACCATTAGCGCCGGCCGGATCTCCGTGGGCGGCGACCTGATCGGCTATCGAGAGGTCAACGGCCGGTTGCACGACTTGAAGACCAAGGAAATCGCTGCCCAGCGCCGCGAAATCGGCATGGTCTTCCAGCGCTTCAACCTGTTCCCGCACAAGACCGCGCTGCAGAACATCATGGAAGCACCGGTCCAGGTCAAGGGCCAGTCGAAGGAAGCTGCCCGGAAGCGGGCATACGAGCTGCTGGAGCGGGTGGGTCTCGCGGACCGGGCCGGCCACTACCCCTCGCAGTTGTCCGGCGGACAGCAGCAGCGGGTGGCGATCGCGCGCGCCCTGGCCATGGAGCCCGAACTGATGCTCTTCGACGAGCCCACCTCTGCCTTGGATCCGGAGCTGGTGGGCGACGTCCTGAACGTCATGAAGGACCTTGCGAAATCCGGCATGACCATGATCGTGGTGACCCACGAAATTGGTTTCGCCCGCGAGGTCGGCGACCGGCTGACGTTCATGGACGGCGGCGTCGTCGTCGAATCAGGCGACCCGCGCGAGGTGCTGTCCAACCCGCAGCACGCCCGCACCAAGGAGTTCCTGAGCCGGGTGCTGTAGCCGGGTTCAATTCCTGCGCCGATTTTGGACAGCCGCTACGTGGTCCCACGTAGCGGCTGTCCTTCTTCGTGGCGGCAAACTACGCGCCCAGGACCCCGGTTACCGCGGCGTTCACGGCCGTACGGATGCGCCCATGCAGCTCGCGGAGGCCGCGGCGATCGGTGCGCACTTCAATGATGCTGCGGCCCGCCACGGGCTCGGCCAGCACCGCGGCGAGGTCAGCCGTCGTGCTCACCGCGCGATGTGCGACCCCGTACGCGGCGGCGAGGGCGGCAATGTCCACCGTGTGCGGGGTGCCGAAGAGGCGCTCGACGGCGGTGCCGTAGCGGCCCGACTGCTCGACGGCGCCGTGCTCAAGGAGCCCGAAGATGGCCCCGCCGGCGTCGTTCAGGACCACGATCCGCAGGTCCGGCACGGTCTCCCCCGCGCCCAGCAGCAGGCCGCCGGCGTCGTGCAGGAAGGTCACATCGCCCAGCAGCACGGTGGTTTCCTGCCGGCCGCCGGCCGCGATGCCGGTGGCCGTGGCGAGGGTGCCGTCGATCCCAGCCAGGCCGCGGTTGGCGAAGACGGTGGCCTGTGGCTCCTGCTGTGGAGCTCCGGCAAGGTCGACGTCGCGGATCCCGTTGGAGGAACCTAGGACGAGCTGACCGCGGACGTGTTCCCAGACCAGTGCGCCGACGGCGGGACCGGTTGCGGCGGATCCGGCAAGCACCAGGTCCAGGGCGTGCTGCGCGGCGGCGCCGGCCAGCAGCCACGCGTCGAGCCAGGCGGCCGGGCCCCGGCCGGCGAAGTCGGCCAAGTCAGCGAGGGTCTCAAGCGGCAACTCCGTGCGGCGGCCGGGCTCGTACCAGGCCACCGGAACCGGCTGGTAGAGCGCGGACGGGACGTCGGCGCGGGCCAGCAGGGCGGACACCGGCCGGGACAGCGTCGGGCGGCCGAACAGCACCACGCGTTCGATCGGCTGGCTGGATTCCGGGCCGAAGTGCTCCAGCAGCAGCCGGTAGGGACCCACCGCGTTCGGGCCGAACCTGGCGTTGGACGAAGGCTCGGCGAGCAGCGGCAGGCCGTGCGCGCGGGCGAATGCCTCGGCGACCGGGCCGGCGTCGTGCCCGGCCAGGACCACGGTGCGCCGCTCCGGCAGCGCCGCGGACGCTGCCGGGAAGTCCAGGGCGAGCGGATGCCGCGCGGCCTGGTAAACCCGGTGGCCGGAGGTTTCGCCCAGTCCGTCGCCCGGGGCCGGGACGAGCGGGTCGCGGAACGCGAGGTTGAGCTGCACCGGCCCGGGCGGGATGTCCGCGAAGGCGCCGGTGGCGGCGCTCAGGGCGGTCTCGACGGCGCGGAGCGGGTTGTCGCCCGCAGGCACGTCGGCGGCGAAGCGGACATGCTCGCCGAAGAGGTCCGGCTGCACGGTGGTCTGGTTGGCCCCGGTGCCGCGGAGTTCCTCGGGCCGGTCGGCCGAAAGGACCACGAGCGGCACGGCGGCGTGGTTGGCCTCCATCACGGCCGGCATCAGGTTCCCGACGGCGGTGCCCGAGGTGGTCAGCACGGCCGCGGGGGCGCCGGTGGCCAGGGCCAGGCCCAGCGCGGTGAACCCGGCGTCGCGTTCGTCGATCCGGACCAGCAACTCCACCCGGCCGGCGGCGTCGGCCTCGGCAAGGGCGTAGGCCATCGGCGCCGAACGGGACCCCGGGGCCACCACGACGTGGCGTACGCCGGAGCCGATCAGGGCCGCGACGGCCACCCGTGCGGCCTCCACGGCGCCAAGCCCGCCGTGGGCAGGAACGTCCGGGTCCCCGGCCGGGCTCACATGTTCTCCGGTGTCTCGATACCCAGCAGGTCCAGGCCGCTGGAGAGGCGCCGCAGGACCAGCCCGCACAGGGCGAGCCGCGATTCCCGGACCGTCTCGTCGGCCTTGAGCACGGGGCACTGGTCGTAGAAGGAAGTGAACAGCTGCGCGAGCTCGAACAGGTAGGCGCACAGCCGGTGCGGTTCGAGCAGTTCGCCGACTTTCTGCAGCGTGGCGTCGTATTCGAGCAGGTGCAGGGCCAGAGCGCGCTCGGCGGGCTCGACGACTGCGACGGTCGCCGCGGGCGAGCTAGCGCCAGTGGGAGCGCTGGCGCCGCCCGTGCCCGTCAGGTGCTGCTCCAGCACCCCAGCCTTCCGCAGGATCGAGCGGATCCGGGCGGCGGCGTACTGGACATACGGGCCGGTGTTGCCGGTCAGCGCGAGCATCCGGTCGAAGTCGAAGACGTACTCGGTGTCATGTCCGGTGGAGAGGTCGGCGTACTTGACGGCGCCGATGCCCACCTGCCGGGCCGTGACCGCCCGCTCGGCCTCGCTGAGCTCGGGACGGCTGGCGTCAATGACGGCGCGGGCCCGGTCCACGGCCTCCTGCAGCAACGCCATCAGCTTGACCGGGTTGCCGGCGCGGGACTTGAGGATCTTGCCGTCCTCGCCGAGCACATTGCCGATCTGGACGTGGGTCGCCTCGACCGTGTCAGGCAGCCAGCCGGCGTCGCGGGCCGTCGCCATCACCATGCGCAGGTGCACATTCTGCGGGGCGCCCACGACGTACAGCACCCGGTCCGCCTCGAGTTCGCGGACCCGGTAGCGGATGGTCGCAAGATCGGTGGTGCCGTAGCCGTAGCCGCCGTCGGACTTCCGGATGATCAGCGGCAACGGGTCGCCGTCGCGCCCGGTGAAGCCGGCGGGGAAGGTGCAGAGCGCGCCCTCGCTGATCCGGGCGATGCCGCGCTCTTCGAGTTCCTGGCACAGCTGTGCCAGATGCGCGTCGTAGGAGCTCTCGCCGGCGATGTGGTCGTCGGTGAGGCTGATGCCGAGCATCGCGTAGATCGCGTTGAAGTAGCGCTTCGACTGCGCCACGAGCCGCTGCCAGACGGCGAATGTTTCCGGGTCCCCGCCCTGCAGGGCCACCACGCGGAGCCGCGCGCGGGTGGCGAAGCCGTCCGGGTCGGCGGCTGAGGCGTCGAACTTGGCCCGCGCGGCCTGGTAGAACGCGCTCGGGTCATCGACCAGCAGGGCGGCCTCGGGTGAGTCTTCCCCCACCTCGAGCCAGTGTTCGATCAGCATGCCGAACGGGGTGCCCCAGTCGCCGATGTGGTTCTGCCGGATCACGGTGTGGCCGAGCGCCTCGAGCACGCGCACGATGCTGTCCCCCACCACGGTGGTGCGCAGGTGCCCGACGTGCATTTCCTTGGCCACGTTCGGGGAGGAATAGTCGACGACGACGCGGTGCAGCGGCGTCGGCCGCTCGCTTCCGCCGGCGGGCACCGGAGCGTTGAGCAGTTCCTCAATCCAGGTGCCGTCGAAGGTGAGGTTGATGAAGCCGGGGCCGGAGATCTCCACGAGGCTGCAGACGCCGTCGAGGTCCAGGGCCTCCACGATCCGGGCGGCGGCGTCGCGCGGCGGCAGGCCGACCTTCCTGGCGAGGGCCATCGCGGCGTTGATCTGGATGTCCGCGAATTGGGAGGGCCGGATCACCGGATCCGTCTCGCGGAACTCCTCGCCGAACGCGTGGGCAATAGCTGCCTGGACTCTGGGGACAACCAATTCGGCCGGATTATTCACACTGTTCAAATTATCAGTTCCCCCGCACCCCCCGGACGCTCCCTCACATCCGGCCACCCCACCACCGACGCTCCCTCACATCCGGACGCCCCACCACCGACGCTCCCTCATATCCGGCCACCGAAGAGCCAGACGTGAGGGAGCGTCACCCAAAAACCCGCCAGACGTGAGGGAGCGTCACCCAAAAACCCGCCAAACGTGAGGGAGCGTCACCCCGGAACCCGCCGGACCTGAGGGAGCGTCGGGAGAGAGGGAGGGGGTGCGTCAGGCGTCGGCGCGGAAGACCTGGACCACGGACGGACGCGGAACGCGGGCCTGGCCGGGCTTGGGCGCAGCGCCGGCGGCGACGTAGTCCGGGAAGGCCGAGTGCTGGGCCTCGAACGAGCCCTCCTCACCGGGGTGCTGCACGGCGACGAAAACGTGCCGTTCCTCGTCGTGGACGATAGGGCCGCAGGTCTCGGCGTCGCGCGGCACGGCAAGGAACTGCTCCACGCGGCCTCGCTCCGGTCCGGCCAGCGTGACCTTGAAGAGCCCGTCGGCGTACCCGGTGGTCGAGGGCGCGCCGTCGGTGGAGATCCACAGGTTGCCCACCGAGTCGAAGGCCAGGTTGTCCGGGCAGGAGATCGGCGAGACCTGACTGGCCGGGAAGCCGGCGAAGTACGCGGAGGTGTTCTTGGCCGGATCGCCGCAGACCATCAGCAGGTTCCAGTTGAACTTCGTGGAGGTCTGGTCCCCGGTCTCGGTGATTTCCACGATGTGCCCGTCACGGTTCAGCGTGCGCGGGTTGACCTCGATGGCGCCCTCCTTGCCGGTCTTGCCGCGGTCTGTGTTGTTGGTGCAGGCCACGTAGACCTTGCCGGTGTGCAGGCTCGGCTGGACGTCCTCGCAGCGGTCCATCTTGGTGGGGCCGACCTTGTCCGCGGCGAGGCGGGTGTAGACCAGGACTTCCTCGACCGACATGCCGGGCACCATGGACTTGCCGCTCACCACCAGCGGGAGCCATTCGCCGGCCCCGTCGAAGGCGCCGTCGGACGGCAGCTTTCCGGAGCCGTCGATCTCGGCCTCCGGGGAGTCGCCGCTGAACTTGGCCACGAAGAGGTCTCCCGCGGAGAGCAGCGACATGTTGTGCCGGCGGTCGGCCGCCGTCGTCCCGGGCCGGTACTTGTCCTTGGAGACGAACTTGTAGAGGTAGTCGAAGCGCTCGTCGTCCCCCATGTAGGCGACAACGTGCCCGGAGGCGGCGACGATGACGTTGGCGCCCTCGTGCTTGAAGCGGCCCATCGCGGAGTGCTTCTTCGGCGTCGACGTCGGATCCTGCGGGTCCACTTCCACGATCCAGCCGAACCGGTTGCTCTCGTTGGCATAGCCCGGGTTGCGGGTATCGAAGCGGGGTTCGTCGAGCTCCCACTGGCGGGCAGTGGGCTTGCTGGTGAGGCCGTAGCGCTTGTCCTCCGCGGACGTTCCGGCGGACACGAAGTAGCCGTTGAAGTTCTCCTCGCCGGAGAGGATGGTGCCCCAGGGGGTGGTGCCGCCGGAGCAGTTGCCCAGGGTGCCCTTGATGGTCCGTCCGGCAGGGTCGGCAATGGTGCTGACCAGGGCCGACCCGGCGGCGGGGCCGGTGAGTTCGTAGCTGGTGTCGCTCAGGAAGCGGCGGTTCAGCGGCGCGCCCTTGACGTAGCGCCAGGGCTGGTTCTTGTTCGTGCGCTCCAGCTCCACGACGGTGAGACCGTGGGCGGCACGGCCGATGGCGCGGGTCTCCGCGGCATCGAAGCCGGCCGGCAGCATGATGTTCTCGTTGGTGTACTCGTGGTTGGTGAAGAGCACGGCACGGCGGCCCTTGGCGTCGAGCGGCAGGATGTCCGTGTAGTCATTGTTGTAGCCGAACTGCCGGGCCTGCGCCGCGGCGCTCTGGCGGTCCACGTCGAAGGCGGGCGAGTCGTTGAAGAGCGGGTCGCCCCAGCGGATGATCGGCTGCCAGCTGAAGCCGGCCGGGACCGTGAACGCGTCGACGGCGGCGTCGACCGGGGCAATTGCGGTGAACTGCAGCTTGGACTTTCCGAAGCCCTTCTTCGCCGCGGCGGCCAGGCCGGGGCCAGCGGCGGCGGCCGGTTCCGCGGAGGTGACCGCGTTGCCGAAGACGACGGCGAGCGCGCCGGCGGCGCCGAAGCCGAGGGCGGAGCGGCGGGACATCGTGGCGGAGGCGATGTCGCGGAAGTAGTCGTTGGAGCTGCTGTTGCAGACCTCGCCTGAGCAGGCGTTGTCGCACTTGAGGGCGCACGTTACGGGGCTGCGCTTGCCCTTGGTGTGGCCCAGCATGGGCAGCAGGGCGAACTTGCGTCCGGAGGAGACAGACATGGGTGGGACCTTCCAGGGCAGAGGGATGCGTCCCCGCCACCCTGCCAGCGGCGGACAACGGGGAGCGGTCCCCCAGATGAAAATCGGGTGAACGCTCTCACTTGCCGCCGAACATTTCCCGCTGAAACCCACATCCGTTGCTCCGCAAACGCCGTTTTCAGCGTTCAAAAGGGCCGTTACGGAGCAGTCGACGCTGCCAGGACGGCGTACACACGCCGGAGCCGGTCCAGCCACCAGTCCCTGCGCTCCGGGGGCGCGGCATATTCCGCTAGCAGGTCCGGATCCACCGCGACGTCGCGCAGCCGGATGGCGCCGTCGTCGGGAACGAGCGCGTCACGGGTGACATCGGCGGCGAGCAGCGACACCGTCCCGAGCCCGCATGCGTAGGGCAGCTCGGGCAGGGCGGCGGCGAGCGCCAGCCCGGCGCGGATCCCCACGGAGGTGTCCAGCGCGGAGCTGACGACGGCGGGCAGCCCGGCCCGGGCCACGATGTCGAGGGCGCGCCGCACTCCCCCGAGTGGCGCGACCTTCACCACAACCAGGTCCGCGGCGCCGGCACGCGCCACCTTGAGCGGGTCCTCTTCCTTGCGCACGCTCTCGTCCGCGGCGATCAGCACCGGAACGCCGGCGGCCCGGAGCCGGCGGCGTACCTCCGCCAGACCGGCGATATCCGGCACCGGCTGTTCGGCGTATTCCAGTCCGACGGCGGCCAGCCGCGTCAGGGCTTCGACGGCCGCCGGCACATCCCAGCCGCCGTTCGCGTCGACCCGGATCGCGGCGTCCGGCAGTGCGGCGCGGACCGCGGCCACCCGGGCGGCGTCGTCGTCGAGCGTCTGTCCGGGCTCGGCCACCTTGACCTTGACGGCGTCCACCCGGCCGAAGCGGGCCAGGATCTCCGGTACCCGGCCCGGGCCAACCGCGGGAACGGTGGCGTTGACCGGGATGCTTTCCCTCAGGGGGTCCGGGAAGCCGTGCCAGCCGGCTTCTAGGGCGGCATGGAGCCAGCGGGAGGCCTCGGCGTCGCCGTACTCGGGGAACGGGCAGAACTCCCCCCACCCGAGCGGGCCGCGCAGCAGCAGGGCCTCGCGCTGCGTGATGCCGCGGAATTTCACCCGCATGGGCAGGCTCACCAGCCGGGCAAGATCCAGGAGCTCTTCGACGCCGCCGGGATTCAGGCCGGAAGCGGCGGGGAGATCGGGAGAGGTGGGCATGGCTGTACTCTACCCGCGGCACTCTACCCGCGGCCCGACGGCAGCTTGCTACGTGGCCCGGGGCTGCTCCAGGTCCCAGACGTCCGCGGACGCTCCATGCGGCAGCTCGAGCCGCCATTCCTCGCCCAGCGCGGGATAGGCACGCACCGTGGCCGGAACGGAACCGTGGCGGTAGACCTCCACGATCGAACCGTCCACGAAGATCCGCAGCTCGTCCCCGCCGGCCACAGTGTCCGAGAATATCGTCCGGGTTCCGGCCTCCGAGGCCAGAAGAAGACGGATCCGGCCCTCCCCGCCCGTGACCACTGCCTCGGCCTGCGCGGACAGGTGCACGGTCCCCCCGGCGCCGCTGGCGCGTTGCCGCCCGCGGTAGCCGCGCAGCTCCGGTGCCGGTTCGACGGCGAGGATTCCGCCGTGCACGGCAAGTTGCCGCGGAAAGGTCAGCACCCCGGCCCAGCCCGCGGCGTCCGTGGCCGCCTCGTCGCGGCCGGCGCTGCCGTCCCGGTCCGGAACCTCGTTTGCCCAGCCCCAGAGCAAGGCTCGGTCCGGCAGGGACAGGATCTGAGGGGCGTAGAAGTCCGGGCCCAGGTCGGCTTTGCCGCCTGCCTCCGGGGTGAACACGGGCAGGCCGGTGGTGGCGTCCTCGGCAAGCGAGCCCAGTAGGTAGCCCACGCCGTTGGGGTGGTGGTGATAGTCGGACGAGAGCCAGTGGGAGGCCATCAGCAGCCACGTCTCTGCCCCGGAGGAGTCCGGCACCCGGACCAGTTGCGGGCACTCCCAGATTTCTGCCGGCAGGTGCCTGGCCGCCAGGGCATCCTCGCTCGTGAACCAAATGCCCTCGTAGCGCCAGTGGCTCAGCTGGTCCGCGCGGTAGAGCAGCACGGCCGCGTGCCCCGATGCCAGCCCCGCCCCCTGGAGGGCATACCGCTGTCCGCGGAAGGTGAAGAGGTACGGGTCGCGGACGGCGGTGACGCTGGGGTCCGCAGGCACCGGCGCCGCCACCAGCCCTTCCTGCTGCCACTCGGTCAGCCCGCGGGATCCCGTCGCCAACACCACTTGGGACTGTCCGTCCGGGGCGGAGACGCCGGAGTAGGCAGCGGTGGGGACACCGCCGTCGACCGTGACGACGCCGCTCCAGCAGCCCAGCGCATCCGGTCCCCCGGGCTGGGGCCGCAGCGCCACGGAATGCAGTTCCCAGTGGAGCAGGTCCGGGGAGCTCATATGCCCCCAGCAGATCCGGTGGTGCCGCGCCGACTCGGGGTTGTACTGGAAGGACACGTGGAAGTGCCCGTCGAAGTAGCACAGTCCGTTCGGGTCGTTGATCCAGCCACGCGCCGGCCTCGGATGGAAAAGGGGAAAGGCGGGATCAGGGTGCCCCGCCGCCGCGTCCGCTCCGGGCTCTGCGCGGGCCTCCTGGTTGTCCATGGGATGACTCTTGTACCGTTCGCGTTCCGGGTCAATCCTCCCCGTCCCGGCGCCGCGGCTCAGCGCGGGAGGGCGGTCCGGCAGGGCGCGCGCACACCCCCTCAGGCGGCTCGCAGCGTTCTGGCTCGCAGTGTTCTATGGGAACCTGTTACACGATGAGTTTTCGACCGACCAGCAGCAACGGCTCCACGGCAGCGGACGGCCCCTGGCCGGACCGCGCCTCGGAGCGCGCCCTGGACCGCGCTTCGGGGCGCCCGGCGCGCTCCCCTGAACCCAGCGTTCCGGGCCACGCCACAGGGCTGCTCTTCCTGCTCGGCACCCTTGGCTGCGTGGCCGCCCTCGCTGCCACGTACTACTTCTTCGTCCGCACCACCACCGGCCAGTTCATCGACGAGTCCGCCTTGGTCGAGGCAGTGGAGATCCATGGCGCGGCCGGCCGGGCGAGCAACAAGCTCCTGGACTGGCTGCCTGCGCTCTGCGTGCTGATCGGGTCCGTGGTGGTCCTCTTCGTGACCGTCGCCCGGCGCCGCTGGGCGGCCGCGGGAATCTCCGTCGCAGCGGCCGCGGGCGCCAACGTCGCCACCCAGATCTTGAAGGACCTCGTCCCGGTGCGGCCGTTCCGCGGGATCGAAACCCTGGACTTCAATTCACTCCCCTCCGGACACACCACCCTGGCGGCCTCGGCCGCCGCCGCGGTCTTCCTGATGGTCTCGCCGCGTTGGCGGCCGCTGGCCGGGTTCCTGGGCGGCAGCTTCGCCGTCGCCACCGGCGTCTCCACGCTCATCAACCAGTGGCACCGGCCAGCGGACGTGGTGGCCGCGTTCCTGATGGTCGGGGCGTTCACCCTGCCGGCGGGCTGGCTGATCATGCGCAGGGGACCCAGGTGGAACGTATGGGACGGCTACAACGCCCACTGGGCCTCAGCCCGGTTCTGGGTCGCCATCCCGGTACTGGCAGGGCTCGCTTCCGCCGCCGTGGCCACGTACTCGCTGCTGAAGATCGCCCCCGGGCCGGGCCAGGAAGGCAGCACTACCAACTACTTCTGGGCCGGCACCTCGCTGATCGTCATCACCGGCTACCTCGCCACCGTCGCCGGCGTGTGGCTTTTCGGCCACGCCGCAGGACGGCGGGCCCCAGCCCCTCAGTAGTTGCGCCGGTGCTTGAGCCGCGGAATGGTGATGGCGAAGACGGCGGCAGCGGCAAACCCGAGCACGCCCGTGGCGCCCACCCCCGCACCCAGCGACGCCGCGGCAGTGACGCCGGAGAGCAGCACCGGGCCGCCGGTGGCGCCGGCGTCGGCCATGAACCGCCAAATGCCGAGGAACTGTCCGCGGCCGTTGTCCGGCGAGAAGTCGGCTCCAAGGGTCATGTTCAACCCGGAGCTGATGCCGTTGCCGAACCCGATCAGGAGCGCGGCGAGCAGCAGGCCCGCGAACCCTGTGCTGAGCGGGATCAGCAACATGGCCGTGCCCATGATCAGCGTGGACGGCACGGCAACCCATTGGCGGCCTTTGCGGTCCATGAGCTTTCCGGCGGGGTAGAAGACGAGCATGTCTATGGCACCGGAGATGCCGTAGATCAGTGAGGCCTGGGTGGCGTCCATGCCCAGGTGTTCGGCCCACAGCGGGATCACTACCTGGCGGGACGCGCGCAGCGCGCTGAGCAACAGCACCCCGATGCCCACGCTCAGGAACACCCCGGCGTGCGAGGCCGCGACGCTGCGCAGCGTCGGTTGCGGGGCCCGGGGGCCGTCCGTTGGGGCCGCCGCCACGACGAGGTCCGGGATGGTGACGGACAAGCCGGCCGCCGCGGCCATGGCCACCACTCCGGCCCAGTAGGCCGCGGTGATGCCGCCGAACTGCATCACGGCGGCGCCGATGAAGGGCCCAATGAAGATGCCGATCCGGTTAACGCCGCCCAGGGTGGAGAGTGCCCGGGCACGCAGGATGACGGGGACAGCCTCAGTCAGGTACTTCTGCCGTGCCAGGCTGAACACGCTGGCGGCCATGCCGACCACCACCATGGCCGCTGCCAGCAGCCAGATACCGTCCGGCAGCAGCGGGGAAAGGGCGGCGGCGGCGAGGGCGACGGCGCTCGCGGCTGCCGCCCCGACAATCGCCCAGCGCTCGCCGAACTTCAGGGTGATCAGGGAGGCCGGCAGGTTGAAGAACCAGGAGCCGAGCCCGATCAGGGTGACGATCAGGGCCGCGACGGCCACCGAGGCGCCGAGGTCGCGGGCGGACAGTGCCACCACGGGAAGTATCGCGCCTTCGCCGATGCTGAACAGCAGTGCCGGTCCGAAGGCGGGGACGGCGATGCTGCGGAGGCTGAAGTCGGCAGGGCGTGTCGTTGTCATCACCTTCATCCTAGGCCCGGTGGTGCCACCGCTCCTGAAGGTTCACGCCCTCCGGGGTTCAGCCGTCGAAGTGGGTGTGGATTTCGTCGCCCGTGACGTTTTTCAGCACGTCCGCTGCGACGTCGCGCAGTTTCTGGTTCCGGTTGCTGGAAACCCGCGTGAGGATGGCCATGGCCTCCTCCTGCGAGCAGCGGTTCTGCGCCATCACGACGCCGCAGGCCAGGTCGATCGAAGTGCGGTGCTCCATGGCTGCCTGCAGGTCCTCGGCCCGCGTCTGGGCCGTGCCGATCCGTACGGCCAGGCGCAGCGCGCGGCCGGCCAGGTCCGCGAATCCCGAGGCCTCGGCGACGATTGCCGCGGTGAAGACGCCGGTCGAGGAGGCGAAGAAGTTCAGCGCGGCCGAGGAGTCCTCACCGATTTCCAGGGGTACGCCGAGGGTGCTGCGGCAACCGTGCGCGGCGAGCTGCAGCTGGTATTCGGGCCAGCGCGGGTCCGTGTCGACATTGGCCAAGAGCACGATCCCCCGGGTCCGCAGCGCCTCGATGCAGGGCCCCTCCCCCAGGCTCTGCTCGATCCGGTCAAGGATGACGGCGTTGTTGCTGCTGCCGGCCACGGTCATGTTTTTCTTCCGGCGCCGGAGCGTCACGCCGCACTCGATGTCTGCGCCAACGGACTGGCTCAGGGTGGAGGCGGAAAATTCCGCGAGGCGGTCAAGGAAGTCTTCGACGCTGTCGGTACCCACAATGAGGTCCTGCAGCTGGATGGCGGCGTCGTTCCCGGCGTACTTGCTCATGGCCTAAATGTAGCGGCTAAACGTACCCGTCGACGATTGCGGCGGCAATCTCCCGGTACGCCCGGCGGGTCTCGGGCCGGAGCGAGTCGAGCGTGACGAGGTCGCCGTCGGCCACGCCGCGGTCATGCGGGACGGCGATCAGCTGCCGGCAGATGCCGGAGAGGTGGTCCTCGATGGCATCCTTGTCCACGCGGGAGGAGACTTCGTCCTTGTCCGTGATGACCACGACGGCGTTCCGTGCGAGGTCCTCGTAGCCGTGGCTGGCGAGCCAGTGCAGCGTGCTGCGGGCGCGCTTGGCGCCGCTGACGGCGTAGCCTGCCGCGATGATCAAGTTGTCCGTGGACTGCAGGATCCCGCTCATCGCGTTGTGCGTAACGCCGGTGCCGCAGTCGGTGAGGGCCACGGAATAGTAGCCGGAGATGAGCTTGCGGATCCGCAGGTATTCCTCCGCGGTGAGCGAATCGGACACCTCCGGGTCCTGTTCGCCGGCGATCAGGTGCAGGCGGCCGGCGTGGTGCATGTAGCGGGCCAGCGCGGTGAGCGAATCGATGGATTCGACGTTGCGGAGCAGGTCGCTGATGGTCCGCGGGGCCTGCTGCTGGTAGATCCCCTCACCGAGGGCGCGCTCGACGAGGTCACCCGAGTCCGGGTTGGCATCGATGGCGCACGGCGGGTCGCCGCGGTATTCGGCCAAGGTCAGCCCGACGCCGACCGTGGTGGACGTCTTGCCGATGCCGCCCTTGAGGCTCAGCACCGCCGTGTTGTAGCTGCCCTGGAGCTGGCGGGAAATCCGGCGTGCCAGTTCGTCCTCTTCACGTTGCCGGGCGCTCGGGCCCAAATTCAGGCTGCCGCCCGTCAGTTTGTAGAGGGCGCCGCGCACCCCGCCGACCGGGCGGGGCTTCTGTTCCCGGACAAAGAGGCCCGGGGAGCTGATGAAGTCCGGAACCGGCCCGTTGGCCAGTGCGGCCGCACGGCTGGCCGAGCGGGTGGCACGGGTGGGCTGTGGCGGCACGGAGCCGGCTGCCGCGGGGGCCTCGGGGGCTTCGGGCCCTGCCGGCTCCTCCGGGGTTACCGGTTCCTCCGGCGCTGCCGGCTCCTCGGGCACTGCCGACGTCGGCGGGGCGGCGGGCGGCCGCGGCGCGGCCGGTACCTGGCTGATCACCGGGGTGGCCCCGGTAAGCGGGTTTCCAAAACGCTCATCTGCGGCTTCGGCGGCCTGCGCCCAGGAACTGCTGCGCAGCGGAGCCGTGCGGGAAGGGGCCCCTGAGGGCTCCGCGGGGATACTGCGGGGGTTGACGACCGGCATGGTTCCTGTCCGGACAGCGGAGGCCTCACCGTCGGCGCGACGCAGGTCGCGGCGACGGCGGAGTTCAGGCTGTCCTGAGTTTTCAGCAGTGGCAGCTGAGTTGTCTTCCACCGATTCGGGCATCTTTTGGTTTCTCCCCCAGGACTCACAGCGGAGCACGCTGCGGCGCTTGTTGTGACTACTTTCAAACAGCAAGTCTAGGCGCAGTCGCCAGTACCCTTAGCTCCTGCCCAAATCGGGGCCGGATTCGGGGCCCATTCGGGGCCCAATTGGCGGCGCAATTCGGGGCCCGTTCGCGGCACGTTCCGGGCCGCATCAGTGGTGGGCGCGGGTCTCCTGCAGGCGCCGGATGAACCACCGGGACTGTTCCGGACCGTACGGCAGGATCGGCACGGCCTTGGTGGCGTCGTTCGGCGTCTCCCGGGTGGCCTGGGTGGCCTGCCGCACGGCCGTGCTCATGGTGTTGGCCATGGTTTTGACGAACTGGTCACTGCACGGTTCGCCGTGGCCCGGGATCAGGAACTCGTAGCGGTGCCGCAACGCGGACAGGTGCCGCAGGGCATCGGCCCATTCCTCCGGGAAGGAATCCTCGAACGACGGGTGGGCGCCCTGCTCCACCAGATCACCGGCGAACAGTGTGGTGCCGGTGCCGACCAGCAGGTCGCCGTCGGTGTGCCCGCGGCCCAGGTAGAACAGCGTTGCCGTCTGGCCGCCCAAATCCACCAGCACCGGCTGGTCCTTGACGATCGCGTTGGGCACCACCAGTTCCACCGACTGGCCCTCGCCGGCCGCCATTTCCGGTTCCGCCGCCTCCACGAAGTGCCGCTGGGCGTCCCCGTTCTCCTCGATGTCCGCCGCGCAGTTTTCGTGCCCCCAGAACTCGGTCACGCCGTCTTCGGCGAACACGGCGTTGCCAAAGAAGTGGTCGTAGTGCGCATGCGTGTTGACCACCACCAGCGGCAGCTGCGTCTTTTCCCGGACGGCATCCAGGATCTCGCGGCCCTGCCGCGGCCCGCCGCCGGTGTCGATCACCATGGCGCGTTCGGCGCCCACAACCAGTCCGGTGTTGAGCAGGGATCCTTGCGTGGTCAGTACGTAGTTGTCCTGACCGACCTCGAGCCATCGTGACATGAAATCTCCGTATTCCGACGCTGCGCCGGCATGGTTGGTGCGATGTTCTGGCCTCGATTCTACCCGCGGGGTACCCGGAATTCCCGGCAGCGGCACCGGCGCCGCCTCCCGCCGCTGCTCCCCAACGCCCGGCGCCTACGCCGGCAGGATGCCCGAGCGGCTCAGCAGCGCCCGGGTTTTCGGATGCTGCGGGGCCGTGAAGATCCGGCTGGGCGGCCCCTCTTCCACGATGATGCCCTGGTCCATGACGACGATCCGGTCGGCTATGTCCCGCGCGAACTGCATCTCATGGGTGACGATCACCATGGTGGTCCCCTGCTGGGCGATTTTCTTGATCACCGACAGCACCTCGCCCACCAGCTCCGGATCCAACGCGGACGTGGGCTCATCGAAGAGCATGACACTCGGTTGCATGGCCAGGGCACGGGCAATCGCCACCCGCTGCTTCTGGCCGCCGGAAAGCTTGCTGGGGTAGTTGTCCATCTTGTCCCCCAGGCCCACCATTTCGAGGTTGGGGACGGCAATCTCCCTGGCCTCCGCCGCAGGCAGTTTCTTGACGTCACGCAGCGGCGCCATGACATTGCCCAGCGCGGTCTTGTTCAGGAAGAGGTTGAAGTGCTGGAACACGAAGCCGATGTCGGTCCGCTTCCGGGCCGTGACGGACGCCTTCTCGGCGATCAGTTCGCCGTTGCGCTCCTCGTAGCCGATCAGGTGGCCGTTGACGTAGATGCGGCCGGCGTCGATGGTCTCCAGCTTGTTGATGCAGCGCAGCAGAGTACTCTTGCCGGACCCGCTGGAGCCCAGGATGGCGATCGTTTCGCCCCGGTGGACCACAAGGTCCACGCCCTTGAGCACTTCCACCCGCTTCTGCACATGGGCCTTGCCGGTGAGCCGTTTCCACCAGGCCTGCTTTGAGGTCGAGACAAAGGTCTTGTATACGTCCCGGACGTCGATAATGGTCTCTTCAGCCATTGGCCCGTGCCTTTCGTTCAAGCACCACCACGACGCGCGAGAGTGGAAGGCTGATTATCAGATAGAGAATGGCCGCTGCCGTGTAGATGGCCGTGGTCTGGAATGTCTGGCTGTTGAGGATGTTGGCGGTCTTCAGGATCTCCGTCACGGCGATCACCGACGTCAAGGCGGTGTCCTTGATCATGGCAATGAAGTAGTTGCCGATCGGCCCCATGGAAACCACGAAGGATTGCGGTATGACCACTTTCCATAGGGTCTTGTTGGGCGTGTACCCGAGGGACAGCGCGGCTTCGGTCTGGCCGTGCTCCACGGAAAGGATCGCCGAGCGGAAAACCTCCGACAGATAGGCCGCGTAGTTGAGGCCCAGGCCCAGGATGCCGGCCGGTACCGGGTCGATGCTCACGCCGATGCTGGGAAGCACGAAGAAGATGTAAACCAGCTGTACCAGCAGCGGGGTACCGCGGAGCACCTCAAGGTAGACGGTGGCTATGCCGCGGAGGATCTTGATCGTGGAGATGCGCGCCAAGGCGATCAGGAGTCCCAGCACGAGAGCCAGCGCCATGGCGCCCAGCGCCAGTTGTACGACGACGGGTACCGCCTGCAGGAGCGCCGGGAACACGGCCATGGTGTTGGTAACGAAGTCCACTGGGAATCCCTAGCTTAGGGTCGGGCAGTGGCCGGCGTGCGCCGCGATGATGATGCGGCCGCCCGCCGGCCCTGCATGAGTCTGGAACTTATTTGACGGCGTTGGCTTCGGTCAGCCCGTACTTCTTGAGGATCTCCTGGTACTTGGGGGTCTTCTTCAGGTCCGCCAGCCCGGAGTTCAGGTCCTGGAGCAGTTGCGAATCGTCCTTGCGGACGCCCGCGCCGATGATCCCGGGATAGAACGGCTTGTACGGCGAGACAAGCTTCAGCTTGGGGTTCGGTTTCTGCACCAGGCTGTAGCCGATCACCGCACTGTCCGTGAAGACCGCGTCAACTTGCTTGTTCTCCACCGCAGCAAGCAGGGCCGCCTGCGAGTCGAAGAGCTTGACCTGGCTGCCGCCGAGGCTGTCAACGAGGTCCTTGAACACTGTGCCGGTCTGGGCGCCAAGGATCTTGCCCTTCACGTCATCGCGCGAGGCCAGCGTCGAATCCGCCGGAACCACCATT
The DNA here is from genome assembly GCF_056399345.1 of Arthrobacter sp. 01N442. Lineage (NCBI taxonomy): Bacteria > Bacillati > Actinomycetota > Actinomycetes > Micrococcales > Micrococcaceae > Arthrobacter > Arthrobacter sp. 01N442. Next base: position 683,586 of record NZ_JBFTRD010000004.1, read on the forward strand.
GCTTCACCCTCGGTGTACCAGGGGTCGGTGAAGTTGATCTGCTTCTTCCGCTCGTCCGTGATGTACATGGCGTCGACGATGACGTCGGCTTTCTTGGCGTTGAGCGCCGCGATCAGGGTCGCGTACTCGGAGGTGAAGACCTTGATCTTCCAGCCTTTGGCCTGGGCGATGGCGTTGATCATCTCGCCGTCGATGCCTTTGAGCTCTCCGGAGGCCTGGTCGGTGAAGGAGAACGGGGCGTCGTTGGACGTTGCGATCGTGATGGTTTTCTCGCCGCCGCCGCTGGCCCCGGACCCTGACCCGCCGCCGGACGAGCCACAGGCTGTCATGGCCAGGGCCACTGCGACGCCCATGGGCACCAATGCAGCAAAGCGCTTGCGGAGGATTTTTCTATTCATCATGAGGTGCCTTTGCTAGAGATGGATTTCTACCGGTTGAAGCGGTCCAGCCGCAGTGTGGCGGTTGCCTTATGGGCTGCCATTCCTTCGGTGTCGGAGATCGTGGTGACGTAGTTGGCCAGTCGCGGGGTTGCACTCTTTTCGATGCGCTGGAACGTGAGGGGTTTGAGGAACCGGGACACGGAGAGCCCCGCGGATGATCGCGCGCCGCCTCCGGTCGGGAGCACATGGTTCGTGCCGGATGAGCCCTTGTCGGAGTAGGCCACCGTTGACCACTGGCCCAGGAAAATGGAGCCGTAGTTCTGCAGGTTTTCGTGGTAGTAGGCATCGTCCGAGGTCTGTATTTCCAGGTGTTCCGGTGCCAGCAGGTCCATGATCCGCACTGCCGTTTCCCGGTCCTCGGCCACGTAGACGGTGCCGTAGTCCCGCCAGGCCGGCCCAGCAATCTCCCGGGTGGCCAGGGTCCGCAGCTGCTTGTTGATCTGCCGGATGACCTCCTCTCCGAGCGAGCGGGAGGTCGTTACGAGGGATGCCGGGGACTGCGGGCCGTGTTCGGCCTGGCCAAGGAGGTCCGCGGCGACGAGTTCGGCGTCGGCAGATTCGTCTGCGATGACGGCGACCTCGGACGGACCGGCCAGCAGATCGATCCCGACGCGTCCGAACAGCTGCCGCTTGGCCTCGGTCACGTAGGCGTTTCCTGCGCCGACCAGGATGTCGGCCGGCTGCTCCCCCAGCAGTCCGAAGGCCATGGCAGCCATGGCCTGGACGCCGCCGAGGGCAAACGCCCTGTCCACCCCGGCCAAATAGGCGGAGTACAGCACCGCGGGGTTTCCGCGGCCTTCGGCTGTGGGCGGCGTGCAGGCCAGGACGTTCTGGACGCCGGCGGCTTTGGCCACTCCCACCGTCATAAAGGCGCTGGCGAGTATCGGAAACCGGCCCGACGGAAGGTAGGCACCCACGCGCGCCACCGGGACGTATTTTTGTCCGGTGAAGACTCCTGGGATGAGCTCGATTTCAAAATCGGAGAGGTGCTCTCGTTGCTCCACCGCGAACAACCTGGTTCGCTCGGCACTGGCCATCAGGGCCTCCCGCAGCTCCGCGGAGAGGGCCTCGCCGGTCTTCGCCAGCACCTTCTCGCCGATCTCCAGGCTCTCGCCCTGCCACCCGTCCAGCTCCCGGGCGTATTTGAGGGCCGCGTCCATGCCGTTGGCCTCAATGTCGCTCAGCATCGAGGAGACGGTCGCCACAACTTCGGGAAGCCGTTGCGCCGGCACGTCCTCGATGCCGGGGGCCTTGAGGGTGACAAAGTTTCCGGGAATGTGAGCCTTGTCACTGTCGGTGATGTGCATGGCTACAAGGTACTTACGCCCGGGCCATCGCACAACGGGACCCCGTCATGTGTCTTGCATAGGGTTGCCCTATGCTTTGACTAGCTGATTCCGCGCCAGCGGGCAGTGCATCCCATGCCTGAAGATCGTTCACAAACCCGCGGATTGCCTTCTGATAGTTAGGGTGAGCCATGACACTCGCGCAACTCCGGGCCTTCCTTGCGGCCTACGAACTCGGGTCTTTCACTGCCGCGGCACGAAAACTGGAAACAAGCCAGGCGTCCGTCTCCGAGCTCATCAGCAGGCTCGAACACGAACTCAACCACAGCCTCTTCACCCGGGGCGGCCGGCAACTCATTCCCACCACTGCCGCTGTTGAGCTGCAGGTGCACGCGCTGCAGTCCGTCACGTCCTTCGACAACGGCATGGAGGCGCTGAGGTCAATGTCGGCGCTGGAGGGTGGCGTCTGCACCTTCGGTGTGCTGCGCTATGGAGCCCACTACGACCTGGCCGATCTGGTGCAGCGCTTCCACCGCCGGTATCCCAAGGTGAAGGTGCGCCTGGTGGGGTTGAACTCCGTGTCGGTGGCCGAGTCCGTCGCGTCGGGCGAGGTTGAGGCCGGGCTCATTGTCCTGCCGGTTGCCGCGGCAGGGCTCCAGGTCAGGACACTGTTCCGGGACGAAGTCTTCTTCGTCTCGGCCACCCGGGACCCCTCACGCGGCCCCATGACCATCGAGGAACTGGCGGCGTCGAAGCTGGTGCTCTACGACGCGTTCGCCGGCTGGCGCGACCCTACCCGCCGGCAGATATTGGAGCGTGCCCACCTCAAGGGGCTGAAGATCGATCCGGCGATCGAGGTGGAGCATGTCGATACGGCCCTGGGACTGGTGGCTGCCGGCGCCGCGGACACTTTCGTTCCGCAGGCCATTGCCAGCGGCCCGGGATTTCCGAAAAACGTCCATGCCGTCCCGTTTGCGGAACCACTGTTCGACACGATCGCCCTGATCCAGCGGGAGGGCACTTTCCTGTCGCCGGCGACCCGCAAGATGGCCCAGATGGCCGCCCGCACCCTGCTGTCCCGGGTGGCGCCGGACATCCGGCCCGTCGTGCAGTAGCCCCGGCCGTCTCTTACAGATCGGCCAGCACGGACCCCGGGTTCTCGATCGCGTCGGCAACGTAGCGCAGGAATCCGCCGGCGGTTCCGCCGTCGCAGACGCGGTGGTCGAAGGTAAGCGTCAGCTCGGTGACCTTCCGCACGGCGAGCTCGCCGTTGACCACCCACGGCTTGTCGATGATGCGCCCGACGCCGAGAATCCCCACCTCGGGGTGGTTGATGATCGCCGCGGAGCCGTCCACGCCGAAGACGCCGTAGTTGTTCAGCGTGAAGGTTCCGCTGCCCAGTTCCGCAGGCGTCGCCTTGCCGTCGCGGACGACGGCGGTGAGCCGCCGGATCTCCGCGTCCAGTTCGCGGGCACTCAGTTTGTCCGCGTTCCGCACGGAGGGGACCATCAGGCCCCTGTCCGTCTGCGCCGCGAAGCCGAGGTTGACGCCGTCGAAGGCCACGATTTCCTGGCTGGCCCCGCCGGCGGCGTCCTCGGTGGTCACGATCCGGGTGTTCAGCTCCGGGAACTTCTTGAGCCCGGCGGTGACGAAGCGGGCAATGAATGCCAGCAGCCCCGGGGTGTGGTGCGGGTCGGTCTTCTTCAGCGCGGCACGCAGCTCCACCAGCGCCGTGGCGTCCACGTCCACCCAGACGGTGGCCTCGGGAATCTCCGAGCGGCTGCGGCTCATGTTCGCGGCCACGGCCTTTCGCACGCCCCGGACCGGGGTGCGCCCGGAGATGCCAAGCCCGGTCCGCGCGTCGGTGGCACCGCCAGTCTCGCCCGCCGGCACCGGCGCCTCATCAGGCTGCGCGGCAGGGCGCTCAACCGCCGGAGCAGGCTTGATCGCGGCCTCGACGTCGCGGCGCATGATCAGCCCGCTGGTGCCCGAGCCTTGGAGTTCCCCCAAATCAACCCCATGGTCCCGCGCCATCCGCCGCACCAGCGGAGAAATCACAGCCCCCAGCTTCCCCGGAACCCGGGTCCGCAGGAGCAAAAGGTCGTCAGCAGCCTTCTCAGCATCCGAGACCAGGGCAGCAGCTTCGCCCACCGCAGTGCCGGCCGAACCCTTCCGAGCCCGAGTCCGCCGAGTAACCCCATGCCCGCCCGGCGTCCCGTACCCGATCAGCACGTTTCCGGACCCGGCTTTCTCCTCCTCGCGGTAAACCTCGGCAGCAACAGCGGCCGGCGATTCGGCCACAACGGAAGGCGAGTCAGCGACAGCGGCCGGCGAGTCGACAGCGCTACCAGCCGACGCAGGCATTGCCGCCCCGGGAGTGGCATCGGGCCTGTCGGAGCCGGCAGCATCGTCCGCAGGACGGATGCTGTCCGGCGAAGGGGCGGGGGCGGCATTGCCTGTGGCGGCGCCAGCCGCGGCAGCTCCACTAGCGCCAGCCGCGACTCCAACCGGCATCACCGAAATCAAAGGCTTACCGACGTCGAGCGTCTGGCCGGGCTCGCCGTGCAGCACGGCAACGGTGCCAGCGTACGGGGAGGGAACCTCGACCATGGACTTGGCCGTCTCAACCTCGGCGATCGGCTGGTCCACGCGGATTTCGTCGCCCACGGCCACAAGCCAGTTGATGAGTTCGGCTTCGGTCAGGCCCTCGCCGAGGTCCGGCAGGAGGAATACTTTGGGTTCGCTCATGGTCAGTCTTCCCACTGGAGGTCGTCAACGGCGTCGAGGATGCGGTCCACGCCGGGCAGGTAGTAGTGCTCGAGTTTCGGCGCCGGGTAGGGCACGTCGAAGCCCGTGACGCGGCGAATCGGCGCGGCGAGGTGATGGAAGCAGCGTTCCTGGACCCGGGCCACGATCTCCGAGGCGACGGAGGCGAAGCCGTGGGCCTCGGCAATCACAACGGCTCGGCCGGTCTTGCGGACCGAGGCGCAGACCGTCTCGTCGTCGAACGGCACGATCGAGCGGACGTCGATCACCTCGAGTGAGCGTCCCTCCTCGGCGGCGGCGGCCGCGGCCGCGAGCGCTGTCGGAACGGACGGGCCGTAGGCGATCAGCGTGGCGTCGGTGCCGGGGCGGGCGACGGCGGCTCGGCCCTCGGAGGAGGTCCCGCGTTCGGTGTTCGCGGCGTGCTCGGCGCGCAGGGCGTCCAGGTCCACTTGGTCCTTGGACCAGTACAGCTTCTTGGGCTCCATGAACATCACCGGATCATCCGAGTCGATGGCTTCGCGGAGCATCCGGTAGCCGTCGGCCACGGTGGCCGGCGTGAAGACCTTGAGGCCGGCGGTGTGCGCGTAGTAGGCCTCGGAGGAGTCGCAGTGGTGTTCCACTCCGCCGATCCCGCCGGCGTACGGTACGCGGATGACGATGGGCAACTTCACGGTGCCCTTGGTGCGGTTGTGCATCTTGGCCACGTGGCTGACGATCTGTTCGAACGCCGGGTAGGCGAAGGCGTCGAACTGCATCTCCATGACCGGGCGCATGCCGTTCATCGCCATGCCCACGGCCATGCCCACGATGCCGGACTCGGCCAGCGGGGTGTCGAAGCAGCGGCTTGTCCCGAAGGTCTTGGTGAGACCGTCGGTGATGCGGAAAACGCCACCGAGCATCCCGACGTCTTCGCCGAAGACCAGGACGGAGTCATCGGCGTGCATGGCGTCGGCCATGGCGGTGTTGAGCGCCTTGGCGAGGGTGATGTTCTGCGGACCTGATTTTTCGGCCTCAACCGCGGCCTTGGCGGCAGCCCGGGCCGTGGCAGCGCTGACGTTGCCGTTCGCCTCGGAGGAGGTGGTGATGGTGGGGCTCATCGTGCGGACTCCTCGGAAGTCGTGGCGGAGGCGGCGTCGCGGGCCAGTTCGTCGGCGAGCATGGCGGACTGTTCCTTCAGCTGCGGGGTCGGGGTGGAGAAGACGTACTTGAAGAGATCCTGGGGATCCACCGGGACGTCCTCGCCCAGGCCCTCGCGCAGCTGCGCGGCCACGGCTTCGGCCTTGCCGGCGATCCGGGCGGCGCCGTCGTCGTCGAGCAGCCCGCGCTCGGTCAGGTAGGTCTTCATCCGGCTCAGCGGATCCTTGGCCACCCATTCGGCCACTTCGCTGTCCTGCCGGTAGCGGGTGGCGTCGTCGGCGTTGGTGTGCGCCTGCATCCGGTAGGTGTGCGCTTCCACCAGGAGCGGGCCGGAGCCCTCGCGGGCCAGCTTCACGGCCCGGCCCAGCACGGCGAGCAGCGCCACAATGTCGTTGCCGTCCACGCGTTCGCCGGCCATGCCGTAACCAACGGCCTTGTGCGCGAGCGACGGCGCAACCGACTGGTGTGCCAGCGGCACGGAAATGGCGTACTGGTTGTTCTGGACGAAGAAGACCACCGGGAGGTGGAACACGGCGGCGAAGTTCAGCGCCTCGTGGAAGTCCCCCTCGCTGGTCGCGCCGTCGCCGCACATGGCCAGCACCACGGTGTCCTCGCCGCGCAGTTTGGCTGCGTGGGCAACGCCGACGGCGTGGAGCAGCTGGGTGGTGAGCGGCGTGCACTGGATGCCGACCTTGTGCTTGGCCGGGTCATAGCCGCCGTGCCAGTCGCCGCGGAAAAGCGTCATGGTCTGGACCGGGTCCACGCCGCGGGCCATCACGGCCACGGAGTCGCGGTAGGTGGGGAAGATCCAGTCGCCGTCGGAGAGGCAGAGCGCCGCCGCGACCTGGCAGGCCTCCTGGCCGTGGCTGGAGGGGTAGACGGCCATCCGGCCCTGCCGGACCAGGGCGGAGTTTTGGTCGTTGACGCGGCGTCCGACGACGAGCTGCTCGTAGGCGGCCATCAGTTCCGCGTCCCCGGGGAGGCTGTATTCGTGGCCGGGCTGGGCGCCCTGCTCGGTGTGGGCGTTCACCGCGCCGTCGGGTCCGACGATCTGGATCGGGTGCCGGGCGGGCAGCATGTAGTCCTCGACCGTGATGCCGAACTTGCGCACAGCCTCGCTGGCGGCGTTTTCCGCCATGGCGGAGGCCGCCGGTCCGGGAACCGGGTGTTGCGCGTCCACAGGCTGCTGCGCAGGGTGGTCTGCGGAGATCGTCATTGGTCCGTCCTTCTGTAGCCACTATTCCGTCCCAGTATGGCCCCGGGAGCTGTTTCGTATCCACCTCTGGGCAAAATCGTGGAGAAGTCCCGGAATTTGCCCTAATCTGGAAGACAGAATGTAAATGTGAGCTGGATTACCGGCGGGGGTCGTGGACAAATGGCAGGAACAGAAGCGGATCAGGCGGTTCCGCTGGATGACGTGGACCGGGACATCATTGCGGAGCTGACCCGGGATGGGCGGATGTCCGTGACCCAGGTGGCCGAGAACGTCCACATTTCGCGCGCCCACGCGTACACCCGGATTGCCCGGCTGACCGGCGAGGGTGTGCTCACCAAATTCACGGCGCTGGTAGATCCAATCAAGGCCGGGCTGAAATCCTCCGCTTATGTGACCCTGAAGGTCCGCCAGCATTCCTGGCGAGAACTGAGGGAGCTGCTTCGCGCGATTCCCGAGGTGCACCACATCGCGCTGGTAGGCGGGGACTTCGACGTCATCCTGCTGGTCCGCGCGGTGGACAACGTGGATCTGCGCCGCGTGATCTTCGACCAGCTGCAGTCCATGCCCGGGGTCCTGGATACGCAGACGTTCCTGGTGTTCGAGGACCTGGATACGCGCTAGCTGCCGGAAGGGCGTTAGTTGATGAAGCCCTTGAGCCAGATTTTGAGTTCTTCGCCGAACTCCACGCGCTCGGAGGCCAGCGAAATGACGGCCTTGAGGTAGCTGAGTTTGTCTCCGGTGTCATAGCGCCGGCCCTGGAAGATGACGCCGTGGACGCCGCCACCCTCGGCGTCGGAGGCGGCGAGGGTCTGCAGCGCGTCGGTGAGCTGGATCTCGCCGCCACGGCCGGGGCCCGTCTCTTCGAGGACGTCGAAGACGGCCGGGTGGAGCACGTACCGGCCGATCACGGCCAGGTTCGACGGCGCGTCCCCGGGCGCGGGTTTCTCCACCAGGCCGTTCACCTTGAAGTACTCCTCGCCGGCCACCGGGGTGACGGCGGCGCAGCCGTAGGAACTGATTTGGGAGGGGTCCACCTCGATCAGCGCCACCACCGAGCCGCCGGTCTTGGCCTGTACGTCGATCATGGCGCCCAGCAGTTCGTCGCGTTCGTCGATCAGGTCGTCTCCGAGGAGCACCGCGAAGGGCTCGTCGCCGACGTGCTGCCTGGCGCACAGCACCGCGTGCCCCAACCCTTGGGGATCCCCCTGGCGGAGGTAGTGGATGGGGGCGATGCTGGAGGCGTGCTGCACCGCCTCCAGCCGTTCCAGGTCCCCTTTGAGCTCCAGCCTCCGCTCAAGGGCGGGCGCCCGGTCGAAGTGGTCCTCCAGGGCGCGTTTCTGCCGCCCGGTGATCATCAACAGGTCCGTGAGTCCGGCCCGGACCGCCTCTTCCACCACGTACTGGATGGCGGGCTGGTCCACGACAGGCAACATTTCCTTCGGCATCGCCTTCGTTGCCGGCAGGAAGCGGGTGCCCAAGCCCGCAGCGGGTATGACAGCCTTGGTTACGGATTTCCCCAAATTCATAACCGAACCTTACAAGCGGGTCCGGGAAATGAGAATGCTTCGGAGCAAAGACGGGTACCCGCTGGGCTTACCCTCGCCGTCCTTCGACCGGGGTCCGGGAGGAGCCAGCCTCCGCAAGGATACGCACGACGGCGTCCCTCAGGGCAGCGCGCGAGGCCTGGCCGGTGAGGGCCACCAGCGAGCTCCGCAGCCCCTCCCCTGGCTCATTGTCCGCGGCGTCGTCCCGGCCGCCTCCGGGCAACCCCAACAGGCCGCTCGGCTGCCGGGCGAGAATGTCCACGTCTGCGGGCAACTCCCGCTCGGGGTCGGCGACAACTGCTACCGGATACCCGGCCACGCAGGCCTGGACCACGGCCGAACTCGTCACGGCCACCACGCCGTCGCCCGGCTGGAGCTTTGCAAAGAAGTCACCCTCGGCCAGTTCGGTCCGGTCCGCTAGTTCCGCAATGGGTTCCCAGCTGCCGAGGTCCGTATGGTTCCGGGCCCTGGGGTGCAGCCTGAGTTCACTGGCCACACCCCGATCGCGCAGTTCCGAGACCAGCCCCCGCAACGAGAGGCCTTCGGTTTCGGAGAGCTCCTCCATCGAGTGGCAGAGGATGACACGCCGCAGCCGGCCGGCCGGCGGACGGAACTCTTCGGCTTCCGGACGCCCGATCACCACCCGCGCGGTCCCGGGGCTGTGCCGGCCGAACCACTCGTCCTGCGCCGCTCCCCAGACGCCCACCCAGTCCGCGAGGACCGGGATGTAATTCATCTGGTTCGGCGTTCCGTGCACCAGGGTCATCGTCGGAATGCCCAGCTTCTTGGCCACCCAGACCAGCGGGCGGCAGTAACTGTCACGGTCAAAGTCCGTCAGCACCAGCGCGGCCCCGGCCACTGCGTCTTCCGCCGCTTGGTACCGCACGGCCTGGGCAAGGAAAAGATATTCCCCGTACACGCGGGCCACCGGAAGGGTCCGTAGGGCCCCGGCGGGAAGCGCCCGCCGGAGCCGGACTGCGCGGGCCAGGCGCTGCCAGCTCGAGACCTGCAGCATTGAAGCCGGCGCCAGCCCGGGAAACGAGAACCCCACCTCCAATTCTTTGGAGGCGTGTCTGGCGTCGGCGACGAGTTCCGCAGAGTGGCCAGCCAGCGCGGCGCCCACGGCCGCGGCCAGAATGGCGCCGTGCGCGACGGGGCTGGCAAACGCGGTCAGGACGGTGCCGTCCACGGGGCGGCGGCCGGCACCGCGACGCCGTAACGCGCCGCCGAGCAGGGCGCCGAAGCCCGCGGCTGCCCGGAGCCCCTGGCGATCCAACGACGTTTCCGCCCCGATTGCCAGGGAGGCGGCAATCTCCAACCCCAGCTCCGTGCTAGCCACGGCGGAGCGAGGCGAGGCTGTTCCGCACCATCCGCCAAGCCGCCAGTACGCTTCCGGCTGCTGACTTCGCCAGCGATTGGAGCCAGGGGAAGCCCGGTTTGCCGATCGCGGCTCGGGGCCGCCGCGGCAGGGGTTCCGCGCCCCACCGCGTGGCCCTCAGGTAGTCCATGCCGTGCGTCTCGTCCGGCTCCAGGTACGAGCCCTCCGCCCATTCGTTCCAGGCGTTGACGAAGACCATGCCGTGCTGCCGCCGCGCCTCGCTGGCGCGGGCAAACTGCAGCCAGCGGCGGTAGCCTTCGGGCGAGGAATCCAGGTAGATCGTGGAGTTGTTGGAGCGCCGCGCGGTGTTGTCCCACCCAGGGGCAACGGCGCGGTAGCGCACAAAGCCGGGCTCCGGGCGGCGCATAAAGCGGTCCACCATCCGCGGGTAGGACATGATGCGACCGCGGAAGTCCGGGCTTAGCCCGGCCGGCGGAACCAGCTTGGCGGCGGCCAGGGTGTTGGAGCCGACCGGGGGGAACTCGCTGACGGCGTCGAAGCCGAACGGGGCCGGACGGATGCCGGGCTTGGTCTCGGCCGCGATGAGTTCCAGCGGGCCCACGCCGTGCTGGTCGGCCAGTTCACGCCACGTCCGCGCGAACTGCGGGGCGTCGGGCAGGTGGTCCACCCGGTGCACCATAATGACGGCGCGCCCGTCGTTGCGCAGGTAGCGGGGGTCCCGGAGGTAGGGCAGGAAGTCCAGGAAGACCTGTTCTGCCGTGCCCTCCGCGTAGTCCTGGCCGATCAGTACGGACTGATCCTGGCCGTCCCAGCGCCGCGTCCAGTTTTCGTTGGCCCAGGAGATGCAGAACGGGAAATCGGGCCCGCGTTCGACGTAATCGTCAATGGGGCGTTCCAGCAGCCGCTTGCCAGCGAACCAGTAGTAGTAGAAGCAGAAAGCATCGACGTCGTTGGCCCGGGCGAGCTCGGCCTGCCGGTCGGCGACACCGGCCACCGTCAGGTCGTAGTAGCCGAGGTCGGCGGGCCGACGCGGGTGGTCATGTCCGTCGAAGAGGGCCGTGGCCTTCCGGACGTTCGTCCACTCGGTGAAGCCTGTCCCCCACCACTCATCGTTTTCGGGAATCGCGTGGTACTGCGGGAGGTAGAACGCCACCGTGAGGGGGCGGTTGGCTGCCTCCGCGGGAACCGGTGTCCCGCCGTCGTCGAGCGCACCCTGTGGCACACCGGACCCGCTCCGGGCGGCGGCGGTGACGACGACGCCCACCGCCACGGCGAGCAGCAGGAAGCCCAGCACCTCGTAAAGGGAGCCGCGAAGGACCATAAACAGGAGGGCGCCCACGGGTGCGGCCATCGCCCGGCCCGACAACGTCGCCGTAGTGCCGGGGAATCGGGGACCTGCCCAGGCCAGGAGAACGCCCATCAGGATGAACGCCGCGAAGACTCCCAGGAAGCCACCTACCAGGTGGGCTTCGCCCCAGAGCGGCATGGAGACGTTGGTGTAGTTCATCCCCGTCAGCTTGGCGACGACGGGTCCGCTGGCGTGCCCCTGGACGAGGTTGGACAGCACCGGGATCCAGCGCAGGAAGGGTGCGATGAAGAGGTCCAGACGGTCCGGCATTCCGGCAGGGATGGACTGCACTGAGACCTCGCGCAGCAGCATCTCGAACGCATCGAAATCAAAGTTGAGCAGGGTGGCGCTCGGCAGGGATGCGCCCACGGACGTGGAGCCGGTCCCGTCGCCGCGCATGAGGTCCAGGGTCGGGAAGACGGTGACGAACACCAACACGGTGGATGCCGGCAGCCACCGGAGCCATTTGCTGTTGATCAGGTACGCCGCTACAACGGCCACGACGAAGCTCCCCGTGAGGAACCGTGAACCGATCAGGGGGTTGGTCACGATTGCTCCGGCGACGACGGCCGCCACCAGGAGTTTTCCGGACACCTTGATTCCGCTGCGGTACAAGGCAATGCCGGCGGCGGGGATGGCGATAGCGCCGGCTTCGGCGAGGAAGTACAGCGAACCGCCGCCCGGGAGGTCAGCTACGCGAAGCAAGGTCTCCCGGAAAGCCACCCGGCCGGTCGTCAGTCCGGATCCCATCAGCGCTGCGAACAGCAGGCCGGTGACGACCTGCGCCCACAGCATTGCGGTCATGGCTACACCGATCCCCGGCTGCCACCACCGCGGGCCGCGGCCCGACGTCGTCGGTTCAGGCCGCCAGGGCAGGCGGCGTGCAGCGAAGTAGCCGATTGCTGCTGCGGCGAGCCCGGCCAGGACCACCTGCTGCGCCGTCGCGACGGTCCCGGCCGCGAACGTTCCCTTCCAGGGGAACCGTGAGGCTGCCAGCTGGAAGGCCGGGGCCAAGGCCATGAAGATGAACGCCCAGGTCCAGAAAATGGTCCAGGCAATGTTGAAGGTCTGGCTCACCACGCAGCGGTACAGCATCACCGAGGTGACAACCAGTGTGATGACGGCCTGGCAGATCAGCCACCCGTCGCGGGTTGCCCCGAAGGTGACCGCTCCGGCGCCCCAGATGGCAAGGGAAAACAGGACCGCAGCCGAGAAGACCCGCACTACGCGCCCGGCGTGTGGCAAGGGCTTGGATACGGACGGTTGGAAAGCTTCGGCCCAGCGGTTGGCCATCACCGGGGCGCTCATTTGCCGGCCCCAACCGGCTGGCCGGAACGCTCAATAATCGCGGCGTAACGGCGTTGCGCCGGCCGCCGCACGGGCAGCAGCAACAGGGGGTGCCTCCGGTAAAACCTCACGGCGGAGGCGACTTCCCGCACCCAGGGCATGAGCCTCACGCCGTGCGTCTCGCGGCGCCAGCCATGGACCCACCGGGACGTGGGATCCACGATCACCGGCGCATTGTTCCGCCAGGCGTCGAGGCCCATGGCGTGGTCCTCGTAGTAGAGGAAGAACCGCTGATCCCAGCCGCCGGTGGTTTTGAAGTATTCCGTGGAGCCGCAGACGGCTGCGCCCATAGCCCAGGCAACGTAGGTGGGCGCCTCGGACGTTGACGGCAGGTACGCCTCGGCGTCTGCACCGGGAAGCGAGATCCCGCGGTGGGCGAATTTGTCCATCAGGAACGGCAGGCCCCTGCCATTGGGCTGCAAGGTCCCGTCGGGGTTGACCAGCTGGGGTGCGACGACGGCGCCGTGCGTCCGGCTCATCTCGGCCAGCCGGGGCAGATCGGCCGCGTTCACGGACACGTCCGGGTTGACGAAGGCGACATAGGGAGTCTCGACCAGCGCGAGGGCAGCGTTGTTGGCGGTGGCGAAGCCGAGGTTTTCTGCCTGCGTGATGACTTCGGCGCCAAGGCCACGGGCCACCGCGACGGAATCGTCTGTTGATCCGTTATCCACCACGATCCAGCGGTAGGGCTTGGGCGTCTCGGCGGCCCACCACTGTTGAAGATCAGCCGAACTGTTGTAGCTGACCGTGATGATGGTCCAGTTGGATGCGGTCATGTGAGGGTCCTCCTTGTACGCCCCGCCCAGATGCTGCCGGCCAGAATGGCCAATGAGCGTGCGGGAGGTGAGTGGTGTGCAACGACGGCACGAATGATGATGTTAGCAAGCTGCAGGTTGGCGGAACGTGCGGCGAACGCCTTCACGATCCGCAGTTTTTCCTCAGGAATAGGTGCCCGCTCGAGGAGCGTCCGGCACATCCGGGCCCTCCAGCCGAAGCGGTGTTCACTGAGGTGGTCCAGTTGGCCGCCAAGCCCTCCGGCCGAAGCGCCCCGAAGTTTGGCAAGGCGGCTGGCGGCGGAGCGCCCCAGCTCTTCGCCGATAACGTTTGCCCCGTGCTGCTGGTAGTCCTGGACGACGTCGGGCAGGATTTTGAGTCCGCCGTCGACGTCGGCGCAAAGCGCGAGCCAGTGGTCGTGGTACGCGGCGTCGGTCGGCGCCGGGAAAGGCAGTGCCACCTTAAGGAGCGAGCCCCGCATGACAGACAGGCTGCCGGTGACGCAGTTGTCGAGGAGCAGCGGGCCGAGTCCGTGCATGGTCCGGTCGGTGAAGGTGTCCGGCGCTGCGTCGTCCCCGCCGCGCAAATCAACGATTCGCGCCTGGCCAGCCACCAAGGCATGCGATTCCAGCGCCGGCACCATGATCTCGAGCTTGTTCGGATACCAGTAGTCGTCCTGGTCGGCCAGGGCCACCCACGCGGCGTCGGGGTGTACCTCCGCCATGGTCCGTTCGAAGTTCCGGTAGAAGCCGAGGCGCTCGGGGAATTCGCGGATGACGAAGCGGGCGTCGGAGCCGACGACGTCGCCGATCTGCCGGACCGCTTCTGGATCGCGCCCGTCGATGCCGATCACGCACGTCCAGTCCGCCAGTGTCTGGGCGGCGATTGACTCGAGCTGCACCCGCAGCAGGCCGGGGTCCGGCCGATACACGGCGAGGCAGATGGCGCCAGGTTGATTAGGCCGCACTGGGGGTCCTCACTTGGGCGGTGATGTGCCGCCTGTTCTGGAATACGCCGAGGGCAAGCGCCGCGACGGAGACGATCAGGGCCACCCGGAAGTCACCGGTAAGGGCGCCCGCCGCGAGGGCCGTCAGCCCCAGCGCCGAGGTCATGATGCCGCCAAGCGTGGGGGCCATCGGAAGCCCGGTGCGGCGGCGAAGCCAGAGGCTCCAGAGCCACTGGAACAGCTGGAATGCCGGGATCGCGGCGGCGACCGCCCACAAGGGGCCGGACGCTTGTCCTGCGATGACCGCGGCCAGGGTTACGGCCGCGGCAGCTGCCAGCGGCGTGGTCAGCGCCAGCAGCCCGGTGCGTCCGCTGAGGAACACGAGGTGGGTGTTGACCAGGTAGGCGCTCATGGCCGCCGTTGCTGCTGCGACCACCATGGCGCTCTGCACGACGCCCGGCTGGTCGGCCACCGGACCGCCCACCAGATGGATGACCGGCGGACCCACGACCGCGAATCCGGCCAGGAGCAGGAGCACCAAGAGGGACACAGTGCGGAAGGTGCTGCCCAGGAGGGCGGTTCGTTGCGCTTCCGGGCTTCGGTAGACCATTGGCGCCCAGGCGTTGTTGATCGCGCCCAGCAGCACCATCGGTGTCGAGCCAAGCGTGATGGCCAGTTGCAGGCCACCGGCGATCGCCACCCCGGAGGATGCCACGGTGACCGCCACCAGGACCACCAGCAGAAGCGAGCTCGCAACTTGGTGCGGGACCGTCGGCAGCCCGACGCGGAGCGCTGCGAGCGTCTCTTGCACGGTGATTCTTGGGCGCGAGCCGCGGCAGGCCCAAAGCATGGAGAGGGCGCCGACGGCCAAGTGCCCGGCGGCGACGAAGGGCAGGTAATTGGCCGCGGTCGCCCCGGCCAGCGAGGCCATGATCAAGCCGAGGCCGATGGGGACGACGGCGGAGAGCGCCGCGAAGAAGGTGAAGGCACGGACATTCTCGGAAGCGCGGAACATGGACTGGCTCCCGGTCAGCACCGATAGCCCCACCGCGGAGATCAACGGCCAGACCACCAGGCCGCGATGGCCCGCGGGCATCATGAGCGGCGCCCACAGCGGCGCCGCGGCCAGAAGTACCCCGGCGAGCAGCACCGCGAGCAGGGCACTCGCGGCCGCAATGCCCCGTGCCCCCGCCAGGCCCGACTTCTCCACGATTGCGTGGCGCGTGATGGACGTGGCGAATCCGAGGCCCAGCAGGACTGCTCCGAGCTGGTAAAGCGTGATGGACACGCCCACCAAGCCGTATTCGAAGGGTCCCAGCAAGCGGGTCAGGACCGGGGTGAGTCCGAGCGTCACCAGGATGGGCGCCACTGTCGCGACGGCGTAAACGCTGCCCTGGCCCAGCAGTTTCCGGCCGATGGCGGGCGCGGCTTGCCCCTCGATCAAACGGGCCGCCATCTAGCGCGTCACCGTCCGAAGGACCATCAGTAGGCCCCTTCACTGGCGTAGACGGCGCGCAGGGTGCGGGCGAGGATGCGCATGTCGGTCGTCAGCGACCAGTTCTCAACGTAGTACAGGTCCAGCCGGGCGCTGTCGTCAGGGCTGAGGTTGTTGCGGCCGCTCACCTGCCACAGGCCGGTAATCCCAGGCTTGACGTAGAGCCGCCGCGTCAGGTGGTTGTCGTAGAGGTCAACCTCCCGCTGGATTTGCGGGCGCGGACCGACGAGGGCCATATCCCCGGCAAGAACGTTGATCAGCTGCGGCAGTTCGTCGATCGAGTAGCGGCGCAGGATGCGGCCCAGACGGGTGACCCGGGGGTCTTTCTTAGCCTTGTAGAAGACCCGGAAGCCGTCCTCCGCGTCCAGCACACTGTCCAGGTCGTCCTGGGCGTTGGCCACCATGGACCGGAACTTCCACATGCCGAAAGGCTTGCCGCGGAGGCCGATCCGTTCCTGGCGGAAGAACACCGGGCCCTTGCTGTCAAGCTTGATGGCGATCGCGACGGCGATGAAGACGGGCAGGAGTGCGACGAAACCGACCGCCGACACCAGGAAGTCCGCCGTCCGCTTTACAAACAGCTTGGCGCCTTCGTAGTCGGGGAGCTCCACGTGAACCAGCGGAAGACCCTCGACCGGCCGGACGTGGATCCTCGGCCCGGCAATATTGGTCAGTTCGGACGCGACGATCAGCTCGGCGCGGATTTCTTCCAGCGCCCAGCCGAGGTCCCGGATGTATTCAAAGCGCGGCTTGGTCTGGCCTGCGACGACGACGGCGTCCGCCCGGGCGCGGAGGACGGCGCTCACGATGGTCTCAGGGGGCCCGACGACGTCGACGACGTGGCCGGAGATGTTTAGCGAACCTGATTCGGGCCCGTCGAGGAGGGCAGCCCCGACCACCCGGTATCCCGCTTCGGGGAGCTGATCGAGCCGCCGGACGACGCGGTTAAGGTCGTCGTGGGCGCCGACCACCAGCACGCGGGAGGAGTACTCGCCCCTGCGTCGCTGCTTGGTGAGCCATTTGCGCCAGAGCCACCGGCTGAGCAAAAGTCCCAGGGCCCCCACCGGGAAGGAAAGGGCCAGGTAGCTGCGGGCAATGTCGATCTGGAACACCATGGCGATGATCGCCGTCAAGCCAAAGACCCGGAGAGTTGCGGCCAATGAACGACGGTATTCATCGGCACCGAGCCCCAGCACCTTTGCATCGGCTGTCTTGTAGACGATGAGGGAAAAACACCAGGCCAGGCCGATTAGTACCGACAAGAGTTCGTAGCTGAACCTGAAGCTAGTTCCCTGGACGGGCTCACTCGGGGGCCCGAACTTGGCAGCCTGCGCCAACATCACTGCCGCCGCGACAACGACGAAATCAGTAAAGCGCAGCCACCGCGTGTGCCTTTTCAGAACGTTGGTTACCCGGTCCTGGCTGGGAATCTCTGCTGCCGGGACCTCGACTGTCGTCAGAGTTTCCACGAGTCGAAATTCTTCCGCTTAGCAGCGGATTCGCTGGCGCCGCAGACTGCGGCTCGGCAACTTCCCCCAAACAATGCACTTCCCCTTACTTGAACTTGCTGGTGCCCCCACGCTGGAACAAATTCGTCCGTGCCGGCACTAGAGCAGACTACACCGCCCGGCATAACAGCTTTCGCTGCGAACTCCCCGGACCTGGCGCGTGCCTGCGCGGCTGCTTATTTTCCTTGCTTCGAAGCCTGCACGTATGCGGCCATGGAGTCCGATTTCAAGGCCTCGGACACTTTGCGGATTTCGTTGTAGTCCGGCACGACAATTGACTGGCCGTCAGCGGAGGTGCCGGTGCCCAGGTTCGGCAGGGTGAACATGGAGACGTTGGAGGTCCGCACGTCCTTGAGCTGCACGCCCAGCGCCGCCACGGCGCCGGCGTCCAAGGATTTGTCAACGCTGACGAACGGAGAGAACTTGGTCACGATGTCGTTGATGGTGACGGGGTTGGACAGGGTGCCCGCCGTCAGCATCTTGGACATCACTGCCTTCAGGAAGGCCTGCTGGTTCTTCACACGCTGGTAGTCGCCGTCGGGGAAGGCGTAGCGTTCCCGTACGTAGGCCAGCGCCGTGGCGCCGTCCATCAGCTGCTTGCCCTTGGCGAACGTCTTGCCGGGCATGTGGAAGGACTTGAATTCGTAGGGCACGTCAATTTCGACTCCGCCGAGTGCGTCTGTCAGCGCCTCGAACCCTGCAAAGTCCATGCCGGCAACATGGTCGATGCGCACGCCGAACAGGCCCTCAAGCGTCTGGACCACCAGGGGCACTCCGCCGTTCGCGAGAGCGGCGTTGATCTTTGCTTCGCCCTTGCCCGGGATATCAATCCAGGTGTCGCGCATGACGGACATCACATAGATGTTTTTACGGTCAGCCGGAATGTGAAGCAGCATCAGGGTGTCCGAGCGCTGGTCGCTCGCTTGTCCGTCCTTGGATGCGTCCACCGAAGCGCTGCGGGCATCGCTGCCCATCAACAAGATGTTTACCGGAGCCGGCTTGCCGTCTTTGCCTTCCGCGGCCGCGGGCCGCAGGCTCTCGTCCGGGAATGCCGACTCGATTTTCTGGGTGTTGTTGTTGAAACTACTGGCGAGGTTATAGGCGTAGGCGCCCACCGCGACGCCGGCAATCGCCAGAACTGCAACCACGGAGATGATGACTATGAGAAGAGGCCGCCTGGATTTCTTCTTCGACAGGTGGCGGGAATTAGCCGGCTCCCGCTTGCCGCCATTTTCGGTGCCTTCATACGACTCGGTCACAGTCGCCCACTCCCCCAACTAGAATCCACAAGGGCTCAATAGTAACCGAATGGGGCATGGACATCTGACAGCTGCGATGCTCCCCTCACGGCTGGAAACCAGCCGTAATTGGCAGAAACACTGTTCGGGACCGTTGTGCGTGGAGCTTGTGAAGGGCACCGCTCAAGGTTTTTAAAGGTTGCCGCAGGCAGGATGAGCCTATTAGCCAACTCTTGGAGATGGTCATGAAACCTCATTCCCGTGGTCCTTCAATTCCAGAGTTCGATCGCCGGCGTTTCGGCCTTGTTATTGGCGGTGGCGCGCTGCTGCCGGCCGCTTTAGGGAAAGCCACCCTCCCCGATGCGCGGCTGACGGTCCCTGCGAGCCTTGCCAGCGGCCAACTGGTGCTCAACGTCCAGGACTATGGCGCCAAGGGCGACGGCAAGACTGACGACACAGCGGCCCTGCAGGCCGCCATTGACGCAGCGCAGCCGGGGTCGACGGTTTACTTCCCTGGCACCGGGTCGGGCGCCTGGTACACGGTCAGTTCGAGTCTTAGCGTGACCAAGCCGAACATACGGTTTCTCGGGCAGCCCCGCGATGGATATGCCGTGTCAATCCGGCCGTCCGCCCCGAACATCGCCGTCATCGTTGTGAAGCACGCGGGATTCGTTTTCGAGGACATGGCGATCATCGGCGACGGCGGCGGCAACATGACGGCGACAACCGTGACGGGCATCGACCTTTACGGTTCCACGAACGCCGACGTCGACTGCTGCATTATCGGCGGCACCATCCAGTGGTGCCGGATCGGCATCATTGTCCGCGGCCGCAATGCTGCCATCACGAGAACGCTGTTCTCGGGTTGTGCCCGGGCCATCGTCGTCGACGGGCTGGCGGCATTCCACGTCGGTGCCGGCGCCGGTAACGGGAACCGCGGGAACACCATCGAAAACTGCCGGTTCCACGGAACGGGAACGGCGGCCGTCGACATCACCACCACGGCAAAGGTCCGGCACATGCTCATAGCCGGCAACTACTTCGACTCCAACGGTTTGGGGTCACACGTGCGTGCCACGGGGACAAGCACGGCGGCCCACGAGAAGCTGACGATCCGCGACAACAAGTCAACGGAAGTTGCCGCCGTCGTCTACGCACTCACGTACGTCAACAATTCGACCATCGACGGCATAGACATCATGGGGGACACGACCGCCCTGAACTACGCCAATGGCATTGAGCTGAACAACTGCAGCACGGTGATGGTCCGGAACGTCTTCGGCGTCCAACTTGGCGGCGGCGGAATTTACGCCCGCAATTGCTCCTTCCTGGTCATCGAAAGCATCAAGTGGCGCGCCCTCGGAATGGGAGGACGGGCCGCCCATGGCTTCGACATCGACTCCACCAACTCACGATGCACACTGGACGGTCTTCGAGTGGAACGGACCACCGGCTGGGGGTTGAGCGGCTCTCCGGCCGACTCCTCCATGACCAACCACGAATTCCTCGCCTGCGCCCTCGGTGGCATCAACTCGGAGACCCTCCTTAGCAGGGCAAGCCAAGGACGGAACGTGTACATCGAAGGCGCCGGCGGCCGGAAACAGGACTATGCGTCGAAGTCGTTCGATCTCGCCGTAGGTGCAGTCACACCCCTGGCAACAATCGTGGCGAACAGCAATTACAGCTCGTTCGAGGTCGAGGTGAAGGTGGTAGGCCGCAACGCGGCCGGAACGGTGTATGCCAGATACATCCGCTACGTGCGTCCGGAAAACGGTGCGCCGCAATACACAACACCGGTGGCTGACGTAATCCAAGGCACCCTCACCCTGTCCTTCTCGACCTCCGGGACCACCGGAGTTTCGGTGTCCGCGAAGGCAAGCGGTTCCTCGGCCTTCGTGACAGCGCATGTCACCGCCCTGGCGGGCGGCGGCGCGTCGAGCGCCAACGCCCGTGGCGTCACCGTGAGAATGGCCTAGACCGTCGCAGCTTCCGGCGCAGCTTTCCTAACGACGATTTTGTCCTTCAGCTTCAAAATCGGACTTTCCACAAAACGGAAACTCAGCCATGCCGCGGCGTAGGTGAGCACGGCCGCGATCACGGTCATCGTCCCGCCATGTTTGTAGCCCAGCATCCCCAAAGCCGAAAGCACCATGTAGTGCCAGAGGTACAGTCCATAGCTGAGCACTCCGAAGTGGACGAAGATGCGGGATGAGAAGAAGCGGACGAGGGGTCCCCGACCAAACGCCAGATGCAGGATGAGGAACGGAACAGTGAGGCTCACGAGCGGCAGTGTCCAGTCACGCCCAATCGCGCCCACCGACTCCAGGTACGCACATGCGACGAACAGACCCACCGAGAGGTACGCCAACGCCGGGCTCTGCCATGTACGCCGCTCGACGAGGAACGCTACCAGGCAACCAATAAGTAGCCCGCCGGCCTTCAACAGCGGGTTGTAGGGCTGGTCCGCTCCGAAAAGCGACCACGCGGCTAGCCCTCCGGCCGCGAGGACTGCCAGGAAGAACTCCGGTCGGCGGAACCGGAGCAACACCAGCAGCAGGATCGGCCAGACAAGGTAGAACTGCTCTTCCATCGCCAACGACCACGTATGCGACAAATGACCGATGTAGGTTCCAGTCACCGTCATCCAGATGTTCGAAATATAGGCGAGCGCCACTCCCGTCACTTTCAGCAGCGCGATCGGCAGCGCATGCCGCAGAGCGACGAAGAAAACAATGAACGCCACACACGCCAAGAGCAAGGCCGGATAAAGTCGCAGCGCCCGCTTCAGGTAGAAGGCACGCAAATCAATCCGCCCGTCACGCCGGTACTCCTTTAGCAGGATCCGCGTGATCAGGAACCCGCTGATCACGAAGAAGACGTCTACCCCTAGTCCGCCGGGGAACCGGAGCGCGGGCAATGCGTGGACGGTGAATACCATCCCCACCGACAGTGCCCGCAAGCCGTCAAGCGCAGGCATGTACTGCAGCGATTTTGAACGCAACCGATCCCCCATAGTTTAAAAGTCAACGACCCAATGCTACCCAGCACTTCTTTCCGCGCTGAACGGGCGCTTTGCTGCCGGGTTCCCGCCGAAGCCGGGCACGCCGGCCGGGCCACATAGTGAGTCGTCAATTTTTCTTCCACCGTAGGCGGCATGAGTTCGCCCGGCCGACCGGCGCATTGCGCCTGCCCTAACCGGCAAGGGCTAAGCATCAGCGGGGCTTGAACACGCAGAATTGCGGCGCCGCCAGGGGGCGAGCCCCGGGTTAGCCCTTGAAAACAGGCGTGCGCTTCTCCTGGAACGCGAGGAACCCCTCGGCGTAGTCTTCGCTCTTGCAGAGACGGGCCTGCTCGGCGTTCTCCTCCTCCATCGCTTCCCAGAGGCCAAGGCGCTGGTCGCGGAGGTGCGCCACCAATTCCTTGCTGGCGTTGAAAGCTCCGGTGGCGCCAGTGGCAACCTTGGCCACGATGGACCGGGTGTTCTCCAGCAGGTCCTCCGCAGGCATGGCGCGGCTGAAGAGCCCCTGCGCCACTGCTTCCGCCCCGCTCATGAGCTCGGCCGTGTAGATCAGGTCCAGGGTGCGGTGCATCCCAAGCCGTTCGGTGAAGTACCAGTGCCCGCCGGAATCCAGCGTGGCCCCGAGCTTCGCGAAAGGGGATCCGAACTTCGCCGTGTCCGCGACGTACACGACGTCCGTGGCCAGCAGCAGGCCGAGTCCCACGCCCAGGCATGCGCCCTGCGCTGCGGCGAAGGTGGGCGCCGGGAAGGAGCTCATCTTCTTCAGCAACGGCTGGACCAGGCCGCCCAGGTAGGCCTGGGCGTCGTCGTTCGCGGGGGTCACTCCGGCGATGTCCCTGCCCGCGCAGAAGGCACGGCCCTCGCCGCGGAGCAGCAGTGCCCGCACCTCCCCGCGGGAGGCGGCCTCGGCCGCGTCGTCGTACGCCTGTGCCAGATCCTGGAGCGCCTGCTCGTCCAGCGAGTTCAGCTTCTGCGGCGCGTTCAGGACAACCTCAGCAATGCCGTCGGCGATGGTCAGGGAAATCATGCGGCTCCTTGGGTGGTGAAGGCTTAGACGTCGAAGTCGACGGTGACTTCGGGGGTGGTGGGGTGGGACTGGCAGGTCAGGACGTAGCCCTTGTCCAGTTCGTCCTGCTCCAGCGCGTAGTTCTCGTCCATCGTGACCGAGCCGCTGACCACCTTCGCGCGGCAGGTGCCGCAGACGCCGCCGGCGCAGGCGAAGGGGACGTCCGGGCGGACCCGCAGGGCCGCGTTGAGGATGGATTCGCGGGCGTGCGTGGGGCTCGCGACTTCGCCCTGGAGGCCGTCGAGCTTGAAGGTGATCTTGTACGTCTCCTTGGACTCGTCCGCGATCACGGGGCGGCCGATGTTGCCCTCGGGGCGGTCCGGCTTGCCGGTGGTGAACAGTTCGAAGCGGATGTGGTCCGGTTCGACGCCACGTTCGGCCAGGGTGTCGCGGCACAGCTGGACGAGCTCGAACGGCCCGCAGAGGAACCATTCGTCGACGTCGTCCGCGTGGATCGCGGTGCCCAGCAGCGCCTGCAGCTTTTCGGCGTCGATCCGGCCGCTGAGCAGCGGGGCGATCCGCTGCTCACGGGACAGCACGTGGTGCAGCGCGAGCCTGGCCGGGTACTTGTCCTTGAGGTCCGCGAGTTCCTCGAGGAACATCACGTCCATGGCGGCCTTGTTGGCGTAGATGAGGTCGAAGCGGGTTTCCGGGTGGGCTGCGAGCAGCGTCCGGGCAATGGCGATCACGGGAGTGATGCCGGAGCCGGCGGCAATCGCGACGAACGCACCGGGCTCCCCCGCGAGCTCTTCCGGATGGTTCATCGAGTTCATCAGGTTCTGCTCTTTGCCGTCACGTCCATGCTTGGACACGAACGCGCCCATCGGGCTCATGACGTCCAGGACGTCCCCGGCCTTGAGCTCGGCGTTGACCCAGGTGGAGAAGAGTCCGCCGAGGTCCTTCTTGACGGCCACGCGGATTTCGCTGCTGCCGTCCGCAAAGCTGCGCGGTTCGGCGCAGATCGAGTAGCTGCGCCGAATCTCCTTCGGCTCACCGGACTCATCCGGCAGCGTGGTGCGCAGGGCGACGTACTGGCCGGGGAGGTAATCGAACTGGCCGGCGAGCTCAGCCGGAACGCCGAAGGTCACCTCGACCGCGTCGTCGGTGAGTCGGCGGACTTCGTTCACCGTCAGGGCGTGGAAGGACGCACGACGGCGGCCGGTGGCTGCGGCCGACTCGGCGGCGGTCTGGCGGACAACAGTCATGGAGGCACCTGTTCCTTACAAAACTTTGAAGTAGTCGAACGGTTCCTTGCAGTCCTGGCACACGTACAGCGCCTTGCAGGAAGTGGAACCGAAGCGGGTGAGTTCCTTGGTGTTCAGCGATGAACACTGCGGGCATTTGACGGCGAGGGACAGGCGGATCGGCCCGGCGTGCCGTACGGCGCTGGAATGGCCGGAGGGCGGGGCGATCCCGTACTCCTCCAGCTTGGCCTTGCCGGACTCGCTCATCCAGTCGGTGGTCCATGCCGGGGAGAGAACCATCTCGACGTCGACGATGGGGTAACCCTCCCGGTGGAAGGCGGTCTTGAGGTCGTCGCGGATGGCGTCCATGGCAGGGCAGCCCGAGTACGTGGGCGTGATGGTGACCTGCACTGCGGGAACCATCCCGCCGTCGTCGGCCTTCGGTTCCTTGGTCACCCGCACGTCGCGCAGAATCCCGAGGTCCGCGATGGTGAGGACCGGAATTTCCGGGTCGCAGACGGTGGCGGCGACGTCCCAGGCCTTCTGGTCCGCAGTCTTCTGCTCCCCCGGAGCTGTGGCGTCGGCGGTGGGGTGGCTGATGAACATGTCCGGCATGGCTACCAGCTCGCTCCGGGGAATTCGCGCGCCAGGACCTGCATCTCTGCGAGGAGGTAGCCCAGGTGCTCGGAGTGGAGTCCGCGGCGGCCGCCGCCCGGGGCGGGCTGGACCTGCGGTACGTCGAGTTCCGCTTCTGCGAGCACCGCGCCCGTGAGGCGGTCGAAGTCGGCGCGCAGGCTGGACGGCTCGACGGCGGCGCCGGACGCGCTGAGGCGGCCGGTGAGCTCGTCGTCGCGGAAGAGTTCGTCGACGTAGGGCCAGATGACCTTGAAGCCGTGGATCATCCGCTGGCGGGACTCGTCCGTGCCCAGGGCCAGGCGCAGCACCCACTGGGCGCTGTGGTCGCGGTGGTAGTCCACTTCCTTGACGGCCTTCGCCGCGATGCCGGCGAGGGTGGCGTCGGTGGAGTCGACCAGCCGGCGGTACAGCTCGAACTGGTAGTAGCTCACGACGAATTGCCGGGCGATGGTGACGGCGAAGTCGCCGTTGGGCTGTTCGAACAGCTCCACAGAGCGGAATTCATGCTCGCGGCGGAAGTACGCGAGCTCGTCCTCGCTCTTTCCGTCCAGGCCGCCGGCGTAGCTCAGGAACGAGCGGGCGTGGCCCAGCTGGTCCAGCGCGATGTTGCCGAGGGCGATGTCCTCTTCGAGTTCCGGCGCCCGGGAGATCCAGTGGCCCAGGCGCTGGGCCAGGACCAGGGCGTCGTCGCCCAGGCGCAGGGCGAACTCGGCGACGTCCTCGCTGGGCTTGGCGGTACCGCGGCTGACTGCCAAGGCGATGTCCTCCGGGCGGAGGGCATTGCCCGGAGTGATCCGGGTGGCGCTGGCCGCGCCGTCGCCGCCGGCTCCTGCACCGGTGACACCAACGGAGATGTCCCCGTGGCCGCCGTCGTGGACGTTGGCTTCAGTCGCTGCTTCGGGAGTGCTCACAGGTGCTTCACGCCTTCGCTCTTGGTGTAGTACGTCGCGTGCCGGTAATCCTTGCCCTGCGGCGACTCGAAGAAGGAGCCCTTGGAGTCCGGGTCGCTGGACGCGATGGCGTCCGCGGGGACCACCCAGATGGAGACGCCTTCATTGCGGCGGGTGTAGAGGTCGCGCGCGTTGCGCAGCGCCATGGCGGCGTCGGGGGCATGCAGCGAGCCGGCATGAACGTGGGAGAGGCCGCGGCTGGAGCGGACGAAGACTTCCCAGATGGGCCAGACGTTGCCTGCGTGGGGTTCGGGGGTTGTCATGCCACTTCCTTCTCTGCGTGCTTTTTGGCCTGCTTTTCCGCGTAGGCAGCGGCTGCTTCGCGCACCCAGGCGCCGTTCTCGTGGGCTTCGCGGCGCCGTTCCAGACGCTGGGCGTTGCACGGCCCGCGGCCGGCCAGGACCTCGTGGAATTCATCCCAGTCCAGCGGCCCGTGCTCCCACTTCTTGGTTTCTTCGTTGAAACGGATGTCCTTGTCCGGGAGGGTGAGCCCCAGGACCTTGACCTGCTCCATCATCATGCCGACGAAGCGGTTGCGGAGCTCGTCGTTGCTGAAACGCTTGATGTTCCAGGCCATGGACTGCTTGGAGTTGGGGGAATCGTCGTCCGGCGGGCCGAACATCATCAGGGCCGGCGCGTACCAGCGGTTCACCGCGTCCTGGGCCATCTGCTTCTGCTCGGGGGTGCCGTTCGAGAGTTCCAGCAGGATTTCGAAGCCCTGCCGCTGGTGGAAGGACTCTTCCTTGCAGACGCGGACCATGGCGCGGCCGTAGGGGCCGAAGGAGGCCCGGCAGAGCGGCACCTGGTTGGCGATCGCGGCGCCGTCGACCATCCAGCCGATGGCACCCATGTCCGCCCAGGTCCGGGCCGGGTAATTGAAGATGGAGGAGTACTTGGCCTTGCCGTCCATCAGGTCCTGCATCATCGCATCGCGCGGCTGGCCGAGGGTCTCGGCTGCGGAGTAGAGGTAGAGGCCGTGGCCGGCCTCGTCCTGGACCTTGGCCATCAGGATGGCCTTGCGCTTGAGGCTCGGGGCGCGGGAGATCCAGTTGGCTTCCGGCTGCATGCCGATGATCTCCGAGTGGGCGTGCTGTGAGATCTGGCGCAGCAGGGTCTTGCGGTAGGCCGGCGGCATCCAGTCACGGGGTTCGATCCGGGAGTCCTCGGCCATGACTTTGTCGAAATAGGCCTGCCCTTCGGCATCACGCCGGGCCGCGTCCTCGGGGCTCATTTCATGCCGCGTTTCGTGCCGCGCCGGCGATGGCTCGGCGGGCACTGACTGCAGGGTCTGCGATGCCATGGTTGCTCCTATGCATTTCCGATAAATAATTACCGACCGTTCGTTCAGGATATGCGGAAGGCGGGAAGGGAGTCAAGCACCGGGCGGCGTCGCCGCCCCTATTTTCCCGCCGGCATTTTCCCGCCGGCCCATCCACCGGCTGTGCGGCCGGGATGTTAAGTTTGTAGCGGGGGCCAAGACCCGGACAGCTCGCCGGCCGACCTTGAGGATGCCATGACACACCCGTTCGACCCCGACGCCCCCGCCCCCGCCCCCGAGCCGGCAGCCAGCAGGCTGAAGCCCGCCAGGAAGCGACGCGGACGCAGGGTGCTGATCGCCATTGCCGTCGTCGTGGCTCTTGTGGCGGTGGTGGTCGGCGGCTACCTCTTCAACCTGGCCCACACCTGGGACTCCGGCACGCACAAGCTGGAACAGGCCTTCCCGGCGGATTCGTCGCGGCCGGCCAAGACCGGCGCAGCCCAGGGCGCGATGAACATCCTGGTCATGGGCAGCGACAACCGTGGAACCGCAGGAACGGACAACACGGGCGCGGCGGCCTCGGACCAGCGCGCGGACACGCTGATCCTCCTGCACATCCCTGCGGACAGGCAGCATATCTACTCCATTTCCATCATGCGCGACCTCTGGGTACCCATCCCCGGCCACGGCGAGTCAAAAATCAACGCGGCGCTGGCCCTCGGCGGCACCCCGCTGATGGTGCAGACCATCGAGTCACTTTTCAAGCAGCGCATCGACCACGTCGCCATGGTCGATTTCGAGGGATTCAAGGGCCTCACCGACGCCCTGGGCGGGGTGACCGTGAACATCAAACTGCCCTTCACCTCCGATGCCCTGCCCGGCAAGACCTACGCCCCCGGCGAGCACACCTTTAACGGCACCGAGGCGCTGGCCTTCGTCCGCGAGCGCCACGCCTACGCCGACGGCGACTACCAGCGGGTCCGCAACCAGCAGGAGTTCCTGCGGGAAATCATCAAGAAGTCGATCTCCGGCTCCACGCTGACCAACCCGGTGACGGTCAACAACATGGTGGGGGCTGTGGCACCGTTCCTGACGGTGGACAAAGGGATGGACTCCGCCACAGTGGGCGGCCTTGCCTTCGAACTGCGGAACATCCGGTCGCAGAACACTGTGATGTTCACACTGCCCACCGGGGGTGTCGGAACGTCGGCGGACGGGCAGTCAATTGTGGTGGCGGATCCGAAAGCCATCCAGGACCTCGCCGGGGCAATGGCCGCGGACAAGCTGGGCGAATACGTCACGGCGAACAAGTTGGAAAACGGAAACTGAACTCCGCCGTGTGAGGCCGTCCGGGCGGGACCGGCGGTGATACTGTCCCGTCATGGCAACGCCTGAACCCGCAGACCAACCGGCAACTCCGCCCCCGCCACCGGCCCCGCCGGCGGCGCAGAAGCGGCGCCGAATCCTGTTCGCCGCCCTGGGGCTGCTGCTGGCCGTCGGCATTGCCGCAGCGGCCTTCCTGATGGCACCACGGACGGAGAACGCGGCTCCGGCCCCGAGCCCCACCCCGACAGCGACGCCCAAGGCCACACCGAAGCCCACCCCCAAACCCGCCCCGCCGCCGGAGCCTCCGCCCACCGCGCTGAATATCCTGCTGGTGGGCAGCGACAGCCGGGACAACCAGCGGGCCGCGGCCGCGGCGGGCAAGCCGTCCAACCAACTGGCGGACAGCATCGTGTTCCTGCACATCCCCGCCAACCGGAAGCAGGCCTACGGTATCTCCCTGATGCGTGACCTGTGGGTGGATATCCCCGGCCACGGCCAGGCCAAGATCAACTCAAGCATGCTGATGGGCGGCCTCCCCTTGGTGACACGGACCGTCGAGTCCCTGCTGGGCCAGCACATCAATCACACCGTCATGGTCGATTTCCAGACTTTCGCCGCCCTGACTGACGCAGTCGGCGGCGTCGACGTCAACGTGAAGCTGCCCTTTGAGTCGACCATCGACCCGGGGGTCAAGTTTCCGGCCGGAGTCAACCGCCTCAACGGCGCCCGGGCCCTGGACTTCGTCCGCGAACGAAAGGCGTTCGTCGACGGCGATTACCAGCGCGTCCGCAATCAGCAGACCTTCCTCAAGGCGGTGCTGACCAAGGTCGTCAAGCAGGGCGTGACCGACCGCGCCACCGCCCGCAAATTGGCGACCACCGCACTTCCGCGTATCACGGTGACCCCGGGCTTGACCCTGGACGCCCTGGCCCGCCTGGCGTTCAGCTTCCACACCACCCCGGCCAACGGCGCCGTGTTCTTCACCCTGCCGACGGCGGGGGTCGGAACCAGTGGGGACGGGCAGTCGATTGTGCTCGAGGATCCAGCCGCCACCGCAGAGATCGCGGCAGCCCTCCGCGCGAATAAGATCAGCAACTACGTGGCCGCCCACAAACTGCAAAACGGCAACTGAAGCGGCTGGCCTCGGCCAGTCATAGCCAGTCCCAGCCGGCCCTAGCCAGCCAGGAAGTCGGCGAGGTAGCCGGACAGGGCCTTGTCCATGTTCCGCGGCCGGAATCCGGCCGCGTGAATCTTGTCCAACGACAGGACACTGTTGAGCGGGCGCGGCGCGGCGGCCTTCCCCTGGAAGTAGTCCTCGGTGCTGACCCCGGCGACTGCGTCCCGCGGCTTGCCGCACAATTCGTACACGTCCGCGGCGAGGTCCGCCCAGGACTTGGGCTCGCCGTCGTTGCTCAGGTTGTACGTCCCGTACTCCGCCCCGGACTCCAGCAGGTGGCGGATGCCGGCGGCGATATCCTCCGTGAAGCTGAGCCGGCCAATCTGGTCGTTGACCACCGAGGGCTCGATGCCGCGGCCCGCGAGGGATGCCATGGTGCGGACAAAGTTGTTTCCCTCGCCCACAACCCAGCTGGTCCGCACGATGTAGTGCTTCGGCACCACGCTGACGGCGACGTCCCCGGCGGCCTTGGTCTGTCCGTAGACCCCCAGCGGAGACAAGGGCTCGTCCTCGGCGTGCGCACCGCGGGTCCCGTCGAAAACGTAGTCCGAGGAGATGTGGACGAGCACCAGGTCGTGCTCGACGGCAGTCCGCGCCAGGCGCGCGACGGCGGTGGCGTTGACGGCCCACGCCGCGCAGCCGCCCTCGGCGGTCTCCGCCGCATCGACGGCAGTGTACGCGCCCGCGTTGATGATCGTGGAGTAGTTCTTCCAGTTCCGGGAGCTGAGCGCTTCCGCGCTGCCCAAATCGAAGTCCGCCCGACCGGCGAATTCAACCGAGGTGTCGCCGTCGTACGCCTTGCGCAGGGCCTTGCCGAGCTGGCCGTCGGCGCCGAGGACGAGGATTTTCTTCCTCCGCATCGGGGTGACGTCGGCGAGACGCGGCTGGGTTTTGTCCTTGTCGGAGAGTTCGGCCTGGGCCAGGGGTATGGGCCACGCGATGGCTGCGGTCTCGTCGGCGAGGTTGAGGAACGTGTACTGGCCCTGGGCGTCCGCCGACCAGTGGTCGTTGACCAGGTAGGAGTACGCCGTGTTGTCCTCGAGCGTCTGGAAGGCGTTGCCCACACCTCGGGGAATGAAGATGGCCTGGCTAGGATCCAGCTCGGCGGTGAACACAGCCCCAAACGTGGGGCCCTCGCGCAGGTCCACCCAGGCACCGAAAATGCGCCCGGTGGCGACGGAAATGAACTTGTCCCACGGCTCCGCGTGGATGCCGCGGGTGGTTCCGGCCGATTCGTTGAACGAGATGTTGTTCTGAACCGGACGGAAGTCCGGCAGGCCCAGCGCCACCATCTTTTCCCGCTGCCAGTTCTCCTTGAACCATCCCCGGTTGTCACCGTGGACGGGAAGGTCGTAGAGGACGACGCCGGGGATCGGCGTGTTGCGGGCGGTGAGCTTCTTCGAGAACTCGATCGACATGCGCTACTGGCCCTGTTCCGTGTACTTGGCTTCCGTCGCGGCCTTTTGCGGACGCCACCAGTCCTCGTTGTTTCGGTACCAGTCGATGGTGTCCTCGATGCCGGCGTCGAAGTTGGAGAAGCGCGGCTCCCAGCCGAGTTCATCGCGAAGCTTGGAGGAGTCGATGGCATAGCGCAGGTCGTGGCCGGGCCGGTCCACCACGTGGTCGTAGGCGTCCGGGGTCTGGCCCAGGTGCTTAAGAATGAGTTCGACGACGTCCTTGTTGTTCTTCTCGCCGTCGGCGCCGATCAGGTAGGTCTCCCCGATCCGGCCCTTCGCGATGATCGCCAGGACGGCGGACGAGTGGTCATTGGCATGGATCCAGTCGCGGACGTTTTCGCCCTTGCCGTACAACTTGGGCCGGACGCCGTCGAGCACGTTGGTGATCTGCCGCGGGATGAACTTCTCCACGTGCTGGAACGGACCGTAGTTGTTGGAGCAGTTGCTGATGGTCGCCCGCAGCCCGAACGACCGCACCCAGGCCCGGACCAGCAGGTCCGAGCCTGCCTTGGTGGAGGAATACGGGCTGGATGGGTTGTACGGGGTGTCCTCGGTGAACCGCTCCGGATCGTCCAGCTCGAGGTCCCCGTAGACCTCGTCGGTGGAGATGTGGTGGAAACGCTTGTCGTGCTTCCGGGCGGCCTCGATCAGGGTGTACGTGCCGATGATGTTCGTGTCGAGGAACGGGCGCGGATCGTGCAGCGAGTTGTCGTTGTGGGATTCCGCGGCGTAGTGCACCACGACGTCGGCCTCCGCCACCAGTCCGTCAACCAGCGCCGCATCGCAAATGTCTCCCTGTACGAACCGGAACCGCTCCTGGGGCAGGTCGCTGAGGGACGCCAAATTGCCCGCGTAGGTGAGTTTGTCCAGCACCGTGACGTGATCGTCGGTGTTCTCGAGAACGTAGTGGACAAAATTGGAACCGATAAAGCCGGCGCCGCCGGTGACAAGAAGTCGCTGCATGCCCTCCATCGTTCCACAGCATGTCAGATTTGGTTGAACGTGAAACCGCAGTGGAAGATTGGCCTCATGCGCGGAATTATCCTCGCCGGGGGGACCGGTTCAAGACTTCATCCAATTACCCTGGGCATCAGCAAACAGCTGGTCCCGGTTTATGACAAACCAATGATCTATTACCCGCTCTCCACGCTGATGCTGGCTGGAATTCGGGACATCCTGATCATCACCACCCCCCTCGACGGCGACCAGTTCGAGCGCCTGCTCGGTGACGGCAGCCGGTTCGGCGTCAACATCACCTACAAACAGCAGCCCTCCCCTGACGGGCTGGCCCAGGCGTTTGTACTGGGCGCCGAGCACATCGGCGACGGACCCGTCGCCCTGGTGCTGGGCGACAACATCTTCTACGGCCACGGCATGGGTACACAGCTGCGCCGCTTCGCGAACATCGACGGCGGCGCCGTCTTCGGCTACTGGGTTGCCGACCCGTCCTCGTACGGCGTCGTGGAGTTCGACGAGTCGGGCAAGGCTATCTCGCTCGAAGAAAAGCCCGCGCAGCCCAAGAGCCACTACGCGGTGCCCGGGCTCTACTTCTACGACAATGACGTCGTGGACATCGCCCGGAACCTTAAGCCCTCGGCCCGCGGCGAGCTGGAAATTACCGACGTGAACCGCGTTTATTTGGAACGCGACAAACTCCAGGTGGAAATTCTTCCCCGCGGATCGGCGTGGCTGGATACGGGAACATTCGATTCGCTCAATGAGGCATCGGAATTCGTCCGCACGGTCCAGAAGCGCCAGGGCCTTTCCATCGGCTGCCCAGAGGAAATCGCATGGCGGCTTGGATTCCTGGACGACTCCGAGCTCCGCGAGCGCGCCGAGCCGCTGGCCAAGAGCGGCTACGGGAGCTACCTGCTGGAGTTGCTGGCCCAGTAGTTTCCGCTTTGATCCCTCTACCGTAAGCCAAACGTGCGGGGCCGCCGCGGCGGCTCTATATATTGGTGAGCATGACTGAGATTCCCGCGACTCGTGGCCCGTCCGGCACCGTCGACCATTCCGCCGTAACCGCCCCCGTCGCCAAGAAGGTCCCGTCCCGCCGCACCCACCACGGCGACGTGTTCGACGACAACTACGAGTGGCTGCGGGACAAGGAATCCCCCGAGGTCGTGGAACTCCTGAAGGCAGAAAACGCCTACCAGGAAGCCGTGACCGCCCACCAGGAACCGCTGCGCGAGGCCATCTTCCAGGAGATCAAGGGCCGCACCCAGGAGACCGACCTCTCGGTCCCGAACCGCAAGGACGGCTGGTGGTACTACACCCGCTCGGTCGAGGGCAAGGAATATGGCATCCAGTGCCGTGTCCGGGCGCAGGACAGCGGCGACCGCGTCGCTGACTGGACTCCGCCCGCCGTCGAGGTTGGCGTCGAAATTTCCGGCGAGGAAGTGCTCCTGGACGGCAACGCGGAAGCCGAGGGCAAACCGTTCTTCGCCGTTGCCGGCTCCGCCGTGACCATCGACGGGAACCTGTACGCCTACGCCG
The DNA here is from genome assembly GCF_056399345.1 of Arthrobacter sp. 01N442. Taxonomy (NCBI): domain Bacteria; kingdom Bacillati; phylum Actinomycetota; class Actinomycetes; order Micrococcales; family Micrococcaceae; genus Arthrobacter; species Arthrobacter sp. 01N442. Next base: position 716,539 of record NZ_JBFTRD010000004.1, read on the forward strand.
TGGACAACGCCGGCGACGAGCGGTTCACCCTCCGGATCAAGGACCTGCGGACCGGCGAACTGCTGCCGGACGTGATCGAGAATGTCTTCTACGGCATTTCCTTCTCCCCCGACGGCAGCCGCATCTTCTACACCGTGGTCGACGCGTCCTGGCGCCCGTACCAGGTGAAGTCCCACGTCCTGGGCACGCCCGTCAGCGAGGACGAGGTGATCTACCAGGAGGACGACGTCGCCATGTGGCTCGGCTTCGAGCTCTCCGCGGACCGCCGGCACCTGGTCCTCGGCATCGGCTGCTCCGAGTTCAGTGAGACCCGGCTGCTGCGCTTCGATGACCCCGACGCCGCCCTCACCACCGTCATCTCCCGCGACGAACGGATCCTCTACGAGGCCGAACCGTTCCTGCTGGCCGGCCCGGGCGGGGAGAAGACCGAGACCATCCTGCTGACCCACAACAAGGACGCCATCAACTCGATGGTCTCGCTCGTGGACCCGGCCGAGCTCGCCAAGCCGGCCGCCGAGCAGCAGTGGCGGACCGTCGTCGCGCATTCCGACCAGGTACGCGTCAACGGAGCCGGCGTCACCTCCACCCACCTGGTGCTGTCCATCCGCAAGGACACGATCGAACGGGTCCAGGTCCTCCCGCTGGCAGGGCTCGGCTCCCCGGACCAGGGCGCGCCCGTGGAGCCCGCCTTCGACGAGGAGCTGTACACCGCCGGGGTGGCCGGCTCCGACTACGAAGCGCCCGTAATCCGGATGGGGTACACCTCCTACTTCACGCCGTCGCGCGTCTACGACTTCGTTCTCCCGACGGCGGAGCAGCCGGCCGGTGAGCTGCTGCTGCGTAAGGAAAGCCCGGTGCTGGGCGGCTACTCGGCCACCGACTACGTCGCCACCCGGGAATGGGCGATGGCCTCCGACGGGACCCGGATCCCGCTCTCGGTGCTCCGGCACGCCTCGGTCTCCCGCGACTCCTCGGCGGCAGGCCTGGTCTACGGCTACGGCTCCTACGAAATGAGCATGGATCCGGGCTTCGGCATTCCCCGGCTCTCGCTGCTGGACCGCGGCATCGTGTTCGTGATCGCGCACGTGCGCGGCGGCGGCGAACTCGGCCGGCACTGGTACGACGACGGGAAGAAGCTGCACAAGAAGAACACCTTCACCGACTTCATTGCAGCCACCGACTGGCTGGCCGGATCCGGCTGGGTGGACCCGGCCCGGATCGCGGCCATGGGCGGCTCCGCGGGCGGCCTGCTAATGGGCGCCGTGGCGAATCTGGCGCCGGAAAAGTACGCGGCGATTGTCGCGGCCGTCCCGTTCGTGGATGCCCTGACCACCATCTTGGACCCCGAACTGCCGCTCTCGGCGCTGGAGTGGGAGGAGTGGGGAAACCCGATCACCGACCCGGATGTGTACGCCTACATGAAGTCCTACACCCCGTACGAGAACGTCCGGGCGGCGTCATACCCCAAGATCGCCGCGGTGACCTCGTTCAACGACACCCGGGTGCTGTACGTCGAACCGGCCAAGTGGGTGCAGCGGCTGCGCGAGGCGAACACGGGCAGCGAGCCGATCGTGATGAAGATCGAGATGGAGGGCGGCCACGGCGGCGCCTCCGGCCGCTACGTGCAGTGGAAGGAACGCGCCTGGGACTACGCCTTTGTCGCTGATTCCCTCGGCGCCACGGAGCTGCTGCCCGGCGCAGGCCTGAAGTAGCTCGATCTCGATCGATTGCTCCGTAACCGCCCTTTTGGACCCTCAAAACGGCGGCTACGGAGCAATCGATGGGTTACTCGATGGTTTCGTCGATGGTTTACCGGGACGCCCGGGTACCCAAAATTGATCATCATGCTTACTATTGACCTGCACTAGGCACGTCGGTGGTGGTACTGCTCACTGGGGGCAGCAGCAACCGTGCCGGAATTGGAGTCAATCGTGAGCACCGAACAAGCAATGAACGGCCTGTCCGACGAGGAACTGATGGCAGAGAGCGCCACCGCCCTGCCGGACAAGGAAGTGGCGTCCGTATTGGATTTGAACGCCGACCTGAACCTCGGCATCGAAGCCGCGGCACCGATCGACCTCGGCGTGGCAGCCAACGCCAACGTGGCCGCCCCGATCGACGCGGCGGCCTCGGCCAACGTCCTCTCGTTCGGCTCTGAGTCCCAGGCTCTTGCCGACCAGGGCACCATCATCAACCAGGGCGTCACGGGCGACGCCACCGCGCACTCCGTGCAGGACAGCGGCATTGACCAGGGCGGTACCACCGACGCCGGAACGGCCACCGACCCGACCGCCGCACCCGCCACCACGGATCCGTCCTCAGCCGACCTCGCCGCGGGCGTGGATGCCGGCGCTGTTCCCACCGACGCCACGGGCGGAATCCTGCCCGACGGCACGGCCCCGGACCTGAGCGGCGCCACGGACGCGGTCGGAGCTGCCGGCGCTGCGGGCGCCCTGAACGGCAATCTGCTCAACGTCGACGTGAACCTGGATGCCAACGCCGGCATCGCAGCACCCATCAACGGCGCGGTGGCCGCCAACGCCAACGTGGCGGCGCCGATCGACGCTGCCGTCGGCGCCAACATCGGCTCCATCGACAGCAACGCGTTCGCCGTCGCCCAGCAGGATGCCATCATCAACCAGGACATCCACGGCGATGCCACGGCTTCGGCCGACCAGCAGTCCGACCTGAAGCAGTAGCACCTAGATGAGCACTGTTGACGGAGGGCCGTCCGGACAGGACGGCCCTCCGGCCCTGTCTGCCGCCGGCAGCGCCGCACCCGGAGCCCAAGCCGGCGCGCCCTACACCGCCGACGGCGGCCACCCGGCGTCCGCTGGTGCCGGCCACCTGGCGTCGTCCGCAGGTGCCAGCCTCCCGGCGTCGTCCTCGGTGGCTGGAACGCTGCCACCGCCGGCACTGGCCGACGGCGTCCAGCTGATCGGCGAGACCAAGGGCTCCGGCTACAAACAGGCCCCGTCCTTGGTCCGCCGCGCCGACGGACAGACCCTGCAACTGACCCGTCTGCTCTACCTGGTGCTCGAGGCCGTGGACGGCCGGCGGGGCCCCGAAGAGATCGCGGAGCTCGCGGGCGCTAAATTCGGCAAGCAGGTCAGCGCCGAAAACGTCCGGACGCTGATCGATTCCCAGTTACTCCCGCTTGGCCTCCTGCGGCTGGCGGACGGCTCGCAGCCCGAAGTCAAGAAGGCCAACCCGCTCCTGGGCATGCGCTTCCGGTATTCCGTCACAGATCCTGAACGCACTCGGAAACTCACCGCGCCCTTCGCCACACTGTTCAGCCCGCTGATCGTGGTGGCCGTGACCGCCGCCTTCCTCGCCACCTGCTGGTGGGTGCTGATGGTCAAGGGACTCGCCTCCGCCACCCATGAGGCCTTTGCCAATCCGGGCCTGGTGCTGCTGATCCTGCTGGTCACCGTGCTGTCTGCCGGCTTCCACGAATTTGGCCACGCCGCCGCCGCCCGCCGCGGCGGCGCAACACCGGGCGCCATGGGAACCGGCCTGTACCTCATGTGGCCGGCGTTCTATACCGACGTCACGGATTCATACCGGCTGGGCCGCGCCGGCCGGATCCGCACCGACTTGGGCGGCCTGTACTTCAACGCAATCGTCGCCGTCGCCATCATGGGCGTCTGGTGGGCCACCGGATTCGACGCCCTGCTGCTGGTGGTGGTCACCCAGATCCTGCAGATGGTCCGGCAGCTGATGCCAATGGTCCGCTTCGACGGCTACCACATCCTGGCCGACGCCACCGGTGTCCCGGATCTGTTCCAGCGGATCAAGCCGACCCTGCTGGCCCTGGTTCCCTGGCGAAAAGCCGATCCTGAAGCCCAGCTTCTGAAGCCCTGGGCGCGCGCGGTGGTCACTGTCTGGGTGCTCGTCACGGTGCCGCTGCTAGCGTTCAGCCTGGTCACGATGGTGCTGACCCTGCCCCGGGTCCTCGGCACCGCCTGGGACAACGGCTTGAAGCAGCAAGCCATGCTCTCCCACAGCGTGGCCTCCGGAAACTTTGCCGACGCCGCCGTGCGGGTGCTGGCCATCATCTGCATCGCGCTGCCGATCCTGGGCATTTTCTATATCCTGGTGCGCCTGGGCCGGCAGTTCGTGACCGGCCTCTGGGAACGGACGCGCGGCAAGGCGTTGCAGCGCGGCGTCGCGATGGCCGCCATCCTGGCGGTCACGGCGGGTCTCGCGTGGGCCTGGTGGCCCGGAGCCGAGACCTATCGCCCGGTCCAACCCTACGAACGCGGCACCCTCCGCGACATCACCACCACTGTCCTCCCCCCCTCCTCCGCCACGGCGCTGAAGGAGGGCCAGGCCGGCCGTACAGTGGCGCTCTGGCCTGCCGGGACGAAGAAACCCACCCGCGAGGAACCACAGCTCAGCATGGTGCTGGTGCCCCGGGGGGCGTCGGCCCAGACCGGTGGATCCGGCGGCACTACGGCTGCGCCGTCCTGGGTTTTCCCGTTCGACAAACCGTCCGCGCCCGAAGAGGGCGGCAACCAATCGCTTGCAGTCAACACCACGGATGGCTCGGTAGTTTACGACGTCGCCTTCGCCTTGGTCTGGGCCGAGGATGGCGAGGACGTCCGCAACCGCAACGAGGCCTACGCCTTCGCCAGCTGCAAGGACTGCGCCGCAGTGGCGGTGGGTTTCCAGGTGGTGCTGATCGTGGGGCAGGCGGATGTGGTGGTTCCGGAGAACCTCTCCGCGGCAGCGAACTACAACTGCCTCCGCTGCCTCACCTACGCCCTGGCCAGCCAGTTGGTCCTCACGCTCGACGGGCCACTGAGCCCGGAGGGGACTTCCCGGCTCAACGCGCTGTGGCAGCAGATTGCGGATTATGGCCGCAACCTGCAGAACGTCCCGCTCTCCGAGATCCAGGGCAAGCTGAGCGGGTTCAAGGAACAGATCATGGAGATCGTCCGGACAGATCCCAGCGCCACACCGGGCGGGGACGGCACCCCAACGGCACCGGCAACGGCCTCCCCCGGGGCAACGCAATCACCGTCGCCCGGCGCCACGGACCAGCCCTCACCGGGTGAAACCGTGGTGCCTGCGCCGGCCGAAACGACCGCCCCGGAACCCACGCTCGCGCCCGACCCCAGCCAGTCGGCCGGCGGCGCCGTCGAACCGGCCCCGGTCACGACGTCGGCCACCCCCACGGACACAGCCCCGCCGGCACCGTAGGGGCCGGGCCGGGGCTGTAGGTGAGGCTGGGCCTGCAGGTCAGGCCGGCGCGAGGCAAGCCGGAGCGGGGGCGTATCCGGGACTGCAGGCCAGGCCGGAGCGCGGGCGTATCCGGGACTGCAGGCTAGACCGGAGCCCTACGCACAGGTCCGTTTGCCGAAGATGGCCGTTATGGAACTCCCATAGCGGCCATCTTTGGCAATTCACCGACGTCGTGGCCTCGCCGTCGGCGTCCCCCACAGCCCAGACAACCCGCCGGGTCCTCGCTGCGGAGCTCCCGGCACGACAGGCTCAGCGGGACTTCGGGCGCGTTGTGCCTACCGCATCGGAGGCTCCAGCCCAGTTACCTGCTGCCACGCTCCTGGCTAGCGGCAAGCAAACCGCGAGATTCCGGGCCCGGGCGGCGCCGAGGCAGGCTACGGACAGGAGTAACTGGGCAGGAGCGTACACCTCAGGTCCGGGTGGACTGCCCCGCGCAGGTCCGTTAGCCGAACATGGCCGCTCTGGAACTCCCATAGCGGCCATTATTGGCAATTCACCGAGGTCGTGGCCTCGCCGTCGACGTCCCCTCCGGTCCAGACAACCCGCCGGACCGCGGCTGTGGATCTCCTGGCTGGACAGGCTCGGCGGGGCTTCGGGCGTGTTGTGCCCACCGCACCGGACGCTCCAGCCCAGTTACCTGCTGCCACACCTCGCGATAGCGGCAAGAAACCGCGAGATTCGGGGCCAGAGCGGCGCCGAGGCAGGCTGCGGGCCGGAGTAACTGGGCAGGAACGTACGGCTCAGGCCGCCGACCCACGCCCCTCAACCCCGAAGTCCACCCCGACGCCTACCCCGGCTGCCGGGCCTGCCATTCCTCGGCGAGCAGCGCGTAAACAACCTCGGTGGCCCATTGTCCCTTGTAGTGCCACTTGTCCACCTGGGTGGATTCCAGCCGCATCCCGAGGCGTTCGCAGAGAGCTGCGGAGGCCGTATTCAGGGCATCCAGCTTGGCGTCAATCCGATGGAAGCCAAGGTCTTCGAAGCCAAGCTTCAGCATCGCCGCGGCAGCCTCCGCCGCGTACCCTTTGCCACGGGCTTCCGGCGCCAGGCTCCAGCCGACCTCAGCCTGGCCGCAGCCCGGCAGCCACTTGAGCACCACTTCACCCAGCAGGCCTGGCGAATCCGCCGCCTCGATCGCCAGTGCCACCCAGTCGCCTTCCTTTTCGAATTCAAAGTTGGCGTACTTGCCCACGTATTCCATCGACTGGGTGTAGCTCTTGGCCTCCCGCGGCAGGAAGCGCGCGGTCTCGGGCAGCGAGTGGTAGGCGTGGAAGGCTTCCAGGTCCCCGGCCTCGAAGCGGCGCAGGATCAGTCGCTCGGTGCGGAGCGGCAGCTGGAAGGAGAGATTCAAGTCGGTCATCCCCCTAGCCTAGGACCCGCTCCCCCGAACCATTCCTCAGCGAGCGCCGCCCCGGCCGCCGTAAGCGCTGCTACCGAGCAACCGAGGAGTGGGCGACGACGGCGGCGGTCGCCTCCGCAATCGCGCGTTCCTCATCGGTCGGCACCACCAGCACCGGCATGGCCGACGCGGGCGTGGAAATCACGCGGGGTTCCTTGGAACGCTCACGGTTCAACCCGGCGTCGAGCTCCACGCCGAGGGCACCCAGCCGTTCGGTGACCAGGCTGCGGAATTGGTGCGAGTTTTCGCCGATCCCCGCCGTGAAGACGAGGGCCTTCGCGCCGCCGACGGCCACGTGGTAGCCGCCGATGTACTTCGAGAGCCGGTAGGACGCCACGGCGAGGGCCATGGCGGATTTGGCATCCCCGGCCTCGGCCGCCTCGACGACGGAACGCATGTCGTTGTTACCGGCGAGGCCCTTGAGCCCGGACTGTCGGTTGAGCATGGAATCGAGGTCCTCGGCGGACCAGCCCGCCCTGGCGAGGAAGACCAGGATCGAGGGGTCCAGATCGCCCGAGCGGGTGCCCATCACGAGTCCCTCGAGCGGGGTGAAGCCCATCGACGTGTCGATGGACTCGCCGCCGCGGATGGCGGTAACCGAGGCGCCGTTGCCCAGGTGCGCGATCACGGCGTCGAACTCCTCCACCGGGACGTCCAGCAACGCGGCGGCGCGGTGTGCCACGTACTCGTGCGAGGTGCCGTGGAAGCCGTAACGCCGGATCCCGTGGTTCGTGTAGAGCTCGTCCGGCACGGCGTAGCGCCAGGCGTGCTCGGGCAGGCTGCGGTGGAAGGCGGTGTCAAACACGGCGACCTGCGGCAGCTCCGGCCACTTCTTCGCGATCGCGCGGATGCCGAGGACATTGGCCGGGTTGTGCAGCGGCGCCAACGGGTTCAACCGTTCGATGGCGCGGGTGATCTCGTTGTTGACCAGGACGGGCTCGGCGAACCGCTCGCCGCCGTGGACCACGCGGTGGCCGACGGCGTCCAGCGGCCGGTCGCCCAGCGCCTCGTGGATCGCACCGTCCACCTGTTCCAGGGCCTCCGCATGGTCGCGGGGGCCCTCGATCGCGCCGTCGCCTTCCCCGCCGTTGCCCATCCCGATCTTCTCAACCAGCCCCTCCGCGAGGACACTGCCCGCTTCGACGTCGCGGACCTGGAACTTGAGCGAGGACGAGCCTGAGTTGATGACGAGCACGAGCATGGGGCCTCCTAAGCCTTGGCTTCGACGGTCGGTTCGGCGGGCTGTGCGGTGGCCGGCCCGGCTGTGCCGGCCGCGGCTGGTTGGACCGACTGCGGTTGGACCGACTGAGGTTGGACCGACTGGGCCTGGATCGCGGTGATGGCGACCGTGTTCAGGATGTCGTCCACCGTGCAGCCGCGGGACAGGTCGTTGACCGGTTTGCGGAGTCCCTGCAGCACGGGTCCGACGGCCACCGCGCCCGAGGACTGCTGGACCGCTTTGTAGGTGTTGTTGCCGGTGTTCAGGTCCGGGAAGATGAACACCGTCGCCTGGCCGGCCACGGACGACCCGGGCATCTTGGACTCGGCGATGGCGGCGTCGACGGCGGCGTCGTACTGGATGGGGCCCTCGACGGCGAGGTCGGGGCGGCGCGCACGGACAAGCTCGGTGGCCTGGCGGACCGCGTCGACGGCTTCGCCTGCCCCGGATCCGCCGGTGGAGTAGGACAGCATGGCCACGCGGGGCTCGACGCCGAACTGGGCGGCTGTCTCAGCCGAGGCCAGCGCGATGTCCGCGAGCTGCTCCACATTCGGCTCGGGGTTGACCGCGCAGTCGCCGTAGACCAGCACCCGGTCCGGCATCAGCATCAGGAACACCGAGGAGACGATCTTGACGCCCTCACGGGTCTTCACGAACTCTAGCGCCGGCCGGATGGTGTGCGCCGTGGTGTGCGCTGCGCCGGAGACCATGCCGTCCACCACGCCGAGCTGGACCATCATGGTGCCGAAGTAGCTCTCGTCCTGCATCACTTCGAGCGCCTTCGCCAGGTCCACGCCCTTGTGCGCGCGCAGCTCGGCATACTTCTGCGCGAAACCCTGGCGCAGCTCCGAGGTGGCCGGGTCCACGATGTTGATCCCGGTGAGGTCGATCCCCTGGGTGGCGGCAAGTTCGCGCACGTCGGCCTCACGGCCCAGCACGGTGAGCTCGCAGACGTCGCGGCGGTGCAGGATCTCCGCGGCCCGCAGGATCCGGACGTCCGTGCCTTCCGGCAGGACGATGTGGCGGCGCTGTGAACGGGCCCGTTCGATCAGGTCGTGCAAGAATCGCAGCGGCGTCATGCGCTCCGGCCGGGGCAGGTGCAGCCGTTCCAGCAGTTCGGCCTCATCCACGCGCTTGGCCCAGAGGCCCAGTGCGGAGGCGACCTTGCGCCGGTGGCCGGACCAGATTTCGCTGCGCACCTCGGAGACGCGTTTGGCGGTCACATAGGTGTCGTCCGGTGCGGCGAAGATCGGGAAGGGGGCCTGCGCCAGCAGCGAATAGATGGTGGGGTCCGGGGCCAGGCCGCCGCTCAGGATCAGCGCCGACGGCACCGGGAACTCCGGTGAGAAGGAGGAGGCCAGGCAGGCAACCAGCACATCCGCCCGGTCGCCCGGAACGATCACCAGCGCGCCGTCGTCTAGCACGTGCAGGAAGTTTGCCACGTTCATGGCCGCCACCTTCACCGAGTGCACATCGCGCTCCAGATCCGGCAGCCCGGCCACCTGGCCGATGCCCAGCGCGGCCGCCACCTCACCGGTGGTGGGCCTGGCAATGTCCTCCAGCTCGGGGAAGACATACACCGGCCGGCCGGAGGCGCCCGGGCGTACCGCGGCGGCGATCGCCTCCAGGTCCTCGGGGTCGGCGCGGTTGACCATGATCGCCAGCAGGCTGCACCGCTCCGCCAGGAGTTCCTTGCGGGCCACCTCGACGGCGTCCGCGGTTTCAGCGACCGTGCGGCCCTTAGCCCCGACGACGGCGACCATCGGCGCGGCGAGGTTGTTGGCGAGCCGGGCATTGAGGTCGAATTCGACGGCGGCATCCTGGCCGGTCAGGTCCGTGCCCTCGATGATCACCACGTCGCAGTGGCGGGACATCTCGGCGAAGATCTCGACGCAACGCGAGTCGATTTCCTCGCGCTTTCCTTCCGCGAGCAGGCCCCGGACCTCGGCGAATGTCAGGCCGCCGCGGCAGCGCTCGTCGTCGAGGTCGAAGCGGGACTTCATCAGGGTCACCATCGGGTCCGCGTCGGCCCGGCCATGCACCACAGGCTTGAAGAAGCCGATGCGGTCCGCATGCCGGTGCAGCGTGTCCGCCAGGCCCAGGGCTATGAGCGACTTCCCGGATCCCGGCGTCGTCGCGCTGACATATATTCCTTTGGCCATGTGTCCCAGCATACTTACACCCCTTGACAGCAGGCACCCAAATGGGATTACCTAATGAACATTCGGTAAATAAAGCTGGAGGCAATGACGCATGGCTGAACTGACGATTTCGGGTGACACCCACCCCATCCTGAAAGACGACTACGCCTCAGAGTGGATGGGTATTGAGGTGCTGGCGCTCGACGACGGCCACGCCACCATCCGGATGCCGCTCCGGCAGGAGATGCTCAACGGCTTCGGCATGGCCCACGGGGGCATGATCTTCGCCTTCGGCGACACCGCCTTCGCCCTCGCCTGCAACCCGATGAAGCCGGCGCCCGGCGAGGAGAACAGCATTACCGTTGCCTCCGGCGTCGACATCAACTTCATCAAACCGGCCTTCCGCGGCCAGATCCTGACCGCCGTCGCCAACCACCGCGCCAGTACCGGCCGCAGTGGGATCTACGACATCCAGATCTACGCCGCGGATCCCGGACTTCCCGCCGACACCTCCACCCCCGCTTCCGCGGGAGAACTCATCGCCGAGTTCCGCGGCCGCAGCCGCACCATCTCCAAGAAATAGAAACAGGGAACCCCAGATGACCACCCCCACCGCTGAATCTGCCCTCGCCCCCAGCGACGCCGTCCTGGACCGCGAAGAAACCATCTCCCGCGACGAGCTCGAGGCCTTGCAGCTCAGCCGCCTGCAGCACACCGTGGCGTACGCCTACGACCGTGTTCCCCTGTACAAGCGCAAGTTCGACGAGACCGGGGTGCACCCCACGGACCTCCGCGAGCTCTCGGACCTGGGCAAGTTCCCCTTCACCACCAAGGAAGACCTCCGGCTCGAATACCCCTTCGGCATGTTCGCGGTGCCGCAGCGCGAAGTGGCCCGGATCCACGCCAGCTCCGGCACCACCGGCCGCGCCACCGTGGTGGGCTACACCAAGAAGGACCTCGCCGACTGGGCCAAGCTCGTAGCCCGCTCGCTCCGTGCCTCCGGCGTCCGGCCGGGCATGAAGGTCCACAACGCCTACGGCTACGGCCTGTTCACCGGCGGGATGGGCGCCCACGCCGGCGCCGAGGCGCTGGGTTGCACCGTGATCCCGATCTCGGGCGGCCAGACCGAACGCCAGATCACGCTGATCCAGGACTTCCAGCCCGATGCCATCCTGGCCACCCCCACGTACCTGCTGACCATCGCCGACGCCATGATCAAGCAGGGCATCGACCCGGCTTCCACCTCGCTCAAGTACGCCGTCCTCGGCGCTGAGCCCTGGACGGAGGAGATGCGGCACGAGCTCGAAGTCACCATGAACATCAAGGCCTGCGACATTTACGGCCTCTCCGAGGTGATGGGCCCCGGCGTCGCCGGCGAGGCCGTGGAAACCCAGGACGGCAGCCACATCTGGGAGGACCACTTCCGGCCCGAGATCATCGACGCCTTCGATCCCTCCGTTGTCCTGGGCGACGGCGAGCCGGGCGAACTGGTCTTCACCTCGCTCACCAAGGAAGCCCTGCCGATCATCCGGTACCGCACCAAGGATCTCACCCGGCTGCTGCCCGGCACTGCCCGGCCTGCGCACCGCCGCATGGGGCGGATCACCGGCCGCAGCGACGACATGATCATCCTGCGCGGCGTGAACCTGTTCCCCTCGCAGATCGAGGAAATCGCGCTGCGCATCCCGGAGCTCAGCCCGCACTTCCAGCTGGAGCTCACCCGCCCCGAGGGCCAGCGGATGGACCAGTTGACCGTCAAGATTGAACGCCGCGAGGCCGTCACGATCGAGGGCAGTGCGGCGGCGGCGAAGGTGCTGCAGCAGCAGATCAAGATCCACGTCGGATCCTCCTGCGCCGTCGACGTCGTCGAGCCCGGCTCGCTGGAACGGTCCAACGGCAAACTCCGCCGGATCTACGATATGCGTCCCAAGGGCTGACCCGGCCCTCCTTCTGGCCGGTCCGGCAGACGCTTCCTTAGGGCCGCGGCTGCCGGGCCGACCGACCGTTCATGAGAAACTAGCGAGTATGCCCAGCACAGCAACCACCACCAAGCGCGGCCGTCCCGGCTATGACCAGCAGTCGGTGCTGCTGATCGCCGTCGACGTCTTCAACCGCCACGGCTACGACGCCACCTCGATGGGCATCCTTGCCGAGAACCTGGGCATCTCCAAGTCCGCGATCTACCACCACGTGCCGTCCAAGGGCGACCTCCTGAAGCTCGCCTTGGACCACGCGCTGGGCGGGCTCGAAGCCATCCTGGACCGGCCGGAGGCGCGGACCGGATCGGCCGATGCCCGGTTGGAATTCGTGGTCCGCGAGACCATCTCCGTGCTGGTGGAACGGCTGCCGTTCGTCACCCTGCTGCTGCGGCTGCGCGGAAACACCGAGATTGAACGGGACGCCCTGGAGCGCCGGCGCACTTTCGACCACAAGGTGGCCGCCCTCATCTCCGCGGCCCGCGACGAAGGCTCACTGCGCCAGGACATCGACCCGCGCACCGTCACCCGCCTGCTGTTCGGCACCATCAACTCGATCGTCGAATGGTACAAACCGGGCGGTTCGCTCTCCCCCGAAAAGCTGGCCGACGACGTCATCACCATGGCCTTCCACGGCCTCCACGTCCCCAGCCGGGACTGACCGCCGGCGGCCGAAGGCCGGCAGGGTCCGTCCCGGTGGCCCCATTGACGGGCCGCCGGCGACAGGCCACGCTGTGAGGATGGCCACCAGGTTATCCGAGGTGCTCATCGGCACCTTCCCCCAGTTCCGCTACGAGCCCACGGCCAAGCGTATCCGCGCCAGCCACGACGGCGTGCCGGTGGTGGACACCTCGCACGCGTACCTGGTCTGGGAACCGCGGCGGATCACCCCGATCTTCGCCGTCCCGGAGCAGGACCTGCTCGCCGGGCTCGCTCCCCCGTCACTGCCGGCGTCCGACGTCGAAGAGCACGCCTTCGCGCTTCGGGCCGGTACCGCTGCCACGTCACTGGACCCCGTCACCGGCTTCGGCCGGCACACCGCGCCCGGCGAGGAATTCGACGTCGTGACCCCGTCCGCCACCGTCGCCCGGGCCGCCTTCCGGCCCGCGGACCCGGACCTGGCCGGGCACATCGTCCTGGATTTCGCGGCCTTCGACTGGCTGGAGGACGATGAGGAGATCATCGGCCACCCCCGCGATCCGTTCCACCGGGTGGACATCCGCACGTCGTCGGCGGAGGTGGAGGTGGCGTTCGACGGCTTCACCCTGGCCCGAACCGCCGGTGCGCAACTGCTGTACGAAACCATGATGCCGGTCCGCTACTACTTCCAGCCCGCGGACGTGCGGCTGGACCTGCTGGTGGCCAGTCCCAAGCGGACCGTCTGCCCCTACAAGGGCGAGGCCAGCTACTGGAGCTACCCGGCATCGGAGCAGGGCAGCAACCTCGCCTGGAGCTACGACCGACGGTTCCGCGATGCCGCGCAGATCCACGGCCTCATCTGTTTTTTCAACGAACGGCTGGACCTAACGGTCGATGGGGTGCTGCAGCCCCGGCCAGTGTCGCCGTGGTCCCGGCCGGACCGGCCAGGCGGCCCGGGGGCACCTTGACCCCTTGGCCGGCCTCTCGGGGAGGAAGTCCCGACGTGTCCGCGTCAATGTGCCCCGCCCGGCGGTAGGCGCCGGGCCCGAGCGCGCAACAGCACCCCGGTGGACCGGGGTGCTGTTGACCGTTCTCAGAGCTGGTAGTCGGCCGCCGTCATGATGTTCTCGTGCACGCAAAGAATGTTGTGCTCGGAGTCCATGAACCAGGCGCACTTCTCCGAATCCGTGGTGCAAATGTGGTTCTCGGTCTTGAGATCGGGGAGGTTGTAGTCCTGGAACATGACGCCCTTGGCTTCCATCTCCCGGACAGTGCGTTCGATCTCGCTGACTTCGAAACTCAGGGTGGTGTGCTCTGAATGCTTTCCATCCTTGACAGGCATCAGCTGCAGCATTGGGCCGCCTTCTGAGCCGAACAATTCGCTTCCGTCGTCTGCCACGCCACGGTGCGGGAGCCCCAGGGTGTCCGCATAGAAATGCCGAGCACGCGCTGCATCATCGACTGGCAGGACTGTTGTGGCTTTGCTAAGTACTAGGGACATTTCGCCACCTCCTACGAGCACGATTTTACGCCGGGCCAGGGTGGAAAGAGCCCTGCACTTCCCCTCGCCGCCAACGCTCCCTCAGCTCCTGCCGCCGAGAAGCCAACGCTCCCTCAGCTCCTACCGCCTAACCACAAGCGCTCCCTCACGGAAGTGAGGGAGCGTCGGGCAGGACGGCACCGGAAGTGAGGGAGCGTCCGGCAGGACAGCACCAAACGTGAGGGAGCGTCCGGGGGTGGGAGGGGTTACTTCTCCACGAGGGTCAGGACGTCGTAAGTCGCCACGATTTCGTCGTTCTGATTGGTCAGGACGGCGTCCCAGGCCACTTCGCCGTACTCATCGGTCTCGCGCGGGGTGATCTTCTTGGCCGTCAGGGTGACCCGGATGGAGTCCCCGGCCGCGACGGGCGTGATGAAGCGCAGGTTCTCCAGGCCGTAGTTGGCCAGCACCGGGCCCGGCGCGGGTTCCACGAACAAGCCGGCACCCCAGGCCAGGAGCAGGTAGCCGTGGGCAACGATGCCCGGGAAGAACGGGTTGGCCTCCGCCGCCTCCTGGTTGGTGTGGGCATAGAAGGTGTCGCCGGTGGAGTTGGCGAACTTGGTGATCTCGTCCAGCGACACCTCCCGCAGCTCCGAGCGGATGGCGTCGCCGATGTGCAGCGTGGCCAGGGACTTCCGGAACGGGTGCTGGCCCTCGGTCTCGAGCGTGAAGTTACGGTCAGCGCCGGTGTGCCAGACCCCGGTGACGGCCGTGAGCATGTTGGGCGAGCCCTGGATGGCGGTCCGCTGCATGTGGTGCATGACCGAGCGGATGCCGCCGAGTTCCTCGCCGCCGCCGGCGCGGCCCGGGCCGCCGTGGACCAGGTGCGGGACGGGCGAGCCGTGGCCGGTGGAGCTGCGGGCATCCTCGCGGTTGAGCATGAGCACGCGGCCGTGGTGGGCTGCGATGCCGGTGACGAGTTCACGGGCCACCGCCGGATCGTTGGTGCAGACCGAGGCGACCAGCGAACCCCCGCCGCGGGCGGCAAGGCGGACGGCGTCGGCGAGGTCGGTGTAGCCGATGACCGAGGAGACTGGACCGAAGGCCTCGAGGGAGTGCACCTCCTCGGCTTCCGGGTCGGCCCAGCTCAGCAGCACCGGGGACATGAAGGCACCGCCGTCGACGACGCCGACGCTCCCGTCCGCGCTGGTGACCTTCGGCGAATCGAGGCTGCCGTAGGCAAGCTCGCCGCCGGCGTCGAGCATCGACTGGACGGCGGCGCGCACGTCGGCGAGCTGCTCCAGGGAAGCGAGGGCGCCCATGGTGACGCCTTCGGCGCGGGGGTCGCCCAGCACGACGCGTTCGGTGATCCGCTCCCCCACGGCGGCGACGACGTCGGACACCAGTTCCTGCGGCACGATTGCGCGGCGGATCGAGGTGCACTTCTGGCCGGCCTTGGCAGTCATCTCGGTGACGAGGGACTTGATGAAGGCGTCGAATTCCGGGGTGCCCTTGACGGCGTCCGGGCCGAGGATGGCGGCGTTGAGGGAGTCGGTTTCGGAGGTGAAGCGCACTCCGCCCTTGACCACGTTGGGGTGGGACTTGAGCGTGTTGGCGGTGGACGCGGAGCCGGTGAAGGCGACCAGGTCGCGGTAGTCGAGGTGATCGAGCAGGGTGCGGACCGAGCCGGAGACCAGCTGCAGCGAGCCCTCGGGCAGGATGCCGGATTCGTCGATCGCCTTCACCACGGCCGCGGCAACGTAGCCGGTGGGGGTGGCCGGCTTCACGATGGTGGGAACGCCGGCGATGAAGGCCGGGGCGAGCTTCTCGAGCATGCCCCAGACCGGGAAGTTGAAGGCGTTGATCTGTACGGCGACGCCGGGGATCCGGGTGTAGATGTGTTCGCCGGCGAAGGAACCGTCCCGGGACAGGATTTCCATGGGCCCGTCCACCACTACCTGGGCGTTGGGCAGCTCGCGCCGGCCCTTGGAGCCGAAGGTGAACAGCACGCCGATGCCGCCGTCAATGTCGATCATCGAATCGACCTTGGTGGCACCGGTCTGCGCGGAGAGCGCGTAGAACTCGTCGCGGCGGCCGTTGAGGTACTGGGCCAGTTCCTTGAGCTTGAGGGCGCGCTGGTGGAAGGTCAGCTTCCCCAGTTCCGCCTGACCGGTGGTGCGGCCGTAGTCGACGACGGCGGCCAGGTCGAGGCCCTCGGTGCTCACCTTGGCGAGGAGCTCACCGGTGCTGGCGTCCAGGACGGCGGCAGCCCCGGCGGCGGCGGCCGCATCGGGGGTCCACCACGAGTTCCGGACGAAACTGGGGACGATCTCGACGGTGCCCACTGAGGGTTCCGGAGCTGTGGCAGTGGTGGTCATCGTTGACGGGTCCTTCCAACGCGGGGCAAGATCAACACGGCCAGCGCATTACTGACCGTCCGTTCGGTAATATGTCTACAGTACATGAAGGAGCCCTGCGGCACACTAGTAGCGGCAGGACCAACCGGCCCGTGACAGGCCCGAGCCCCCAGAGGAGACGCAATGACGCCCGATCCCCGCGGTACCGAGCTGTGGAAGATCACCCTCGGTGAACTTGACGAGAAGATGGGGGTCAAGATCGTTGAGCAGTCGGTGGAACGCGTCGTGGCCACCATGCCGGTGGAGGGCAACCGGCAATCCTTCGGGCTGCTGCACGGCGGTGCCTCGCTGGCCGTCGGAGAGGCCGTGGGCTCCTGGGCCGCGGTGATCCACGCCAGCACCCTGGGCAAGACCGCCGTCGGCGTCGACGTCTCCGCCACCCACCACAAGTCAGCCCGCGAGGGCCTCATCACCATCACGGCCACCCCCATCCACCTGGGCGGCACGATGACGACCCACGAAGTCCTGATCACCAACGCGGCCGGCCAGCGGTTGTGCACGCTGCGGATCACCAACCTGTTGCTGGACCGCAAGGACTGAACAGTTCCGCTGGAGCGCCCGCCTGCCTACCCGACCTACGGCAGAGTGCCGGCTACGGTGCTGGCCCGGACGACCAGGCGCGCGGGGTAGATGAGCGGCTCGCGGCTGGCCCCCGGGTCTTCGATGTCAGCGAGAAGCAGGCGGCCCGCTTCGGCAGCCATTTCCACCGTGGACTGGTTGATGGTGGTCAGCGGCAGTTCGCCGGGAGCCGTCAGATGGTCATCGAAGCCGACGACGGCGACGTCCCCGGGCACCGACCGGCCGGACGCCAGCAGGGCCGTGATGGCGCCGCGGGCCATCAGGTCTGAGGCGGCAAAGATGCCGTCCACGCTGCCGTCCTCGGCCAGGATCTGCTCGGCGGCTGCGGTGCCACCGGCGGGCGTGAAGTCTCCATGGGCCACCGGTCCCGCCGTCAGCCCGGCTTCCCTGAGGCCCGCCTGCCATCCCGCGAGCCGGTCCGCGGCCGCGGTCATGTCCAGTGGGCCGGTAATGGTTGCCAGCCGGGTGCGTCCCGCGTCGGCCAGGTGGAGCGCGGCCAGCCGGCCGCCATCGAAGCTGTCCACGTCGACGTAATGGATCCCGAGGCCGGTATCCCACGGCCTTCCGATGAAAACGGTGGGCAGCCCCGACGCTGCGAGGTCCTCGGTCCAGCCGTCCGCCTTGTGGTGCGAGACGACTATGGCGCCGTCGACGTGGCCGCCGCGCAGATAGCGGACCGTCCGGGATGGATCACCGCCGGCCCGTGACATCAGGAGCACCAACTGCATGTCCGTGTCACGGAGCGCCTCGGTCACGCCGGTAATGACGGCGGCAAAGAACGGATCCATCATGACGCGCGCGTCGGGTTCGTTGATGACCAGGGCGATGGACGAGGTCCGGCGGGTGACGAGGCTGCGGGCGGCCCGGTTCGGGGTGTAGCCGAGGGAAATTACCGCGGCGTCCACCGCGGCCTGGGCCTCCGGGCTGACGCGGGACCCGCCGTTGATAGCCCGCGACGCGGTGGAGCGGGACACTCCGGCCGCCGTCGCGAGGTCTTCAAGGGTGGGGGTGGGTTTGGCCGGTCCGGCCCGGAGACCCCGGTGGATCTGTGCGCTCATTACCTCGAGAATACGACATCCCCGGTGTCCGCTTTGACCAACACTTCCTGCTGCGCCGGCAGCGCGTTGGCCGCCGCCGCCGTTGCGTACCAGAGCCCGCTCGCCTTGGGGATGCGCTCCAAGGTCTCGTAGTCGACCCGCACCAGGCCGAAGCGCTGGTGGTATCCGTAGGCCCACTCGAAATTGTCCAGCAGCGACCAGGCGAGGTAGCCGCGCACGTCCGCGCCGTCGTCGATCGCTGCCCGGACCGCGCGCAGGTGGGCGTCGAAGAACGCAAGCCGGTCCTGGTCGTCGACATAGCCGTCGGCGTCCGGCGCGTCCGGGTAGGCTGCGCCGTTTTCGGTCATGTAGATCGGGATGCCGGCCGGGCCGGTGTACTCGCGCTGCAGCCGGGTCAGCAAGCGGTGCAGGCCCTCGGGCTGCACTTCCCAGCCCATTCCGGTCACCGGCAGGCCGCGCGGCACGGAGTGCACACCCTCGGCGGAGACGAACGGGGTTGCCTCCGGCTTGCCGGCGGACTCCGGCGCTGCCTGGGCCGTGGTCGTGACGGTGTCCTGCGTGCCCTGCTCATCGGCGGCTGCCGCTTTGGTCAGGGCTTCACCCTGGTAGTAGTTGACGCCCAGCAGGTCCATGGGCATCGAGATGACGGCCAGGTCGCCGTCCTGCACCACGGCGTCGAAGCCCAGGCCGGCGACGTCGTCGAGCACATCTGCGGGGTAGGCGCCGCGGAAGAGCGGGTCGAGGAAGATCCGGTTGTGCAGGCCGTCGATCCGGCGGGCCGCGTCCCGGTCCTCCGCGGAAGCGGGGTCTGCCGGGTCGGCGACGGTGAGGTTCAGAGTGATGCCGAGGATCGCTTCCGGGTCGCGCCGGCGCAGTTCCGCGGCGGCGAGTCCGTGCCCGAGCAGGAGGTGGTGCGCGGCGGCGAGGGCGGCCGCCGGTTCCTGCCGGCCCGGGGCATGGACGCCGGCGGCGTAACCGAGGAACGCCGAGCACCACGGTTCGTTGAGTGTGG
Organism: Arthrobacter sp. 01N442; assembly: GCF_056399345.1. Taxonomy (NCBI): domain Bacteria; kingdom Bacillati; phylum Actinomycetota; class Actinomycetes; order Micrococcales; family Micrococcaceae; genus Arthrobacter; species Arthrobacter sp. 01N442. Next base: position 735,706 of record NZ_JBFTRD010000004.1, read on the forward strand.
TCCAGATGCGGACCCGGTCGCCCAGGGCCGCATGCATGAGCGCCGCGTAGGCTGCGAAAAGCTCGGCCGTCTCGCGGTTGGCCCAGCCGCCTTCATCCTCCAGCGCCTGGGGCAGGTCCCAGTGGTACAGGGTCAGCCAGGGAGTGATGCCCGCGGCGAGGAGCTCATCGACCAGCCGGGAGTAGAAGGCGATCCCCTCGGGGTTGGGTGTCCTACCGTCGGGCATGCAACGCGCCCACGACGTCGAGAAGCGGTACGCCTTGAGGTTCAGCGATTTCATCAACTCGACGTCCTGGCCCGAGCGGTGGTAGTGGTCGCAGGCCACGTCGCCGTTGTGGGCGTCCGCGACGGCGCCCGGGACCCGGGCGAATGTGTCCCAGATGGAGTCCTGCCGGCCGCCCTCATGGGCGGCTCCTTCGATCTGGTAAGCGGCCGTGGCCGCACCCCAGAGGAAACCTTCGGGGAAAGCTAGCGGGGTGATGCTCATCCTTTGACTGCTCCTTGCATAATTCCTGAAACGAGTTGGCGACCGGCCGCGATGAAGAGCAGCAGGAGCGGGATGGTGGCCAGCACAGCGCCGGCCAGCACCACTGAATAGTCGACGAAGTGGGCTGCCTGCAGCAGCTGCAGTGCCACCGGCAGAGTCGGGTTGGACGGATCCAGCACAATGAAGGGCCAGAAGAAGTTGGTCCACGTGGCGACGAAGGTGAAGAGGGCCAGCATGGCCGCAGCGGGCCGCGCCGCGGGGAACCCGACGTACCAGAAGGCCTGGATCATCGAGGCCCCATCCATCCGGACGGCTTCAATGAGCTCGTCCGGCAGGGCGTCACGCAGGTACTGGGTCATCCAGAAGACGCCGAAGGCCGTGACGACGCCGGGAATGATGACGGCCCACAGGGAGCCTGTCCAGCCCAGCTTCGCCATCACGATAAACAGCGGAACCACGCCGAGCTGGGTGGGCACCGCCATGGTGGCGATCACGAAGACGAGCAGGCCCTTGCTGCCGCGGAAGCGAAGCTTGGCGAAAGCAAATCCCGCGAGGGTCGAGAAAACCACCACCGAGCAGGCCGTCACCGTGGAGACCAGAAGGCTGTTGCCCATGGCTTTCCAGAACGGGATACTGTCGAAGACTTTCGCCGCGTTGGCCAGGAAGTTCCCGCCCGGAAGCAGCGGAATCCCGCGGCTAAGCGCCGTGCTGTCGTGGCTGCCCACCAAAAAGGACCAGTACAACGGGAACAGGGACGCCAGCAGCACTGCTCCCAGGGCGCCGTAGCTCAGGGCTCCCGGACGGCGCACGCCCCCAGCGCCGCCTCGGTTGCGCCCGGGGGTGCGTCCGCGGCCGGGACCGGCAGGCCGGTTCAGCCGCTTGGCGGCCGTCTTGGCGGCGCCCTCACCGACGGTCTGTCGGATCATGGGGATGGAGCTCATTTGCGGCCTCCTTGGCTTGCGATGCGCCGCGTGAGAAGGAAGTTCAGGAGGGCGATCAGCACGATCATCAGGAACAGCAGCCACGCGACCGCGGATGCCCTGCCGAAGTTGCGCTGTCCCCAACCCAGTTCCCAGATGTACATGGTCAGCGTCTGCCACTGCCGGTCGGCGCCGCCGAGCCCGGACTGGTCGAACACCCTCGGCTCGTCGAAGATCTGCAATCCGCCGATCGTGGACGTGATGGCTACGAAAATCACGGTGGGCCGAAGCATCGGAACCGTCACCGACAGGAACTGACGGACGCGGCCGGCCCCGTCGATGGTGGCGGCCTCGAAGACGTCCCGCGGGATGGCCTGCATCGCCGCCAGGAAGATCAGCGAGTTGTAGCCGATCCAGCGGAAATTCACCATGGTGGCGATTGCGAGGTGGCTGGCCAGCTGGTCGGAGTGCCAACGGACCGGGTCAAGGCCGGCAAGGCTCAACAGCTCGTTGACGAGACCGAACTGGTCTGCGAACAGGTTGTTGAAGATCAGTCCAACGGCCACGGGAGCGACGACGAATGGCACCAGGACACCAATCCGCCAGAACGTCTTGGCCCGCAGGTTCGCGTCCAGCGCGGCTGCGATCAGCAGCGCCAGCACGACCTGCGGCACGGAGGAGAGCAGGAAAATGCTCAGCGTGTTCCCCACCGCGTTCCAGAAGTACGGCTGTCCGAGGACAAAGCCGAAGTTCTCCATTCCGATGAACTTGCCCTGGCCACCGATGAGATTCCAGTTGTGCAGGGAAACCCAGCCGGTGTAGAGCAACGGAAACAATCCCGTGAGCGCAAACAGCAGGAAGAACGGCGAGATGTACAGGTAGGGCGAAACCTTGACGTCCCACCGGGACAGCTGCTGCGAGAACGCGAGCCGCCGCACACTCTTCGCGTCCGTTCTTTCCTCGTCGAACAATGATTCTTGGGGCCTGACCCGGTCCGTTACCGGCATGACTTACAGGGACTTCACAGCGGTGAGGAACTTCGCCCAGGAGGACTCGGCGTCGTCCTTCTTGTCCACGTCCACGCGGGTGAGTGCCTGCTGCATGGCGTCGTTGATGGCAAAGAACTTCGGGCCCTTGAACGGGGTGGCGCCCACGGCCTTGGCCCGCTCGGCGAAGATCTTCCCGGTGGGGGCGTTGTTGAAGAACTTGTTGGTCTGGCCGAGCAGCGCTTCGCTGTCCAGTGCCGCGACCTGGCTCGGGAAGGTGCCCTTGGCCTTGAAGGCCTTGATCTGCTGTTCGGGGGCGGTCAGCCAGGCGGCGAGCTTCTTGGCTTCGGCCTGGTGCTTGCCCTGTGCCGGCACGGTCAGGTACGAACCGCCCCAGTTTCCGCCGCCGCCGGGGAAGACGTTGGCGACGTCCCAGCCCTTGACGCCGGTGGCGTTGCCCTCGATCACACCGAGCATCCAGCCCGGGCAGAGCGTGGTGGCGAACTTCTGGGACTGGAATCCTGCTACCCAGTCGTTGCTCCACTGGCCCAGGTGAGCCGACAGGTTGTCCTTCGTGGAGGCGTTGAGGACCTTGGTGTAGACCTCCTTGACCGCAGGGTTTTCGGCGGCGATGACGGTGCCGTCTTCGTTTTCGTAGGCCTTCTCCAATTGGTTGCTCATGCCCTGGTAGATGGCTCCGGCGGAATCGAACCAGGCCGCCCCGGTCTTCGCGGCGACAAACTTCTTGCCGGCGTCGAAGTAGCTGTCCCAGGTCGTGCCGAGCATCTTGGCGACGGACTCGCGGTCAGTCGGCAGCCCGGCCGCCTTGAGCAGGGACGAGTTGTAGCAGACGGCCTCGGGACCGGAGTCGGTGCCGTAGCCGATAAGGTGGCCGTCCTGCGTGGTCGCCGCCTTCGTCTTCCAGTCCAGCCAGCGGCCTTCCACGGCGGGATCCTTCAGGTCCACGAACTGGTCCGGATACTGCTTGAGTTCGGAGAGCCAGTCGACCTCGATTGCTTCGACGTCAGAGAGGCCCGAGCCGGCGGCCAGGCGGGTGGTCAGGTTGTCACGCGCCTCGTTGGTGGTGGCGGCCTTCTTGTGCTGGATCTTGACGTTCGGGTTGAGCGATTCGTACTCCTTGAGCAAGCTTTCGTAGCCGAACTCGTTGAACGTGGCGAGAGTGAGGGTCACGGGCTCCTTCCCCGTCTCGCCGGTGGGTGCCGCGGCTTTGGGTGCGTCTGCTCCGCAGGCGCTCAAGGCAAGGGTGAGGCAGGCAGCCGACGCCGACAGTGCGGCAAGCTTGCTGGGGAATTTCACGCAGGGACTCCTTTGTCGGGATGAGGCACGAAGAGTGCGGGGCGATGCGCCCAGATTGGGAGCGCTCCCACATACAGCATGGGAGCGCTCTCACGAGCATGGTGTCGCACATCACAGCGGCTTGTCAAGACGGCGCCCAGGGCCGGATTCGGACCCTTGCCCGCCTCCGGGGGCGGTGTTAGGCTTCCCGGCGGGAGCGCTCCCACACCCGGCCTTCACCAGAGCCGGGCGCCTCATTCCCTTCACTCCCCTTCCGCAGCCCGTGCAAAATCCGCACCCCAAGAGAGCAGGACAAGCAATGCCGCTAGCCCACCTCCGCCGCCGCCGGGCGGCCCATCCGACGTCCTTCCGGACGCCAACGCACCACCAGAGACGGCTGCTTGCCGGCGCGGTAGCGGTGATGCTTGGCGTGCTGGGCGCCGGAGCCGCCCCCGCCGCCAACGCCGCACCGCCACCGGCGATGAACCCGGCGATAAACCCGGCGATGAAACCGGCCAAGGCCACGCCCGCGCCGGCCCCCGACTTCGGCGCCAACGTGCGGATCTTCGATCCGAGCATGCCTGTCGCCGACATCCAGGCCGAGGTGGCCGCCATTGCGGCCAAGCAGGTCGACGACGAGATGGGCACCAACCGCTATTCCCTGCTGTTCAAGCCCGGCACCTATGGCAGCGCGGAAACGCCGCTGATCATCCAGGTGGGCTATTCGACCGAGGTGGCCGGCCTGGGCGCCTCACCCACGGACGTCACCATCAACGGCCATGTGGACACGTACAACCGGTGCCTCACCGCGGACAACTGCATCGCCCTGAACAATTTCTGGCGCTCCGTCTCCAACCTCACCATCAACGTCACCGGGCTCGAGGGCTGCCGCAGCTCGGCGAACTTCTGGGCCGCATCGCAGGCATCGCCCATGCGGCGGGTCAACATCACCGGCGGCAACCTTTCCCTGATGGACTACTGCACCGCCGGCCCGCAGTACGCCAGCGGCGGCTTCATTTCCGATTCAAAAGCCGGCACGGTCATCAACGGTTCGCAGCAGCAGTACCTGGTCCGCGACAGCAGCATCGGCAGCTGGTCCAACGGCGTCTGGAATCAGGTCTTCTCCGGGGTGAACGGGGCCCCGGCCCAGTCCTTCCCGGATCCGCCCTACACCACCCTGGCCAGCACCCCGGTCAGCCGGGAAAAGCCCTACTTGACCCTGGACTCCGCCGGCCAGTACAGCGTCTTCGTTCCCGCGGTGCGCCGGGACTCCGCCGGCACCACATGGGAAAACGGTCCGACGGCGGGCCGCAGCATCCCGCTGTCAGACTTCTTCCTCGCCCGGCCCTCGGATTCGGTCCAGACCATCAACTCCCAGCTGGCCCGCGGCAAGAACCTGCTGCTGACCCCGGGTGTCTACGACATTGACCGCAGCATCGAAGTCAAGCGCGCCAACACCGTCGTCCTCGGGCTCGGCATGGCCACCCTCACCGCCGTCGACGGTTCCGTGCCGCTGACGGTCGCGGATGTCCCCGGCGTCGACATTGCCGCCGTTACCGTGGACGCCGGCGAGAAGAATTCACCGGTCCTGCTGCGCGTCGGCACCCAGCGTGCCGCAACGGGCAGCGCCCGCGCCCACAACGGCTGGAGCGATCCCGCCAACCCCACCACCCTCCACGATGTGTTCTTCCGGATCGGCGGGCCCCACGTCGGCAAGGCCTCGCTGAGCCTGGAGGTCAACAGTGACAACGTGCTCCTGGACCACATCTGGGCCTGGCGCGCCGACCACGGAAACGGCGTGGGCTGGACCACCAACACCGCAGACAACGGCGTCATCATCAACGGCGACGGCGTCACCGCCACCGGCCTGTTCGTGGAGCACTACCAGCAGTACAACGTGATCTGGAACGGCGAACGCGGGAAGACCATCTTCTTCCAGAATGAGCTGCCCTACGACGCCCCCAACCAGGCTGCCTGGCAGCACGACGGAGTCCTGGGCTGGGCCGGTTACAAGGTGGCCGACCAGGTCAAGAACCACGAACTCTGGGGCGGCGGGAGCTACGTCTACAACAACGTGGATCCCTCGATCCACGCCACGCGGGGCTTCGAGGTTCCGGTGACGCCAGGGGTGAAGCTGCACAGCCTGCTGACCGTCAACCTCGGTGCAGGAACGCTGGACCACGTCATCAATGACACCGGCGCTGCGGTCTCGACCGACGCCGTGGGCAAGCCCAGCTACGTAGCCAACTTCGGCTGAAAAACGGCGGGCGGGAGCCCTAAGGCCCCGCCCGCCGGCAGCTAGCGCACCGGCCTGCGCCGCCCCAGTGCGACGCAGGCCGCGCCGAGCAACATGGCCGCGGCCCCCACAGCGGCCGTTGTAACCACGCCGTCGGCGCCGGTGCTGGCCAGCATCGCCGGGGCGACCGGTTGCATCGGAGCCGCCGCAGGGGCCTCCACAGCTGCGGCCGTCGGCGATGCGTTTGCAGCCATGGCCGCCGATGCCGCCGGAGCGATCGAGAACCTGGCCGCTACCGGCGAAGAGGCAATCGAGTCGAGGGACTGGGTAACGGACAGAGTGTGCGGCCCTACGGCCAGGCCGGCGGGGAATCGTACACTCCACCGTCCGTCGGCCACGAGCACGTGCGGGAACAGCGAAGGGAATACTGCTTTCGTCCCGACGCCGGATCCGCCCTGCTGCACTCCACCGATTGGCCGCCCATCGATCGATACGGTGACGGCGGCACCCTCGATGCCCGTTCCGGAGATCGCGTCCGGCGGTCCGTCCTGCGGGAACGAGAGACCGTTCCAGTGACCGGCAACAGCGGGCGCCGGCGGCGGCACGGTGAAAGCCATCGTGGCCGGCGGGCTGTCCACGTGTCCGGGCGCGGTCTGCACGGCCGTGACCGAGAGCTTGCCATACGCCGGCTGGCTGCCGACGGGAACACTCCACTGCCCGGCAGGCGTCACCGTCGCGGAGCCGCTCAAATCGCCCGAAAGCTTCACGACGTTCCCCGGTGTGCCGGTCCCCACGATCCTGTCCAGGGCTGCTGGGGTGGATCCGGGAGTGGTGATCACCGGTGCGGGCAGTTCGGAGACGCTAAGGCTGAAGGTCGTGGCGCCCGAGCGGCTGTAGCCGTTGACGGTCTCGGCCGTGAACTGGAACGCGCCTTCCGAGGACGGTGCGTTGAAGGACCAGTTTCCCGCATCGTCAACCGGGAGTTCGACGGCGTCCTGGTTCGGGCGAACCAGGCGCACCAAGGAGTTTGCAGCGACGCCGGAGGCGGGGGCTGCAGGCACGCGGCCCCGGACCTGGCTGCCCGGCGAGACCGTGCCGGCATCCGGGGTCCCTGCGAGTTCGGGCTTGTTCAGGAACAGTTGGAGCTGGACGGGCCCGGGAACGTAGCCCAGCGCGTCCTCGAGTGTTGTTGCGACGGCGAAATTCTGCGCCGCGCCCCGTGGTTCCCCGGCGGAGTGTGTGCCGACGGCGAAGTTTCCGCTGATCCAGGGCCCCCCGGAGTCTCCGCCGCCGGACTGGACGTCGTAGGACAGGAATCCTTTGAAGGCCCGCAAATCTCCTGCGGCGGCGGTTCGTCCGCCCACCACGTAGATCCCGGTTTCCGCCACCTTGCCGCAGGACCATCCGGTTGTCCGACCGGACCGGCAGACAGCCTGGCCCTGGTACGGCGCGGCGGTGCCGATGATTTTCACGGAGGTCTTGGCGGGGCTGGCCATGTTGTTCCAGGTGATGGCAGAGGACTGCACCGTGAGCCCGGGCCGCAGCTCATTGATGACGGCGATGTCGGTGCCAATGTTGCCCGGGCTCGACTCCGAGCCGGTGATCGGGGAGTTGTTCGTGCCGCCGAATTGGCTGAACCCGAACGTTCCCAGGGACTCGAGCACATCCGGGCGGGGTGTCGTGGACCCGCCGGCCGGCGCCGCGCTTAGGGGTTCGACGTCGGCCTTGACCGCCGTCCCGTCTTCGGCGCAGTGCCCGGCCGTCAGCACCAGCGGCAGGCCGGACGGGCTGAAGGCCCCAAAACCGGCAGAACAAATCGTCATGTTGTCGACGACGTATCCCTGGCCGCCGTAATAGTCCTCTTCGGTCTTGATGGCGGCGCCCTTTTCCAGCTCCACGTTGGCGTAGCGGGAGACGAAATCCGCGGCCGAGATCTTTCCCGGAGCCGGCTCGGCGACCGGCTCCAGGCCCCGGGGCGCCAAGGCTGCCACGGCAGCCGAGCCTTCGGCCGTATTGGTGCCGCCGGTGCGGATGACAAAGTGGCCGTCGGTAAAGGCCACAGCCTGCAGCCCGGCAGGGCCGACTTCACGGAGGTATGCCTGGAAGAGCTGCTCGGCACTGCCGGCGACGAGTTCGGGCTTCGGGGCGGCGGCCGGCGATGCCGCGGTCCCCGCGGGAGCCTCAAGCGTGCGCGCGGCCGGCGCCTCCAGCGTGAACAGGGCCGGGCCGGACTGGTTCAGTTCATCAATCCGGGTCCGAAGTTCGGCGCCGCTGCCCTGGACCACGATTCTTCCGTCCCGCAGGAGGATCCCGACGTAGCCAGGCAGCCCGCGCAGCGACGGGACGGCGTCGGCGGCGCGCTTGGCCAAGGCACCCGCGGCGTCGAACTCCTCCATCGTCATGCCGAGATCCCGCTGGACCGCGTCGGCGAGGCCGGCGTCGCTGATACCCGGCTGCGGGGACGGGGACGGCTCAGCGGACGGCGCCGGGGCTGAGGCTGTGGCTTCCGGGCTGGCGCTGGTCGAGGGCGAGGGGGACGCCGCGGCCGGGTCGGGTGAGCCGGACTCAGCCAGCGCGGGGACCGCCAGGGTCGAACCCGCGAGCGCAATGGCGACAGCCGCCGTCGCCCGCATTACCAGCGCATACGTGGGAGTCTTCACCCGGTTACTCTAGTGCCCCAATTTGCCCCGAACGGCAGTCAGCTCAGGAACCGTTACCCCATTGTGGCCCAAAAATTCGGCAGTTTTTACCTCGCGCACAAAGCGGAGCAGGCTTTCCTGTCGTGCCTTGACCAGCGGCTCGAGGACGTCCTCGGGCAGGTAACGCTCATGCGGATGCGGGGTGGCGGACACCCGGTGGTGTTCGTTGATGCCCCGCATGGCCCGCGCGTAGGCCAGGGCAATGGCGTCCTCACCGGCTCCGGCGAGGTCCTGGAGCATGGCCGCGATCATGCCGCTGCGGTCCCGTCCGGCCGAACAATGGATTATGACGCCGCCGGGAGCTGCCGCTACAGCTTTGAACACCGCCGCGAGCTTCCCGGGGAAGATCCTGGCGTTGTCCGGGTAGGACACCGGGTTGTTCAGGTACGGCACACAGAGCGCGCGGAATTCGGCGTTGCTGGGGTCCTCGGTGGGCGAATGCACAATGTCGAACGCCGCCAGGGTCTCCTGGTCCACGCCGGGATCGGTGTCGCGGCGGCGGATCTCGTCCGGGTTGCGGAGGTCGATCACGGTCCGGACGCCGGCGTCGTAGGCCTGCTGCCAGCCGGTCTCGGTGAGCCATTCGCGGCGCCCCATCCGGTACACGCTTCCCGCAATGTGCCAGGCGTTGACAGCCCCGTCCCAGTTCACGGCCCCGCACTCCGGCAGGCTACCCACGGGGTCCCTGCTTCCGCTGCTTGGCCAGCCGGAACTCCAGGCCGCTTCGCACCATCGGCCATTCATGTTCCAGGATGGAGAACACCACGGTGTCGCGCAGCTCGCCGTCGGCCGTGCGGGTGTGACTGCGAAGTACGCCGTCCTGCTTGGCGCCGAGCCGGGCGATCGCCTCGCGGGATTGGTGGTTGAGCCAGTGCGTGCGGAATTCCACGGCCGGGCAGCCGAGTGTTTCGAAGGCATGCCGGAGCAGCAGGAGCTTGGAGTCCGGGTTGCTGCCGCTGCCCTGCGCCGACGCGGCGTTCCAGGTGGAACCGATCTCCACCCGGGGTGTGGCGGCGTCGATGTTCATGTAGGTGGTCATGCCGATCACCTTGCCCCGACCGCCCGTGGCCGGGTCGAGCAACCGGGTGGTGAACGGCAGCATCGAGCCGGCCTCCTGCAGGGCCAGCCGCCGGTCGATCTCGGCCGCCATCGCCTTCGGAGCCGGGACCGAGGTGTACCAAAGCTTCCAGAGCTCCCCGTCCCGGACCGCCTCCACCAGGCCGTCGTGGTGGGCATGGCTCAGCGGCTCCAGCACCACGTGCTGGCCGGTGAGCGTGATGGGTTCAATGCGCGGCGGGGTGGTAGTCACTGCACCATCCTAGGCACGCGGGCGGCCGCGGGGCGCGGCCTGGGGGGGCCGGTCGCGGGTCACCCTGGGGGCTGGACGCCGCGGGTAGGCTGGGCCCATGATCACAGTCACCGGTACGGTCCGCACGCCGCTGGAGGCCGGCCGGGCCTTCGACTACCTCTCAGCCTTCGAGCACACCCCCGAATGGGACCCCGGCACCCCGGTGGTCAAGAAGCTCACGGACGGGCCCGTCGCCGTGGGCCACCGCTACCACGCAGAGGCGGAGTTCCGCGGCAAACGGCAGGCGCTGACCTACGAAGTGGTCGAACTGGCCGGATCCGTGATCAAGCTGCGCGGCGAAAACAAGAGCGTCGTTTCCGTCGACACCATCGAGGTCCGGCCGGCGGGATCCGGCAGCGAGGTCCGCTACACCGCGGAATTCCAGCTGAAGGGCTGGCGGAAGGTCGCCGAACCATTCGCCAGGCCCGCCTTCCAGTCCTTGGCTGACCCCGCGATGAACGGCATGAAGCGGACGCTGGACTCGCTAGCCGCGCACTAGGAAGCGCGCGGCACCCGTCCCGTCCGGGAACGGCTCAGGCGGTCCAGTCGAAGAATCCCTTGCCGGTCTTGCGTCCCAGTTCGCCGCGGGCCACCTTGTCCCGGAGGATCTGCGGCGGCGCGAAGCGCTCCCCCAGCGTGGACGCCAGGTACTCGGCGATGCCGAGCCGGACGTCGAGGCCGACGATGTCCGTGGTGCGCAGCGGGCCGGTGGGGTGCTTGTAGCCCAGGACCATGGCGTTATCGATGTCTTCGGGCGAGGCGACGCCCTCCTCCACCATGCGCATCGCTTCGAGGGCGATCGCGACGCCCAGCCGCGAGGAGGCGAAGCCCGGGGCATCGTTGACGACGACGGCGGTCTTGCCGAGCGCGCCGACCCAGCCGCGGGCCGCGGCGGCAAGCGTTTCAGAGGTCTGTTCGCCGAGGACGACCTCGATCAGCGTGGATGCGGGGACCGGGTTGAAGAAGTGCAGGCCCAGGAAGTTCTGCGGACGCTTCAGCTCGCGGGCCAGCCCGTTGACCGAAAGCGAGGAGGTGTTGGAGGCGAGGTAGGCGTCCGCGGCGAGCCGTTCCTCGATCCCTTGCAGCGAGGCGACCTTCAGGTCCCAGTCCTCGGGTACGGCCTCGATCACGAGCTGCCGGTCCCGGAAATCGTCGTAGTCCACGGTGACGGAGAGCCGGGAGACCATTTCGTCGAGGTTGGCGTCGGAGGCGCCGCGTTCAATGCTCTTGGCCGCCGCGGACTCCACGCGTTCGCGGGCCGCCTCGGCGGATTCCTCATCGCGTTCGACGACGAGGACGTTGGCGCCGTTGACCAGAAAGGCGTGCGCGATGCCGGCGCCCATCCGGCCGCCGCCGAGCACTCCCACGGAGTGGGGAAGAACGCTCTGGGGAAGGCCCTCGGGGTGTGCGGAATTGCTCATGGTTACTTGGTCCCGTCTTGCTGGTCTGAATTCTTGGCTGGCTTTTTGTCTTTTTTCTTGTCCAGGAAAGCCTGCATGCGGTCGAACTTCGCCTGCGACTCGAAGAGAATGCCCTGAGCCAGCTGGTCGATCAGCGGGTGCGCCTCGGCGGGGGCATGGAACACGGACTTGGTGATCCGCACCGCCAGCGGGTCCTGCTGCGCGATCCGGTCGGCGAGCGCGTGCGCGCCGTCCATCAGTTCTGCGGGTTCGTGAATCTCGGTGATGAGCCCGACGGCGAGGGCCCGCTCGGCGCGGAGGACTGCTCCGGCCAGGAGCATGTCCTTAGCCACGGGCTCCCCCACCAGCTCCTTTAGGCGCCAGCTGGCCCCGGCGGCGGCGAGGATGCCGAGGCCGGTTTCGGGGTTGCCGATCCTGACCCCGGGCGTGCCGATCCGGAAGTCTGCCGCGTAGGCCAGCTCGGCGCCGCCGCCCAGGCAGAAACCGTCGAGCGCCGCGATGACCGGCATCGGCAGCTTGGCGATCCGGACGAAGATGGTGGAGTTGATGCCCTGCAGGGCGTCGTCGCGACGGCGTTCGCGCAGCTGGGCGATGTCGGCGCCGGAGGCGAACACCCCTTCCGCGCCGGTGAGGATCAGCACCTTGGGGGTCTGCTCGAGGTGGGCGCAGACGCTGTGGAGTTCGTCGACCATCTGCTGGTCGATTGCGTTGCGGACCTCCGGACGGTTGAGCTGCACCACCAGCCGGTCCTCGCGCTCCTCGACCAGGAGCGTCCCGAAGCCTGCGGCGTTCAGGCCGCCCAGCCCGGCCGCCACTAGACGCGCTCCAGCAGCATGGCCGTGCCCTGGCCGACGCCGATGCACATGGTGGCGAGGCCGATCTTGGCGTCCTCGCGTTCCATCCGGCCCAGCAGGGTGATGGCGATCCGGGAGCCGGACGAGCCGAGCGGGTGCCCCAGGGAGATCGCGCCGCCGTCGCGGTTGACGATCTCCGGGTCGAGCCCAAGCCGGCGCATGCTGGCCAGCGACTGGGTGGCGAAAGCTTCGTTGAGTTCGACGGCGCCGAGGTCGCCGACGCTGAGCCCGGTGCGCTTGAGGACCTTCTGGGTCGCCGGGACCGGGCCGATGCCCATGATCTCGGGCTCGCAGCCGGCGGAGGCGCCGTCGATGATGCGCGCCCGGGGGGTGAGGCCGAGCTTCTGGATTGCCGATTCGGAGGCGATGATGATCGCGGAGGCGCCGTCGTTGAGGGTCGAGGAGTTGCCGGCGGTGACGACGGAGCCGCCCGCCACGACGGGGCGCAGCCCGGCGAGCACGTCCATGGTGGTGCCGGACCGCGGGCCTTCGTCGGTGTCCACGATCGTCTCGCCCTTGCGGGTCTTGACGGTCACGGGGACGATCTCGTCGGCGAAGCGTCCGGCGGCGATCGCGTCCAGTGCACGCTCGTGCGAACGGACGGCGAACGCGTCGGCGTCCTCGCGGGAAATACCGTCCACCCGGGCTACTTCCTCTGCCGTCTCGGGCATGGAGTAGGTCATTTTGCCGTCCCGGGAGAGTTCGCCCTTTTGGAACAGCGGGTTGGCGAAGCGCCAGCCGATCGAGGTGTCGAAGATCTGGCCCGGCTTGGCGAAGGCGGTCTGCGGCTTCTCCTGCACCCAGGGCGCGCGGCTCATGGATTCAACGCCGCCGGCAATGACGATGTCCGCGGCGCCGGACTTGATCATCTGGCTGGCCATGATGATGGCGCTGAGGCCGGAGGCGCAGAGCCGGTTGACGGTGATGCCGGGGATGTGGAGCGGGAGTCCGGCCAGGATGGTGGCCATCCTGGCTACGTTGCGGTTTTCCTCCCCGGCCCCGTTGGCGTTGCCGAGGATGACCTCGTCGATGGCGTCCGGGTCCACTCCGGCGCGGGCCACGGCTTCGCGGACCACCAGCGCCGCAAGGTCATCGGGCCGGACCGCCGAAAGGGCGCCGCCGTAGCGCCCCACCGGAGTGCGGGCACCGCCAACAAGAAAAGCCTCGACCATGAGAACATCCTTCACCAAGGGAGCAGGGCCGGCAGCAGAGTAAATTACCGACCGTTCGTTCTATAAAGATTACACAACGGGTCAAGGGGGTCAACCGGACGGCCCCGGATGACGCGGCCGGAAGTCAGGCCACGGTGATGCCCAGGTGCCCTGCCAGCAGCGGGGCCAGCAGGGTGAGCTGGTACTCGTCGACAACAAGGCCCGCGAGGCTGCCGAGGCCGCTGAGGGACCGGAACTCCGTGCCGCGAAGGTCGAAGTCCTTCAGCCGGGCACCGGTGAGGTCCAAACTTCCGATGGTGCAGTTCCTCAGGGCCATGCGGGTGGCCGTGCAGGAGCCAAGGTCCAGCTCGTTGATGATGCAGTCGCTGATCTGCGCGTCCACCAGCTTGGAGCCGCGGAGGTTGACGTAGTCCAGCTTCCCGCCGTCGATCCGCACCGACTGCCAGCCGCTCTCGTAGAGCTCGGCGGACCCCCAGCGGGGGTTGCGGATCTCGACGTCGCGCAGGCTTGAGCGCGCGGCGGTGAGTACCGGGGCGTAGACCTCCGCCAGGCGGCAGTCGCGGAAGCTGGCACCGCGCAGCTGGGTCTCGTTGAAGGATGCGCCGTTGAACTCGCACTCCGCGAAATCCGTGCCGCTGAGCTCCAGCCCGTCCGCGGCCGCGCGGCTGTAGCGGATGCCGTCGTAGCGCTCTCCGCGCCGGAAATCGGGGGCGGGATCCTCCGTGAGTTCGGTCAGCCGGACCGGGGCGAGGCGCGGCGCAGTGACTTTGGGCGCGCGCTGGGGCATGGCCATCACAGCGGCACCGCCTCGTTCGCGGCCCCGGCGGGGGCGGTGTTGGACTCCATGACTAGAGCCTAGCCGCGCCCGGGAAACCTCCGGGAAAACCTTCAGCCGGGGCCGGGCCGATTGATTCGGCAAAGGACTTGAAATAGTAAGCATGCTTCGTGTTATGGTGAAACTGCGTTGAATTTCAACCGGAAACGAAAGGTGGAGCACACCATGGGTATCGGAGACAAGATTCAGAACGAAGCGGAGCACCTCGGCGGCAAGGCCAAGGAAGCTACCGGAAACGCCACGGACAATGACCGCCTGAAGGCCGAAGGCCAGAAGGATCAGGTCGTCGCCGACGCAAAGAAGGTCGGCGAGAACGTCAAGGACGCGGTCAACCGCGACTAATCCTCGACATCGAAGGCGTCGGACATTCCTTTGGGGGATGTCCGGCGCCGTTTTTTGTGCCCGGATGGAAGACTGTCCGAACATGGCACCAGCGTGACCCGGCAGTACGACACAGGAGCGAAGATGGCCAGCAACGCCCCCGAGGGGAAACAAACCCCGGATCTGCACAATGTCGACCTCAGCAAGGCCAGCATCGCCGCCGGCGGATCGCCGCGGCTGCTCGGCTACCTGGCGGAGCCGGAGGGCGAGGGGCCCTTCCCCGCCGTGCTGATGATCCACGAAGCCTTTGGCCTGGATGAAATCACCGTCCGGCACGCGCAGCGGATGGCGGCGGCCGGCTACCTGACCCTGGCGGTGGACCTGTTCAGCGACGGCGGCACCCGGCGCTGCCTCGTTTCGACCATGCGGTCCCTGGCCGCCGGGCAGGGCCGGGCGTTCACCGACCTCGCGACGGCCAGGCAGTGGCTCCTGGACTCGGACCGCACCACGGGAAAGATCGGCGTTATCGGTTTCTGCATGGGCGGCGGCTTCGCCCTACTGCTGGCCAATGACGGCTTCGACGCCGCGGCGGTGAACTACGGCAGGCTGCCGAAGGACCCGGAAACCGCGCTGGCGGGTGCCTGCCCGATCGTTGCCAACTTTGGTGCGAAGGACCGCAGCCTGCGCGGTACGCCGGCCCGGCTCACGTCCGTCCTCGAGGGCCTCGGCGTCGAGCACGATGTCAAGGAATTCGCGACCGCCGGCCACTCTTTCCTAAACGACGCGGAGATCGGGCCAAAGGCGCTGCGTCCGCTGTTCCGGGTGATGGGCGTGGGCCCGGATCCGCAGTCGGCGCCGGAAGCCTGGCGCCGGATCGAGGACCATTTCGCCCGGCATTTGAAGGGCTGAACCTCGTCGATTGCTCCAAGGACGCCGTTTTGAGGCCTCAAAACGGCGCTAACGGAGCAATCGATGGGTCCGGGACAGACGACGGCGGCGGCCACCTGTGCAAGGTGGCCCCCCCCAGACCTCGCCGGACTTGCTGGTCATGGTGTCGAAACCGATCAGCACCGTGATGGCCAGCAGTGCCACGAGTCCGGCCCAGCTGGTCCACGGCGACCCCGGCATCGGCAGGGAGGAAGCGTTGCCCTTGGTCTTGCGCAGTGCGATCTGGCTGGCGAAGATCGAGCCCCAGGTGAAGATGACGCCGATCGAGGCGGTGTTCAGCGCCAGGTCGAAGGCGTGCGAACCGCCCAGCCAGATGTTGAGCAGGATGCCGACCAGGTAGACCGAGCCGATCGCCAGGATCGCGGCGTAGGGCACGTGGCTCTTGGACATCCGGGTCAGCCACTGCGGGGCATGCCCGTTGTTGGCCATGGTGCGGAAGATCCGTCCGATCGAGTACAGGCCCGAGTTGCAGGAGGACAGCGCGGCGGTAATGACGATCATGTTCATGACGTCGCCCATCCACGGCAGGCCCATCTGGCCGAAAACGGTGACGAACGGGGAGGTGCCGGCCTTGTACTGGTCCGAGGGAAGCAGCATGGCCAGCAGGGTCACCGAGCCGACGTAGAACACCACGATGCGGATCACGACGGCGCGGATCGCCTTGGGGACCTCCTTGGCCGGGTCCTCCATCTCGCCGGCGGTGATGCCGACGAGTTCGATGGCGTTGTAGGCGAAGATCACGGCGTTCAGCACGAGGATCATCACCAGGGCACCCTTGGGGAACATGCCTCCGTCGGCCGCGAAGAGGTTGTTCACGGAGGCGTGGCCGGCGCCGACCTTGGCGTTGGTGACCACCATGAAGGTGCCGACGGCCAGGAAGATCAGGATCGCGGCGACCTTGAGGACCGAGGCCCAGAACTCGAATTCACCGAAGGCCTTGACGCTCAGCAGATTCACGCCGACAAGGAGCAGCAACGCCGCGATGGCGGTCAGCTCCACCGGCACGTTGGGGAAGAAGAACTGGAAGTACAGCCCGATCGCGATCAGCTCGGCGATGCCGGTCATGGCCCAGTTGATGAAGTACATCCACCCGGACAGGTAGGCGCCCTTCCGGCCGAACATCTCGCCCGCGTAGCTGACGAATGAACCGGACGTCTGGCGGTACATGATCAGCTCGCCCAGGGCCCGCATCAGCAGGTAGGCGATGACGCCGGCGATGGCGTAGGAGAAGATCAGGGCGGGGCCGGTGGAGGCCAGGCGCCCGCCGGCGCCCATGAAGAGGCCGACGCCGATTGCGCCGCCCATGGCGATCATGGTGACCTGGCGGCCGTTCAGGGACTTCTTGTAGCCCTCGGCGCTGAGGGTCGAGTCGACGACGGCGGATTGCGCCGGCGCGCTCTTAACATCTGTGGAAGTACTTTGTGGCACAACTGTTCCTTGTAGGTCGGGGTGTTGGCGGGACGGACATCGGCTCCGGGAGCACAAATTCGACCGAATCCTGCCCTTTGCCCGGGGAAACGGGCAGGGGCGAAGGCCGAAACTCTCAACGGGTTGCAGCGTCGCGCGGCACGTCCATACTACTAGCTTTCAGCGCCGCGCCGTGACGCGGGCTACACCGGCTGGTGCGCCCAAACCGCCCGCCAGGGGGCAGGAAACCGCAATTAAAACCGTGTTTTGCCGCAAAGTCGCTGGTCAGGCGGCAGTTTCCATTACTCTAAGCACACCGGCCGGGACTTGCTCCCGGCCGTGACGCCTGCAACATCACTGCAGGCCACGGCGGTACGCCGTGAGTCAGGGGGGACTATGAAACAGAGAGCGCTACTGCCCGCAGTGCTGCTTCTCGCACTAGCGGGGTGCTCGAGCGCCGGTTCCGGTCCGGCCGGGCCCAGCCAAAGCCGCACCGCAGCACCATCAGCAACAGCAACGCCATCGGCATCAGCATCGCCGGCGCCGGACACCTCCGCGCCCGCCGATGTTTCCACTTCGCTGAACGCACCCGACGCCTTGCGGCAGCCCGTCTGCCGCGCGACGGCCGGCGGGTCGTGGTCCTTCACGGGGACCCTCGTCAACAGCAGCGACAAGAGCAAGGTGTTCACCGTGGCGATCGCGGTCACCTCGGGCCCTGCGGTGGCAGGGCACACGATCATCACCAAAACCGTCGCTGCAGGCCAGTCGGCCCAGATCACAGCCACGAACTTTGCCAAGACCAACGACAGTGCCGGGACCTGCACGCCGGTCGTCTCCGTAGAGGATGCGAAATGAAAAAACTACTTCTCGTCACCGCGGTGGTCTTCGGCTTGGCCGCCCCGCTGGGGGTTGGACCGGCCTTCGCCGAGACGGCGCCGGAGGTCACTTCCAGCCCGACAGCGACTCCCACCGACACTGCGGTGCCGACCGAGTCGGCGTCGGCCCCCGCAGATCCCAGCCCGGAAATCACAGTGAGCCCTGCGGTGACGGTGGAACCCACCGTTGAGCCGACGGCTCCGGTTGTGACGCCGAGTCCGACTCCGACGCCGACTCCGACTCCTACCCAGGAACCGACGCCCGCGCCCTTCGTGGTCGAGGGAGCCATCCAGGCGAAGTGGACCGAACTGAAGGGTGCAGCCGGTCCCCTTGGCGCGGCGACCGCCAACCAGGTGTGCTCTCTGGGAGTCTGCAGCCAAGCGTTTGTGGGCGGATCCGTGTTCTGGACCGCCGCCACCGGCGCCCACGCGGTCCTGCGGACAGCCGGCCACGCCGGCCCCCGCTGGCACGTCCAGGGCGGCCCGGAGCTCTACGGCTACCCGGTCACGGACGAGACAGCCGTCTCCGGCGGAACGATCCAGAAGTTCTCCAGCGGCCGGTACCTCGCGTGGACCACGAAGGGTATCCAGCAGATTTGGTCGCGGGGCGGCATTGGAGGCCTGTGGCGCGCCATGGGTGAGGTGAACGGGCTCGGCCTGCCGGTCTCCGCCGAGGTCTGCGGGCTGACGGCCCGGGGCTGCTCGCAGTTCTTTGTCAACGGAGCCGTGTTCTGGTCGCCGAAGACCGCAGCCCAGGTAATCAAGGGAACGCTTTACACCCGGTGGAAAGCGGCACGCGGGGAAGCCGGCGTCATGGGCTATCCCACCGGCGCGAGAATCTGCGCCCAGGCGGGCGGCGGATGCCTGCAGCGTTTCCAGGGCGGAACCGTTTACTGGTCCTCGACGACCGGTTCATGGATCTCGCGCGGCGGCATCGGCGCCCGGTACGTCACCGCCGGCGCCACCCGGAGCAGCCTGGGATATCCCCTGGCGAACGAAAAATGCGCCAGCGGGCAGTGCATCCAGGCCTTCCAGCGCGGGTTCATCGGCTGGGCAGGCCGAGCGGGCGCCCGGGTGTACGGAATGACGGAGTGCCAGAACCTCAACAACGGCAAGTCCAAGTACCCCACCTACGGAGCAAACCGTGTCCTGCTCACCTGGACGCAGGGTTACGGGCTGAACCACGCAACCAACCTGTACTGCATGAAGGTCGCCGGAACGTATGTGCCGGACTGGCGGACTGACGGTTATGTCGGCAAATCCGGGTTCAAGGCACCGGGAGTGCCGTCCGGCCCCACCCGGAACCTGTTCTCCCCCACGGGCTCGTTCTCCGTGACCGAGGCCTTCGGCCTGGGCAACCCGGGAACGAAGCTTTCCTACCGGACGCTGAACCCCCGTTCGCGCTGGGGCGGCAACCCCTGGACGGCCACGTACAACAAGTACCACGAGTCCTCCTCCTGGGTGGGCTGGGATGAGAACATGTGGTGGTTCGCCAGCCTGGGCTACTACCGCCAGGGCGTGGTGATCAACTACAACCGGCCGAAGATTGTCCAGGATGCAGGCTTCGCCATCTTCCTGCACATGAAGAAAATCCCGACGGCCGGCTGCATCTCGCTGGATGACTGGGCTGTGGTCGACTACATCCGCAAGTCCACCCCGGGAGACCGGATCATCATGGGCACCTACAAGTCGCTGTTCCGGTAGGAACACGAAGATCAGCAACGGCAGCTAACGCCCGGCGCCCTCGGCCCGGGCGTTAGCTGTGTCCGCGCAGCGGCGGACTAGGCTGGGGTTATGGGCACAGCTCTCCGTCAACCACCCCCGCCGCGTCCGGAACTGTATGCCTTCTCCCGGCTGGACTACTTCACGGCGGGAATCTACGTGGCAGTGGCCGCCTTATTCGCCGTCGCCTCGGGGCTGCTGGCACCGCTGGTGCTGCAGCTCTCGCCCAATCCGGCGGTGGCGTCCTACGCCGTGAACCTGGCCTTCTATACGGTGATCGGTTTACTCGCGCTGGCAGCCGCCCGCCAGGTCGCCCGCCGGGACCTGCGCGTGCTGGCCACCAGGCCCTGGTTCACCCTGCTGATGGTGCCGCTGGCGGTTGTGGCTGCGATGATCCTGACCGCCGTCCTGGTGGCCGTCAGCGGCCCTCCGCAGACCTCCGCGAACCAGGCCGGCCTGCAGGCCATCATGCAGCAGGTGCCCGCCTGGCTGATGGTTCCCCTGCTCGTGGTGGTGGGGCCCTTTGTGGAGGAGTACATGTTCCGCCACCTACTGATCGGCAAACTGAGCCGGAAGCTGAACCTCTGGCTCTGCTGTGCGCTCTCCGTGGTGCTGTTCGCGGCCCTGCACATCGTCGGCCAGGAGTCCCTGACGCTGCCGGTGCTGATGCCATATCTCGCCATGGGCGCTACCTTGGTGTTTGTCTACGTCTGGACCGGCAAGAACGTGATGTTCTCCTACTTTGTCCATGCCGCGAAGAACCTGCTGGCTGTCATCTTCATCTACGCCATCCCGCCGGAGATCCTGGAGCAAGTTCAGTAGCTCCCGCGCGGAGGGGGCCACCGCGGTGTAGGCCTTTACGGGTCCGGAGGGAGTCGCGCAGCTCGGGCAGCCCGAATTCGCTGAGCAGGGCAAAGTAGGCCAATGCGTGAGCATGATTGGAGGCAAAGCGGTGCTCTGGGTCCATGTCCAACATCATGGAGCGCACCTTGTCGTCGAATGGATCAAAGAGGAGTGGAACCAACCTGTCCGCCTCCCAAAAATCGCGTGCGGACAGCACCAAGGTACTGAGTTCGTTGAAGGTCACATCGACCCGGGCCAAATAGGCGAAGCACGGCTGCCAGCGTTGGGTATCCAGGAAGACGCCGGTCCGTTGCAGCGAGATGACACGCGCCAACGACCCCACGTCGTTTCCCAGCGCCATCTCCTCCTTCAGCCCGCGAAGCGCAGCGACGTCAGGATTTAGCAGGTTCGCGGCGTCCACGTCCGTCGGCAAAACGCCTTCCGCCACAAAATGGACAGACGCTCGAGTTTCTGCACCGTCGCCGTCGAAATCGCTTGCTACGAACGTTCGGCCGCGCACTCCCAACACCATGTAGTCATCCTTTGTCACGACGACGACGCCGCATCCCAATTTCGCCGGGGAGGGAAGCCCGCTGAGATCTTCGAGCCGGGTTGGCCGCTTGTTCCAGCGTTCCCGCAGGGTCTGCTCGGGACCGCCGATGGCAGCCTTTTCCTCCGCAGTGAGATGCCGGTCCAACGATGCGCTCGTCGATGCCCAGACGAAGTAACTGGTCTTCCTCGGTACCAGCTCGTACACCGTTTCGCTTAGGGCACGGGAGCGTACGGTCTTCACCACTCCTGCATTGACGATGTCGATCGCTTCGTCGTCAGTGAACACCACGGACTCAGCCGCCGCCTTGCGAACCAGGTCCTGCAGTCGTCCATCCCTCAGCGCTGGCCATTCCTCCGGAACGCGCTGCTCCCGGTCGTCAAGAGGGGCAAACTCGAAGCGCACATGCGTTGACAGCGGGTCGCTCCCCATCGATGCCACCGGGATGATGCCGGGGATTGACATCTCACCCAGAACAAGGGCCCGCCCGTGTTCGGCTTGCCGTCGAAGGGCGGCGAGAACTCTGTCACGACGACGGCGGCGTATCCGGGCGGATAACGCATAGAACGTGATGATGAGAGCCGTGGCGGCGTTGACAGCCGCGCCGAGAGCTGCCGAGCCGAGTTGGCCCATGAATCCTAGGAAGCGTCCGTCGTCGGACGGCTCGCCCATGGCCAGAAGGAACCACGATGCCGCCAGCAGCACCATGACCAGCAGCAGCCACAATCCCGCCGTCCTCAAATTCGTCTTGAACAACACGCCCCCATAACTTCCTGTGCAGATCCGCAAAAACCCGAGTCTACGCTCGAGGATCTTGCGATCAGCCGCGAACGCCTAGCGCCGCGGACTCCGTCGTCGTAGGTTTCTCCCATGGCACTGAACATCCAGATCGCAGTTGACTGCATCGATCCGCACGGCCTCGCCGATTGGTGGGCCGAAACCCTCGACTGGGCCGTGGAGCCGCAGGACGAGGACTTCATCCGCTCCATGATCGAACAGGGCTTCGCAACCGACGCGGAGACCAAGCTGCACCACGGGAAGCTGGTCTGGCGGACCGGCGCCGCCATCCGGCCGCCGGAGGACCTCGAGGCCAAACCGCCCACCCGGCGGATCCTGTTCCAAAGCGCGGCGGAGCCGAAAAGCGTCAAGAACCGCATCCACTGGGACGTAAACCTGGCCGGCGCGGACAAGGACGAGGTCCGGGCCACCCTCGAGGCCCGGGGCGCCACGTTCCTCTGGACTGCCAACGAGGGCCCGCATTCCTGGCACACCATGGCGGACCCGGAAGGCAACGAGTTCTGCATCAGCTGAGCCGATTACTAGACTCGGACTGTGAGCAACGAAATCCCCGCCAAGGTGTCCGACGTCTTTGACCCCACCCGCTGGCGCACCGTAACCGGCTTCGACGACTTCCAGGACATGACCTACCACCGGCAGGTGGAGCGCGCCGCGGATGGCACCGTGGTCCGCGACCTCCCCGCCGTCCGGATCGCCTTCAACCGTCCGGAGGTGCGCAATGCGTTTCGGCCCGGCACGGTGGACGAGCTGTACCGCGCCATGGATCACGCCCGGATGACCCCGGATGTTGCCACCGTCCTGCTCACCGGCAACGGCCCGTCCGCCAAGGACGGTGGGCACTCCTTCTGCTCCGGCGGAGACCAGCGGATCCGCGGCCGCGACGGGTACCGCTATGCGGATGGCGAAACGAAGGAGACCATCGACCCCGCTCGCGCCGGCCGGCTGCACATCCTCGAGGTCCAGCGGCTGATGCGGACCATGCCCAAGGTGGTCATCGCCGTCGTCAACGGCTGGGCAGCCGGCGGCGGCCACTCGCTGCACGTCGTCTCCGACCTCACCATCGCTTCCCGGCAACACGGAAAGTTCAAGCAGACGGACGCGACCGTGGGCAGTTTCGACGCCGGCTACGGCTCGGCGCTGCTGGCCCGCCAGATTGGCCAGAAGGCCGCCCGCGAAATTTTCTTCCTGGCGCGCGAATATTCCGCCGAGGACATGGTCCGGATGGGCGCCGTGAACGAGGCCGTGGACCACGAACGGCTCGAGGAGGTGGCGCTGGAGTACGCCGCGGACATCGCCCGGCAGTCCCCGCAGGCCATCCGCATGCTCAAATTCGCCTTCAACCTCGCCGACGACGGCCTGGCCGGCCAGCAGGTCTTCGCCGGTGAGGCCACTCGCTTGGCGTACATGACGGACGAGGCGGTGGAGGGCAAGGAGGCCTTCCTGGAGAAGCGTGATCCGGACTGGTCCCAGTTCCCGTACTACTTCTAAGGGAACCGCCATGACTTCCGGAGCGGTGAACATCGAGCCCGCCCTCGCAGCCCTCGCGGCCGCCCTCCGAGGGGAGGGACCCGCCGTCGAACTCTCCGCCGGCCCGGACGGCTCCCCCGTCGTCGGGCTGGTGGAAACGCCCGGCTTCGAGGACGCCGCCGTCGTGGTCCGGACCTCCGGCTCCACCGGCGTGCCCAAGGCCACGGTCCTGACCGTGGACGCCCTGGCCGCCTCCTCGATGGCAACGGCCATGGCACTCAAGGGCGAAGGCCAGTGGCTGCTGGCCCTGCCGGTGCAGTTTGTGGCCGGGGTCCAAGTGCTGGTCCGGTCTCTCTTCGCCGGCACCCGGCCGTGGGCGATGGACCTCTCTGGCGGTTTCACCCCGGAGGCCTTCACTTCCGCGGCCCGCGAACTCACGGACAAGATCCGTTTCACTTCCCTGGTTCCCACGCAGTTGCAGCGGCTGCTGGAGGAGCCCTCGGCGGAAACACTGGCAGTCCTCCGGCGCTTCAACGCAGTCCTGCTGGGCGGCGCCCCGGCGTCGGCGGAGCTGCTCTCCGCGGCCCGCGAGGCCGGCGTCCGGGTGGTCACCACCTACGGCTCCGCCGAGACCTGCGGCGGCTGCGTGTACGACGGCGTCCCGCTGGAGGGCGTCGAGGTCAGCATCGCCGCGGACGGCCGGATCCTGCTCGGCGGCGCCACCATTGCGGCCGGGTACCTCGACGAGCCCGGGCTCACGGATGCCGCGTTTACGGAGGCCGACGGGACGCGCTGGTACCGCACCAACGACTTGGGCGCGCTGTCGGCGGACGGAGTCCTTGCCGTGCTCGGGCGCGCCGACGACGTCGTCATCACCGGCGGCGTCAAGGTCTCCGCCGCGCATGTGCAGGCAGAGCTGGAGAAGCTCGACGGCGTCCGGGCGGCCTTCGTGGCGGGTGTCCCCTCCGCCGAGTGGGGCCAGTCGCTGGCGGCCTACGTCGTCCTGGCCGACGACTCTCCGGAGGCGGCGGATGACCTCGCAGCGCGCTTGGCTGCAGGCGACGCCCCGGGGTTGGCGGGGGCGCTGGTCCCTAAAACCCTGCTCACCGCCGCGGAACTGCTGATGCTTCCGAACGGAAAACCGGACCGGCTGGGCATGACAGTTCGGCTGGACGCCCACCATCAGGGAAAATAGAAAAGCTTCACGCACGTCTCTTCACCAGATCAACACCCAAACCAACGAGGTACTGAACGTGGCCACAGCCGCACAATGGATCCAAGGCGCCCGACTGCGCACCCTGCCAGCCGCGATCGCGCCGGTCCTGATCGGGTCCGCAGCCGCCTATGAGATGAACGCGTTCCGGCCCGTCAACGCCCTGTTGGCCGCCATGGTGGCCTTGCTGCTCCAGATTGGCGTGAACTTCGCCAACGACTACTCGGACGGCATCCGCGGCACCGACGAGGACAGGGTGGGCCCGCTCCGCCTGGTGGGTTCCGGGCTCGCGGAGCCTGAGCACGTCAAGCGCGCTGCCTTCGCGGCGTTTGGCCTGGCAATGCTGTTCGGACTGGTGCTGGTCATCATCACGCAGGCTTGGTGGCTCATCCTCGTGGGTGTGGGCTGCGTTCTCGCTGCCTGGGGCTACACCGGGGGCAAGAATCCCTACGGCTACCTTGGCCTGGGCGACCTGTTCGTCTTTGTGTTCTTCGGGCTCGTCGCCACGCTGGGCACCACCTACACGCAGGCCGGCCAGCTCAGCCTCGCGGCCATCATCGGCGCGATCGGCACTGGCCTCATCGCCTGCGCCCTGCTCATGGCCAACAACGTGCGGGACATCCCCACCGACCGCGTCGCCGGGAAAAAGACACTGGCTGTCCGGCTTGGAGACAAGCACGCCCGCGAAAGCTACGTGCTGATGCTCGCCGTCGCGATCCTGCTGGTGATTGTGCTGGCGCCCGGGCGGCCGTGGATGCTGATCGTGCTGCTGCTGATCCCGGCAATCCTGATGCCGTCCTGGCTGATGATCGCGGGCCGGCGCCGCAAGAGCCTGATCCCGGTGCTGAAGCAGACGGGGCTGATCAACCTGGGCTACGCCGTGCTGTTCTCGCTCGGCCTGGTGCTGAGCCGCGGGTTCTAGGGGCGTTCGGGGGGGGTCTGGGGGCGCCTTCGGGGCACTCTGGGGGCTAGGGGCGCTCTGGGATCTTCTGAGGGAAACTCTTAGTGCCCTCTGCGAGCCTGGGCCGGTCGCTCTGGGGGCACCTGCGCGTTAGGCTTTCGTAGACTGGTGCAGCCCCGCCTCAGTCGGGTTACCGCAGGTGCTAGGAGTCCTTGGGCCGGCTGTCGGTGCGTACGGTGACGTCGGGGTGCTCGTCCACCAGGCGGTCCTCAACGGCGGCGTCCTCGACCTCCCCCGCGCTGCGCAGCGGCTTGGCCTTGCCGGAGAAACGCTGGTGGATCGAGGCGGTGGCCGCGTCGCGCTGCTTTTGGAAGAACAGGAAGCTGATCGCGAAGGCCATCATCCCGGCGCAGAGCGCGGCCAGCAGCCAGCCGAGCTGCAAGTAGACGAACAGGGCGAACAACGGCACGAACAGCACCAAGCGGATCAGGGAGTATTTCAGGAAAGCCACACTCCCAGTTTAGCCGTCCGGGCCCGTCACAGGCGCCGGTGGCCGGGTAGCCGGGTGGTGGCGGTGCGCGAAGATAGCGCGGGTGGGTAGGTTCAGGGCCGGCCGCCCGGCGGTTGCTCGGCGTCGGCCCCCCGGCGCCGGAAGCTCGCGCGGAGGCTAAACTGAAGCTATGCTCCGTGTCGTGGTACCAATCGTTGTACTGGTCGTCTTTGTCTACGGACTGATCGACCTCATCCGGACTGACCCACGCCTGACCAAGGGCATTTCCAAGCCGGCCTGGATCGTGGTGCAGATCCTTCTCCCGGTGATCGGCGCGGTTCTCTGGTTCCTCATCGGCCGGCCCCGCGGCGAGGCCGCAGCAGCCCCGTCCAGCTACCGCCACCCCACCGCCCCGGACGACGATCCGGACTTCCTCCGCAATCTGGAGCTGCGCCGGCGCAACCAGGCGGAGGCCGACCGGCTGAAGAAGCTGAAGGACGAACTGGACGCCAAGGAGCGCGAACTAGGGGACGCAGGCGACCACCGCGGCCCGGGATCCGGCGAAGCCCACGGCAGCGGAGACCCCACGCAGGGCACCGACGAGGTCAAGTAGCTCCGGCTCCGCCGCTCTAAAGACACCCGAGGGGCCGCCAAGCACGTTGCTTGGCGGCCCCTGCGCTTTCACGCCCAGCCCAGCCTGCCGATTTCATAGCTCCCGCCACGCTTCCCTCGTACCGCGGCCTTCCCTCCAGCTCGCGCCATTCGCCACAGATGGCCGGTATGGCCGCCCGCCTGGGGCCATCTGTGGGCGAACCGCCGTCGCCTGTTGGCCGTCCCTGCGCCGGGCCCCTGGCGCCCACTAGTCCTCCACATCCTCCCTGTCCTGTGGATAACGCCCGACCCTGCTCGTACCGGGCGCAGACTTTCCATATGCGCCATCCCAGCGAGCTCCCACCGAGGCTTCGAAGCACGCCATTTACGCTCGCGGAGGCCCGAGCGGCGGGACTGAGCCGGCGTCGGACACGCTCCCGCGATCTTGTCAGCCCCTGCCACGGAGTACGCGCCGCCGCCACGACGCCGCGCACCCTACTGGCACGCGTGCATGCCTTGGCTGCTGTGACGTACGCGGTGGTGAGCCATGCAACCGCTGCCCTGCTCTGGGGCTTTCCCCTCCCGGCGGCTGTGGCGGACCTCGACGTCGTTCATCTAACCAGCCGGCCGGGCAATCGGGCTGTGCGTCGAAAGAATGTCGTGGGCCATCAACGGTGGCTTGAACCCGAAGAGATCGTGGCCGGTTCTAGGGTCCATTGCACATCACCGCTGCGGACCTGGTTCGACCTGGCCAGCATGCTTAGCCTCGACGACCTGGTGATTGCCGGCGACTTCCTGCTGCAGCGGAGGCATCCCCTGGCCACGCTCGACGAGCTCGACGCGTACCTCAGCGGACGGAAGGGAAGGCCGGGTTACCCAAAGGCCATGCGGGCCAGGGCGCTGCTCCGCGCTGGCACGGACTCCCCCAAGGAGACCGAGCTCCGCCTGCTCCTTGTCCGCCACGGCCTGCCCGAGCCGGCCATCAACGTTCCGATGTTCGATGCCACCGGCGGCTGGATCCAAGACCCCGATCTTTCATACGAACAGGAACGCGTCGCAATACAGTACGACGGCGGCCACCATGCCACTCCGGCGCAGCGTCGCAGTGACATCTTCCGGGACGAGAGCGCGCGGGATGCCGGGTGGCGGGTAGTCGTGCTGACCCAGTGGGATCTGACCCCCCTCGGTCCGGGCATGGAGCCAACGGCTGTCACTAGGGTGCGGGCCGCGTTGATGGAGCGAGGCTGGGCGCCCGATCGCAGACGGAAGCCGAAGCGGTCCGGCCGCACCTTCGGCTCCGATCTGACGCAAACGGCCGCTAACCGGGCGGGATAGCGGCCATCTGTGGCGAATGGACGGTTCACGTGGAAGGCGTAGCGGCCGTCTGTGGCGAATCGCGGGGTACGGGCCACGTTGGAGCGACTGGGTTGGAGGCCAAATGCGGAGGGAAGCCGAACCCCCTACGCACCCACCCCGACACCCCGGTACCCAGCCGATCGGGCTGTAACTCCGGTGCCATCAAGCCTGGCCGACGCCGTCGTCGCCACCCATCTGATACAAATGGCCGCTAACCGGGCGGCTTAGCGGCCATCTGTGGCGAATGGATGCTTCCCGCGGAGCGCGTAGATCGCTGGCGCGACGGGGTTGGAGGCCAGGTGGAGAAGTAAGCCTGGCTCCAATTCGCAGCCACCCCGACGCCCCCGTGCCCAGCAATTCGAGGTACAACTCCAGTGCCATCGAGCCTCGCCGACGCCGTCGTCGCCACCCATCCGACGCAAATGGCCGCTAACGGGGCACGTTAGCGGCCATCTGTGGCGAACCGAGCACTCGGCCGCAGCGACTCAAACCGATTCTGCACCCCTCGTCGCCGAAGCGCAGGAACTGAGCGTCTACAGCCCCGAGTAGGAGTGCAGTCCGTTGAAGAACTGGTTGACGATGGTGAAGTTGAAGACCACGCACAGGTAGCCCACGATCGAGAGCCAGGCCGCGCGTGTACCGGTCCAGCCGCGGGTGGCCCGGGCGTGCAGGTAGCCGGCGTAAACCACCCAGATTACGAAGGTCCAGACTTCCTTGGTGTCCCAGCCCCAGAACCGGCCCCAGGCCTTCTCCGCCCAGATCGCGCCGAACATCAACGTGAAAGTCCACCCGACAAAAGCAATCGCGTTGATGCGGTAGGACAGGTTCTCCAGGCTCAGGGCGTTGGGAACGAGGCGCATGAAGCCGAGCTTGTCGGCGCCACCGGCGGCAACGGTCTTCTGCCGGTGCGACTGGACCAGCTGCAGCGCGGACATCGCGAAGGTCAGCGTGAAGAGGGCCGAGGACAGCACCGCGATGGAAACGTGGATGATCAGCCAGTAGCTCTGCAGCGCGGGCACGAGGTGTCCCACGGGCGTCCAGAACGCGACGGACGCGGCGACCAGCATGATGATGGCCAGGCCGATCACGAAGGTGCCGAGGAAGCGCAGGTCGCGGCGGATCAGCACCAGCAGGAAGACCGCAACGGCCACGAATGCGCCGGTGGTCAGGAACTCGTACATGTTGCCCCACGGCACCCGGCCCGCGCCGAGCGCACGTGTGATGACGCCGGCGGCGTGGATGGCGGCACCCAGCACCGCGAGGGCGACGGCGACCCGCGCCGGAACGCGGCGCTCAGCGCCGTAGCGCATACCGCCGTCGGCCGTCAGGCCAGCCCCGCTGCCCTGGCTGCCGGAGACCGACGACGTCGGGCGCTCGGCCCGGCCGACCGGCCCGGCCACCTCGGAGTCGGCGCGGTCCACGGAGGCCGAAGAGGCCCCGACACCGGCACCCACCGGAACGCGGGCTGCCTCGGCGCCGGAGAGTTCCGCTGCTTTCTGGTCCACCGCGCGCAGGGTCTTGCTGCTCTTGGCCAGGTCCCAGGCGAAGGCGATGAACGCCACCGTGTAGGTGCCGGCCGCGAGCAGCATGAAGAGCTCGCTGTATTGGCCCATGGTTTCGTTGATGGGGAACATTACTGATCCTTCTTTGACTCAGGAGAGCCTGCTGTGGACTGGATGAAGTCTGTTGCGGGTTGTTCCGAGGAGGCGTCCGTGCCGGTGTCGGCGCCGGTGTCCGCCCGGCCATTATCCGCCGTCGCGCTGGGAGCAGGCTGGGAATCCTCCCCCGGTTCGTCCAGCGGCCAGGCTGCCGAGAGCAGGGCGCGGATGGCGGCGGCTTCGCCGGCCAGGCGGTGGTCCTCGCCGCGGGCCAGCAGTCCGTACTCCACCATGGTGCGGCCGTCCGCGTGGGTACCGGTGCGAACCCAGACACGGCGGCGGTTCACGTACAGCGAGGTGACCAGGCCGGCGACGGCGAGCAGCGCGAAGAACAGCGCGTAGCCCTGGCCGGGGTTGTGGTGGATATCAACGCCAACGTAGCGCTTGACGCCGTCGAAGCTGATGGTGCCCTTGCCGTTGGGCAGGGTGTGCGTGGTTCCCGGGGTCAGCACGATGCCCTTGGTGGGCAGGTTGCGGGCGTTCAGCGGCGTCAGTTTCTTCACGTCGAGCTCGAACACGTTCTGCGGAGAGCCGCTGTCCAGTCCGAGGTCGCCGTAGTACGAGTTCAGCGTCAGCTGCGGATTGAACAGTTCCGGATCGCCGCTGAAGGAAACGCCTTCCTTGGTGATGAACGCGGTGGGCAGGAAGAAGCCGGCGAAGGCGAGCTGCTCGGGCTTGGCGTCGGGAACCTTGATGACCACCGAGGAGTAGTAGTTGTCGCCCTGCAGCTTGGCCACCACCGGGCCCTGCATGGCGATGTTGCCGGCGCCGTCCCGCACCGTGACCACCGGGGCGTAGCCGTTGCCGGTCAGGTAGATGCTGGTTCCGCCCAGGCTGAGCGGGTCGTTGACCTTCAGCACTTCCTTCTTGGCAGGCGCGCCCGGGTTCTCCTTCGTGGTCACATCGGCCTGGAAATCGATGGGCTGGCCGAACTTGCCCTTCGATTCGCGGTCAAAGGTGATGTGGAACTTGTCCAGCTGGATGGAGTAGGGCTCCAGCTGGCTGCTCTGGAAATTGGTGCCCGGGCTGAACTGGTCGTAGCCCACGAGGGTGTTCACGAAGGTGTCCCCCTCGACCAGGATCCGCTGGCCGCTGTAGCCGAACAGGCCGCCGGCCGCGACGGATACCAGCACGCCGATCAGGGCCGTGTGGAAGACGAGGTTGCCCACCTCCCGGAGGAAGCCGCGTTCCGCGCCGAGCGAGGGCCGTTCGCCGTCGCGGTCCCGCACGTCGACGCGGTAACCGCGTTTCTTCAGCAGGGCGGCGGCGTCGTCGATGGCCCGCGACGCCGGGATGCCGGCGTCGGCGGGTACCACCAGGGTGCCGTACTCGGGCAGCCGGGACAGCCGCGCCGGGGTGCGAGGGGGCTGGGAGCGCATCGCCTTGTAGTGCACGATGGCGCGCGGCACCACGCAGCCGATCAGCGAGGTGAACAGCAGGATATAGATGGCGGAGAACCACGCCGAGGAGTAGACATCGTAGAGCTGCAGCGAGTCCAGGATCTTGCCGTAATCCGGGTGGTCCTTGATGTACTGGGTCACCACGGCGGGGTTCGCGGGCCGCTGCGGGAACAGCGAACCGGGAACGGCGGCGACGGCGAGCAGGAGCAGCAGGAACAGCGCGGTGCGCATGCTGGTCAGCTGCGTCCACGCCCAGCGGAGCATGCCCACCGGTCCGAGCGACGGCAGTACAGCGTCAGCCTTGGCGGCGGAAACAGCGGTGTCGACGGAGCCGCTGCCTGCCTCGGGCGTGCCGGGGGACGGGGATTTCTTCTCTACGTTCACTCGCTCGCTCATCAGATCGGCAATTTCACATCGGTTTGGAACCAGTACTGCAGCCCGGAGACCCAGGCCCCCCAGACCCCGCTGGCCATCAGCACGCCCAGGACGATCAGGATCCCGCCGCCGGTGCGCTGGATGGCGAGCCGGTGCTTGCGGAAGAAGGAGAGCACCCCGATGCCGCGGCGGACGGCCAGGGCGATCAACAGGAACGGGATGCCCAGCCCAAGGCTATACACGAACGCCAGGAGGGCGCCCTTCGCCGCGGACGATCCGCCGGACAAGCTCAGCAGCTGGACCGCCGAATAGGTCGGGCCGATGCAGGGCGCCCAGCCAAGGCCGAAGGTGATGCCCAGTAAAGGCGCACCCCAAAGCCCGGCGGGTGGCTTCGCGTGGATCTTCGCATCGCGCTGCAGCCAGCCGAAGCCGCCCATGAACACGATGCCCATCACAATCACCACGACGCCGAGTACCTGGGTGATCCAGGCGTTCTGCGACCCGGTGATCAGCGTTCCCAGCTGGCCGAAGGCCCCGCCGAGGAGGACGAAAATCACCGAGAAGCCGAGGACGAACAACCCGATCCCGGCCAGCATTCGGCCCCGCTTCTGCTTCTGCAGGTCGACGCCGGTCAGGCCCGTCACATAGCCGAGGTAGCCCGGCACCAACGGCAGCACGCAGGGCGAGAGGAAGGACACGAGTCCCGCCAGCAGCGCCACCGGAATGGCGAGCAGCAGCGAACCGTTCAGGATGGCTTCGGCGAAGGGGCTGTTCATGGCGCGTGCCCTACTCGGCCACGGCGGCTGCGATGAGGGACTTGAGGGTGCCCTTCTGGATCTCGCCGAGCACGCGGGCGGAGACCCGGCCCTGCTTGTCGAGCACCAGCGTGGTGGGAACCGCGCCGGGCGGAACCAGCCCGGAAACGGCCAGCAGCACCGCGCCGTCCTTGTCGTTGAAGCTCGGGTACGTCAGGTTGAAGGTCTTGTCGAACGCTTCCGCGGTGGGTTTCTCATCGCGCAGGTTGACGCCGAAGAACTGGACGCCTTGGCTCTTGAATTCCTGGTGCAGGGCTTCCAGCGACGGCGCCTCCACCCGGCAGGGCGCGCACGCGGCGAACCAGAAGTTGAGCACGGTCACCTTGCCTTGGAACTGCGACGCCGTGACGGTGGTGCCGTCGAACAGGGTCCCCTTGCTCTCCACCGGCTTTTTCCGGTCGGCAGCGGCGAACTCGGTCACCGAGCCATCGCCGGCGACGTAGTTCTTGTTATCCCCCGCCTTGGCCTGCTTGGCGAGGTCGTCTTCCTGCGCGCAGCCGGTGAGCCCCAGAATGGCGGCCAAGGCCGCACCGCCGGCGGTGAGGGCACTGCGCCGGGACAACCCCGCATCGTTTCCGAACATGCTCAAGCCCCCGGGGTGCTGGACGCACCGGGCAGGAGGACGGCGGCAGGCTCGCTGTAGTCGACGCGAAGAAGCGTCCCGTCCTCGTTGAATACGAGGGAAGTCACGGAGGTGAGTGTGCATTCGCGCTTGCGCGGATCGTGCCATAACGGCCGGCCCTCTGCACTGAGCCGGGTGGCCCAGATGGGCAGCTGGTGGCTGACCAGGATCGCCTCGGCGCCGTCGCCACCGAGCTCAAGGGCACGGAGCCGCGCATCCTGCACCGCGGCGGTCACACGCGCGGCCTGCTCCTTGTACGGCTCGCCCCAGGACGGCCGGAGCGGGTTTCGCAGCATCGGCCAGTGCTTGGGCTTGAAGATCTCGCCCTTGGAGACCTGCAACCCCTGGAAGTAGTTGGCGGCCTCGATAATCCGCTCCTCGGTGGCGATCTCGAGGCCGAGGGCCTCGGAGATCGGCTGCGCCGTTTCCTGCGCGCGGGTCAACGGCGAAGCCGCGAGGTGAACGATTTTAGCCCCCTGCGCGGCCCGATCGCTGAAGTGCCCGGCAAGCATCCGGGCCATCTCTCGGCCCAGTTCGGAGAGGTGGAACTCAGGCAGCCTGCCGTACAGGACGCCTTCGGGATTGTGGACCTCGCCGTGGCGGAGCAAGTGAACAGTGGCTTGGGGCATGTGTACCAGTTTCTCAAAGGGCAGGGGCAATGACGAAATCTTCTACGAGAGGTAGAACTGAAACTTTTTCCGAAATGTTCCCCGGGTGCGGAATAAAAGATGCAAATGCATGTTTATACTGGGTGAAGCAGTTAGTTGAGACTTCAACCAATGAAGTTCCGGCCGACGATCAGATGACCTTCCGCACGACCCACCCGACTCAAGGAGAACCACCATGGCACTTCCCGCAAACCTCACCACCGGCACCTGGACCCTCGACTCCTCGCACAGCGAGATCGGCTTCACCGTCCGCCACGCGGGCATCAGCAAGGTCCGCGGCCAGTTCAAGGAAGCCGACGCAACCCTGGACCTCGCCGAGAACGTCGCCGACTCCAAGGTGAACGCCACCATCAAGACCGCGAGCTTCGATTCCGGCGACGCCAACCGCGACGGCCACGTCCGCGGCGAAGACTTCTTCGACGTCGAGAAGTTCCCGGAGATCTCCTTCGTTTCCAACGCCATCGTCCCCAAGGGCGACGCCTACGAACTGCAGGGCGACCTGACCATCAAGGGTGTCACCCGCCCGGTGGCGCTGGAAACCGAGCTCAACGGCGTTGCCGTTGACCCGTTCGGCAACACCCGCGCCGGCCTGACCGCCGAGACCACGATCAGCCGCAAGGACTTCGGCCTGACCTGGAACGCCGTCCTCGAGGCCGGCGGCGTGCTGGTCAGCGACAAGGTTGCCATCAACCTCGAACTGGCTTTCATCGCCCCCGCAGCGTAGTACCTCTCCGTCCCGAGCGACGGACGGAGCCGGCCCAGCGCCGGCACCCCTCCAGACACCCCGCGCCATTCCCGGATGGCGCGGGGTGTCTGGCTTTCCAGGGTCCGGCCCCGGGGCCAGCCAGGAGTCTGACCCAGGGTCCGCGCAGGGGTGCGCTGGGCGCGTTGAACAAGGGCGCCTGGGCGCGTTGAACAGGGGCGCCCAGCAGCCTCGCGTCCGGCTCCGGCGCCGGCTAGGAAGCACCGATTCAGCGGTCTAAAGTGAAATCCATGAGTACTACCGGCGACGTCCCCGAGCCAGATCAGCCAGGCGCCAATCCGCAGGGACCGGGCAACGTCCCGCCGGCCGGACCAGGCCCCGAGGGCCCAGCGTCGCAGGGACAGCCCGGGGTGCCGGGCCACCCAGGCGCCCCCGGACAGCCGGGCCGCCTCGGCGGATTCCGGCTCGAGTGGCCGGCCGACCGGCCCCAAAACTTTCGAGGCACCCTGCCCGTGGGCGGCTACTCCGGGATATTCAGCGTCCCGGCCATGCCGATGGAGCTGAAGGCCTCTTACTGGGTCTGGGTCATTGGCGGGTTGCTGGGCTTGCTCGCAGGGGTGATCGGCGTCTTTGGCGCCCTGGTGCTCTTTGTGGTTTCGCCGCCGTCGGGCATCCTGCTGCTCTTGCTGGTACTGGTGGCGGTTGGCTTGGCCGCCGCGCAGGTAACGCTGGCAATGAAGATGAAGGAGGGCTGGGAGTGGGCCCGCTTCGCGCTGACCATTGCCGCCGGAGTCAGCCTGGTGCTGGCGTTGGCCAGCATCGGCGTCGCTGGCGGCGGCAGTTGGCCCGGCTTCGCCATCAGCCTGCTGGCGACCGTGCTGATGTGGCTGCCAAAGTCGCAGGCCTGGTTCGACGCAGCCAAGGGCCGCATCTGACGTTCATTTGCACGGAGCGGCGCCATGCCGCCCAAGGTCCGGAAGCCCGGGCTGCGCGGTCACGGCGACCCCGAAAATGCCCCTCAGAATCCCTCTGCGGAATGACCCAAACGGGCGCAGGCGCGGGGTACGGTGTAGTTAAACCACGCTGGGGGCAGGGTTATAGACACTGGTCCCGGCAGCCCATCCCGTCATCGAATGCAAAGGACCGCCATGAGTAACCCGCCAGTCGAGCCTTCCAACCCGGACGGACCCGAGTCGGGCAAGCAGGCTCCGCAGTACGGCCAGCAGCCGCCCGCCTATGGGCAGAACGCGCCCCAGTACGGCCAGCAGCCGCCCGCCTACGGGCAGAACGCCCCGCAATATGGCCAGCAGTACGGCCAGCAGGCGCCTGGATACGGCCAGAACGCTCCGCAGTACGGCCAGCAGTACGGCCAGCAGCCGCCGGCGTACGGGCAGAACGCGCCCCAGTACGGCCAGCAGCCGCCGGCTTACGGGCAGGCGCAGGGCCAATACGGCCAGAGCCCCTATGGCCAGTCCCCCTACGCACAGTATCCCTCGGAGCTCCCCGCGGGCGGGGCCGGGACCCGGCCGGCTCAGCTGGACCTCGCCTTTTGGCTCATCATCGGTGCGGGCATCCTGTCCTTCATCAGCAGCCTGGTCATCGCCTTCACCGCCCCGGACTACCTTGAGACCTCCATGCAGCAGGCCGCGGCGCAGCAGGGCAAGAGGCTCACGGCGGACGATCTCAACGCCGTGCGCGCCATCGTCCCCATCAGCGGCATCATTGGCGGGCTCATTTCCTTGGGCCTCTATGCCCTGGTTGCATTCCCGGTCCGCAAGGGCAAGAACTGGGCCCGCATCCTGGGAACGGTCTTTGCCGCCTTCTCGCTGCTGGGCCTGTTCGGCGGCGCGTTCGCCCTGGGTGTCCTCTCCGGCGTGCTGCAGATCATCGTGATCCTGATGGGCGTGGCCGGCATCGTGATCCTGTACCTGCCGACGGTGTCGCCCTACTTCAGCAAGCAGCAGCCGTTCGCCAACCCGTACGCGCAGAACCCTTACGGCCGCTAAGCCGGGGCCGTAAGCCAGCACCTCAGGAAGGGGCGTGGGAGCCGGAGGGACCAACTGAACTCAGTCGGCGTCTTCCGGGTCCTGCGCCCTTTGTGCGTGGTAGGCAAGGATTTGCAGTTCCGTGGCCATGTCCACCTTGCGGAGATTGACTCCCGGGGGCACCTGCAGCATGACCGGGGCAAAGCTCAGGATGCTGCGCACGCCCGCGGCCACCACCCGGTCGCACACGCTCTGCGCCACAGCGGCGGGCAGCGCCAGGACCACCATGTTGGTCCGGGTGCGTTCCAGCACGGCTTCCAGGTCCGCGGCGTCGCTCACCCGCAGCCAGCCCACCTCGCTACCCACCACCATCTGGTCGGCGTCGAGAATCGCAACGATGTCAAAGCCCCTGGATTCGAAGCCGCCGTACCGGGCCAGGGCCTTGCCGAGGTTGCCGGCGCCGACGATCGCGACTTTCCAGTCGTGGGTCAGGCCCAGGGCCGCGGCAATGTGCCGGTTCAGGTACTGCACCTCATAGCCCACGCCCCGGGTTCCATAGGAGCCCACATAGGAGAGGTCCTTGCGGAGGGTGGAGGAGCTGACGCCCGAGGCCTCAGCCAGCGATTCGGAGGAAACGCGGTCCACGCCTTCAGCCAGCAGGGTTGTCAAGGCGCGCAGATAGAGCGTCAGCCGCGCCACGGCCGCGGGCGGGATCTGCTTGGCGGCAGGTCCGGCTCCCCCGGGCAGGGCGTCGGGTGAAGAATCCAGCGAAGTCACTATCTGCTCCATTGCGTCGCGTTGTGACTCCACTCTAGAGCCCCCGCAGTTCAGGCCACAAAGCAGCAGCCCGCGGGTCCCCGGTTGCCTGGCCGGGGCGCGCTCAGGCCGACTGGCCGAGGGCGCGGCGCAGGGTCCGGGCCAGCCGGACCTCGTCGATCCGCCAGAAATCCCGCTGGACTCCGTCCACCAGCAGCACCGGGATCTCCTCGGCATAACGCTCGCGAAGCTCAGCGTCGTCGTCGATCGACCGCTCGGACCAGCCGAGCCCCAGCGCGGAGGTGACCCGGCCGACAGCGTCACGCGCGTCGGCGCACAGGTGGCAGTCAGCTTTGGTGATGAGTACGACGTCGGGGCGGGGCGCGGTTTCAGCCATGCCTCCACGGTAGCCCGGCGCCAGGTACGACGTCGACGCGAGGCGCGTCCGGTTCGCGCGGCCGGTGCGGCGGAGCCGTTCTGCGCGTAGGATCCCGCGGCATTGACTAGACTCGTGGCATGCCCGAGGAGAAGATCGTCGCTGTGGCCACGCGGCCCGTTGCGTCACCGCAGCACGGCGAAGCCGCCTTCTTCGACGTTGACAACACCCTCATGAGGGGCGCCAGCCTCTTCCATGTGGCCCGCAAAATGCATCAGCGCGGGGCGTTCACCATTCCCCAGGCGGCGGGCTTCGCCTGGAAGCAACTGATGTTCGTGTTCCGCGGCGAAAACATCGAAGACGTCCACGCCGTCCGCGACACCGCACTGAGCCTCGCCTCGGGGTTCACCGTGCAGGACATCGAAGCCCTCGGCGAGGAAGTCTACGACGAGATGATCGAGTCGCGGATCTGGCCCGGCACCAAGGCCCTGGCCGAACAGCACCTGCGGGTGGGGCGCCGCGTCTGGCTCGTCACCGCCACGCCGATCGAGGTTGCCGCCGTAATTTCCACCCGCCTGGGCCTCACCGGCGCCCTCGGCACGGTGGGCGAGATCCGCGACGGCTCCTACACCGGGAAGCTGGTGGGCGACATCCTGCACGGACCGGCAAAGGCCGTCGCAGTCCGCGCGATTGCCGAAGCGGAGGGCCTGGATCTCAACCGCTGCTGGGCCTACAGCGACTCGCACAACGACATTCCGCTGCTCAGCATGGTCGGCCACCCGGTAGCCATCAACCCCGATGCACGGCTGCGCCGCCACGCCCGCGAACACAACTGGCCGGTCTACGACTTCCGGTCCGGCCGCCGCGCGGCCACCCTGGGCCTGAAGGCCGCCACCATCGGCGGAGCCATCTACGGTCTTTGGCGCGGCTTCTCCCGCTTCCGCGGCCCCACCGTCTAGCCACCCTCCCCCGGGACCGCCCGGCCCGCCGCTGCGCCTTCGGACGGCCGCGCCTTCGGACGTGCGCACCCCGGATCCGCGGCGCGCTTGTCCGCCACCGCCGCGTCTTCCCGTATCCGAGGCCCAAAAGAAAATGCCCGCCGCCGGAAAGGCAACGGGCATTGACGCTGTTCGAAGTATCTCTACTTCTTATTGCGACGCTGGTGGCGCGTCTTGCGAAGCAGCTTGCGGTGCTTCTTCTTGGCCATACGCTTGCGACGCTTCTTAATAACTGAACCCACGAAAGTTCCTTACCGGCTAGATGCAGTACCTGCCTGTTGGGGACGGTCCGCGGGCTAGGCAAGCAGACTAAACAACTGACAGGTTCTTACAATGACGTAAAACGTTCCTTAACAGGGTACCGCCTATCCGGGGCACACCACGACCGCAGGCCCCGCGGAGGGGTCTGTCGCGGCCCGGTATGACAGTGGAAGACTCAGGCCGTCTCGGTGTGTCCGTCGACGACAGCACCCTTGAGGTACTGTTCGACGGCGTTTTCCGGAACCCGGTAGGAGCGGCCAAAGCGCACCGCCGGCATTTCGCCGGAGTGCACCAGGCGATACACGGTCATTTTGGATACCCGCATGACGTCCGCGACCTCGGCCACGGTGAGAAAGCGCGCGTTGGAGAAGTTGGCCTCCGAAGACATTTCCCTATTCCTTTTGCTCAAGCGAACGGCTGCCCCGTCTGAACGACATGGCGGTGTGCCGATGCTGAGCCATCAAACAACCATGTGCTAGATACTCTAGGGGTTCATGGTGCCAATGTGAAAGGTTTCCGCAGGATTCTGCGAAGGATTTCCGCAGGATTTTTCCGCCCGGGCCGCTCTCCGGCACCCGCACTCAGCCCCGGACGCGCCGGGTGCGTGCCGAGGCCGCCAGCTGGTCCAGCAACGACGCGGTGACGTCCCAGTCCATGCAGGCGTCGGTGACGCTCTGGCCGTAGAGCAGCTGGTCGGCTCCGGCAGCGTGTTCGGCAACGTCAAGGGACTGCGCCCCGCCCACGAGGAAGCTCTCCAGCATGATGCCGGCGATGGCCGAGGCGGAGGCTCCGCCGTCTTCGAGCTGGGCGCCGATCTCCAGTGCCACCTCGGCCTGCCGGTGGTGGTTCTTGCCGCTGTTGGCGTGGCTGGCATCCACGATCAGCCGCGGGTTCAGGTGCTTGGCGGCAAGCCTGGCGGAGGCAGCCTCGACGTCGACTGCGGAGAAGTTGGGGCCGTCGCTGCCGCCGCGCAGGATGACGTGGGTGTCGGGGTTGCCGGCGGTGCTGACCAGGGCCGCCCGGCCGTCGTCGTCGATTCCCAGGAAGGCCTGGGCGGCCCCGGCGGCGCTGCAGGCGTCGAGCGCCACCTGCAGTCCGCCGTCGGTCCCGTTCTTGAAGCCGATCGGCATGGACAGCCCGGAAGCCAGCTGCCGGTGGATCTGGCTCTCGGTGGTGCGCGCCCCGATGGCACCCCAGGCGACGAGGTCGGCCACGTATTGCGGGCTGATGGGCTCGAGGAATTCCGTGGCGGTGGGCAGTCCCAGTGCGGTGACCTGCTGCAGGAACCGGCGCGCGGCGCGCAGGCCCGCTGCAATGTCGTGGCTGCCGTCCAGCCGCGGATCGTTGATCAGGCCCTTCCAGCCGACCGTGGTGCGCGGCTTCTCGAAGTAGGTGCGCATGACGATCAGCAGGTCTTCGCGGTGCTTCTCGGCCTGGCTGACCAGCCGGCGGGCGTATTCCAGCCCGGCCTTGGGGTCGTGGATGGAGCACGGGCCGACGATCACCAGGAGCCGGTCGTCGACGCCGTCCATGATCGCGCGGACCTCGTCCCGGCCGCGGCCGACGACGTCGGATCCCCGGGCATCCAGCGGGAGTTCCGCGATGATTTCCTGCGGGGTGGGCAGCGCGGTGAATTGGCTGACGCGCAGGTTGGATGTGGCCTGGTGGCTGTCAGGGGCTGCTTCGATGCTCATGTTCGGGTCCTGTTCCGGGTGCGGAGCGGGCCCTGATCAGAACCCGCCGGAGAAATGGCGAAGGGCAGAGAATCATCTCTGCCCTGTTGGCTCTGAAGGTGTGTTGGATGCGTGTCAGTTAGACGCGGGCCCCTCCAGTGCCAACGAAAAATACGCATACCAACGGTTAGTCATGCCATTGACCATAGCCCGCTCCGGCGCCGGAGCACAAAGCGGCGGCGTAATATTCCGACGGCCGGCCCGTCAGCCCTGCGGTGCGGCCGCCCCGTGCCCCGCAGGCGCTTCGCTAAGCCCGGCCTCCGCGTAGTAGCCCTCTATGTGCTCCGCCACGAGCCTGGCCGCCCCGGCGCCGTCGTGCTGGTTGATGGCGGCCAGGACGCCCCGGTGCTCCTGCCGCAGCCGCGCGGCGGTGGCGTTCCAGTCTGGCAGGTTCCCGGTGAGCCGCCCGGCGTAGTCCTGGATGGCCTCGCGCAGGGAGCCCATCATGGCACTGACCACGGCATTGCCCGCGGCGTCGGCCAATGCCAGGTGGAACCGGACGTCGAGTGCCAGGAACTCTTCGGTGGCCGTGCAGCCCTCCATTTCCGCCAGGAGGGCGGCCGCCTCAGCTAGCGCCGCCGATCCGGGCTGCGCGCGGGCCGCGGCCCAGGACTCGAGCAGCACCCGGGTCTGCACTATGTCCGCCACAGGAAAATGCGACGTGGCGACGTGGAGCCGCAGCGCCGCGCCGAGCGCCGACGTCGGGTCCGAAATCACCACCGTGCCGGCGTCGGGACCGGAGCCCACCCCGGCTCGGACAACGCCCATGGCCTCCAGGATCCGGATCGCCTCGCGCACCGAGGTGCGGGAGACGCCCAACTGCTCGGCAAGGGTGCGCTCCGCCGGAAGCCGGCCGCCCACCACGAGCCGTCCGGTGGAGAGCTGTTCTTCGATCCACTGCAGGACGAGGCGGTGCGTGCGCATGAACCAATCGTAGTTGATGTGGTTGGACCACATACCCTAGAGTGTGGTTGGACCACAGTCTTGGCACGAGACCCGTCGGAATCAGACGCCCCGGAGGCAGCAATGACGCAACCCCTGAAGTTCAGCAACCCCGGCAACCCGGAGGCCCCCACGACGCCGGAGGACACCGCCACCACCCATGCCAGTCCGGTGCCGGCTGCCGATGGCGTTCCGGCGTCCGGTGGTGGGCTGCCGGCCGCGCTCAGGCGCCGGGTGCCCAAGTACGCGGACCTCGCCCCGCTGATGCAATTCAAGAAGCCGGAGTTGGGCCGCGAGGCCAGGCTGCGGCGGGCGAGCACCATCTGGGACCTCCGTGACATGGCCAAGCGGCGCACGCCCAAGGCACCCTTCGATTACACGGACGGGGCTGCCGAAGCGGAAATCACCCTGCGCCGGGCACGCCAGGCCTTCCTCGACGTCGAGTTCCGCCCCGGCATCCTGCGCGACGTCTCCAGCGTGGACCTCAGCACGCAGATCCTCGACAAACCCTCCCGGCTGCCCTTCGGCATCGCGCCCACAGGCTTCACCCGGATGATGCAATCCGAAGGCGAGTATGCCGGCTCCCGGGCCGCCGCGGCCGCCGGCATCCCGTACACGCTCTCCACGATGGGCACCGCGTCGATTGAGGACGTGGCCGCGGCCGCCCCGGGCGGACGCAACTGGTTCCAGCTCTACCTCTGGACCGACCGGGACCGCTCGCTGGAACTCATCGAGCGCGCGGCCAAGGCAGGCAACGACACGCTCATGGTGACGGTGGATACCGCCGTCGCCGGCGCCCGCCTGCGCGATGTCCGCAACGGCATGACCATCCCGCCGGCGCTGACGCTCAAGACCGTGCTGGACGCCTCCTACCGGCCCGCGTGGTGGTTCAACTTCCTCACCCACGAGCCGCTGACCTTTGCCTCCCTGTCGCGCTACACCGGCACCGTGGCGGACCTCATCAACTCCATGTTCGATCCCACGCTGACCTTCGAGGACCTCGATTGGCTGCGCGAAACGTGGAAGGGCAAGCTCGTGGTCAAGGGGATCCAGACCGTCGAGGACGCGCGCAAGGTCGTGGACCACGGGGCGGACGGCATCGTGCTCTCCAACCACGGCGGCCGCCAGTTGGACCGTGCCCCCATCCCGTTCCACCTGCTCCCCGAGGTCTCCGCGGCGCTCAAGGCGGATAACAGCGGCGCTGCCGTCATCCTGGACACGGGCATCATGAGCGGCGCGGACATCATCGCCGCGCTGGCGCTGGGTGCGGACTTCACCCTGATCGGCCGCGCCTACCTCTACGGCCTGATGGCCGGCGGCCGGGCCGGCGTGGATAGGGCCATCCAGATCCTGGAGGCGGATATGCGCCGCACCATGGCGCTCCTGGGCGTCAGCCGGATCTCGGAGCTCACCCCGGACCACGTCCGGCTGCTGGCCCGCTAACCCTCCGGCGCGCGAGAGGACAGCTTACGGCGGTGTTTGTGCCTGCCGAACATTGCCGCGAACTGTCACCTCGGTGCGGCATTGCATCCCACCCGGAAGTCGCGAGCGCGCCGGAACGGCGAGGCAGCTACTTCTTGCGGCCGAACTTCGGCAGGTTGGCGAGCAGGTCCGCGGCCCGGGTGGCGGCGCGGCCCACCGTCCGGCCGATCTGCTGCGGCCGCCTGTCATCCCCGGCGGTGCCGACGGGAAGGGCGACGGCGGGGCTCAGCGTGCTGCCCGCCGGCAGGTCCGCCAACGCGGGAGCGGCCGGCTCGGATCCGGCCGCTGCCGCGGCGGCGAGGCTTTCCGGAACAGCCGGGGCCTGGGCGGCGGCCTGCGGCGCCGGTTCGGCAACGCGGCCGACGTCGAACGTCTCCAGCCAGCTGGCGACGCCGGCAAGCGGCTTGGGGTTGAGGGCGTAATAACGCTTCTGGCCCTGGGCACGCATGCTGACGAGGTCGGCCTCGCGCAGGACTTTGAGGTGCTTGGAAATGGTGGGCTGGCTCGCCTCGAGTTCCTCGACCAGCTCCCCCACCGCTTTGTCCCCCTCGCGGAGGGACACCAGAATGTCGCGCCGGGTTGCCTCAGCAATGACGGCAAATACGTCGTCTGTCACCATGCTCTCCACCCTAGCGACATATACGCCAGATGGCATCCACTAAATTACGGGCGTCCGGATGGGCGCTGCCTGGGCCGGGCCGGCGGTTCGAAAACGACCCTCAGTCGAACCACGGATCCAGGCCGTAGAGCGGGAAAACTTCCTTGCGGGTGGCCATTACGGTGCGGTCCACCTCGTCGTTGGGGTCGAAGCCGACCTCCCAGGACCGCCACCAGAGATCGACGTCGTCGCCCATCACCGTGGGCGGTTCGA
The DNA here is from genome assembly GCF_056399345.1 of Arthrobacter sp. 01N442. Classification (NCBI taxonomy): domain Bacteria; kingdom Bacillati; phylum Actinomycetota; class Actinomycetes; order Micrococcales; family Micrococcaceae; genus Arthrobacter; species Arthrobacter sp. 01N442. Next base: position 779,087 of record NZ_JBFTRD010000004.1, read on the forward strand.
CGCCGTACTTGGATCCGTATTTCTCGCGCACGTACCGCCGCCAGTCCTCGGGAACCGGCGTCCGCAGCGGCACCGGCCGCCCCGCGGCAATCGCGACCAGATGGCTCCAGGAACGCGGCACCACGGTGATGACGTTATAGCCCCCGCCACCGGTGGATATCCACCGGTTGTCGCAGTACCGGGCCGCGAGGTTGCCGATCGCGGTGGCGGCCTCACGCTGCCCGTCCACGCTGATGTTCAGGTGTGTCAACGGGTCCAGGCGGTGCGAGTCACAGCCATGCTGGCTGACGATGACTTCAGGTTCAAAGGCTCCCACGAGCTGCGGCACGATTGCGTGGAAGGCCCGCAGCCAGCCGGCATCCCCGGTCCCGGTCGGCAACGCAACGTTCACGGCACTGCCCTGTGCATTGGGGCCGCCAATCTCGTTGGCGAAGCCCGTTCCCGGGAACAGCGTCAGCCCGGTCTCGTGCAGCGAGATCGTCAGCACCCTCGGGTCGTCCCAGAAGATGCTCTGCGTTCCGTCACCGTGGTGGGCATCGACGTCGACGTAGGCCACCCTCTGCACGCCGCCGTCGAGCAGCCGCTGAATGGCCAGGGCGGCGTCGTTGTAGATGCAGAAGCCGCTGGCCCGCTCGCGGGAGGCGTGGTGCATGCCGCCGCCGAAGTTGACGGCCCGGACCGCGCTGCCGTCCAGGATGGCGGCCGCCGCGAGCAGGGAACCCCCGGCCAGCCGCGCGCTGGCCTCATGCATGCCGGCGAAAGCCGGGTCGTCTTCGGTGCCGAGGCCGCGTTCCAGGTCCGGGGTGTCCGGGTCGGCGCTGACCCGGCGGACGGCGGCGACATAGTCCGCGCTGTGCACGGCACCCAGTTCCTCATCGGTGGCCACCGAGGGGGCCGCCACACTCACGTGGTCCAGGTCCAGCAGGCCCAGGCTGCGGGCCAGCCGCGCGGTGAGCTCCATCCGTTCCGGCGCCATCGGGTGGCTGTGGCCAAAGTTGTAGGCCGTCATGGCGGAGTCCCACACCACCGTCGTCGGCAGGGCGGTCTGGGCGAGTCCGGGCAGGAAGGTCATCAATCACAGGCTACCGGAGCGCACCGCGCCGATCCCCAGTCGTTGCGCGGAATATAGTGGTTTACTACTGAAGGACGCCGTTTCAACCGAGGACAAGCCGCACATGACGCAAAGCCAGTCGAGGTCACCGAGCCCGACCAGCTGGCACCCCGGCCAGCCGGAACGCGAGGGCCTGTGGATCTTCACCCGGCTGCGGGACTTCGTCGACGACATCGCCAATACCTCCCCGGCCCGCCTGGCCGTCTCCGCCTTCGCCATCGTCGTCCTGATCTTCACCACCCTGCTTTCCCTGCCGGCGTCCTCCGCCACGGGGCAGGCAACGCCGCTGCACCAGGCCCTCTTCACTGCCGTGTCGGCCGTGTGCGTGACCGGGCTGACCGTCGTCTCCACGGCGGTGCACTGGTCCTTCTTCGGCCAACTCGTGATCCTGGTCGGCATCTTTGTCGGCGGTCTCGGCACCCTGACGCTGGCCTCGCTGCTGGCCCTGATGGTCAGCAAGAAGCTCGGCGTCCGCGGCAAGCTGATCGCCCAGGAGGCCATGAACAACGCCGGCCGCCTCGGCGAGGTTGGCACCCTGCTGCGGATCGTCATCGTTACCTCCGTGGTGATTGAGGCTATCCTGGCAGCGGCGCTCATTCCCCGGTTCCTGGCCCTTGGCGAAAGCCTCGGCCAGTCGGTCTGGCACGGCGTGTTCTATGCCATTTCCGCTTTCAACAATGCCGGCTTCACTCCTCATTCGGACGGCATCGTGCCTTACGAGACGGACCTGTGGATCCTCATTCCGCTGATGATCGGCGTCTTCCTCGGCAGCCTCGGCTTTCCCGTGGTCATGGTGCTGCAGCAAAACGGGCTGAACTGGAAGAAATGGAACCTGCACACCAAGCTGACCATCCAGGTCTCCCTGATCCTGCTGGCCGCCGGCACCGTGCTTTGGGGCCTGATGGAGTGGGAGAACATGCGCACCATCGGCGGGATGAGCTTGGGCGACAAGATCACCCACTCGCTCTTCGCCTCGGTGATGACCCGTTCCGGCGGCTTCAACCTCGTAGACCAGAACCAGATGGACTCCACCACCATGCTGCTGACGGACGCGCTGATGTTCGCCGGCGGCGGCTCGGCGTCGACCGCCGGCGGTATCAAGGTGACCACCATCGCGGTGATGTTCCTGGCCATCATCGCCGAAGCCCGCGGCGACGCGGACGTGAAGATCTACGGCCGCACCATCCCGGAAGGCACCATGCGGGTGGCTATCTCGGTCATCGTCGCCGGCGCCACCCTGGTGGCCGTCTCCGCCCTGCTGCTGCTGCAAATCAGCGGCGCGTCCCTGGACCGGGTGCTGTTTGAAACTATTTCCGCATTCGCCACCGTGGGCCTGAGTACCAACCTCAGCGCCGAACTGCCCCCGGCGGGCGTCTACGTCCTGACAGCCCTCATGTTTGCCGGCCGCGTCGGCACCGTGACCCTCGCCGCTGGGCTGGCCCTGCGCCAGCGCAGCCAGCTGTACCACTACCCGGAAGAGAGACCGATCATTGGCTAGTTCCTCAGGCGCCGTCAACCGCCCCGCCCACAACGCGCCCGTGCTGGTGATCGGGCTGGGCCGCTTCGGCGCGTCCACCGCCGAGCAGCTCGTGAAGCAGGGCCGCGAGGTGCTGGCGATCGAACGTGACCGGAACCTCGTGCAGAAATGGGCCAGCGTGCTGACCCACGTGGTGGAGGCAGACGCCACCAACATCGATGCGCTCCGCCAGCTCGGCGCGCAGGAGTTCAGCTCCGCCGTCGTGGGCGTGGGCACGTCCATCGAGTCCTCGGTGCTGATCACGGTCAACCTCGTGGACCTCGGCATCGAGCACCTCTGGGTCAAGGCGATCACGCCCTCGCACGGCAAGATCCTGACCCGGATCGGCGCCAACCACGTGATCTACCCGGAAGCCGACGCCGGTGTCCGCGCCGCGCACCTGGTCTCCGGCAGGATGCTCGACTTCATCGAGTTCGACGACGACTTCGCGATCGTGAAGATGTACCCGCCGCGCGAGACCGTGGGCTTCACCCTGGACGAGTCGAAGGTGCGCTCCAAATACGGTGTCACGATCGTGGGCGTGAAATCACCGGGTGAGGACTTCACCTACGCCCGGCCCGAGACCAAGGTTTCCGCGCGGGACATGCTCATTGTTTCCGGCCACGTGGACCTGCTGGAACGCTTCGCCGCCCGGCCGTAGCGCCTGCGGTTGGTAGCTAACGCCGCCGCCTGCCTGGCTCAGCCACCCGGGCCGGCCGCCGCCGCCTGCCTGGCTCAGAGGGCATCCGGCGGCGGGCCCGCTGCGAGGTTCCTGGTGGCGGGCCCCTGGAGCACTGTGCCGTCAGTGCTGAACCGGGAGCCATGGCAGGGGCAGTCCCACGTCACGTCGGCCTGGTTGAACTCCACGGTGCAGCCGAGGTGCGTGCAGACGGCCGAGACCGCACGGACTTCCCCCGCGGGACTGACGTACACGGCGGTCTTGGCACCGTGGACGTCCACCACCTTGCCTTCTCCCGGCGCCACGTCCGCCGGAACACCCCCGGATCGCGGCGTCTCCTCCGCCAGCGGCCGGGACGGGGCCGCAATTCCCCCCTGGCTCCGGGTGCTGTCGAACACGGCTGCCCACGCGTTAGGGGTGCCGCCCAGGGTGTCCCGGAGGATCAAGGCAGCGGCAGTGCCGTTGCTGAGTCCCCATTTTCGCAGCCCCGTGATGACGTGGACGTGCCGGAACTCCGGGGCCAGGCGGCCGACGTAGGGCAGCCCGTCGGCGGGCATCGCGTCCTGGGTGGACCAGCGGAAGGCGATCTCCCCGGCTCCCAGGCGGTCGCGGGCAAAGGTCCCCAGCCTCCGGTAGCGTTCGGCGGAATCGACGGTTTCGGAGGCCCGGTGTCCTTCGCCGCCGGCCAGCACGTAACTGGTGCCGTCGACGTCGGCGGTGAGGATGGAGCGCATTGGCTCATCAACGCTGACGAAGCTGGCATCCAGCGGGGCGACGGTGCTGCGGGCTGCGACGACATACGAGCGGTGGGCGTAGCAGCGTTCGGCGTAGCGTGCGCCGTCACCGAACGGCAGGTTGGTCGCGACGATGATGTCTTTCGCCCGGACCCTTCCCCGGTCCGTCCCCACCACGGCGGGAGCGCCGTCGCGGTAACCGGTGGCGGCCGTCTCCTCAAAGACAAAGCTGCCGTTTCCGTCCACGGCACGGGCCAGGCCCTGCACGTACCGGAACGCGTGGATCTGGGCCTGCCCGTCGAAACGGACGGCGCCCCGGACCGCGAACGGAAGCGGGACATCGGTGGTGAAGGATGCGGGCAGGCCCAGCCGCGCCGCCAGTGCCGCTTCCTCCCGGACCCGGGCCAGCGCCTCGACCGATTCGGCGTAGGTGTAATTGGCCACCCGCCGGAAGCCGCAGTCGATTCCCTCCGCCGCCACAACGGCCGCGATGTGTTCAATGGCCGCCTCGTTCGCCTGCCCGTACGTGGCGGCGGCGCTGTCCCCGTGGCGGGCCGCAAGGTCGGTGTAGGCAAGCCGGTGCAGCGAGGTGACCTTGCCCGTCGTGTTCCCGGTGACGCCGGTACCTACCCGCGCCGCCTCCAGGACGGCCACCGTCTGGCCGGCCCGTTTCAGGGCCAGCGCGGCAGTCAGTCCTGCGATGCCGCCGCCGATCACGGCAACGTCCACGTCCAGGGGCGCGTCGAGGGGCGCGTAGGTGGCAGTCCCGCCGGTGGCAGACCAGAGGGAGAGGAGTCGTCCTGCCGGCTGTTCATCCACGTCCCCGACCTCCACGCGCTAGGTACCTCCGCCGTTCCCTCCGACGTCGGGCGTCCCGGCGTCGGAGGCTGAGCTACCGCAGGATCAGGGCCCTGCGGTCTTCGCCGTCTTAGCCGCGGCCTTGGCAGCCTGCTTGCTGGCCCGAACCTTGCTCAGCGACTCCGGATCCACAATGTCAGCGACCGACAGGTAGGAGTTTTCCTGGCCGTAGTGGCCGGCAGCCTCGCGCCAGCCATCGGCCTGGAGCCCGCACTGCTTACCCAGTAGCGCCAGGAAGATCTTCGCCTTTTGCTCGCCATAGCCGGGTAAAGCCTTAAGCCGCCGCAGCACTTCCTGACCGTCTGGCTCGCCCCTCGTCCAGATGGCAGTGGCATCGCCGTCCCAGTTCGTCTGTACGGTCTCAGCCAGGGCTTGGACGCGCCCGGCCATGGATCCGGGAAAGCGGTGCACGGCCGGGCGCTCCTTGAACAGCTCGACGAACTGCTGTGGGTCGTAGCCTGCAATCGCGGCGGGATCCATGGACCCAAGGCGGGTCCGGATCTTTTCCGGGCCGGCAAAAGCCGATTCCATGGTCACCTGCTGGTCCAGCAACATGCCGGTGAGCAGGGCAAAGGCGTCGTCGCTGAGGAGTTTGTCCGCCGCAGGGTCTCCGGTGATGTGCAGTTCCATGGGTCCTATCCTGCCACCCGGCCCGCTCCGCGTCATGGGCTGCGCCGGCGTTCCGGTCAGCCGAGCTGCTTGGTGATTTCGGCCGCGCGCTCGGCGGCGGCCCGGGCGCCGTCGGCGATGATCGCCGGGAGTCCGCGCTCGTCAAAGGTGGCGATCGCCCGCTCCGTGGTGCCGTTCGGGCTGGTCACCGCCTTGCGCAGGGCGGCGGGGTCGGCGCCCGGCTCGGCCAGCATCAGCCCGGCACCAGCAACCGTTTCGCGAGCCAGCAGCAGCGAAAGCTCGGCATCCAGGCCCAGCTCGGCGCCCGCCGCCGCCATTGCCTCGGCCAGGTAGAAGGCGTAGGCCGGGCCGGAACCGCTGATGGCGGACAGCGCGTCCACCTGTTCCTCGGGGATCTCGACGACGGTGCCGACGGCGGCGAAGATGTCCTTCGCCTGCTGCAGTTGCTCCGCCGAGCAGTGCTTCCCGGCGGAGACGGAGACGACGCCGCGGCCCAGCCGTGCAGGCGTGTTCGGCATAGCGCGGATCACCGGCTGTCCGGCCGGAAGCGCCGCTTCCAGCTGCTCCAACGACACCGCCGCGGCGACGCTGACCACGATGGTCTCCGGCGAGAGCGAACCGCTGATCTCCCGGGCCAGATCGGCGATGCCCACCGGCTTGACGCCCAGCACCACGACGGCGGCGCCGGTGGCGGCCTGGGTGTTGTTCTCCGGTTCTTCTTCGCCGGCGATGGCCGTGATGCCGTGGTGCCGCTCGGCCAGTTCGGCCGCCCGCTCGGCGCGGCGCACCGTGGCGACGATGTCCGCGGGGTCCGTGCCGCCCGCGATCATGCCGCCCATGATTGCCTCGTTCATTGACCCACAGCCCAGGAATGCGATTCGGTTGCTCATTCCCCCATCATTGCAGTCCCGCCCGATTCACAGCCAGCTCACATCCTCAGCGCAGCTTGCTCACAAACTCGAAGATTAGCGTAGGTACTACCTCATTGAGGGTGCGAGTGATGATAGGCAGTCATGCGGATGTCTGCCCGGCACCGGTGGGCTGCAGCGGGTTTCCCCCATTTTCCCGTAGCAGACCGCCGGTGCCTTCGTCGTTTAACGTTGTTCCGCCTGTCTCGTCCCGTCGAGTGCTGGACTCCGGGCTAGTGCCAGGTTCCGGGCTAATGCTGGATTGGCCGCACTTCGATGGGAAGCGTGGTGGCGCGGGCCATCTTCCCCGCCCAGTCCAGGGCGGCGTCGAGGTCGGGCGCGTCAATCACCGTGAATCCGCCCAGGTGCTCCTTCGCCTCGGCAAAGGGGCCGTCCGTGATGAGCATCCCGGCCCCGTCCTGCCGCACGACCGTGGCCGTGTCCGTGGGGTGGAGTCCCGCGGCGAAGACCCACGCTCCGGCGGCCTTCATTTCACGGTTCAGGGCCTCGAGGTCCCGCATGATGGGCTCCAGGACCTCCGGGGCCGGAGCCGGTCCGACGGGCTGGTAAACGCTGAGCAGGTACTGTGCCATGATGCGGTCCTCCTTGACGATTGGGCCGGCGGATTACCGGCCTTCACCCTTAAGACGAACGGCGCGCCTCCGGATCGACACCTGGGCTCTCGCGCCCGTTACGTTTCGTCCGGGCCCTCGGGGTCGGGGAGCTGCGGCACGGCGGGCTCGTCGGCCTGGGCAACATGCGGCGCGGGCTGCAGCGGCCCCTCGAAGACCAGCTGGTCCAGCCGGCGGAGGATCAGCCCTTCACGGAGGGCCCAGGGGCAGATTTCCAGGCTGGGAAACTCGAACATTTCGAGGGCCGCTTCCGCCACCAGCGCCCCGGCCAGAAGCTGGTGGGCGCGGGCTTCGGAGACGCCCGGAAGGTTCAGCCGGTCCTCCACCTCCATGGCCGAGATGCGTTGCGCCCACAGGCCAAGGTCCGTGGCGAACAATTCCCGCTTGACGTAGGGCCCGGCGCCGCTGGGGGCCGCGCCGGCGATGCGGGCGAGCGAGCGGAAAGTCTTGGAGGTGCCGGCCACGTGGTTGGCCTTGCCCAGCTTCTCGAAGTCCCGCACCACCGGCTTCAAGGTGGTCCGGATGTGACGGCGCAGTTCCTTGACGCTCTTGGCCGACGGCGGGTCCTCCTGCAGCCAGTCGCGGGTGAGCCGGCTGGCGCCGAGCGGGACCGACGTCGCCAGTTCGGGCAGTTCGTCCTCCCCGTAGGCCATTTCGAAGGAACCGCCGCCGATGTCCAGGTTCAGCATGGGGCCCGCTCCCCAGCCGTACCAGCGGCGGACGGCGAAGAACGTCATGGAGGCCTCTTCGCTGCCGGAAAGCTCGCGGAGGGTCACGGTGGTCTCGTCCTTGACCCGGGCCAGGACGGCCGAGCCGTTGGTGGCCTCACGGATCGCGGAGGTGCAGAACGCCAGCAGGTCCTCGGCCTTGTGCTTGGCCGCGAACTCCCAGGCTTCGAGGACGAACTCGATCAGCTCATGCTGGCCGGAGTCGTTGATGTTGCCGTCCGCATCGAGGAACTGCACCAGGGAGAGCGGGCGCTTATGCGAGGCGAACGGAACCGGGCGCGCGCCAGGGTGGGCATCCACGAGGAGGAGGTGGACAGTGTTGGACCCGATATCGAGGACGCCTAGCCGCATGCTGCCATTATTCTCCCCGGAGGGACTCTGCCCTAACCGGGCGCCCGGCGGGGCGTCGTGCAGAGTCCGCCCGGCGTGGAGGCCTTAGGCCTGGCTGTCGTCCTCCGCGTCCGGTTCCTGCTCGGCCGGCTTGAAGTCGCGGCGGATGTTGGCCACGCCCTCCGGATCGATTTCAAAGCCGTAGACGGCGCCGGGGTTGATGACCATGCCCAGCTGGTCGCCGAGGTTGCCGATGATGGCCGAGCCCTGGGTGCCGAGCACGTTAGGGGCCGCCGCGAGGTACTGTTCGGCGACGCGGCTCGGGTGCGAGAAGACGGCCAGCACGGGCTCGCCGGCGGAGTTGGCGAGGACCAGCGGCTCCACCTGGGAATCCGGGCCTTCGAGCGTGTCGGAGCTGACGATGTAGACCTCGTTGTTGAGGAAGGACAGGATGACATCCACCGGGTTGGCGTCCGGCTGCTCCCCCCGGGCGAGCTTCTCTTCGAGGTCGTTGAGCGGCTGGAGGTCCATGGGTGCTGGCTGTTCAGTCATGTTCCTACTCGATCACGTTGAGCCGTGGTCCGCAATTCCTTCTTGGGCGCCCGGCCGGGTCGCGGGTTCCGTTCCGGCTCGCGGTACGGACACCGCGAGCCCGGCTCAAGCCCGCAAGCAGACGGCCATCTCAACCAGCCAGCAACCGGAGCAGCCTAGCCTTCAGCTCCTGCTCGCGGAACAGGTCCCGCCATTCGAGCCGGATGAACTTCCAGCCCAGCTCCATGAGTGCTTTCTCCCGGCGCCGCTCGGCAAAAATGGCCTCGGCAGTGGGCTGATAGTCGAAGTATTTCCGGCGGCCGTCGAACTCCCCCGCCACCCGCTGCTCCGGCCATGCGAAGTCCAGCCGGTGTGTCCCCAGCCTCGTCCGGACCTCGAACTGGAGCTCCGGGGCAGGGATCCTCAGCCGCCTGAACAGGTCGCGGGAGAGGGTTTCGCCGGGTGACTCGGAGCGCGGATCCGCATGCGCGAGCACCTTCTTCAGCGTCGCGACACCGGGTGCGCCGCGGAGCCGGGCGCACTCCAGTTCCAGCGCGTCCCGGCTGGCACCGATGCGTAGGGCATGGTCCACCAGGATCAGTCCCTGCGAGTAGTTGAGCACCAGGCAGCTGTCCGCGGCCGTTCGAACCAGCGAGGTCACCCGGTGCCCTGCCACGTGCAGGATGTCGGCGGGAGCCAGCGCCCGGGTGTGGGCCTTCACGTCGCCCGCGTGGCCACCGGAGGACGGGAGGAACGGCACCGTGAGGTGGATCGTATCGTCTACTTGCCAAAGAAAGAGCCCGTGGAGCCTGGCGGCTGTGGTGTGGCTGAACACGTAAGTGCCCGTTGAGCTCGTCAGGCAGCGGTGGGCGTAGGCCTCGATCCGGCAGAGCGAGGCACCGTTCGCATCGAGCGTCACCCAGAAGGAGCGTCGGACGTAGCAGCCGCGGCGCAGCTTGAAGATGGCGCCGCTTCCTGTCAGCTGCCGGATTTGCCGTGCGGACAGGCCTCGGTCCAGCAGTTCCTCGGTGCGCCACAGCTTGGCGCTACCGGACAACGTCGTGTCCAGGACTGCTGCCGAGGGGTGCCGGGCCGTCGTCGCGGGCTGGACCGGCTCCGCGGAAGCGGCCCAGAGGGCGGCGAGGGGGTCCTCAGGCTGGGCGGTGGCGTATTCCATGCCGCCAGCCTGCCTCCGCCGCCACGGACGCGACAGCCCCGTGCAGCAGTTATGTGGACAACGACTCGCGGGTTCCGTCCGCCGTCGGCGTCTTCTGACGTCGAACAGGGAAGGAACCCGCGAGCTGGAGCGAAATGCCGCCTATTTCTTGGCGGTGGCCTTCCGGGCCGGGGCCTTGCGGGCCGCGGGCTTGCGCTTGACCGGGCCCTTGGCGCGCTTCTCGGCGAGGAGTTCGACGGCCTGTTCCCGGGTGAGCTCCTCGATGGAGGTGCTGCGCGGCACGGTGATGTTGGTGACGCCGTCGGTGATGTACGGGCCGAAACGGCCTTCCTTCACCACGATGTTCTTCTCCGACACCGGATCCGGACCGAACTCCGCCAGCGGCGGCACGGCGGCACGGGCGCCGCGCTGCTTCGGCTGCGAGTAGATCTCCAGGGCCTGTTCCAGCGTGATCGTGAAGATTTCCTCTTCCGAGCCGATCGAGCGGGAATCCGTGCCCTTCTTTAGGTACGGGCCGAAGCGGCCGTTCTGCACCGTGATGGGGTTGCCCTCGGCGTCCTGGCCGAGCACCCGCGGCAGGCTCATGAGCTGCAGGGCATCGTCCAGGGTCACGGTGTCCACGCTCATGGAGGCGAACAGCGACCCGGTGCGCGGCTTGGCCTTGACCGGCTTTTTCGGCGGCTTCGGCTTTCCGTTCTTGTAGTACTCCACCGGCTGGTTGGCGAGCTGCTCCTCGGTCATCTCGGGGATGACCTCGGTGACGTAGGCGCCGTAGCGGCCGTTCTTGGCGACGACGGTGTGCCCGGTGTGCGGGTCCGTGCCGAGCACGCGCTCCTCCGGGGCGGCGGTCTCCATGAGCTCGACTGCCTTGGCTGCGGTGAGCTCGTCCGGAGCCAGGTCCTCGGGGACGTTGGCGCGAGCGGACTCGATGACCTCGCCTGTCTTCGGGTCCACGGTGGGCACCGAGCTTTCCAGGTACGGGCCGAACTTGCCCACGCGCAGGGTGATGCCGTCGGTGATCGGGATGGAGTTGATTTCGCGCGCGTCGATCTCGCCCAGGTTGTTTACGATGCTCAGCAGCCCGGGCTCGGAGTCCTCGCCGAAGTAGAAGTGCTTGAGCCAGGCCGGTCCGGCTTCCTGGCCGTTGGCGATCTTGTCCAGGTCGGCTTCCATATCGGCCGTGAAGTCGTAGTCCACGTAGTCGTGGAAGTGCTGCTCGAGCAGACGGATCACGGAGAAGGCGATCCAGCTCGGCACCAGCGCGGAGCCTTGCTTCCGGACGTAGCCGCGGTCCTGGATGGTGGAGATGGTGGAGGCGTAGGTCGACGGACGGCCGATGCCCTTCTTTTCCAGTTCCGCGGTCAGCGACGCTTCGGTGTAACGCGGCGGCGGGGAGGTTTCGTGCCCGACGGCGACAATCTCCGAGGCGGTCAGGGCGTCGTCCTTGGCCACGTTGGGCAGGCGGCGCGCTTCGTCGGAGTCCTCGTCGCCGCGGCTCTCGTCCTTGCCTTCCTCGTACGCTGCGAGGAAGCCCGGGAAGGTGATGACCGTGCCGGAGGCGGAGAACTCGGCGTCCCGGCCCGCGGCCGCGCCGCCAACGGTGACCGCACCGAGGCGGATGGTCGCGGTGGAGCCCTTGGCGTCGGCCATCTGGGAGGCGACGGTGCGCTTCCAGATCAGCTCGTAGAGACGGAACTCGTCGCCGGAGAGCTGCTTGGCGACCTGCGCGGGGGTGCGGAAGGAGTCGCCGGCGGGGCGGATGGCCTCGTGGGCTTCCTGCGCGTTGGCTGCCTTGCCGCTGTAAACGCGCGGAGACTGAGGGACGTACTCGGGACCGTACAGCTCGGATGCCTGGCGCCGCGCGGCGGTGATGGCCTCGTTGCTCAGCGCATTCGAGTCGGTACGCATATAGGTGATGTAGCCGTTTTCGTAGAGCCGCTGCGCCACCTGCATGGTGCTCTTCGAGGAGAAGCGCAGCTTGCGGCCGGCCTCCTGCTGCAGCGTGGAGGTGGTGAACGGCGCCGCGGGACGGCGGGTGTACGGCTTGGTGTCGACGGAGCGGACACGGAAGTCCGCGTCCTGCAGGCCGGCGGCGAGGGCGCCGGCGAGTTCCTGGTCCAGGTGGACGACGTTGCGCGAGGTGAGCTCGCCGTCGTCGTTGAAGTCACGGCCGCTGGCGACCTTGGAGCCGTCCACGGCGGCCAGTTTCGCCTTGAAAGAGCCGGAGTCCGCACCGAACTGGCCGGTCAGGTCCCAGTACGACGCCGACTTGAAGGCCATGCGCTCGCGTTCCCGGTCAACCACCATGCGGGTCACCACGGACTGCACGCGGCCGGCGGACAGGCCGCGGGCCACCTTGCGCCACAGCACCGGGGAAATCTCGTAGCCGTAGAGGCGGTCCAGCACACGGCGGGTTTCCTGCGCGTCGACGAGGTCCTGGTCCACATCGCGGAGGTTGTCCATCGCGCGGTGGATGGCTTCCTTGGTGATTTCACCGAAGGTCATCCGGTACACGGGGACCTTGGGCTTGAGGACTTCCAGCAGGTGCCACGCGATGGCCTCGCCCTCGCGGTCCCCATCGGTTGCGAGATAGAGCGCGTCGGCGCCCTTGAGCTGGGCCTTGAGTTCGGCGACCTTCTTCTTCTTGTCCGGAGACACAACGTAGTACGGCTTGAAGTCGTGTTCGATATCGACGGCGAACTTGCCCAGCGGCGTTTTCTTCAGCTCGGCGGGGAGCTCGGACGGCTGCGGCAGGTCGCGGATGTGACCGATGGAGGCCTCAACGATGAAACCTTCGCCCAGGTACTTGGCGATGGTCTTGCTCTTGGCCGGAGACTCCACAATCACGAGTTTCTTGCCGGTGGGGGCCTTGCTTGGCACGGTGCTCCTACAGAAAAAGGTTGCTCGGGCAGATGCGCCCATACCCGCCTAGTTCACCATATTTTGCCGATTCCCGCGCATCCGGCCCCGCAATCGCCCCTTTTACGGCGGCCCGCATCAGGTCCAACCCGGGGCGGCTGCTCCGTGGGGCGGGGGCCTATACCTCGGCGCCGGATGCTGATAAAGCTTGACCCGGGCAACTGTTTGTTTTCCGCGGCCGGGCGCCGTGGAAGGAAAGAGGAGAGCAACCATGGTCGATCGCATTGCCGAAATCTGGGGCACCAGGACCCCGTACCCGAGGGACGGGCTGTGGCCGGTCCGGGTTGACCAGGCCCTCGGCGAGGGCGTCGCACCGGACGACGTCGACCGCTGGGTCCAGTCCGCCTGCGTCCTCTGCAGCAACGGCTGCGCCTGCGACATCGCGGTCAAGGACGGCGCGATGGTCGGCATCCGGGGCCGCGCCGGGGACCTGGTGAACCACGGCCGCCTCGGCCCGAAGGGCCTGTTCGCCAGCTGGCAGGGCGTTTCGCACAAGGACCGGTTGCAGCGTCCGATGATCCGGGAAAACGGCCGGCTGGTCGAATGCGACTGGGACACGGCGATGAACCGGATCACCGAGCGGAGCCGCCAGCTGCTGAAGGACAGGGGGCCGCTTAGCCACGGCTTCTACACCAGCGGACAGCTCTTCCTGGAGGAGTACTACGCCCTGGCCGTGATCGGGAAGGCGGGCATCGGCACCCCGCACATGGACGGCAATACGCGCTTGTGCACCGCGACGGCGGCTGCGTCGCTCAAGGAGACTTTCGGCGCCGACGGCCAGCCGGGGTCGTACACGGATATCGACAGCTGCGACGCGATTTTCCTCTACGGCCACAACATGGCGGAAACCCAGACCGTGCTGTGGTCGCGGGTGCTGGACCGCATCGCCGGCCCGGACCGGCCCAAGGTGGTCTGCGTCGACCCGCGCGACACCGAGGTGGCCCGCCACGCGGACGTGCACCTGGCGGTCCGTCCGGGCACCAACCTGGCGCTGATGAACGCCCTCGTCCACGAGATCCTGGCCCACGGCTGGGTGGATGAGGACTACGTCAACGCGCACACGGTGGGCTTCGAAGAGCTCAAGGCCACCGTGCAGCCCTGGAACGCGGAGGCCGCCGCAGCAATCTGCGACGTCAGCGCGGCGGACATCCGGGAAGCCGCCCGCATCTTCGGAACTTCCGGACGCGTGCTCTCCACCGTGCTGCAGGGCTTCTACCAGTCCGCGCAGGCCACCGCCGCCTCCTGCCAGGTCAACAACCTGCACCTGCTCCGCGGCCTGCTGGGCCGGCCCGGGTGCGGGATCCTCCAGATGAACGGGCAGCCGACCGCGCAAAACAACCGAGAGTGCGGGGCGGACGGCGACCTCCCCGGCTTCCGGAACTGGGAGAACCCCGACCACGTCCAGGAACTCGTCGAACTGTGGGACGTGGACCCGCTCACCATCCCGCACTGGGCCCCGCCGACGCACGCGATGCAGATTTTCCGCTACGCCGAGCAGGGCTCCATCGAGTTCCTCTGGATCTCGGCCACCAACCCTGCCGTTTCGATGCCCCAGCTGCCCAGGATCCGCGAGATCCTGGCCAAGCCCGAGCTGTTCCTCGTGGTGCAGGACCTGTACTTGACGGAAACCGCGCAGGCCGCCGACGTCGTGCTGCCCGCGGCGGGCTGGGGCGAGAAAACCGGCACCTTCACCAACGTCAACCGGACTGTCCACCTTTCGGACAAGGCCGTGGAGCCGCCCGGGGATGCGCGCAGCGACCTGGACATCTTCCTCGACTATGCCCGGCGGATGGAGTTCACCACCCGGCAGGGCAAACCGCTGCTGACGTGGGAGGGCCCCGAGGATGCGTTCAATGCGTGGCGGGAGTGTACGCGCGGACGTCCCTGCGACTACACCGGAATCAGCTACGAGCGGCTCCGGGGCGGCAGCGGCATTCCGTGGCCCTGCAACGAGGAGAACCCGGACGGACGCGACCGGCTGTACACGGACGGCTTCTTTCCTACCGACCCGGACTACTGCGAGAGCTACGGCCACGACCTGTTGACCGGAGCCACGGTGGGCGCCGAGGCCTTCCGGGCAACCGTCCCGGCCGGCCGCGCCGTGCTGAAGACGGCGGATTATTCCCCGCCGCACGAGGAGCCCGACGGCCAATACCCGCTGCGGTACACCACCGGCCGCACGGCCTACCACTTCCACACCCGGACCAAGACAGGCCGGTCCCGGCAGCTCAACCAAGCGGCACCTCGGGCCTGGGTGGAACTGGGCGCGCACGACGCCGCGCGGCTGGGCATCCGGGAGGGTGACCTGGTCCGGGTGGAGTCGCGGCGCGGCAGGATCGAAGTCCCAGCCCGGATCAGCGACATCCGCGCCGGGACCGTGTTCGCGCCCTTCCATTACGGCTACTGGGACGCGGACGGTACGTCGGGGGAGCACCCGACGGCCGCCAACGAGCTCACGCTCACCGAATGGGACCCGGTCTCGAAGCAGCCGGTCTTCAAGAACGCGGCCGTTCGGGTGGAGAAGATCGGTGACGCTGAGGGGCCCGCGCCGGCCCCGACGACGACGGCCTCGCGCCCGTCCGCCGCGGCCGAAGGCGCGGGCACGCAGCAGCCGCAGCCGACCACGGGAGGCGGCGAAGCTGACGCCACGGAAGACGTCGATGCCGCCCCACCGACCCGCTTTCCGGAGGCAGTCAGGCCCGATCCGGGCAGTGACCGTCCGGGGGGCGTCAGCGCAGGGAGCAACCAGGAGGGACGGCCATGAACCTGAGCATTTACCTGGGCATGCTGCACCAGGCCGAGAAGACGCTGGCGGAATCGTTCCGCCAGGTCGCGGCCGGCCACGGGGACGAGCCCGATGTGCACTTCCTGTGCCACACCCTGGCGCAGCAGTGCGAGGAGCACAGCCGCCTGCTGCACCCGATCGTCCAGCGCTACGGCGAAGACCCTTCGGATGCCGAACCGGAGCGCCTCCACGCCGAGGGGCTGTCCGGCACGAGGCAGGGCCCGGTGGGGCTACTGCGGGACCTGCAGGACCTGTACCTGCTGGCGAGCCTGGTCGACGTCACCTGGACCATGGTCAAGCAGGCCGGATCGGCCCTCCGCGACCATGAACTCCTGGAGGTCGTGTCCCGGTGCGACGGTGAGACCTCGGTGCAGCTGCGCTGGCTGCAGACCCGGATGAAACAGGCGGCGCCGCAGGCCCTGGTGGCCGCGAGCTAGCTCTGATCTTCCGAGCCGGCTGCGCGCTCGATCCGCTCCCGCTGGCGCTCGATTTCCTTCTCGCCTTCGTTTTCTGCGTCGTAGAGTTTCGCATTGCTGACCTTGAGCTCCAGCATCAGCGCATCCAGCTTCAGGTGCAGGGCGGCGGTGTCCCGGTTCTGGGTGTTCTGAATGATGAACACCATCAGGAAGGTGACGATGGTGGTGCCGGTGTTAATGACCAGCTGCCAGGTATCCGAAAACTGCAGGAGGGGGCCGGTACAGGCCCAGACCACCAGCACGGCGACCGCAGCGCTGAAGACCCAGGCGTGGCCAAGAACCCTGGCCGTCGCTGTAGTGAACCGCGTGAATACATCCGGACGGTTGTCCGTCTTGGTTTCAGCCATGATCCGCACGCTTTCCCTCGATGATCCGCTGCCGCCTGGCCGGACGGGCCGCGGGACTGCCGGAGCCTCGCAGTCCATCCAGTTTGGCACCGGAGGGCGGGTTTTGGCGGTTCCGCCTAGGAGGGCTGGGCGGCAGTTCCCCGGTCATCGGGAATCATCGACCACATGGTGGCCATCCGGACGGCCCCCTCGGGTACCCGGTCCGGGTCTTCAAGCTCGTAGTCCTTGAGCAGCTCGAAGAGCCTGTCATTGAGCTCCGCGGCCTGGGCCGGCGTCAGGTGAAGCAGGTTGCTGGCCAGCACCACGGCTGAGGTGCCGTCCACGGCTTCGCCGCGCTGGCGCCGCTCGTCCCTGGCCTTGGCGTAGGCGTTGACGCGCCGGCGGTACGCGTCCAGCTCCAGGTCCAGGACGGCAAATTCCGGGCTGGCCACTCCCCCGCCCGAATTGATGGTGAAGTCTGTGCCGGCCGCCTTCCAGCGGCGCTCCCGGGCGTCGCCGGCGGTCGCAGCAGGTACCACAATGCCCCACTTTTGCAGGGCCCGCAGGTGGTAGCTCATGGCGCTCGGGGTGAGGCCGGTCTGCGCGGCCAGCTCCGTGGCCGTCCGGCTGACCTGGGTGGAATACAGCTCGGAAATGACCTCGAGCCGCGCGGCGTGGGCCAGGGCCCGGATCG
Source organism: Arthrobacter sp. 01N442 (assembly GCF_056399345.1). Taxonomy (NCBI): domain Bacteria; kingdom Bacillati; phylum Actinomycetota; class Actinomycetes; order Micrococcales; family Micrococcaceae; genus Arthrobacter; species Arthrobacter sp. 01N442. Next base: position 796,121 of record NZ_JBFTRD010000004.1, read on the forward strand.
CCTTCGGGTCAGTGATCTCGACCTTTTTCTCCGGGCGCGGCCTGCGCTTGGCGGCCGGAGCGGCGGTCTCAGCGGACAGCTCCGCCTTCGGGGTTTCTGCATTCACGTTCCTAGTCTACCGACGACCGCCAAACTATGAAAGGAATGCTTGACACCACCTTCCCGGCGGGATACTTTGCACTTATGAAACAGATACTTCATAAAGAGCGGGTCGCCGCCGGCGGGCCCTCACTCTGGGGCAACCGCGACTTCCTGCTCGCCAGCAGCTCCAGGTTCCTGGCGACGGCCGGCATGGGCGCCGTCGTCGTCAGCGTGATGCTGCACCTGCAGAACGTCGCCGCCGCCGGAACGACGCCGGCTGCCGGGCCCTGGCTCGTGGCGGCCTACCTGTTGTGCTCGGCGTTGCCGCTGGTGCTGCTGGCCCCCTGGGCGGGCCGGCTCGCCGACACGCGTGATTCCCGCACGCTCGCGACGGCGTCGTCCGTGCTCAGCGCCGTGGCCGTAGCCGGCATGGGGCTGGGCCTGCAGTACGTGGACAACCACATCCCGGTGCTGTTCGCCATGACGTTCCTCCTCGACACCGCACAGGCGGTGGCGGGGCCGACCTGGCAGGCCTTGCTGCCAAGGATCGTCGGAGAGGAGCGCACCCCGAGGGCGCTGGGCACCATGCAGGCCACCATCATGATCGCCGGAATGGCGGGGCCGGCGGCGGGCGGGCTGCTCAGCGGTTGGGGCGGCTCGGGGCTGGTGTTCGCCGTGGCGAGCGGCTGCTATCTGGCGATGGGGGTGGGCGCGCTGCTGATCCGCACCCGCCGCGGTACCGCGGCCGAGCTGGCCGGCCGGGAGGCGCCGGCCCTGCTGGATGGCCTGCGGCTGATCCGGCGGGACAGCCTTGTGTGGGCTCTGGTCCTGGGGGCCTTGTTCTTCATTCTCGTCGGCGAGGCCACCAACGTGTTGGAGGTCTTCCTGGCCCGCGGCGAACTCGGCGCATCCGAGACCGAGTACGGGTTGCTGGCCGCGGCGTTCGGGCTCGGCATGGCGGCGGGTGCGGCCGTGGCGGGCCGGATCAAGACGCCGCAAGCCCGGCTTCGGGTGCTGCTCGCCTCAATGGTTCTGACCTCGGCCTTCCTGGGCGTGATGGGGCTGGTTCCCGGCGTGGGGCTGCTGTTCCTGGCCTACACGGCGATGGGCACGGCCTGCGGTGCACTGAACGCCTGCTTCGGCGCGATCGCGATCCTGCGCATTCCGGAGAGCGGGCGCGGGCAGGCCATGGCCATCATCGGCGGCATGACCCGCGCCGTGTCCATTGCCGCCTTGGCCATCGGCGGCCTGCTCGGCGCGGTGCTGCCGATCCGGCTGAGCTTCCTCCTCACCGGCGCGGGCGGCGTGCTGGTGGCCCTGGCCGTGACCGCCTACGTGCTGCCCAGGTTCGGGCACGAGGGTGCGCCCGCCGCGGCGACGCCGGCCGCGGCGCAGGCGCCGGCCCTGCCCGCGGAATCAGTCGCTGGCGGGGAGCAGGAAACCGTCGCGCACCAGGTTGCCGACCTCGTCCAGGAGCCCTTGCCGGAAGGCCGCACTGTCGTACCCCTCGAAGCCGCCCAGCAGGGCGTCAAGGGCGCCGATGATCTGCCCGACGGAGAGTTCGCCGTCGCACGCTGAAACGAAGCCGGCCAGCTCGGTGCTGAGCAAATTGGTGCGGCGCAGGCCGGCGCCCTGGCGCAGCAGGATCACGCCGGGGTGTTCGGCGCCGGGGCGCTGGTGCCTTTCCTCGGTGACGTCGTCGGCCACCACCAGGTGCGCGGATTCCAGTTCGTGCGCGGCCAGCCAGTCGGCGCGCTCGACGGCGGCGCCCAGGTGCGGACCCACCGGCTGTTCGATCGGGTAGCCGATCTCCTCGAAGCGGGAGATCACCGGCCGGGCGCCGGCCGCGGGGCGCCGCAGCCAGATCATTCCGAAGCCGATGCCTTCCACGTTCCGCGCGGCGAAGTCGTCCAGATACGCGGCGTACGACTCCTGGTAGAGCCGCCGGTCGCGCGCTTCGGAGGCGTCCTGCAGCCAAGTCTCGGCGTACTGTTCCGGGCTGACCTGTTCGCGCTGGATGAACCAGACGTCCGCGTCCGGGCTGGCCCAGCTCCGCGGCCGGTCGTCCCACGCTGTGCCCGCCGGGATCTCCCAGTTGCCCAGCAGCTGGGCGGTGCCGCCGGGGGCGAGGACCGAAGGGAGGTCCCGGACGAGTGCGGCCACGATCTCATCGCCCGGGAGGCCGCCGTCGCGGTAGGTGAACTGGTCCGCGGCGGTTTCCCCGGCGCCGCGCGGGGTGATGACAAAGGGCGGATTGGAGACCACCAGTTCGAATTCCTGGCCCGCCACCGGATCCAGCAACGAGCCCAGCCGCAAGCTCACCCGGCTTTCCAAGTCGGCGGGGTCCAGTTGCAGCGCCGCCGCGTTGAGCATCAGGTTGAAGCGGGTGAAGGCCAGGGCACGTTCCGAGATGTCGGTAGCCGTGACGTGCTCGGCATGGTGCAGGAGGTGGAAGGTCTGGATGCCGCAGCCGGTGCCGAGGTCCAGGGCGCGGGACACATGCCGGCGGGCCGTTACCTGCACCAGGGTGGTGGACGCCTGCCCGATCCCCAGCACATGGTCGTGGCGCAGCACGCCCGGCCGCTGGTGGGCGGCCAGGTCGCTTGCCACCCAGAGCTCGGCCCCGCCGCTGCTGACGGTGTCTTCCCCGGAGCTCCCCTCCCAGCCGTACGGGCGCAGGTCCACCTTCGCCTGCACCCGGCCGTCCCCCGATGCCTCCACCAGGCCCAGCTGCAGCAGTCCTTCGGTGCGGATGCCCGGCAGGGCAGCGTCGAGCGTTCCGGTCGACTGCGGTTCGGCCAGCAGCCACAGGCGGACGACGGCGGCGAGCGCCGCCGTCGTCCCGTCCTGGGCAGCCTGCTCGGTGACGATCAGGGCCGGAATGAGCTGGTCCCGGGCCAGGGCCGCGTGGGCGGCCTGCCCAAGCAGCTCCGCGACACCGTCGACCGTATAGCCGATGCGGCGCAGATCCGCGGCGAGCGCCGGTAGCAGATCCGGGAGATCGCTGCGGGGGGCGTCGGGGGTGTTGCCGGCCGTGAAAAGCGTAGAAGGAGTCACCGGACAAGTTTAGGCGCGGCGCCTTCCGTGCTGTGGTTTCCCGCCCAGCTCCACGCGGCCCCGGCTATGTCGCCGTCCCTGCGCTGCGGCGTTAGAGGTGCTTGTCCGCGTAAGCCTGCAGTGCGTCCCGCACGAATGCCGCCCCGGCGGGGCCGCTGTAGTTGGCGGCGAAGCGCGGATCCGCAACGTACATCTCGCCCAGGCCGGACAGGTATTGCTTTACGTTCCCGCCGGCCGCGGGGGTTCCCGGGATCCCGGCGAGCCATTCGACGTGGCGCCGGGCGAGGTCCTGCGCTTCCGGGCCGTCCGGGGCGACGCCGGACTCCGCCGCCGTAACCCACTCCTGGCTTAGCCGCGTGGACCGCTCTTTCCATGCGTCCTTTTCGGCAGCACCCATCCCGCACCACCAGGCGTCGCCCTGCGCGTATGCGTCCTTGCCCCAGCGCTCTTGCACCTCGCCCTTGTACTGGGTGTGGTCGAAGCCGTCGAACATTTTCTCTGCCATGAGTTCCCTCCCTGCCTTGATTTCCCTGAGTGTGTGCTGGACCGAGGCGATCTGCCGCGCCAGCCTGTCCTGCTCCTGGCGCAGCCATTCGAGGTGGCCGGCCAGCGGGGGTTCGGCCTCCTGCTCCTGGTCGAGGACCTCGGCAATGGCCGGCAAGCCCAGGCCCAGGTCCCGCAGCAGCAGGATGCGTTGCAGTCGCAGCAGTGCGGCCTGGTCGTAGTACCGGTAGCCGTTGTCCCCGACCCGGCTGGGTTTGAGCAGCCCGACGGCGTCGTAGTGGCGCAGCGTCCGGCTCGTGGTTCCCGCGATCTTCGCGACCTGTTGAACCGACCAGTCCATGGTTCTCCCTCCCGCCGCCATGGGTTCCTGGCCGCTATGCCGAGCCTAAAGCTTGACGCTGCGTCAAGGTCAAGAGGTCTTCCAACCGGCCGGCCGCGGCCTTTTGGTCGGCCGTGCCCTGACATACGATGGACCTATGCGCATGCAGCAGCGATTTATCAGCCCTCGGCCGCCTATCGGCCGCACGGGCTTCTTGACGCGCGCCTAGCTGTGGCCGCCGGGGTCCGTCCGGCGCAGCGGCTGAGGGTGATTTCCCCTCCCCGCCCCTGGAACCCAAGGACCCCCACACCATGAAGACTTACCTTTCTTTGCCCGAGTTAAATTCCGCCCTCGCCGTACGTGATCTCTCCGATCCCGCCGCCGGACCGCACGCCGTCCAGTTGATGCTGGCGGAGGTGGTCGGCGGGGTGCAGCGGGTCTGGGATATCCCGGCCGTGACGCACCGCCACAGCCCCTTGGTGGCCACCGCCGACAATTACGACCGCCTGGGTTACTCCGCTGACGACGTCACCCGCGACTCGCGCTATTCCCGTCACGTCAGCCCCACCGTGATGCTGCGCAGCCACGCCTCGGCCGGCGTCCCCGCGCTGCTGGACACGCTCCGCGGCGAGCTGGGGCACTATGACCGGCTGCATGTGCTGCCGGGCTTGGTCTACCGGCGCGACGCGGTGGACCGCACCCATGTGGGCGCGCCGCACCAGGTCGATCTGTGGCGGCTCAAGGCCCGGGGCCTGCTCGGCCCCGGGGAACTGCACGCGATGATGGCCGCAGTGGTGGAGGCTGTCCTCCCGGCCGCGCAGAATCCGGACGTTCAGTGGCGGGCGACACCGTCGGAGCACAGCTACACGGCGCTGGGGCAGCAGCTCGATGTGCTGCTCACCTTGCCCGACGGCAGCCGGGAATGGCTTGAGCTGGCCGAATGCGGGCTCGTGGCGGCGCGGGTCCTGCGCGGCTCCGGGCTGGATCCCCGCCGCTGGGCCGGGCTTGCTCTGGGCCTGGGCCTGGACCGGGCGCTGATGCTGCGTAAGGGGATCCGCGACATCAGGCTCCTGCGCTCGGAGCGTCCGGAGATCCAGGCGCAGCTGCAGGACCTGGAGCCGTACCGGCCGGTGTCGGCCATGCCGGAGGTGCGCCGGGATCTGTCGCTGGTGCTTGGCAGCGCGGATGACGTCGACGGCGAGTTGCTCGGGGACCTCGCCCGGAGCGCGATCGGCGCTGATGCCGAGGTCTTGGCGTCGCTGGAGATCCGGTCGGTGACGCCGGCGGCGGCGCTCCCGGCGGCCGCCGTCGAGCGGCTCCAGCTGGGCCCGGACCAGGTGAACGTCCTCGTCCGGCTGGTTCTGCAACCGCTGGCGAAGACGCTGACGGATGCGGAGGCGAACCGGCTGCGGGACCGGGTGTATCTGGCACTGCACCGGGGACGGGTGCTCGAGCTGATCGCCAGCTAGGGGTCCGGGGCCCGGTTCAGGAAGGCGCGGTCCCAACGGGTAAGTTGGAGGCATGCTTTATGCTCCGCCGCTGCCGTCCCGCTCCCGCGTCGTCCGTCGCCTCCTCGCCGCTGCGGCCGGCGCCGCCGTCGTGGTTGGTGTCTCGGCGTGCGCACCCGGGGGCTCCATCGAATCCGCTGACGTGAACGCCTGGAAAGCCACCGCCCTGCCGTCGGCCAGCGGCGTCGTGCTGGCCGACGCCGGCAAGATCCTGAACCGTGACCCGGTCGCGAAGGACGCCAGGGTCGCGGCCGGCAGCTACACGCTGACCATGACGTGCGACGGCGGCGGCAAGGAGTTCTTCGAGGTCACCCTCGACGGGAACCACCTCACGGAGGCCGGGGCCGCCTGCAACGGCAGCCGGGAAACCGCCAGGATCAAGGTGCCCTCCGCCGGCACGCTGAAGATCAGCGCCTCGAGCGTGGACGCCCCGCTCATCTTTGCCTACCAGTTGGTGGCCGCGGCCTGACCTGACTTGCGCCGGGCGTCGCTGCCACTAGGCTCGGGGCATGATTGCTGCTGGGGGTAAGCAAAGGGCCCGTGCCTGGGCGCCGCTGTTCGCGTTGGTGCTGGCGGCAGGGCTGGCCGGCTGTGAGGTCGCGGACGACGTCGGCGTGCCGGGTCCCGACGCGGCTCCCTCCGCAAGGTCGGCCGCACCCCGGCCGCCGGTGCCAACCCAGGATGCGGAGCTGGCCGCCCAGACTGCCAAGAGCATGACGGAAGTTCAGCGGCTCCTCGGGGGCCCGTCCAAAAACGAACTGATGTCGGCCTTCACCGGGGTCGGCTTCCGCCAGACCACGCCGCGCACGGCCGGCGGCCCGTATACCGTGCGGATCGCCTGCGCCGGAACACCGAGCGTACGCCTGACGGTGACACAGCCCGACCGCCGGGACGGGACGAGACTGACGCGCAGCGTCACGTGCGGGCGGCCCGTCGAGGCTGTAGTGAAGCTGGGTTCGGGGCCGACCACGGTGCAAATCGCCCCGAATACAACCGAACCCGATCCGGCAGCCGCGGTGGGGTTCCGGCTGGAGCGCCGCCCGTCCGCATAGGGCCGCAATCGCCAGGCCTGCGGTGCTCTGGCCCGCCGTCGCGGCCGGGCATACAGTCGGAGTATGCCCTCCGCGCAGGCGACCCTGCCGCTGCGGTCGCGCGGCGTGCTCACCGCCGTCGTGCTGGCCGTTGCACTGGCGTGCAGTTCGTGGCTGGCCGCTTGCGAGTACAGCTACGACGACGGTCGTTCCGCCGGGGAGGCTTCGTCGCAAGCGACCACGTTCACGGACGCGGCCCTCCCCCAGGACCCCGCCATGAACCGGCCGGTGATGGGGGCGGAACTCAAACACTGGGTGGGGGAAGCGATACCGGATGCCCAGGGCCAGGTCTTCCATACGGGCTATGGGCTGCTCGACGCCGGCGCGACGCGGACTGAGACCACCACGCAATTGCCGAGCGGAACCTACGCCCTGACGCTGGTCTGCCGCAGTACCCGGCGGGTGTCATTCACCGTCCGGGACAAGGAGAGCGTTCTGGTGGATTTGAGCCTGCGGTGCGGCACCTCGCGGGTAAACGTGGTGCAGCTCGGCGCGGACACGTTGCTGAAGGTTCGGATCGAATCCCAGGCGCCGGCGAACTTCGCGTACCGCGTGAGCAGGATCTGAGCGCCGCCCGTTAGTGGCGGCGGGGCGTGGCCTCAGGCGGGGCGTGACCTCAGGCGGGGCGTGACCTCAGGCGGCGCAGCCGTCCGGGCACCGCAGGGTGGCCGGGTCCGAGGCGCAATCCGCGCAGTACAGCGTCAGGGTGCGGCAGCTCGGGTTGGAGCAGTTCTCGAACTTGCTCGTGGGGGCGGCGCAGCGGACGCACTGGCCGATGGTCTTGGCATCCTCGCTGAACTCCAGGTGCATTCGCTTGTCGAACACGTACAGCGAGCCTTCCCAGAGCCCCTGGTCCTTGAAGGCCTCGCCGTAGCGGACGATGCCGCCGTCGAGCTGGTAGACCTCTTTGAAGCCCCGGTTGACCATCAGGCTGGAGAGGACCTCGCAGCGGATGCCGCCGGTGCAGTAGGTGACCACCGGCTTGTCCTTGAGCGCGTCATACTTGCCGGACTCGAGTTCCTTGATGAAGTCGTGGGTGGTCGCGACGTCGGGAACGACCGCGTCCTTGAATTTCCCGATCTGCGCTTCAAAGCCGTTTCGTCCGTCGAAGAAGACGACGTCTTCCCCGGCCTGCTTCTTGGTCTCCACGAGCCGGTGCAGTTCCTCGGGTGCCAGGTGCGGTCCGCCGCCGACGACGCCGTTTTCGTCCACCTTGAGCTCGCCCGGCGCGCCGAAGGAGACAATCTCGTCGCGCACCTTGACGCTCAAGCGGGGGAAGTCCGCCGCACCGCCGTCGGACCACTTCACGTCGATGCCGCGGAAGCCCTTGTATTCCCGGGTGGTCTTCACGTACTGCTTGACGGCGCCGATTTCGCCGCCGACGGTCGCGTTGATGCCGTCCTTGGAGATGATGATCCGCCCGGTCAGCCCGAGTTTCTCGCAGAGGGCGCGCTGCCAGAGCCGGACCGCCTCCGGGTCCGCGATCGGGGTAAAGCCGTAAAAGAGCACAATTCGATTCAAAGCCACGTATTTAAGCGTACTGGGCGGGGCAAAACCCGGGGGCGGGTTCCGGCGCTTAGGCGGCGGCGCAGGCGCGGGGGGCGCCCTTCACTGTCACAATTGCGTAAGCAACGGCCCTCACCGAACCCGGCCCCTGTTGCTTGTGGCGGGGCTGGAATACGCTCATCTCATGAGTCTTGAAGCCATGGTTGACGACACCACCCACCTCCTTGAGGTCTGGGTTGCCGGGTGGGCCGGTTGCCGGGGTTATGAGACGCGCACGGAGGGCCGCTTCCCCGCGGCGCTCAGGGCTGACACGACCCACGAATGGGAATACTTCGCCCATGACCCCTCGGAATCCGAGTTCGAGGCGCTGGCGGCCAAGACCGCCGAAGTCCCGGCCCGCATCCTGACGATCCTCACCAACGATGTGCCGCGCTACACGGCCCTGGCCCAGCAGAACGGGCTGAACGTCACGTCCGCCACCCAGACCATGATGATCGTGGACATGGAAACCCAGGACGCCGAGGACCCCTGGCTTCCGGACGACGACCTGCGCTGGGTGCCCTCCACGGCGGGCGGAGTCCACCACGCCGTGGTCTACGCCGGCGAAGAGGTGGCCGCCAGCGGGCGGGTGTTCGTCGCGGGCCACACCGCTGTCTTCGACAAGATCGTTACCGAACCCGGGTTCCAGCGGCGCGGACTCGGCAGCTTCATCATGCGGGCCCTGGCCGCGCAGGCGTTCGAACACGACGTCGAGAGCGGGCTCCTGCTGGCCTCCCTCGACGGCCAGCAGCTCTACTCGCATCTTGGCTGGACCACGGTGTGCCATGTGTTGATGCTCTCCGCCTCAGACGAGGGTGCCGACCTGTCCGTGGGGTGAGCCGGGTCCCGGCGTCGATGCCTGCCCCGGGCGATTTGAGCCCGGGTGAAACAATGTTGGAGTGAATCCACATGAGTCCCTGATCCCGTTGCTGGGCCGCGGCCCGGAGCCGGAACAGCTGCGGCATGTGCGGACGATTCCTGCCCGCAAAGCCGTCAACGAACCGTGGCCGGAGTGGGTCCACCCCGATCTGGTGCAGGCGTACGGCTCGCTCGGCATCCACGAGCCCTACCGCCACCAGGTGCAGGCGGCCGAACTCGCCCACGCAGGCGAACACGTGGTGATCGCCACCGGCACCGCCTCCGGCAAGTCCCTGGCCTACCAACTGCCGGCACTGGACGCGGTGCACCGCTCCGAACTGCGCGTCCTGGCCGACCCCGGCAAAATCCACGACAACGGCGCCGTCACCCTCTACCTCTCCCCCACCAAGGCGCTCGCCGCCGACCAGCTGGCCGCCATCCGCTCGCTCAACCTGCCCACGGTCCGCGCGGAAACCTACGACGGCGACACCGACCCGGCATCCCGCCGCTGGATCCGGGACCACGCCAACGTCATCCTGGCCAACCCCGACATGCTGCATTTCGGCATCCTGCCCAACCACGCCTGGTGGGCCCGGTTCTTCCGCCGGCTCCGCTACGTGATCGTGGACGAGGCACACAGCTACCGCGGCGTGTTCGGCTCGCACGTAGCCAACCTGATGCGGCGGCTGCGCCGGATCTGCGCCTACTACAGTCCCGGCACGTCCCACCACGGACCTGTGTTCATCGCCGCATCGGCCACCGCGTCCGACCCCGGCACTTCCTTCGGCCGGCTCATCGGCGCTCCGGTCCGGGCGGTGTCCGAGGACTGCTCGCCGCACGGCGCCACCACCGTCGCGTTCTGGGAACCCGCGCTGACGGAGCTGCGCGGCGAAAATGGCGCCAAGGAACGCCGGACCGCCGTGGCCGAAACCTCGGACCTGCTGGCCAACCTCGTCTCCTCCCGCATCCGCACCATCGCGTTCATCAAATCGCGCCGCGGAGCCGAGACGATCGCCTCCATCACCAAGCGCCTCCTCGATGAGGTGGACCCCAGCCTGCCGCAACGCGTGGCAGCCTACCGCTCCGGGTACTTGCCGGAGGAGCGGCGGGCCCTGGAAAAGGCGTTGCGCTCCGGCGAGCTGCTGGGGGTGTCGAGTACGTCCGCGCTGGAACTGGGCATCGACATCTCGGGGCTCGACGCAGTTCTGGTCGCCGGCTGGCCGGGAACCCGCGCGTCGTTGTTCCAGCAGATCGGCCGGGCGGGCCGCGCCGGACAGGATGCGATCGCCGCCTTCGTCGCAAGCGATGATCCGCTCGATACGTACCTGGTGAACCACCCGGAGGCGATCTTCGATGTCTCGGTTGAGGCCACCGTCTTCGACCCCTCCAATCCCTATGTCCTGGGGCCGCACCTGTGCGCCGCCGCCGCGGAACTTCCCCTGGGCTACGCCGAGTTGCAGCTGTTCGGCCCGACAGCCGAGAAGCTGCTTGACCAGCTGGTCGCCCAGGGCTACCTGCGCAAACGTCCCGCGGGCTGGTTCTGGACCCACCCCCAGAGCGCCGCGGCCATGGTGAACCTGCGCGCCGACGGCGGCGGTCCGGTGAGCATTGTGGACGCCGACACGGGGTCTTTGCTCGGCACCATGGATTCACCCCAGACCCACTATCAGGCGCACACCGGCGCCATCTACGTCCATCAGGGCGAGAGCTACGTCGTCGAGGATTTGAACGAAGACGAGCACTGCGTCGTCGTGCGCCGGGCCAACCCCGACTACTACACCACCGCGCGGGACGTGACCCAGATCGAGGTCCTGGAGACGCTCCGCACCACGCAGTGGGGCGACGTGGCGGTGCATTTCGGCGACGTGAAAGTGACGACACAGGTGGTCTCCTTCCAACGCAAGGCGCTGATTTCGAACGAGATCCTCGGCGAGGAACCGCTGCAGCTGGGTGCCCGGGACCTCTTCACCAAGGCGGTGTGGTTCGTGATGGACAACCGCTCCCTGACCGGCGCAGGGCTGATCGAGGCACAGTTCCCCGGCGCCCTGCACGCAGCCGAGCATGCGGCCATCGGGCTGCTGCCGCTGGTGGCCTCCAGCGACCGCTGGGACATCGGCGGCGTGTCCACGGCCATCCACGCCGACACCGGCGTGCCCACGATCTTCGTGTACGACGGCCACCCCGGCGGCGCGGGCTTCGCCGAGCGCGGCTACGACAAGGCCAGGCTGTGGCTCTCCGCGACACGCGACGCCATCAAGGCCTGCGAATGCGAGTCCGGCTGCCCGTCCTGTGTCCAGTCGCCCAAATGCGGAAACAAGAACAACCCGCTGGACAAGGACGCCGCCGTCACGCTTATCGAGATGCTGCTGGCCGACGCCACCGACCTCATGGGCGGCGGTGCCGAGGACCAGGGAGCCGCGCCGGCCGCCGGGCACGTCAGCCACCAGCCGGGCTAGAGCGGCGACCGTTCACCGGGGCCCGCTTCCCTGGCCCCGCTTACCTGGGCCCGTGCGCCGGCCCGGTGCCCTCCGCCGGCGGAGGTCCTGCCCGGGCCAGGCCGGTGGCCGAACCGAACACCGTGCGGGATCGGAGTTCCGTCCGGACCTGGACGGTGTCGCCGGATTCGACCGAACAGCCCACGAGCCGCGCACCATGGCGGCCAGCGACGTCGGCGGCGACGGCACAGGGTTCGCCGCTGGTGAGTCCACGGGCGGCATCCGCGGCCGCGAGTGCAGCCATATCCGCTGCCGTCGCGGCCTGCGACGCCATTACCGCGGCCTGGCCTAGCAGGACGACGATGGTCATAGCCAGCAGCAGCACCATCCCCAGGCCCAACGCCAGGACGGTCCCCGCACCTAGTTCCGGGTCCCGCACCACGGCCGGCATCACGCTTGACAGGCGAGGGCAAGGTGCGCCGTCGCCGGGGCGGGGAGGGCCGGCGCGTCAGGGGCCGGCGCGTCAGGGGCCTCGCTCCGCGCCCACGCCTTCGCGGTGAGGGTCCATGGGACCAGCGGACCCACCGCGCCGCTGACGGTTCCGGACACGGTGACGCTGATCCAGACGCCGTCGGAGGCCACGGCAGCCAACGCCGAATCCCCGGCAAGCTGCCGGACGATCCCACCGACGGCGGCTGCGTCTTCACCGCGCGCGAGCGCCCTCGCGCCGGCCCGGGCGGCTTCCTCGAGCCGAAGCTGCGTCAACCCCGCGGCGGATCCGGCCAGCAGCAAGCCAAGCAGGAGGACCACGGCCGGCAGCGCGACGGCGAACTCGGCCGTCACCGCGCCCCGGGCTGCTGCTGCGCTGTTGACCGCCCGGGATCCTCGCATCCAGGCGGCGAGGTCCCGCGGGCGGCGAACTCCCGTTTGCGCGGAGGTATGTGCCAGGGCGGCCGGCCTGCCCCGGGAGCGCCGGATCACGGCAGCGCCAGCGCAGTGCGGATGAGGTTCAGCAGAAAGCCCCGGACCTCGTCGCTGCGCATGATCAGCACGAGCAGACCTGCGAAACCGACGGCGGCTACCGTGCGTCTTTCAAAGCATACTTTGGACTATTCTGATTGGCATGACAACTGCCGTTGCTCCTCCCCTCCGCGTCGCCATATACGCCCGGCAGTCGGAAGACGTCGACCAGGGCATCGCCCAACAGCTCGACGATTGCCGGACGGAGGCCGTCCGGCGGGGCTGGAAGACGGTCGCCGAGTTCCGGGACAACGACGTCGGCGCCAGCTCGGCCCGTGGTCCGAAAACGGACTGGGCTCGGATGCTGCGTGAGTTTGACGCCGGCACGTTCGAAGTTTTGCTGGTCACCGAAACCTCCCGGCTTACCCGCAGCTTAACCGACGTCCTCGATGTACGCCCGCCGCGCCGGGACATCCGTGTGGTGGTGATCCGTGAGGGCATCGACACCGAGATCGATGACTTCCTGCTCAAGCAACTCATCCTCCTCGCCGAGCGTGAGGTGAAGATCAAGGCGGCGCGGGCGGCTCGCTACGCCGCCGAGCGCCGGAAGGAGGGGCATCCCACCTCCGGAATGACGCCCCACGGGTACCGGTGGCTACCCGCCGCCGAACGAGACTCGACGGGCACTCGCTATGTCATAGACGAAGGTGAGGCCGCTGACGTACGCCGGATCTTCGCCGAGTTCCTCGTCGGCGCGTCGCTCGGACAGATCGCCAGAGACCTTAACGACGCCGGCAGGACCACACGGAAAGGCGCTCGGTGGCGCTCGGCCACGGTGCGTCGCATCCTCATGAACCCCTTCTACGCGGCTCTGCTGCCGCCAGCACAACCTTCGGGGAAGCATGAGCTGGCACATATCGACCTTCAAGCCTGCACCGCCGGCGCCTGGGAGGCAATCGTGGAGCACGAGCAACTGGTCGCGACACGCGACCGCCTCGTCGGTGTCAAACCTAACCACAACGGTACGGCCCGCAGATGGCTCCTCTCCGGCCTGGCAAGGTGCTCCGTGTGCGGCGTGCCGGTCCGTTCAGCACGGGGAGAGACGCATCCGACGGCTCGCAAGGACGGTTCCGGAACGGCTCCCACGCAGCGCTACCACGCCTATCGCTGCATCAACGGCCACTTCATGCGCAACGGCGATCTCATCGACGAATACGTCTCCATGCTCTGCATCGCCCGGCTGTCGGAGACTGACGCTGCGACGTTGTTGAGTCCCAAGGCGGCCAAGGTGGACATGGCTACGCTGCACACTCGCCGAGACGCACTCAGAGCGTCCCGGAAAAACGTCTTTTTGCTTATCGATGATGACCCTGCGCGGTTGGCAGCCGCGCAGGACCGACTCCACGACATAGAAGAGCAACTGAGAATCGTCGACTCAGAAATCACGAGCGCCGTGAGTCTGGGTCCTTTTGCCGACTTGGTCGGCGTTGAGGACGTGCGCTCGTGGTGGGATTCGAAGACCCTCGCTCGTCGCCGTTCCATCGTTGAGTTTCTGATGAGCGTCGCCATCTGTCCTATCGGCAAGGGCCGCCGCGTTACGACCTGGGAGGCCGTGGCCGCGACGCTGGATGTCGTCCCGAAGGTTTGAGTCCGGACATGCCGATCCGTCTGCTTGCGGGGCCACTCCTCATTACGGAAATCATTACAGAAATGATTTCCGCTTAAATTAGGTGGATGCGTGTCCGTAGTCCCCGCCCGGATCAGCGCTGTATGGGGCAGAGCAGTCGGGGCGTTCGGATGGTCTGCTGGCTCGTCGCCAGGGGCTCTGCAGGACGAACAGCGCCGGCGCACGTTCTGCCAGATACCGGGTCTATTCAGGCACAGTCCCTGGATCCTCAGCACAGCACGCTGCACGTAGGGCAGGCGGGTCGCTGTTACCCGGCACTTGTCCCGGAACGGGTCACCGGCGGTGACGGTCTTGGCAGGTGCCTGACTGGACTTCCGGGGGCACGGTGATCTTCACTCCAAGGTCTTGACCGCGCGAGCTCAGCGGGTGGGTTGCGGTAGATGCAACGTCTCTGCTCCAACCCCCGGGTCGGCGCCAGCCGACCGGTGCCGAACGGCACCCTCACGCTGCCCTTGTCGCGAGGCTGCCGCGGGGCAATGGCGCTGCTCTTCCGCTTGTCTCAGAGACGCCTGGGGCGCCAGTCGCAGGAGTCTCTGTCCAGGGACCGCGACAGCGTCGCCGGGGGCTGGAACCACTCGCGCCAGCGATGGTTTCAGGGGCACCCCAGCGACGCGTCAGCGTTGGTGGGGAAGGGAGCGCAGTGACCGAAAACCGTCGGCTGCGCCGACCACCGAAGCGAAGCGAGGTGCCAGTTTTCCTTATGCCCTGTTACTCATTCCGTCGTATCTGGAGCTCTAGCGGAAGATCGACGGGTTTTCTGCTGGTACGTCAGCGCAAACTGGCGCCTACCGCTTCGTTCCTACCCGACCCTTTTTGCTTCCTACTCGTAGGAGGTCGGGTTGGAGTGGCGCTGGTTTCCGCGGGTTTTGGGCGTTTTGGCTCCGACCGGGATTGATAGTGCATGGCACCCGGTAGGAGCGCTGTTTGGACTGTCAATGGTGGGAAAGACGTGTCCACCATGTTGTGTCCCCTCGCCATATTTAGCTGTCCACGCGTGGACAGTGGGTGGACACTGACACGTCTTTCCGCGGGTTTCGGGCCCTTGGCTGTCCACGCAAATTTGAGGTGCATGGCACCGCGTGGACACCGTGGCCGCGCGACTGGGCCCGCAGGAAAGTGGCTTCCACCGCTCGCTTTCAACCCGACCGTTCTCGGTTTCCACTGGTGGAAGGTCGGGTTGAAGTGACGCCACTTTCCGCGGGTTTTGGGCTGTTGGCTTTCCACCGGGTTTTTAGGTGCATGGCACCCGGTGGAAAGCGTGCTGCGGAGCAGCGTTACGGGGTCTGCGACGAAGGAGCGGGCACCGGTTGAAGCCCAAAAAGGGGACGGAGTCCCCGTCTATGGATCTCGTACCAGCAGGCGCTGCGACGCAGGAGCAGCAGTCCCCTGCGAGGTGCTGCGGGGCGGAGTCTGAGGAATGAAGACAGACGGAGCAGCTGGGGTGCCGAAGGCGCTGCGCAGCAGCTGCTGCAAGCACATCCTCCAATGAGGTTTCCCGGCCCGTCAGGGACTGGTCCAAACGCCCTCACGGCAGTGGCCGCAGGGCTGGGACGCCGACCGGTTCACCGGCCGTCAGAGCACGGCTCGGCTCCTGCTCAGGGGGTGGCCGCAGCGCTCCGCCGGTGGTTGCAGCGTCGCTTCACGCCGCCCGGAGCCGTTCTGGACGTGGTGGCCCAGTGTCGGGGCGGCATGGCTCTCCCACTCGCCAGGACTGCCGACGCGGCGGTCCCGCAATTGCCGTTCCAGTGCCTCCGCCCGCCCGGGCTTGGCGTCCATGGGCTGGGGCCAATACTGGCCCATTCTTGGTCAGAAATTGACCAAAAGTGGCCACAGAATGGCCAAAAATGGCCCTTGGGACCCGCCGTTTCCGGCTTCGACCCAAGGCGCCAGGGCTTCGGAGCGTCCAAATGCACTTGCTAAGCCAGATACGGCCCATTTTTGGGCCATATCTGGCCCAAATCCGGTCACGGTGGCTACGGAGTATTTTTGAGCTGTTTGAAGGGCCAAAAGGGGCCCATTTTTGGGCCACCAACGGCCCAAAAATGGCCGGAACGACGCGGATTCCGGATCCTGGGACCATTTCTGGCCCAAATGTGGCCCATTTTTGGCCAGAGAGTCTGGTGGGGCCCGTGAATACTCGGTCCTCCGGGGGCGACTGGGCACCGGCGTGACCACGAGCACTAGGACGAACACATTGACCCGACCCGGTCGGGACATGGGCTGGCGCTGGCGATTGCAGGCCGTGGTTGAACCCTTGGCGGCTGCGCGACACTCTGCAATCATGAACGCAATGGGCAGAAAGGGGCGAACCGATGCCCGCAACCGAAGACGAGGGCCAGGCCTCCAGGGAACAAGCCATTCTGCGCATACGGAGTGGAATCCGATCGGCCCAGCTTCGGGTCGCCTTGGACGAGGCCCGGGGGCGTGAGACTCCACCGGCCGTAATTAGATTGGCGCAGCGGACGCCCCCGCCGCTTCCGTCCCCATTCGATACGCTGAGAACGCCGGACGGTAGGCTCCGTATGGATCCGGAGGCTCGGAGAGAATTGGCGCTCCACGTACGTCGCAACATCCTGGCCGCGCAGTTGAGGGTCGCCCTGGACGAGCAACGAGGTCGGCCGACCCCGGAGGCTGTGAAGAGACTCGCCCAGAGGAAGCTGCCAACTTGGTAGGTCATGAGTTTCATAGGCCCCTTCAAACTGTAGGCTGCGTGAATGGCAGATGAGATCCATTGGCTCGTGCCGCCGACGTCCGTAAGTCTTTCCGGCGACGAGGCCTTCACCGGGATACCAAGTACGACCGTCCGGGAGTTCTGGCAATTCGCCCTCGGCGACCTACGGATGAACAACGCGCGCGGCTATCTGGCAGAGTTCCTGGTCGGCAAAGCGCTTGGCATCACACCTCTGAGACGTGTCGAGTGGGATTCCTACGATTTACTCGTTGGTGACATCACGGTTGAAATAAAATCGTCGGCCTACCTGCAGTCCTGGGAACAGAAAAAGCCCAGCGCCTTGTCGTTTTCCGGCTTACAGGGAACGCGCTATCACCCGCGCGCACCGGGAGACGGGATGGATCCGCTGGGAAGACGCTATAACGCGATGGTCTACGTTTTCTGCGCACACGTTGAGACGGAGCACGCCAAGTACGACCAGTTGAACGTGTCCCAGTGGGAGTTCCACGTTGTGCCGCGCAGCGTTCTGGCTGCGACCGGACTAAAGAGCGTCGGCATCACCAAAGTCCGCGAACTCTCTGGCAGCTCGACGCCATGGGCTGACCTCGCGAAGAGAGTCACGGCTGCCGGCGCGGACCAACAGCGAGATGACGATGCACCGTGGTGGAACAGCTAGGTCCGGCCGGACGAAGTGGCTCTGGTGGACGAATTTTGAGCGGCTTGTGAGCCGCCGCGGCCGGGCCTATGCCTCGCGACTGCGCATGTAAAGCCAGATGGCGTGGTCCAAGACGCGCGGATCGATGCCGAACACGGCAGCGGCGGCATTCACCAGCCGGCGCACGTATTCGTCGGACTCTCTGTTCGGAGTTTCAAGGACGAGCTTCACGGAACGTTCAAGCCAGGTGTCAGGCTTCACGTCATGGGAGCCGATCAGCATTGTGAAGTAGGACCATGTCACCGGCCCGAGTCCAGGGACATTCACGTAAGCGGCCTTCTGTGCCGGATCCGTCGGGTCAATGTCGGCCGCAGTTTCGACTCCGCATCCGTACAGGGAGACGGCGGCGTTCACGATCGCTGCAGCCTTTGTTTCGGGGCCCGTCATCTGGCGGTTGCGCAGGACTTCGCCAAGCTTTGCCTCGTCGAAATCTGCAAGCCGCGACAGGCTATTCGGGGCTTGATCGCCGACGGCGACCTTTTAGCGACTCACCGCTGCACGGACGCCGCTGTCGGCTCTGCCCTAGCGGGCCCGGATGGACAGGACCGCGTCGACAAGTGCAGCTTCGATCTGGTGCGGGTAACCACCTGGCCAGGCAGGGAACGGCTTCGGCAGAATGGAGTCAATCCCGTCCAAGAGGCTCTTCAGGTCAGCGTCAAGGTCCTGCTTAGTGGTCTGGGTCATGTTCTCCCCAGGTCGTCGTCGGAGCGCCCCGTGGCGATCCCTCGTATTGATACACGAAGGGTCCGCCCGGCGGGATATGACGTCGGCTACGGCGCAGATCATTTTAGGCGCGCCAGGTTGACTTTCCACGGCGTTCAGCACGGCTGTGATGCTGGAGTGTGCTGGTGGCCCGGGCACCCCGTTGTGGATTCGCGACAGACCCGAAACCGCCCCTCGCATAGTGCGAGCTCTTCCTGGTTTATCAGGCGATCCAAGCGCGTGTAGACAGTTTCAAATAGGCAATCACACGAATCTCACGACAGGGGTGCTCATTTGTATATATTCGGCATACCGGGTTCCTAAATTCCGTCGGTAAGTCCTGAGATATCAGCCTATTTTGTAAATAAGGCACGCGGCAGTCTGATGATAAACGCCTAAAAATTCCTTAATCTCTCCGCCCACCGGCGCATTAGCTTAAGGCTCCGTTATCTGGAATGCTTTGTTCATGCCTACGAGTCGCAGACGCAAACTAACGAATATCAAGAGGGTGCAATCCAGTGCATCTGGCGCATCCGCGGAACCGAAATTTGAGGAAATTCGTGCCCAATGGCAGAAGGTAAGGGTTGCACCTAATGCCGTTCACAATCCCTACGGTGTGATGGCCAAGGCTGCCCAGAGCTACGCATGCACCAAGTGCGGGGCTGCACCGGGGGCGAAGTGTGTTACGCCTTCGGGCAAGCCTCTCTATGATCCGCATTCAGCGCGAAGGAAGAGGGTCAACCCGTGATTGATCCGTGCCCGGGGCGCATTGCCGCCATACGACGGGCCGAGTCGCTCGCGGGGAAGATCAATCTTCTTGTGGACGTCATCATGACCGAGTCCGGGCGCCCCTTCGACTATCCGGCAATCAGGGATGCCGCGAAGGCGACCGGTTACTACATCTCGCGGACACGGTGGTCACTGCTCAAGAGTGGCAAGGAGCAGATAATCCCCGATGAGCTCCTAGACGCCCTTGCGGTCGTATTTGATGTAGATCCGGAGTATCTTCGCCATGAGGACAGCAAGCTCCCAGAGCAGGTGGAAGCGGGCCTGGCCCTGCTGCGTCATATTAGAAGAAAAGAAGTCCGTCAATTCGCCTCCCGGGCGCTCGGCCCGGTGGATCCTAAAGCGCTCAGGGCCATAGTGAGGGTTCTGGACGAGGCCGACTAGGTGTCACGAGCCGATCTGATAGCTGAGAGCAGGCGTTGCGCGTTCCCAGGTGAGCGCAGCAAGTAGCTCGTTTCCATCAGGCCCTCGTATTCATCTTTCGACATCAGCACGGCTGATCCGCGCTTGGACGTGATCTCAACCTCTATGCGATCGCGGTTGACGCGCTCGATCAGACCCAAAAGGTCCCGTTGAGCCTCGCTCGCTGATATCACCATGGCCGCCTCCCAGCTGTCCTAGGTATCGTACGGCCCGCTCCGCGGGCGGGTCTTGGTGGGCCCCTTTGAATCGTCATGTCCCCCCGCCCCCTGTCGCAGGTTCACCTGGAGAATCGAAGAAGCGAGGAAAATGGGATGACCGGCCGGGGAAGGCACAGCCCGGCGATGTACGCCACATACAATCAGTGGAAGTCCCTCGGGGCTTCCTTTCTTTCATATCCGCACCACCTTGGGGACACCGTGACCACTACGTTTGACGAGCTGCTTGGCACCTACCGCGCCCTTTCGGATTCCGAAAGGATGAAAGGCAGCTACCTCGAACAGCTGGTGGTGCAGTATCTGGAGAACGACGGCGTTCACGCACCTCAGTACACGGACGTGTGGTTGTGGCGGGACTGGCCGGACCGTCCGGAGAACTTCACCAACAAGGACAATGGCATCGACTTGGTCGCCGCCCGTACCGACGGTGGCCTGACCGCCATCCAAGTGAAGTTCTATGCGCCTGGCTACAGGATCCAGAAGCACGACATCGACTCGTTCCTGTCGGCATCTTCAAAGAAGCCCTTCACGAACGCGGTCGTCGTGGACACCACCGAGGGTGACTGGTCGAACAACGCGCTGGAGATGCTCGACGACCGGCATGTGCCGGTGCAACGGATCGGTTTGAGCGACTTTCGACACTCGAACATTGACTGGTCGACCTACGATCTGACGGCGCCCACTACGCCGAAGTTGTTCGACAAGAAGCAGCTGCGCCCGCACCAGCACAAGGCTGTCCAGGCGGCGCTGAAAGGCTTCGAGGACAATGACCGCGGCAAATTGATCATGGCCTGCGGCACCGGAAAGACCTTCACGTCCTTGAAGCTGGCCGAACGGATCGCCGAAGAGCTGGGCCATGTCCGGGTCCTGTTCATGGTGCCGTCCCTGGCGCTGATGTCCCAGTCCCTCAAGGAATGGTCGGACGAGACCGAGCAGCCTATGCACGCATACGCAGTGTGCTCGGACAACAAAGTCGGCCGCGTCAAGGACACCGACCTGACCGATGTTGCGCTCCACGATCTGCAGATCCCTGCCACGACCGACGGCGCGCGGCTCATTGAGGCCATGAACTCGCGCACGTTGGATGAGGGCATGACGGTGGTGTTCTCGACGTACCAGTCCATCGACGCCGTGCGTGCCGCACAGCAGGCCGGCCTGCCCGACTTCGACCTGATCATTTGCGATGAGGCGCACCGCACCACCGGCGCCACGCTCGCCGGCGACGGCGAATCGCACTTCGTGAAGATCCACGACAACCACTGGATATCCGGCACCAAGCGCCTTTACATGACGGCCACACCCCGGATCTTCAACGACAACACCAAAGACGCGGCCCGGGAAAAGGACGCGGTCCTTTGCTCCATGGATGACCAGTCCATTTACGGGCCCGTGTTCTACCGGATCGGATTCGGCGAGGCCGTCGAGCAGAAGCTGCTGACCGACTACAAGGTGCTGGTGCTGGGCGTCGACGAGACACAGGTGCGGACCACTTTCCAGGACCAGTTGGCCGACAGCAACAGCGAACTCAACATCGACGACATTGCCAAACTCGTGGGCGTCTGGAACGGCTTGGCCAAACGGCGGGCCGGCGAATTCCAGGACGGCTTCGGCCAAGATTGGCAGCCCATGCGCCGGGCGGTGGCGTTCAACCGCTCTATCAAGGCCTCCCAAGTTATCGAGGCAGAGTTCCAGGAACTCACACGCGTGCACCTCACTGACCTGACCAACGACGACCCGACAGATGACCTGCGGGTCGAGGTCAAGCACATAGACGGCGGCTTCAACGCTGTCCGCCGCGGGGAGCGGCTCGACTGGCTGAAAGCCGATGCTGACGTCATCCAGGTCGACGACCGCACCGCGCCACGCAACGCTGACGGGTCGTGGCCGAAAAAGAAGCAGCCAACCTGCCGAATCCTCACCAATGCCCGCTGCCTCACCGAAGGCGTTGACGTCCCGTCCCTCGATGCGGTGCTGTTCATGAATCCGCGAAACTCCATGGTCGATGTCATCCAAGCCGTCGGCCGCGTTATGCGGAACCACGTCGACGCCGAGACCGGTGAGGTCAAGAAGTTCGGCTACATCATCCTGCCGATCGCCATCCCGGAAGGAATGTCTACCTCGGAGGCGCTGAAGGACAACCAGCGCTACAAAGTTGTCTGGCAAGTCCTCCAGGCACTGCGCGCCCACGACGAACGGATGGATTCTTCGATCAACCAGATCGAGCTGAACAATAAGGCTCCCGAGTCCATCATTGTGGACAAAATCGACTTGGCGCCGAAGAAGAAGGGGCCGGTCATCGATCCGAGTCCTTCTCCGGACGTGGAGCCAGGGCCAGGACCCGTCGACCCGGGCACGCAGACGACCCTGACGTTCCCTGTGGAGGAGTGGAAGGACTCTGTTTACGCGAAGATCGTGGACAAGTGCGGCAACCGCATGTACTGGGAGGACTGGTCCAAGGACATTGCCTCCATCGCCAAGAAGCACATCGACCTGATCAACGACCTGCTCTCGGACGCCGACTCCTCGCACCGTACCGCCTTCGACGGATTCGTCGCCGGCCTCCGGGAAAATCTGAACCCGGAAATTGATGATGCCCAGGCGGTGGAGATGCTGGCCCAGCATCTGGTAACCAAACCGGTGTTTGACGCCATGTTTGCCGACTCCAACTTCACCGAGCACAACCCCGTCTCCCGGGCGATGCAGAACATCCTTGACCAACTAGGCTCCAATGCTGTCTTCGAGAAAGAAAGCAAGGGCTTGGAGAAGTTTTACGAGTCGGTGCGGGCACGTGTCTCCAAGATCGACAATGCCGCTGCCAAGCAGTCCATCATCGTTGAGCTCTACGACAACTTCTTCCGTAACGCCTTCCCGCGCATCGCCGACCGCCTTGGCATCGTGTTCACTCCGGTGCCCGTGGTGGACTACATCCTGCGGTCAGCCGACGCTGCCCTGCGCCTGGAGTTCGGGAAGTCGCTCTCCGACGAAGGCGTCTCCATTTTGGAACCGTTTGTGGGGACGGGAACCTTTCTGACCAGGTTGCTGCAGATCGGACTGATCAAGCCGGAAGACCTGCACCGGAAATACACGGAGGAGATGTTCGCAAACGAGATCGTCTTGCTCAGTTATTACATTGCTGCCATCAACATCGAGACGGTGTACTCGGAAGTGGCTGCCAACGCGAGGATCGGGACTGGCTACGTTCCGTTCGACGGGATCGCCCTGACCGACACTTTCCAGCTCAATGAGAGCGATGGCCAGCTTGAGACAACGGGGATCTTCCCTGAGAATCACGAACGCGTGATCCGTCAGAAGAACCAGGACATCCGCGTCATCGTCATGAACCCGCCCTATTCCACAGGGCAAACAAGCGCGAACGACAACAACCAAAACCAAAAATATCCGGCCCTAGATGCCAGCATCGCCGACACGTATGCCAAGCAGTCGACCGGAACAAACAAGAACAGCCTCTACGATTCATACGTCCGTGGAATCCGCTGGGCCTCGAACCGCGTCAGAGACAACGGTGTCATCGCCTTCGTATCCAACGGCTCCTTCATCGACGGCAACACCGCAGATGGTATTCGGAAAACCTTTGCCCACGAGTTCAGCCGGATCTTCGTCTATAACCTGCGTGGTCATCTCCGGGGAAAGACAGCAGCGGAACAGAAACGTGAAGGTGGGAGCGTGTTCGGCCAAGGGACTATGACCTCAACGGCAATATGCGTGCTAATCAAGAACTCACAACATACTGCTCAGGCAGACCTCCACTACTCAGACATCGGGGACTATCTGTCGATACCGGAGAAGCTGGAGAAACTCCGAGTTGAAGGGTCGCTGGAGAATACCGATTGGGAGTCCATCACACCCAACGAGCACGGAGACTGGATCAACCACCGTGACGAAAATTATGACCGGTACCAGCCCATCGGCGACAAAACCACCAAAGGCAGGCCAACAACCCCGGGGATCTTCGTGAACTACTCTTCGGGACTGAAAACAAATCGCGACGCATGGACCTTCAACTTCAGTACCGCAAAATTGCGAGAGAATGTTACCCGGCTCGCTGCTGCGTACGAAGCGGACCGTGTCCGTTATAAGAATGATCAACTAAATCTAGACGACGCAGGGGTCTTGGGGTTCGTCAATCAGGACCCAACGAAAATTAGTTGGGATCGCTCGCTGCGTACTAGTCTTCGCCGCGACGACAAAGTAAGTTTTGATGAATCGATGGTGCGGGATAGCCAGTACAGGCCATTCTGCCGGCAATTCGTCTACTTCGAACGCAAGCTGAACAATGATCAAAGTCAGTTGCCAAAGCTGTTTCCCACGCCCGCTCACACGAACCTCGTGATCACATTGTCAGGCCCCGGATCGGCCGGCCAGTTCTATTCTTTGATGCAGAACCAGATTCCGGCACTGGGTGTTGCAACGGCACTCCAGGGTTTCAGCCTTTACAGCTACGAACCTGTCTCAAGCGGAGCGAAACCCAGTTTGTTCGACGACGTCGATCCCGACGTCGTCGATGGTTACCGGCGCAAGGACAACATCACGGATGCGACGCTGAAGGCCTACCGCGGCTTTTACGAAGACACCGCCATCAGCAAGGAAGACATCTTCTACTATGTCTACGGCGTGCTCAACAGCCCAACCTATAAGGAGCAATACAGGGCGGACCTGATGAAGATGCTGCCACGCATCCCCAAGGTCCGGAACTTCCGCGGCTTCAGCACAGCGGGCCGCGAACTTGCCGAGTTGCATCTGAACTACGAGACGGTCGAGCCGTACCCGCTGGAGGAGATCACGCACGGCGCTCCGGGCACGGATGCTTATGAGTACTACCGGGTCAACAAAATGGCCTTTGCTGGACGCAATGACCGCTCGCGTATTATCTACAACCACCACATCACACTGGCGGGCATCCCGGACGAAGTTGACGACTTCACGCTGATGAGTGGGTGGTCAGCGTTGAAGTGGGTTATGGAGCGATATCAAGTGAAGATCCACAAGGACTCTCGAATCACCAACGACCCGAACGACTATTGCCGCGAGGTCGGCGAGCCGCGGTACATCATCGACCTGATCAAGCGGATAGTCACGGTGTCACTGGAGACCAACAAGATTGTCGCTGGACTGCCGGCGTTGGAGATTGCGGAGTAGTTGGCGATGGTCGCAAATGTCAGCCAAGAACAGGAGCTGCCCCTCGGAACAGCTCCTGAAATGACAGAGCGCTCCCCCCGCGTGCAGCAACCAATCAAGAAAGCACCGTGGCTTCAGCGAGCCCTGCAGCGGCCAGTTTGGACCATGGTTGCACTGGGCGCCGTGGCTTTTGTCATCGAGGTCTGCCAACAGTGGCCAGAGTTCTTCTTCCCCGGACATGCCATCGGCGAGATCATCCGTAACCTGGCATATGCACTCATCGGCGCGGTCTTATTCAACTGGATACTGATCGAGATTCCTGGCGAGCGGCGGAAGCGAAGCGTGTATTCGCGCAACCTGCTGGCTCTTCAGTTCTTGGCGCAGATGGGCCCATTCATGCTGGCGTGGTACCGCGGTGGTGCTCGTCTGACGGGAGCGGCCGAGCAGAATCCAAACGCATGGGACCGGTCAAGTATTGAGAGGTGTGCGCGGTCAATCTACGAGAGAAACATCGAAAATTTTGGTTCGGAGAGAAGGCAATTCCTCGCCGTGACTGTCAACTCTATTCAAGTCGCCTTGGACGGCATGGATGGAGCCTCGTATTTTCTTGATCCCGATGTCGCGGTTGCTCTAGCCCTCTATCCTGCCAAAAAAGGCTTGAACCAGCTTCAACCGCCGGAAGCCAACGATCCAGAGCCGTGGAAGCGAGACGTTCATATTGCGTGGGAGCTTCTTCAAGCGAGCCAGAGGCTCTACGAGGCTCTGACAACATGCGCGCCCTACCTCGAGCTGAATATTGAAAGCGGAAGTGTTGGTCTTGCGAACGGGGTCACTGAACCGGTGAGGCTGGAGGACCTAGTGCGCGGGGCGCAGCGCGCGTGAAACACCGTCCCTTTCCGCAGTGAGTCTGACATTTCGAGTGCCGCAGCGCTGCGCGCCTACGGCCGGGGAGCGCGACCTCGGGTCCTTCCGATCTGCCAGCCTGGGACGGCGTCGTCCATGAGTTCGACCTTTTCAGCTTCGAGCTCGCCGCGGCGGTGCTTTTGCCGCTGGGAATGCACCCACACGCCGAGGGTGTGTTCCCGCTCGGAGTCACACTTCTTGTGGCGGGGCCAGTCGTT
Organism: Arthrobacter sp. 01N442; assembly: GCF_056399345.1. NCBI lineage: Bacteria > Bacillati > Actinomycetota > Actinomycetes > Micrococcales > Micrococcaceae > Arthrobacter > Arthrobacter sp. 01N442. The sequence goes on from NZ_JBFTRD010000004.1 coordinate 821,935, forward strand.
GCCTTCGGCGCGGAAGTCCGCGAGCTGGGCCAGCCGCTGGTGCCATCTGGCTTCCCCAGCTGCTGTCCGGGGGTTCCAGCCCCACCCGGGGACTCGGGCAAGGCCCTCGCCGTAGGCGGGATGAAGCGTGCCGGCGCGTGCTTCGCGCCGGCGGTCCGAGAGCCACTGAACCATCGCCCGTTCATTCCTGTCATTTGGGCCATCACTGGGGAACCGGCCTTGAGCCGTAATCCAGCTGACGACCTCGTCCATGCGGGCGACGTCCGCTACGGATGGTCCGGACTTGGTGCCCGCGGCGGCCAAGTGTGCAGTCTCTAGCTCCGGATCCCGGCGGCGTGCGATGACGAGGTGGTAGCCGACGGTGGCGGGCTCGGCGCCAACGAGGTCAGCAATCTGTTTCCGGCTCAGCCCGAGTCGGTACATCAACACCCACTCTGCGTCAGGTGCGCGCCGCAATCGCTTGTCCATGATGGGAGACATCCTGCCACAGGGCCGGCTCGAAACGATGCCGCGATACATGCATGTGCGAACATCGCCTGACAGGGCCTGGAGGCGGCGATGCCTGTCACGCGTCGTCAAGGCTTCGCATGGGCCTATATAAAGAATATAAAGCTGTATAAAAGATGGCTTGCGGAGATTCCGTTCAAACCGGTCCGGACGTCCACCTGCCAGTTGGGGACACGATACTGAGCAGGCGTGAGTAAGCGGTCGTCCGGGTGGCACATCAGGAGTGCGGCAGCCGTCTACTCCCCACGCACCGTTCGCACCCGGCATCCGGCAAGTTATAGGAAGTTCTAGGGGGTTCTATGGTTGTGACAGGTTTGGATGGCCCCGGTAGGACGGTTATTTCTGGCCCCACTTCGTGACTCGCCGGGCAGGTTGTGACGGTTATATGTGGCCCCGCCTTCAACGTTGGATTCATCAGTGGATGGATGCGGCGGAAGGCTGTTCTGGAT